>CAZHYW010000054.1:0-2267 GCA_964537115.1 uncultured Candidatus Saccharibacteria bacterium | reverse complement strand
CAGCGACTGGAACGAGTATTACTTTGCACCAATCAAGAAGCTCCTGGAGCAATAACATATGTACAGTGCTATAGCCAGCAACAAACGCAAGACGGTCTTCATATTGGCCGGGTTTTTGGCGTTTGTAGCAGCATTGGCCTGGCTGCTGGGTAGAGTCTATGGGCCAGACCTCACGTATATCATTTTGGTGTTTGGGCTATGCTACGCCAGCATTAGCTACTTTACCGGCTCGCGGCTGAGTTTGGCCGTAAATGGCGCACAAGAGATACAGAAGCGTGATAACCCACGGTTGTGGCGCATCGTCGAAAATCTGGCCATTACCGACGGCCTGCCGACGCCACGTGTCTTCATCATTGACGACCCTGCGCCCAACGCCTTTGCCACCGGCCGTGACCCAAACCATTCAGCTGTCTGCGTTACAAGCGGCTTGCTAGAGATTATGAACGACAATGAACTGACTGGCGTGTTAGCGCACGAGCTTGGCCACGTCAAAAACTATGACATTCGGGTGAGTATGATTGCCTTTGCGCTAAGCGCCGTCATAGCCGTTCTGGCTGACGCCATTTTGCGTCTGACCTGGTTTAGCAATCGAGACGAGCGCGAAAACAATAACAATCAGGTGTTTTTTCTGCTCGGCATTATCGCCGCCATTGTAGCCCCGGTGGTCGCCACGCTTATTCAGTTGGCTATTTCCAGAAAGCGAGAGTACTTGGCCGATGCGACCGGTGCGCTCACTACCCGCTACCCCGAGGGCCTAGCGAGCGCCTTGGCCAAAATTGAGCAAACCGGCAGTACACTGCAGCGCCAAAATACGGCCACGGCCCACTTCTTTTTCGCCAACCCCTTACGCGGCCACTCCATCACCAACCTGTTTAGCACTCACCCGCCCATAGAAGAACGCATCCGTCGCCTAAAAGATATGGAAACCCATGCCTAAACCGACACCCAAAGCCAAGTCTGCTGCCATCAAAAGACCAGTTGCCAAAAAGAAACCAGCCGTCACCCACAGAGCTCCAAGTGGCCCGAGGCGCTTGCAAATTGCTCCGCGCGTGTGGTACAAACCACTTTCGTGGCGCAATCACCCCCCGGTGCCGGCGTACCGCCCACTACCCAAAGCACGGTTGCTGTTCTGGGGGGTGCTAAAGCAAACCTGGACTCACCGCAAGCTATTTGGCGGCATTGTGGTTGTGTATGCAGTCCTTACTATATTGCTGGTACGCGGGCTCTCAAGTACCAGCGGCGCTACAGACATAAAGAGTACCCTCGACACAGTGCTGCATGGTTTTAGCGGCAAAGTTACTAGTTCGGTAGCCACCTTTTCTACCCTACTAGCAACGGCCGGTACTGGCGCTACGGTTACGTCTGGCGTGTACCAAGGCGTACTGCTCATAGTATGTAGCTTGGCGTTTATATGGGCGCTGCGCCAGGCGTTAGCGAAACATGCGGTTCGAGTCCGTGACAGTTTTTACCGTGGCATGTACCCATTGGTACCTTTCTTGCTCACTTTTATGCTGCTCAGTGCCCAGCTTATTCCCATAGGCATCGGCAGCGGCTTGTACTCAACCATGGTCAGCTATGGTATAGCTATTTATTTTTGGGAGAAGGCGGTGTGGTTTCTGGTTTTTGTAGCCTTAGGCATATGGTCGCTTCGTATGGTTACCGCTTCGGTATTTGCCTTGTACGTTGTTACACTGCCCAATATGACACCCCTTAAAGCCTACCGCAGCGCTCGGCAGTTGGTGTACGGCCGGCGTTTACTTATTTGGCGAAAACTCATCTTCTTGCCAGTCGTACTTTTGCTAATAGCGGCCTTGGTTGAACTGCCCATAATTCTCTTTGCAACTCCGCTGGCCGAATGGACGTTTTTTGGTTTAAGCATGCTGGCATTGCCCGTAATACATGGCTACTTGTATAACCTGTACCGGGAGATGCTATGAGCAAGCCTGTCCAGCGAGCCACCGAACTTCGTAATTTACTAAACCAGTACAGCTACGAGTACCACGTCCTCGACAATTCGTCGGTTTCAGATGCAGTGTATGACGGGCTCATGCAGGAACTAAAAGCGCTGGAGGCGGCTGACTCATCGCTCATTACGGCCGATAGCCCCACTCAACGAGTAGGCAACGTACCACTCGACAAGTTCACCAAAGTCACCCATAGCCGGCCCATGATTAGCCTGAACGACGTGTTTGACCGCGCAGAAGTAGAAGCCTGGGTGCAGCGCATGGACAAATTGCTGCCGGGGAGCACGCACGAGTTCTTCTGCG
>CAZHYW010000053.1:0-2355 GCA_964537115.1 uncultured Candidatus Saccharibacteria bacterium | reverse complement strand
CAGACCATCCAACCCAAACACATCGCCGAAGCCCTCCAGTACCGCCCCCACGCCTACCATGAGGCGAACTAGCAATATCTAGGCGTGGGGAGCTGCAAAATCGCCGTTGTACATTGGATTGACGTAATTATCTTTAGATTATATAATGTATTGAATGATCCATGGCCAACCTCCGCTGATTGAGACTAGATCAGCACAATGCCCTGCCATTGAGCCTGGCGTACTCGACCCCAGTGATCAGGCCCAACCTAATGAGCAGTTGGTAGAAGCAGCTGTCTTTAAGACTATTTTGCATGATTACTACCTATCGCACCGTCCCGCGCAGGCCGAGATAGCTGTTCTGCACCCGTATATTTTTGATTACATGGCAGGCTACTATCACCGGGCTTGGGGACCGGCGGAACGTAATGTATTGCTCGATAGAGATCGGTTTGAACGCGCAGTCGGGACGCCCATGACACAACGTATAGATAGAGGCATCGTTCAGCCGCCAAAGTCGCACTTACCCGCCATAACGGCGGGGCATGATCCAGCAGATGACTTTACCCGTGAGTGGGACTGCTTTACCCATAGCTTGCGAGAAGCGGCATTCGCCTCGACCGAACCGGCCGATCCCATCAGCCATGCATTGCTACTAACTCGCATTGCATCAGGTATAGCCGGTAAGGATCTGGAGTATCAGAGCAAGCCCAGGGCGGGTGGTCTAGGCAGCAAGGCAGAAGTCCACGCGAGCATATTACGAGACTGGGTAGTCATAGCTGGCAGAAGTAGCGGCTCCGCCGCTCTAGACGCCATGTACCGAGACCTGGGCACAATTTTAAAGCTGAAACCTTCAGCCTCAGATGATGAGCTGTTACGAGACGCACAAACCATCCTGCTAGCAGATGGGCCACCAAGCAGTGGCGTCCTGGTCTCACGATCCCCCCTACTACCTACCACTACGACTCTGCGTAGAGTGCTTACCGAGCTAGCAGAGAGCCGCGCTACCCTACAAGCTGCGTGGCGTTACAATCATCCTGGGCAGCGCTACGACCCTGCTGCAGCATTGTCTAGGGGTGCTCGGGTGGCCCACTTCATGACGGGCCTTGCCGGTTTAGTTACTAGAAATGATCAGTAGCCAACATTATCTAGAACCTGTTTGACCTGGCTTTCCGCCGGAAGGCCAGGTTGACCTCTGTTGGGTCATCTGGTACAATAGCAGAGTTAAAAATACATAAGGAGTAGCGGCAATAGGCACTAGCACTCGCCTGAATGGGAACATTCGAGCACCACAGCTTCGGGTAGTAGACAGCGACGGGAAGCAGCTCGGCATCTTAAGCCGGGCTGAAGCGTTGCGGTTGGCAGAAGAGCAAGAACTCGACCTAGTCGAAATCTCCCCTAACGCCGACCCACCAGTAGTCAAGATTGTTGACTGGGGCAAGTACAACTACCAAAAAACGAAGCAGCAACAGGCGAACAAGCGCGGCAACAAAATCCTTGATATGAAGCAAATGCGCTTCGGACTCAAGATTGGTGACCACGACTTGGATGTGAAAATGCGCAAAGTGACTGGCTTTTTAGAGGCTGGCCACAAGGTGAAGATTACGCTGGTATTCCGTGGCCGCGAGCTAGCCCACAAAGACATAGGCTTTAAGCTAGCCGAACGGGTTATAAACGATTTTGGCGACCGCATAGCCGTGGACCAAAACCCACAACTAAACGGCAAGCAGCTTACTTTCGTCATAAGAGGCACCGGCAAGCCCGCTACCCCAAAACCCATCAAAGAAACAGAAGAAACAGATTCATAACGTTTAGGAGAAAGTTACCATGCCAAAGCTCAAAACTCACAGCGGCACTAAAGACCGCGTCAAGGTCACCAAAAATGGCCTGGTGCGCGCCCGCAAGTCGCACGCTAGCCACTTCTTGCAAAAGAAGTCGGCTGCCCGCAAGCGCCTGATGTCTGGGCTTATGACCATGAACCCTACTAACGGCAAGAAGATTAAGCAGAAACTAGGAGCCTAACAGAGATGCGAGTTAAGAGGGGCGTGCCAGCGCACGCCAAGCACACCAAGATCCGCCGTGCCACCAAAGGCATGACCCACCCCAACCGGGTGAGTATTAAGCGCGGCAAGCAGGCCGTTACCAAGAGCCTGCAGTTTGCCTACCGCGACCGCCGCAATAAAAAGAGGAGCTTCAGGCAGCTGTGGAATGCCCGCATCAACGCCGCAGCTCGCCTGAACGGCACCACTTACAGCAAGCTGATTGCCGGCCTGAAGGCTGCCAAGATAGAGCTAGACCGCAAAGTGCTAGCTGAACTGGCTGTAAACGAGCCCAAAGCCTTTGAAGCGGTCGTTAAAGCCGCTAAATAGCCCCGTT
>CAZHYW010000052.1:0-2883 GCA_964537115.1 uncultured Candidatus Saccharibacteria bacterium | reverse complement strand
TGGGTGCAGCGCATGGACAAATTGCTGCCGGGGAGCACGCACGAGTTCTTCTGCGATATAAAAATGGATGGCCTGGCTTGTGCGCTCATTTATGACGACGGCGTGCTGGTGCAAGCCGTAACCCGGGGCGACGGCTATGTGGGCGAAGACGTGACCATGAACATTCGCACCATTCCAAATGTGCCGCTGCGCTTACGCGACACGCGTCATCCTGAACTTGTTTCAGGACCCCATCGGAATGACTATGGGATGCCGAAGCGAGTCCGGCATGACGATTTCTCACAGTTCCTAATCGGACGGACCGAGATTCGCGGTGAAGTCATTATGCTCAAGAAGGATTTCGAGGCTTTGAACAAACAGCGCGAAGCCGCTGGCTTGCCACTCTTTAAGAACCCCCGCAACCTCTCAGCCGGTACAATCCGTCAGCTCGATCCGCAGCTGGTGGCCGAACGACCATTGCGCTTCCGAGCATATGACTTACTACGAGATAACGCCAGCGAAGTACCGACCAACATGTTTGCTTACGAGGCTTTGAGCGCTCTGGGATTAAGCCGCAACCCACAAGCCACCGTCTTCACCAAGCTCGATGACGTTATGCACTTTGTGGCTGAGTGGGACGACGAGCGCCACGGTTTGCCCTTCAATACTGACGGTTTAGTCGTGAAGCTGAATGATCGGGCTGCTTACGACAAGCTGGGCACGGTGGGTAAAAATCCGCGCGGTGCCATTGCCTACAAATATGCCGCCGAGCAGGCAACTACGGTGGTAAAAGACATCGTGATTAGCATTGGCCGCACGGGCGCCGCCACGCCTGTGGCTGTATTTGACCCGGTGAGTGTGGCCGGCACTACCGTACAACATGCCTCTTTACACAACGCTGACGAGATTGCCCGCAAAGATGTCCGGGTTGGCGACACGGTGGTCATTTACAAAGCCGGCGATATCATTCCGCAAGTAGAAAGTGTGGTGCTGGAGCTTCGCCCCAAATCCGCCAAGAAATTTGACTACGAGAAAGTGCTGGCCACACAATATCCAGAGCTGGAGTTTGACCGACCGGAGGGCGAGGCGATTTACCGCGTGAAAGGCACTAGTGGTACATTGCTGCTCAAGCAGGCTCTCATTCATTTTGCTTCCAAAGGTGCGCTCGACATCGACACGCTTGGTGAAAAAAATGCCGAAGCACTCGTGGACGCCGACTTGGTTGGAGACCTGGCGGATATCTACACTATTACGAAAGAGCAGTTACTCCAGCTGGAGCGCTTTGCAGACATTTCGGCCCAGAAGTTGGTTGACGCTATTGCGGCCGCCAAAACACCGCCGCTGGAGCGCTTTGTCTATGGCCTGGGCATCCGCCATGTTGGTGTGCAGACCGCCATCGATCTGACCAACCAGTTTGGGTCTATGGAGGCCTTGCAGCACGCCACGCTGGACCAGCTCGAGGCCGTGGAGGGCGTGGGCACTGTAGTCGCCGAAAGCATCGCGGCTTGGTTTGCCGACGCAGATAATGAAGAGCTGCTCGCAAAGTTTGAAGACCTAGGCGTGCGGCCACGTTTTGAAAAGAAAACTGGCAAACTGATGGGCCAGAGCTTTGTAGTTACTGGCACGCTAACCAGCATGAGCCGGGACGAAGCCGCCGAAAAGATCCGTGCGCTCGGCGGCACGTTCCAATCAAGTGTTGCTAAAGATACAACATACCTGGTAGCCGGTGGCAAGGTGGGCGGCAGCAAACTCAAAAAAGCTGAAGCTTACGGCACCAAAATCATCGATGAAACCACTTTACTTAAACTTTTGGAGGCGTAGCCATGGAGACTAAAGTGCTGATTATTGCAGTCGTCGAGAACGGGAAAGATGAGGTACTACTTCGCAAGAAACCAGATGGCTCGCTCCCGTATAAAGAAACCTGGTATCTGTTTGGGGCCACGCTTGTCCCCGGCGAAGCCCCGGCAGACGCCCTACGCGCTCACCTTCTTAAACAAACAGGTGTTAAAGCTCGTATGGTTGAAGCGCTGGGTTGGGATACAGAGGTAAAAGCTGACCTCGACGGCATTACGAAGCAATTTGTGTACTTAGATATGCGGTGCAGCTACATTTCCGGCGCACTACAACCCGCGCCAGACATAGAGAGACTAGAGTGGGTACCTAGGGCCAAGTTGACGGAGTACGACCTTGTGCCGCCGTCACGAGTGCTGTTTAAGAAGCTGGGGTACCTGCGCTAATGGATGAGGCTATAGACGCTTGGATATTTGCGCGCAGTGAAACCCGCGAGCTTTTGAAGACGCTGGATGACCAGCAGCTGCTGTTTACGCCGCAGGGCGATAAATGGCAGCCGCTGTACTACCAGTTCGCCTGCATGGTTCGTACCCAGCTGGTCTACGCCAAAGCGCTGCAAATGGGCGTAATGGACAACTCCTACTTTGACAACCCGTCCTTTCATGACAAGCACGATCTCAAAACTCGCATGGCGCTCGAAACCGCTCTCGACGCTGCTGTGCCAATCTGGAAAGATGCCATAGCCACGGGTAATTCGGTTAATTGGTACGGCAAGCAGGTGTCTACCGCTGGCCACATCTACCATCTCATCTCCCACGAGCGTCTGCACCACGGCCAGCTCATTAGCTACTTCACTCTGGCCGGTTACGAATTGCCTCAAGCATTTAAACAAAACTGGGCCCTATAGGGTAGGAGGAACCATGCTAGACGACTTGACCATCGCACTTACTGAGTACAACCGCAAATGGCAGAAATTGGTGTCGGAGCGCCAAAATAAAGCCCTTTTTGAGGGCTTAAAGCCAATCGCCGTGGGCTGGAAGACTAAAGATCGAGCTGAGTACGACAAGCTGGTCGCTGAATTACATGACCAGTCAGATCAGATTATAGAAACGT
>CAZHYW010000051.1:0-3074 GCA_964537115.1 uncultured Candidatus Saccharibacteria bacterium | reverse complement strand
CAGACGGAAAACCATTGTCGGCGGCATGTGCAAAGTAGGGGTGTACGGCGTCGCGGACGAACGGCCGTGGATCTTGATGAAGTGTAGCCGCCAGTTTCATGAGCGCCACAGTAAAAATGGCGCTACTAACAAACAGGACTACCACCTCGACACGTTGCTGCTTGCCAAGCCGGAAAAACAGCCATATGGCGGCCAGCGCCGGAATCACAATTGCATACTTAGCTGTAACAATGACAATTGCGTGCATATTACTTCATAGTATCATCT
The DNA here is from genome assembly GCA_964537115.1 of uncultured Candidatus Saccharibacteria bacterium. GTDB lineage: Bacteria > Patescibacteriota > Saccharimonadia > Saccharimonadales > UBA4665 > JAJZCD01. Next base: position 2,807 of record CAZHYW010000051.1, on the reverse strand, counting down.
TTGGGCTTCTTGAGTGTACCGGCCCGCCACAGACGCGAGAGTATAGCGAGTAACAGCACCGCAGCAATTACCAACCACACCGTGCGGAAAGCGCCATATTTTAAGTCTGAGCCCACGCCAAGCGCATGGACAAACACCGCCACAATAACAAAGTAGCTGATATAGTGCAGCCACCGCCACACCCCTTGTTTGGTTTCTATCCAGCCCAGCGAACTTAGCACAATAACCGCTACGCCATACATGGCTAATATACCCAACCCCACGGCAATCGCACTCAGGCTAAAGCCTAAGAGCGGCACATGGTTACTATAGTGCGATACAAATGGCACCAGTACCTGCGCCAGCGAAAACGGCACAAAATGGTCAAACAGCAGAAATAGCACGTGAACGGCAATAGCAACGCAGAGTGCAATTGCCAAAGCCTTGTGTACGACCCAGGCTTTTATGGGTTCAAAGAAACGGTAGGTTAGGCCGGTAACCTGGCCTATACCCGAGAGCATGAGTAGCACCAGCAAGCCGGCCGCTGTAAAACCGGCCGCTCGTATAACGTACCACTCCCATGAGGTCCCAGCGCGCGTAGCTGCCACATGCAACTCGGTAGTAGCAAAATTACTGACTGTCTGTAGCACTAATCTGCCCATATTGTCCCCATCCTTTTTAGCATGATGGCGTCGCCCGCTTCCAGTTGCACGAGTGCATTTGGCAGCTTGGCTGCCCGCAAGAACTGTTCAGCGTTGGTGCTCCCCACAATTACTAAACACTTGGCAAATACATCGGCTTCTGTTGCCGAAGACGAACAGACAGTCGCGGTCAGGATGTCGGTTGTGGCAGGGCGGCCAGTGCGGGGGTCGATGATGTGGTGCCACTTCGTGCCATTACGCACACCACTACGTTTCGTCACACCCGAGGTCGCCACTGCCAGGACCTTACCATCATTTGCTATCTGTGCGGCCGGCTTAGTCTCCCGGCGCGCGTGCTGCACACCAATCCGCCAGGGCGTACCCGGCTCGTCTAGACCAGCACACACTACATCCCCGCCCAGTGATAACCAATAATTCTCTATGCCTTGCTTTTGTAACCAGTCAGAAAGCTGATCGAGTAAGTAGCCTTTGCCAATCCCCCCAAAATCGAGTGCAGTGTTAGGCGGTATGTTCACCCAGCCTTTGCCAAGCTGCATGTCTTCCCAACGGGCTATCTTACGATCTTCATAGTTAACCTGGGGGTTCACCGCTTCCGGCTGAGGCCACGATCCTCTATAGCCCGCTCGCTGGAGCGCCGGCAATACAAACGGATTGTACAGGCTACCGGTACGCCTTGCCATGGCTTTGGCTCGTACTAGTAGGGTACGAAACTCTTTCGTTACTGCGACCTGCTTGCCGGCCGAGTGGTTGAAGTCGCTTAGCTCGCTATCCGGCCGAAAGCGGCTAAAACGCTGCTCGAACACTTCAATGCGCCGCCACAGCTCCTCAAACCAATGGTTGGGCACTTCGTCATCGGGCAAAACCAAGGTAAGGTAGGCTGCTGAGCCGAGGGCATATTTGGTTTGTTGGTAGCGACGCATTCGTATTAGGAAACCGAGCTCATTGGTGCTTGGTAGTAACTGTACGTAGGCTGGTAGCTGGGCGCCGGGGTTGTTTGCGATGGGGTGGTGCTGGCGCCAGTCGTGGTGTTTGTAGTAGTTGAAGCGTTGTCGTTATTCTGGGGTGTGGTCCGTTGTACAGCCGCCTGGGCAGCCGCTAGCTTTGGTACGCTGCGACTCAGGTCTAATACCATCACCAGGCTCACCATAATTAACAAGGAGGCAGCCGCAAAACCATATGTGAGCCTACGAAGGTCCGCTCCATTAGCCGATGCCAGCGGAGAGGCTTGTGTAAATGCCTCGCTAACCACGCGACTTTCATGCACGCCCCCGTCCACAAGCATGCGCTTCAGATTATTTGAGAAGCCCGTTGGCCCGCATATAAAATAAGTGCTTCCGGCATGGCTACCGCGCAGTAGCTCCCAAATATCGTGGTCGGTAATGTTGCCGGGCACCATATCTTGCACTCCGCCGTCCGCGTCCTGACTGTAAAACCTAAGTCTTAGGTGTGGATTCCGTTGCTCTAAACTACGCAGTTCTTCATAAAATGGGATGCTGGAACATGATCGGTTAGAGTATAACAGTGTTATGGGCAAGCGTGCACTACGCTCCGTAGCATCACGAAGCATGCTCATAAAAGGAGTGATGCCGATTCCTCCGGCTAGCATGACTACCCGGGTATCATGCTCAGGATCAATGGTAAAGTCGCCAAACGGCCCCTGAACTCGCACTGCATCACCTGCCCGCAGCTCTGCTACTGCGTGAGTAAAACCGCCCCGCACACGCATGGCAAATTGCAGGACACCACTCAACGAGGTACTCGCAATTGAGAAGCAACGCATGGGCGTAGGTCGGCCGGACCGCCAGAAGCTAATGGCAGCGTATTGACCAGGTACAAAGCTCATATGATCACGCACAGTTTTTGGTGCCAGGGTCAGTACTAGAATATCTCCAGTCTGGTAGTTGGATTGCACTGTGTAACTGCGCGTCATGACACTATTGTACTGGTTACGGCTGGAGGTTTGCTTAAGGCGGGTTGGGGAGGCAGGATTAGCGTCCTTCGGGCTTTAGGGCAGCCATGCTCGGAGCAGGCTCCTACGCGTGCTCGCCCTCCAAGAATCTTGCGACTACGATATCTTGCCTTTGGCAAGACATCTGTCGTAGAACCAAAGCCCCAGCTTCAAACCAAACAAAAAGCCCGACGAATGCCGGACTCTTTGTTTGGTCG
>CAZHYW010000050.1:0-3094 GCA_964537115.1 uncultured Candidatus Saccharibacteria bacterium | reverse complement strand
CCTCCAAATAAAAAGTCTCGTCCAAAGGACGGGGCTTTTTATTTGGCACGTTCATGCGGACACGAACCCACAGCAGCGAAGCTGCGGGTTCGGCAGAGCCAAACCACGCACAGGTGCTTGCACCGAGCATGGTTTTGCGGCGGAGGCGAAGCCGATCCCACTGGGCCCTCCGATCTATCCCTAGTAGGATACCGCTGCAGCTAAAGAGCCGATTCCGAGCCTTTTATTGTGCTTATGCCCCTCTTTCATTAAATACATAATTGTTGTACAATTAGCATTAGTTAAATAACGAAAGGGCTTCTTATGAGGCGACAGACATTACCACCTACCTCCATCAATCCTCAATCAGAAGGAACTTTTTCGTTACATGAAAATCTTAAACTTAGGAATATTGGCGCATGTAGACGCCGGTAAGACCAGCCTCACCGAGCGGTTACTATATACCGCTGGTGTAATCGACGAAATCGGCAGCGTCGATGCAGGCAACACCCAGACCGATTCACTGGCACTCGAACGGCAACGCGGCATTACCATTAAGTCCGCAGTGGCCTCTTTTGTGATGAGTGGCACCCAAATTAATCTGCTAGACACGCCCGGCCATCCGGACTTTATAGCAGAAGTGGAGCGCGTTTTACACGTGCTAGACGGCGCCATATTAGTCATTTCGGCAGTAGAGGGGGTGCAGGCGCAAACACGCATACTCATGCGTACATTGCAGCGGCTTGGCATACCAACAATCATGTTTGTAAATAAGGTTGACCGTAGCGGCGCGGAGTACGAGCGAGTTCTGCAAGAAATAGCCGACAAGCTTACGCCCAATGTCACTGCTATGGGCACCGTGAATGCGATAGGCACGCAAGGCGCTGGCTTCGTTGCAAACCCCGATGCCCTTACGCCAGAACTTGTCGCAGGTACTAAGACCGGGAAACTACACCCGGTATTCTTTGGTTCGGCCATTACTAGCGCGGGCACTGTTGAAATTATGGACGGCATCACTAAGCTGCTGCCGACAGCAGAGACTGACGCCAGCGGCGAAATCTTAGGCAGCGTGTTCAAAATAGAACGTGGGGCTAATGGTGAAAAGGTCGCGTACGCTCGAATGTTCAGCGGCCGTCTGCAAGTACGCGAACGATTGCAGTTCGGCGCAGATAAAGAAGGCCGGATAACTGGTATTGAAGCATTTGCTGGTGGGGTGGTGGTGAAGCGCGCTTCACTCACGGCCGGTGAGATTGGCAAGCTATATGGCCTTTCTGAAGTACAGATTGGCGACCAAATAGGTTCCGGGCAAGTTGAACAGTCTCACTACTTTGCCCCGCCGACGCTTGAGACCGCAATAACGCCTGTGCATGCAGACGACAAAGGTAGGCTACACGTGGCACTCGAACAGCTAGCCGAACAAGACCCACTCATCAACCTGCGGCAGGATGATGTGCGGCAGGAGCTGTACGTGTCGCTTTACGGCGAAGTACAGAAAGAGGTAATCCAAGACACTCTAGCCAATGAGTTCGGCCTCGACGTTACATTCAAGCGTACTACTACAATCTGCGTGGAGCGGCTGCTTGGTACCGGTGCGGCTTTTGCGGTCGGTAAGCGTGACAGTTCGTTTTTGGCAACCATCGGCTTGCGTATTCAACCGGGGCAGCATGGCTCTGGCGTGCGGTATAGCGTAGCCAACGAAGCTCTGGGCCAGATGCCGGCAGCCTTTTATAAGGCTGTGGAAGACACGGTTGTACAGACCCTGCACCAAGGTTTATGTGGCTGGGAAGTTACAGATTGCATGGTTGTATTAACGCACGCTGACTATTTTCCGAGGCAAAGCCATGCACACGCCCGATTCGACAAGAGTATGTCTAGTACTGGTGCTGACTATCGTGGCCTAACACCCCTTGTGCTAATGGATGCGCTTAAGACGGCGGGCACGGTTGTGTGTGAACCAATTCACCGCTTTGAGCTTGAGATACCCGAAAGCTCACTCAGCGCATTCCTGCCAGCGCTTGCAAAGCTTGGAGCAGTCCCATTAAACACACTGACACATGGTTCGGTATATATTGTTCAGGGTGATATTCCAGCCGCTCGCATACACGAATTGCAGCAGGAACTGCCCGAACTAAGCAGTGGCGAGGCGGTGCTGGAGTATGCATTTGACCGCTACGAGGCGGTGCACGGAACGGTCCCGGTACGATCCCGCACGGACTTCAACCCGCTTGATCGCAAAGAGTACATGCAGCACATCGCTAAGCGTGATTAGTCCCTGCAGCCAGACATGTTGCGCCTGTGGCGAGGCGCTAGTCGAGCGTTACTGTGAGCAGGCTCTGATTTGTCAGCAATTTAGTTGCAACAGAAAACCACAAGGCCGTTCATAGAATGTCTCAGCAACGCTGGCACTGTTTATTTGGATCGGGACTGTTTACCAAGTACCCACTTAACCGACGGGCTGAGCGCTTTATCGGTGCGGTGGATGCAGCCTATCCAGCAGCAAGGCCGCCGTATTCCTTCTTTGAGCTCGGAAATCACACGTTTCACATGATCATCCCTCGTCTTCTGCTGCCTAACTGTAACCGTCCAACAAATCCACTCATTGCGGGCGAGGGGTGTTAAGCTCTGCCATGCTGTTTTTGCTGCAGCGCTGGAAGCAAGCGCTTTCTGTAAGTCTGCCGGCAGTTTGTGCACTGTGCCGCCGGTCAGTTCATCTTGAGCCATGGTTTTATAATACCCTATCCACGACGATAAGCTTTGTTCCTACCGGCACCGACGGCCTGATCGATGTGTGACGTCAGCAAGCGTAAGCGTTGACAATCCTCTCCCCTCGTAAAATACTTAGGGGCATACTTGCTTATGCCGAACAAAAACCTTGTCGTCAAAAGAACAGCCCTGCCCAAACGGGATCGTCAATTTTCTGTTCGAAGCCAGCGGTGGCTGCTGCTACTTGGCTTTGCCGTACTAACTGGCATAGTCGGCCCTATTTTGGCATCCATGTCTTTTGCCAGCGGCACTCTGCACTACACCGCCAACTCCGACTCGAGTTTGTCACAGATTGTGGCCGACGGCTTTAACTTAGTTGACATTAGTGGCAGCACCAGCAATCCTAGCTCGA
>CAZHYW010000049.1:0-3104 GCA_964537115.1 uncultured Candidatus Saccharibacteria bacterium | reverse complement strand
CGGAATCGCTAGTAACGGCAGGTCAGCTATACTGCCGTGAATACGTTCCCGGGTCTTGTACACACCGCCCGTCAAACCATGAAAGTCGCCAATACCTGACGTGCCAGCTTGCCTGGCCCTAAGGTAGGGGAGATGATTGGGGTTAAGTCGTAACAAGGTATCCGTAGGGGAACCTGCGGATGGATTACCTCCTTTCTAGGGAGAAACTAAGCTTGCAACCTGAGTAATCACTGCAAGACTTAGGTCGATGTCGATGGATTGTAAATCAGTACTGACAATCCAATTGCCACTTTTGTGGCACTGTAAGCGCTTGTCGCTTACAGTGCTCAAAAGGGGTCGGCACCTCAGTAAACTGAAACCTTGAATCTGACGTTTGATTTGCACTACTCAGTTTTTTACCGGTTCGGCACACGAACCAAAAAGAGCCCTATTTGCGAGAAGGGCTCTTTTTATTAACTTTAGATGAAGGAAGGTCATGATTGACTGGAAAGAGGAGAGCCTTGAGGCAATTGAGCAGGTTGCGTACGAGCTCGGCGAGGTTACGGCCGGTAACGTCCTCTCAGTACAACCGATTACGGTAGAGGTTACCGGACTAGGGCCGGCTCGGGTTGCTATGAAGGCCTGTATGGACGACGTGCTTGGCTGGGCAGAGTTAATCGGGGTTGCTCGTTATGCCAACGGCAAGATTGTGGCAGAACGGCATGTTCAGCCACTGCAACGCGCCGAGGGTGTGCACAAACATGAGAACTGTAGCGGGTTATTGTATGGGCCCGAAGCTGGTAGCTTTCGGCAATACCACATGAGGGCGGGTGCGGCTATAGATAGCAGGTTTGATTTTAAAGGGGTGAATGCTCATATGCCGCTTTGTCTGGAGATCGCTGGGGCGCTATTAGACCCTACATACTCACACTGTGTTATTGGGGGTCTAGAAGGCTATCGTGCCGCGCGCCAAGTACGAGGCATAGGTGGCCGCGCGCTCTGCAACGACCTTGCTTTAAATATGGCTCTGGCTCGGCGCGGGCTACAGGCCGCCCCAGCTACACCCCGTAGCTAATTAGAGACGCCTTTCGTATATACTACCGGTCATGAAGATAGATCTAACCAAATCCAGCCATGTGTTCTTTTTTGTGGTGTTTCTGCCAGCGCTGAGCTTTGCTGTTGGCCAAACGTTCGAAAAACTCTTTCCAAATTGGCCGTTCTGGGTGGAGGGGCTATCACCCCTGGGCGCCTACGCGCTGTTTTACGCGTTTTTTGATAAGACTGCCTGGCACTGGCCGGTGTTTCGCTGGGCGGGCGTGGTAACGGCGCCAGATCTACGGGGCCGCTGGGTAGGCGAGCAGCTGTCGTCTTTCAAGCGAGCCAACGGTAAACCTACCGAGTCGCACGTGGTAATGGAAGTAGAACAGACCTTTTCTAGTGTCACTACTCACACCTACTACCACCGCTGGAGCAACACGCACACCGCCAGCGAGTTTATGGACATAGAGGGCCAGCAGTATTTGGTGGTTATATTTGAGAGCGAGCCAGGGGTGCGCCACAATGGCACCGATGGCGCCAACAAGGGCGTGGTGCGGCTGTGCTACCGCTCCGATGAAAAAGTGATTGCCGGTACCTACTACAACACCAGCGGTAACTTCGGTGAAATGAAGCTAAAGCGCACCAGCCGCAAGCTGTTCCAGCAGTTCGACAAGCCTAAACAGGCTAGCAGCTAAATCTCATCTGTTATTTTGGCCAAATACAGCTTGGCGATGGGCTGACCCGGCTGGAGTGTGCACGGCGTGTCGCTGGCGTTGAAGATCTCGAGCGTCAGGTGATTGTCTGAACCCGGCTCGATGAAGGTGGAAGATTGCTCTACCGACAGACCCTGTTTGGCCAACCCCGCCCGGCCTTCCATGAAGCCGCAGAGGTTATTCGCTAGGGTAATCTTCTCTTTAGTCTGGGCCGCTACAAATCCCTTGGCCGGCACCTCTAGTGCGGTCTCGCCGCCCAGATGCAAATCCACATGGGCCGGCTGGATGTGCGCCTCATCGAACGGATCAATCTTGAGCAGGTCTTTCTCTAGCGCCAACCGTATGGCTTTGCCGGACAGTATCATGTCGCCATTGTAGCATTGGTATATCAGTTAACACTCTATGGCCGGGGTCGAATTGACTTGTCACTAGCTGTGCCAAGATTAAGCTGGTCTATTAGCATGCCACTCTGTGCCTGGTCAACTAGTAGGCGCACCATTTGAGAGATGTCTATACCCGCCAGTATCCCATGAATGCTAAAGGGTATTGGCGGGTCTCCAGGTTTGGTAAACTGCATACCTTGAGCGCCGTTACCTTTGCTTAGGAAGGATACATAGCACCAAGGGCTGACGGTAGGGTCGTGACTAGCAATTCGTCGGTTAACGGCAGCCAATAGACCCGAATATTGTTTCCATCTTCCTGGTTTCTTGGCCACCGTTTTCTCTAGTAGCTCCAGATCTTCCGGTGTTACATGAAACCGACCACTACCGGCAATAAACCCCAGTGGTTTATCAACCTCAAGAATCCTATAATTGAATCTGTTTGTAACGCGTGGACCGCTCGTTTCTTGGTTACTGATATCAAAATAGAACTGTTTGTCGCCCTCTATGATACCGCCGGTAAGGATAAGGGGGTTGGTCCAGTAGGGCGAGCCACCCACGTCGCGATTCAGCCGTGTCTTGAGGTGTTCCAGTGTAGTCATAACATCGCGAGACTCGCCCCTAAGTGTCTCTTCTATCCATTGTAGAGTCGGTGTTCCATCGCTCATTTCAGCCAGCCCTGCGAAAGCCATTAGGGCGATTGGGCCGTCTTCTAGTGGTGGAAAGCTAATCTGTAGTTGCTTTGGTGTAGCGTCACTGATAGGCTGCAGGGTTGTACCATTCTTAAGCGTGATCATATGGTCGGCAGATTGCCAGATACCCTCGGGCCTGAATAGAGTAATGATGTTAGTCATGCATTTAGTATACCCAGATCTCTTTGCTTGTCTTATAGAGGTTTTTTGGGTAAAATACAGCGGTAGTTTTCGGGAAATGGCCCCGGGGGGCGTTAGCTCAGTTGGCTAGAGCACCTGCTTTGCAAGCAGGGGGTCATCGG
>CAZHYW010000048.1:0-3233 GCA_964537115.1 uncultured Candidatus Saccharibacteria bacterium | reverse complement strand
AAACCTGCTCTAGGCAATACCCCCGGTCTCACAGACGTCCGGTCTGAAGACCGGAGGGGTAGGCTAGCCAGGCGAAGCCTGGCGTAAGCCAAGGGGAACCCTTAAGGGTTCCCCTTTAAGACTATAGGGGGCGATGCCGGAAACGTAGTTTCCGGCGAGTGTTCCCTGCCCCTTAGAGGGCCAGCGAACCCGAGTCTGTCACTCATCTCTGTTCCGGTCTGCGGGTGACCTCTGGTATAATTGACGCTACATGCAAGATAACGCACTTATTACCCTACCCAATTCACACTTACGACTGCCTTCCAAAAAGGTGGGCTTTATAGACGAGCGTATAGCCCAGCTCGTCGAGCGCATGCAAGCTATAACCCTGGACTGGGAAGAGAGTCGCGAACATGAAGTTGGGGTGGCTCTAGCTGCCATTCAAATCGATGTGCCGCTTCGCGTTATTATTATACGTAGCGATTTCGACAACAAAGCCGACAAGACATTCCACACATTCATCAACCCAGTTATTACCAAATATGAGGGCGAAATGGTGGAGGATTTTGAAGGCTGCTTGAGCGTAAAGGATCTGTACGGCAAAGTGCCCCGCTACAGCCGCATCCGCGTAAAAGCGCTCAGTCTGTCAGGGAAAGAAGTGCGTTTTACGGCCGAGGGTTTCCTGGCCCGTGTGTTTCAACACGAAATTGACCACACTAATGGCAAGGTCTTTTTAGACCACATTAAAGACTCCCCGCTGGCTTTCTTTACGCTCAACCCAGAGGGAAATTTACAACAGCTGGAGTATCAGGCAGACGTTGCCAATAACCCTGATTTGTGGGGTGACTAATGAACGAGTCCGTTGTGTTTTTTGGTGCCGGGGATGTAGCAGCTCGCACGCTACGCATGCTGGTCGACAACTTTCACATAGAAGCCGTAGTAACCAAACCACGCCCGCCCCACCACCGCGGCCCATGGCCGGTTAGCGAGCTGGCCGAAGAATTTGAGCTGCGGCTTATTGAAGCCGACAATAAAAAGTCACTGACTGCTGCGGTGCTGAGCGCGGATTTTGAGTCAAAAGTTGGGGTACTGGTAGATTTTGGGATCATTGTTGAACAAAAAGTTATAAACACTTTTCCACTTGGCATAGTAAACAGCCACTTTAGCCTGCTGCCGCAGTGGCGCGGCGCCGACCCCATTACTTTTAGCATTTTAAGTGGGCAGTCCAAAACAGGCGTCAGCCTAATGCTACTGGTAGAGAAAATGGATGAAGGCCCCCTGCTGGCCGTGGGCGAAGCCGACATAGACATGGTCAGCACTACCACCCCTGAGCTTACCAGCAATCTAATTGGCCTGAGCAGCGCCATGCTCAAAGACATCTTGCCCAAATACATTGCGGGCGACATAAAGACCGCCTCTCAGACCAAAGTTGCTCAGACGGTCGGTTATAGCACAACCCCCACCTACAGCCGTAAGCTCACCAAAGAAGACGGCATCTTGGACTGGACCAAACCGGCTGAGCAGCTGGAGCGAGAAGTCCGCGCTTACGCGGAATGGCCCAAAAGCCGGGCTATTTTGGGCGGCCACGCGGTAATTGTTACCAAAGCCCGAGCCGAAGATGGTGAAGGCACCCCAGGCGATGTGTGGCGTGAGGGTAAACGCTTGGGCGTCTACTGCACTAAGGGCATATTTATGATTGATGCCTTGAAGCCCGCCGGCAAGCCCGAAATGACGACCGAAGCCTTTCTAAGCGGCTACGGCAAAGATTTATAACTCCACCCTACTCTTTAGAATAAACGTCCGCGTTTAGGGGCGGACACAAGCAGACAGATGGAGAAACACGCGGCGGACGCGGCACCGAAAGAGCGTGCCGCGCCCGCGCCACTGTGCATTCGCCCATGTCAAGCAGTAATGGCGCCGTGCAGCAGGTCCGCGAAGGTGTTCACCTCCGCGGCGATTGCCACCTCGACTTCCCAGGGGAAGGTCGACGGACCACCGAACCCGCAGTCGCGAACATAGAGGCACGCGTAAGCGGTCGTATGCCGGAGCCGGGCACAATCCAGGCCGGACTGGCCGGGACCGTTCGCAATTTGCGGAACAACCAGCACGCCCCATTGGCCATCGGGGGACCTGAGCCCGACAATATCGCTAACCCCCAGCTGTTGCTCGTGAATCAGCCGGCCCTCCACAGCGACGAGCTCGACCACGAGGCCCGTGATCTCACTCGCACCCATGCGCTCTGAGGCAATGCGATCCTGCGCGTAGCGATCGGCTGCGCTACGGTCAACCGCCGTGCCTCGTCGACGTATGTCGACATGTAACCCTCCTTGCTCGAGCTCCCGCCCTACTTAACCTACGGCAGGTGTGTTTTTCCAAAAACACCAAGGAAGCGAACGGGCCGCTACTGCTAGTGGCCTCTCCGCTTCTTTGGTATATCTGTCTGCTTGTGAATGTACCTCGGAGTAGCTAGCTTAGCAGTCCTCAACGAAGGTGGGAGTACTTTACCATGAATATGAGCTTATAACAACCTACCTCAGGGCGTGCTCGGCACTATCCAGCTCTATTCCCCAAGAAAAATCGTCTTAGCTATTTCAACCACATTAGGATGATCCCCTACCGGAGTCACACTCGGAAGCCTGGTGGGTGGGGCTGGGTAGACTAGATGCACCCCTCCGGACATCCTTTCGGCCAGATTGGCGAGCTTAATTTCCCTAAGCACGTCGCGATTGGCAGCCAAAAGTGCCAGGTAGCCGGTGAACATTTCCGTGCCCTCGCGTGCCATCCTTATGGCTTCATCGCCCTCCACACCACCGGCCAGTGGTTCTTCAACAATCGTAATATCTCGAAAGCCTCTGGGTGTCGCCGGCATCTCTAATATGGTTCTCGGCTGGCTATCCCACGGTAATAGTCCGCTAACAATTCTAAGCCCGGGAAGCTTAATGCCAATAAGTCTGGCCCACATACCAGGGCGCCCACCTACGCGTTGTCGTGTGACCATTAAGGTGGACCCTATTCGGTCGAGCCGAACCGACAGGTCGGGATATTGGTCGGCTAGTTGTTGCGCGGCGGTACTGGGTGGTCGGTCGGTCATAACGGCAATCTCCTTTCGGCACATAGACGAGTCATGAAGTGCTGCAAAACGACGAAAATGCGCAGAATACAAGTTAATATATGGTGGAGTATGGGGGACTCAAACCCCCGACCTCGGCAATGCGAATGCCGCGCTCTAGTCAACTGAGCTAATACCCCAAAAA
>CAZHYW010000047.1:0-3440 GCA_964537115.1 uncultured Candidatus Saccharibacteria bacterium | reverse complement strand
AGCTGCACGGCGCGATAGGTCACTGCCAGCGGCTACGAACTTATTGATACGCATAGAGGTTATTCTAACAGACCTCCGGTTGCAGGCTGGAAGGGATAGCCAGTCGGGTGAGAGCCCGGCGTGCGCGTAAGGGGAACCTTCTGGGTTCCCCTTTAATGTAATAAGAGGCGCGGCAAGCAGGCCGAAGGCCTGCGCCGCCGCCCAAGTGAGGGACTATAGAGCTTTATTGGGGTCGAATGATTGGCCCGGCAAATGTGCGGGCTGTACAGGGGCAGCCGGGTCTACAGGGGGAGCTGGGACGACAGGTGCGGCGCCGCCAACCGTTGGGGCGGCGACCGGAGGCGAAGTTTTAGCTTCCTCTTTGGCGAGCAGTGCGTCGAGATCGGGCTTGGAGGCTGTGGGGTCGCTGATGGGTTGAATGATTTTCTTGCCGGCTACGGTAACTTTGTTGTCGCCAGCAGGTGGCTCGGCGCTTGGTGCTATGACGGAGGGCATAGCTGCTGGAGCTGGCACGACTGGGCTGCTAGGAGCATTGACAATGCTCGGTGGCTGAACTGGTTCGGCTGGTGCGGGCGCGTTTAGCTGGCTAACAGCGCTCGCCATAGTAGCATCGTTGCTGGTAGTAGCTGCGGGCGTGGGGGCTGGCACTGGGGTTGATTCAACCGGTGCTGTTGGAGCCGGCGCTTTGGCATAATCGGCAATCTGAGCTTGCAGTGCTGCCTCTTCGGCTTCAAGCGTTTGAGTACCGGCATCAGCCACGGCAGCAGTGGCGGCAGTTGCATCGACGGGTTGCGTTGGTGCGGGCGTGGGGGCTGGCACTGGGGTTGATTCAACGGCGGGGGTGGAGCTGGACTCAGTAAGAGGCTCTATGGGTGGCGCTGGAGGGGTAGGTGTGACGGGCGCTGGAGCTGGTACTGGGGCGCTCGGTTGCGGAGCTGGACTGGCCAGAGCGGGCGCTGCCGGGTCTGGCACGGTAGTTTGACTGGGCATGCTTATGACGGGCGCTACAGGTGTTACTGGCTGTGCGGGGGGCGTGGCTACGGTCATAGGTGCGGGCGTGGGAGCAATCGGTGTTGGTGCAGGAGCCGTGACGGGCGCTGCTGCCGCTGGTGGAGCGGGCATTGTTGGCGCAGGAGCCGGAGTGGCCGGAGGAGCCCCCGCTGAGCTAGCAGCAGCTAAGGGGTCAGCGGTGACTGGGGCTGCGGGTACGTCGGCTATGCCACCGTCTTCGCCCAACAGTTCCCTGGTGGCGTTTACAATGTCTTCTAGAGTAACCTGCGATTTTACTAAGTATTTGTCGGCACCTAGGCCACTGGCGCGCTTTTGGTCCTCGGCTTGGCCGAGGGCAGTAAGCATAATAACCTTGGTGTGCTTGAGCTCGTCGGTGTTACGTAATATGTCGAGCATTTCGAAGCCAGAAATACGCGGCATCATGACGTCGGATATAATAAGATCGGGCTTGTTCTGTTTGGCGACTACCAGTGCTTCTTCCCCGTTCTGGGCGGCAACAATGTCGTAGCCCTCAGCCATCAGGCGAGCCTGATAAATCTCGCGTAGGTTGTTATCGTCTTCGACCAGTAATACTTTTGCCACGTCTGTTGTTCTCTTTTATGGTTATGCTTCTTAAGTCTAATCGTTAGTATATCATGCGGAAGATGAGGGTGGTACAGGTGTGGCAATGGCTGGTACTGCGGTGGCGGAAGCGGGGTCAGTAACAGGGGTGGCTGAGGTGGACAGAGCCGAAGCTGTGGGCGCCACTGAAGTAGCCGCTGCGGCTGGCGCAGTGGTCCCTGCGGTGGCGGTTGGCTGTAGTACGGTTATGTTTTGTGTGGCGTTGTTAGCTTGCTCGGTTTGTAGTTTTTCGGCTTGCTGGGTAGTAAGGCGCGGCAGATTTATATAGAAGGTGCTGCCCTGGCCTAAAGTGCTTTCTACCCAAACGCGGCCGTGGTACATCTCGATAATTTTGCGGCAAATGAAGAGGCCCAAACCGGTACCGCCGATGGTGCGGGTGGCGCTGTTGTCTACCCGGTAAAACTTTTGGAAGAGGTGTCCAATGTCTTCGGGGGGTATACCGTGACCGGTGTCGCGCACATATATCTGGACTACGTCGTCGTTACCGGTAAGGCCCAGGCTAATCTTGCCTTGATCGGTGTATTTACACGCATTGTCGAACAGGTTGGTAATAACTTCGCGCATGCGCTCGGTGTCAACCAGGGTGTAGTACAACGGTCGTATAACCTTAGTCGCGCCAAGCGAGACGGGCGCACTGGCGTCTATGACGCTATTGCTGCTAATGCTGTTGTTGCCAATCATAAACTCAATGCCCAGATTTTTCTTTTGGGCCGAGAACTGGAGGTCGGAGGTGAGCTGCTCCATAAAGGCACCCATTTCGACTACCTCTGGGTGGTTTATGAGACGGCCGTCTTCGGCCTTGGCGCTAGTGAGCAGATCTTGAAATAGCTCGCCCAGGTGCTTGGTGCTGGCATGGGCCTTTTCCAGGTAGTCTTTGGCGCGGCCATCTATGGTGGCAACTTTGTCATTTAGGGCCAGGCTTAGGTAGCCCTCTATGGCGGCTACTGGTGTACGCATTTCGTGGCTAGCGGTGCTTATGAATTCGGCGCGTTGGTTCTCGGCCTGCCGCTCTTCGCTCACATCGCGGAAAATGGCTACCAGGCCAGTAACCTTTTTATCGGTTACGATGGGCGTAATACTAAAGTTGGCGGCAATACCACTGCCGGATTTAGTGGCAATTGTGGCTTGATTGTCGCGCACTGACTGGCCACTCGTCATAGCCCGAGTAAAGGGCGTTTCGGTGTCGGGCATGGCTTCGCCCTTGGAGTTTACAAAGGTAAACACCGATTTCCAGTCGAGCCCTTCGGCATCTTCCCGCGACCATCCGGTTATGGCCGCTGCGCCGGGGTTAAACAGCTGTATAGTTCCCTGCTCGTCCACAAACACCACACCGTCTTCAATGGTGTTTAAAATGATGTCGCCGCGAGCCTTTTCGTCGCGGAGTGACGTAGCCAGCTTGGAGTTACTGGTTGAGCCCTTTCGCTTTCCCCGTTTAAAGGCGAGCCACCACACGCCCCCACCAACCATTAGGGCGCCTACCAATCCCCCACCGATGACTGTTATGCTTTGCATGAGGTGTTTTCTGCTTACGTTTATTATCTGACGGCAGGAGCTTATTTGCAATGTTCGCAGCAATTGCGCACACTCTCCCCTGTCATTCCCGACCTGATCGGGAATCCAGCCCACAATTCTGGCTCTTGCCAATATACTTCCGTACCTACCTCTGTTCAAGCGCTACCAGATGTGATACTATGAGCCGGTCAAATTTCTGATGTATGCATCGGAGACCACGGCCCCTTCGTCTAGTGGTCCAGGACGTCAGGTTCTCATCCTGAAGATCAGGGGTTCGACTCCCCTAGGGGTCACCA
>CAZHYW010000046.1:0-3483 GCA_964537115.1 uncultured Candidatus Saccharibacteria bacterium | reverse complement strand
GCAATCAGCACTTTAGCCACACCTACGGCACCCTCCGCTCCCATAACCCACTTATTTCGCTCGTCGACGCCAGTGGCAACCGTAGCTCGCGGCAGTTCGCCGCCGCGGCCTATACCAACAGTCTACTTGGCCTCAGCTCCGCCGCGCTCGTTACCCCTCAGCCAACTAGCACCGTGGGCGCTCGCACCCTGTTTGGGCTGTACGGCCTGTTTATAACCGTGCTCTCGGTGTGCGCCATTGTATGGCTAGAGGCCAAGCATGCCGCCCGCCAGGAGGTTCTAGCCGGCTAGATCGTACTCTGCAACATACAAACATGCGAAAAATCCACCAAAAGCTTCATTTGCAGCATCACCGCCACACGGGCCATTTGCTGCGCCATAAACACACCTCTTACCGCGGGCTAGCCCTGGTAATCGGCCTGGCGGGCGCTGCTGTGATTGGCGTGAGCGCCATGGCCCGCGTTACCGCCGACTCGCTGTATGTGTACGCCCGCATACCGGCGCCCATTCCGACAGATGCGGCCAGCATCACCGATCCCAAGGACGGCACCTCGACCCACGACGCTAGCATTACCGTCAGCGGCGCCTGCCCGGTCATCACACCGAGTGTCATTGTGGCCATACTAGATAATGACAGCGAGGCTGGCTCGGTAGCCTGCGACAGCGACAACAATTTCCAAATAGCTCTTACGCTACTGCCTGGCAAGAACGTGCTGGTAGCTCGCACTTACACCATTACTGGTGACAGCGGCCCCGACAGCGGCAGCGTAACCATAACGTATATTGCGCCCTTGCCGCCGCGCCCGCTCGGTACCGCAGACGGTACCAACAGCGGCGGCCCGACCCGTAACGTGCCGCCTCTTATCTTAGCAATCGACCGACCGTTTATAACTTTCGGCCCAGCCAGAGACGCGGTGTGGAGCGGCAGTATTACGGGCGGTATTGCGCCCTACCAAGTCCATGTCGACTGGGGTGATGGCAGCACCACCAAGGCCGATCAGCCCCAACCTGGCTCCACCAGTTTTCGCCATCATTACCACGCCATGCAGCCTTACGACATTACTATTCGCGCAACCGACACAAGCGGCCAAGTCGTCGTGCGACACTATGCCGCCGTAACACCTTATCAGTCACCAGCTATTGGGCTATTCACTAGTAATGGCCCCACTCTGTGGAACGGGCGTGGCATGTTTGGTGTGTACGGGGCGTACCTTGTGTTGTTGGCACTTTTTGGATGGCTCTGGGTACGCGCCCACCCATTTGCTTATGCTACCGTGTCATCGCGCCATCAACGCACTAGGCACCGTAACGCCCGGAGACACTAATGAAACGTTTGCATCGCTGGGGTATAGGCCTGGGCGCCACTCTACTAGTAGCAGTGCCGACCGTTTTAGTGGCCAGCCACTGGATGAACAGCCCCTCTGAGGGCAAAGTACAAACTGGCTTGCCGGTGCAACCAGAGGCCAGCACGAATACACCATTACAGATAAACAATACCTATTTCTTGGCGACACTGCCCGCCGGCTTTGTCGTAAAAAGCCAGGACGAAACACCCACCGCCACACTGGTGCACCTTCGGCTTACCGCCAACACCGATATTGCCCAGGACCAGCAATTTGCAGTAGCGATTGGCCCTATGCCTACAGACGGCCTGCGCGGTATTGGTGACTACAACCTGCGTCTAACCCAAACGGCTAGCTACACCCGCCTGGCGCCACCAGGGGCGCCTTCCGGAGCAGTAGCCTTTCAAGCTAAGGCCGCCCCCGCTACATTCACCGTCTTTTGGCCGCACGGCGGTAACTACGCCGAAGTCACTATGACTACCGGTGGTACCGCCACCCTGAGCCAGCTAGAAACAACCTATAAAACGATCATGGCGAGCTGGGCGTGGAAGTGAAATTACTGTTGGGCTTTCCACAACAGTTACCATCTGTCACTGCTTTATGGAGCTGTTTTACTAGATATAAATTGCTTGTGCTGAGGGAATGCTGTAAAATCTGCACTGTATACATAAGCAACATGTACTTATATAAATGTTGATGCGCATCGCCCAAAATAAAAAACGCTATAGTTACCCGCTGGTTGCGGCTGCTTTGTTGGGTGGACTGATGGCCATGAGCCTTACGCAAGTTTCCCATGCCGCTACACTTACCCAAGTGTTTGTGCGGTTTGACAGTATGCAAAAGAGTACCGGTACTACTGGTACGGTGTGCGCCAACCCCACTACGGCCTCCACCGAGGCACATGTGGTGGTCACCTTCCCCACCGGCTACACCCTGGGCGCTAACACCGACTTTACGGTTAGCACTACCAACCTTGCGTGGCCCACTGGCGGTACTGCGTGGCTCGGTATTGGCACCGCTACCAACGTGAGCGGCCAAGATGTAACCTTCCCGAGCACCGATCTAGTTGTCGGCACCCTGTACTGTTTTAACTGGACCTCTACCGCCGCCGTTACCATAAAAAGCAGTGCCAGCAACAACAACACGGGTAGTGTAACGACTCAAGACAGTGGCCCCTCTACTATAGACACCGGCAGCTATGCCACCGCCAGCGTGGATAACGACACCATTGTGGTGACCGCCACCATCCCACCCGCCTTTTCGTTTGCCCTCAGTGCCAACACCGACGCCCTGGGCAACCTGAGCACGGGCAGCGTCATCAGTAGCCCCACCCCCCGTACCGCCACCGTTAACACCAACGCCAAAAACGGCTGGCTGGTGTGGGCCAAAGACACGTCCACCGGTTTGAGTTCGGCCGAAGCCAGCTATACCATTAACTCACGCACCCCGGGTACCAACAGTACGATTACGGCTGGCGCCGACGGCTACAACACTGGCGTCACCTTCACCCAAGCGGCCGGTAGCGCCACACCCGCCGTAGACGCTGCTTTTGTGGGCGGCTCCACCGGTAAGGGTGGTGGTCTAGACACTACTCTCCGCAAACTAGCCACCTCTAGCGGTACCGCTACCAACGCCGTACTCACCCTAACCAACAATGTAACCATTGCCGGCGCTACGCCGGCCGCCAACGACTACACCGATACCATTACCGTAGTTGGCGCTGGTTTGTTCTAAGATTTCTCTACAAGCAAACTCGCTGGAAACTTTGTTTCCAGCATCGTCTCCTATAGTTATCAGACAAACCCTAAAGGGTTTTTCTACGCTACGCCCCTAAAGGGGCTTGCTACTTTTCCGGTCTTCAGACCGAGGGTCGGTGAACGCGGGTCTATGGTCTGGGGCTAATAAGGAAGCTACCCACATTGCTATACTAGGAGTAATGGTACGCGGGAGATTGTGGTTTGGTGTAGGCGCATTGGGCAGTTTGCTGCTATGCATCGCCTTGCTACCAACAGTCGCGCAGGCCGCTCAAAGCACCGATTTTAGTCTGCAGGTTACCCCTTCCCCGCTAGTAACCACTGTAAAACCGGGCATAAAAACCCAAGTGCAACTGCGTATCCGCAACGGCGGCAATGGCAGCGAAG
>CAZHYW010000045.1:0-3707 GCA_964537115.1 uncultured Candidatus Saccharibacteria bacterium | reverse complement strand
GCGTCACTGATAATGACGAGGTCGGAGGTTCGAGTCCCTCATCGCCCACCAAGAAAGAAGTCCCGCAAATGCGGGACTTCTTTCTTGGTAGATGGTAGGCTTGAACCGCTGACCAGCGCGAGCGAAGCTCGAGCGTAGGTCGGAGGTTTGGCGGAGCGAGGACGCGCGCAGGTGCTAGCACCGAGCACGCCGCAGCGGCGGAGCGTAGCGATTCCTCATCGCCCACCAAACCAAAAGTCCCACTTCTGTGGGGCTTTTGGTTTGGTTACATCATCTGGACGCAGTACATGGGGCACATGTAGCCGGCCTTGAAGCCAGTTACGCCGCCAACGGAGCCACCACAGACGCCGCAGCCGGAAATAGGTGGCTGGGGCGGCGTGGGGTAGGTGATGGGTGGCTGAATGGGCTGGATGGGGCAGGTATGCGAGGGCTGCTCGTCTGTACCGGCGCAGATGCCGCAGAGCGAGCCGTCTTCGTCCATGCAGGGCGGTATGTAGGCGGGGCTTGTGCCTACGGGTGAGCTGGTGGTGCCAGCCTGGTTAGCATTTGGTTGGCTGCTGTAGCTGCCTTCTGAGACGCCTGTAGTCTCGGAGCCGTCATTTGTACTACTGGGAGCGTTCGAGGGGTCTGTAGGGCTTGTAGAAAGGCTCAGGTGCGTTTTAGCGCTACCGTTTTGGCTGGACTGGTTGGTATGTAGTAGGTTGCCCGGGACGTGCTGCACTGCGCCGATTGCTAGAGCTACAATTAGCAGGGAGATGGCCAAGATGTGTAGATTGCCGAGTAGTGTCTTCCCAAAATCTTTTAACATGTCCATATTGTACACCTTTTGTAAAGATCTAGCGTCGTTTGAAGAGGCGGTCTCGTTCGCCAACTAGCAATATAAGGCTAGCTAGGCCGAGCCCCACAAGCGGTAAGGTAAAACTGGCGTGGGGCTTGGTAACGTAGTGCGCCTGTTTAACTGTGGTGGCAACGTGTTTAGGCAGGGCGGTATGAGTGCCTAGTACCGCAGCAGTCTCGAAGTCGGCTGAGTTGTCGCCACTGGTGCCACTGGTGCTGCCACCACCGTTGCCAGCGGTAAAGCTCGCGAATTTCCTTAATGTATTCAACTGAGCTTGCTTGGTAGAGACTTGTATCGGGTTGTTGCTGGGGTTACCGGCTGGGTCTCCTGCGCTGGTGTTTACCCCAAAGCTGCCGTTCCATACGCCGAATACATTTATGAACAATATGCCGAACCAGTCACTTAACGAGATATTGCTGCCCTCCATGTTGAGGACGTTTACGGCGGTGTTGGCATTGCCGGTAGTAGCGCTGCCACCGAGGGTGTTGTCTAGCACGCTCGCATTACCGCTAGCAGCGTGTACATCTACGTTGTTAGTAATGCCTAGGTTGGCGTTATTTGTGGTATGACTAGTGTCTGTCACGCGGTTGTTGGTAGTATTTGAGGAATTTGGTCCGCTGCTAGTTATACTGCCACCCAGTTCGGCGGCCGTAGTGCCAGCGGGAGCATTTACTATCATGCCTACCCATTGTCCCAGTACATTTACAAATACTAGTAGGTCGTTTTTGCCTAGAGTGTTGCTGCCGGTGAGGTTAAGTACCGTTACGTTATTGTGCGCTGCGCCGCTCGTGGCTGAGCCGGCCTGGGTATTGCCATCTACCAGGGCAGAGCCGGTGGTGGCGCTGCTGGTAATGTTGTTGGCTACAGCTTCGGTGACGTTATTGTCGGTGGTGGCGCTGTTTGTCAGGTTGGTGCTAGTGCTGTTGTTAGAATTGGGCCCCGTGCTGGCTAGCAGTTGATTTACCAGAGCGGGTGGCAACAAAATGTCGCCGTTTAGATCGCCATTTATATTTATGGCGCCTACAAATGACTGGCCGGCAGCTACGGTGGAGTTTATGAGGTTCATAAGGTTTACCACTGCGTCGGCGTTGCCGCTGGTGGCGTTGCCGCCTGAGGTATTGTCGGCGACGGTAGCATTACCGCTGTTGGCACCCACATCTATATTGTTGGTAATGCCGGCGCTTACATCGTTGTTTGCCGCCGTGCTTACCTGCAGATTGTTACTTGCGGTGTTGGTGCTGTTTGGCCCAGTGGCTAAAATGGCGGATGGGTCGAACATGAAGTCGCCATTTACGTCGCCATTAATATTGGCCGTAAAAACGGCGGTGTTGGGGCCAAAAACATTGGTGGTGGACTGTAGTAGGTTGGCTATGTTGGCCATGCCCACGGCGTCGCCGCTGGCAGCTGAACCGCCTGCAGTGTTTGCTACAACGCTTGAATCGCCGCTGGTGGCTTGACTGCCAACGCTGTTGGCGAGGCCCAGGCCGGTGTTATTGGTTTGTTGACCACTCAAGGATACGCTTTGGTTTGTGACGTTGCCTGAGCCTGGTCCGGTGTCTGCAATAGTAGTTTGGCCGCTGTCGCTTGGGTTGGCATTTGATGAGGAGTTGGCTGCAGCGTTAGCGCTTGCAGTGGTAGGGGCAGGGCTGCAGCCGGTAGGCAAATTGGGCGCATGATCTGGCGTAACGCGGCTCGACACAAACCGGCCAAGACCGGGGCTGTAGTCCCATTCGGTCATGGTCCAAACACCAGTGTCGCAGTTGTAGGTATAATTTGGGTCGTAGAGCGGGTGGCGGACGCCGGTCGACGGATCGTAGACATAATAACCGTTCGTCCACTTACCGGTGTAGGGACCTGCGCAGCGGTAGCTAAAAGTACTGGCGTCGGCGCCTACCGGCTGGTGTATGCCGGGTTGGGTGGGGTCGGGAGGCGAACATGTGCCATCGTCGGCAAGGGCAATACCGCCCAGGCCAAACATGGTGCCGCCGGCCAGCACTAAGGCGGCAATATTTATAAAGAGCGTTCTAAGTCGTACTCCTAAGCCTCTCATCATACGCAGATCTCCAGTTCGCTGTAGTCCCTAGCTTTTATAAGGTGACTCCCTTAGCGGCCTTCGGCGGCCGGCCTAACACCGGCGCCGCCGTTGGCCACCTTAGAAGCAGTGGCTAGCATCTGTTGCCACTTAAAGCAGCCTCGCGTTACATCTAGTTTGAAATGCTAAACGTAAAGGTGCTGGTAGTGCTGTTGCTAGCGTCACCGCTCGTAGCGCTGCCGCCAGTGGTGTTACCAGACACGTTGGCCGAGCCGGTAGTGGCTGATTGGCTGTTGGTGTTAGTAAAGCTTACTGTGTTGGTGGTAGTGGTCTGGGCGTTGTTTGTCCAGGTAGACTTAATGTCGTTGCTGGAGTTAGGGCCACTGTGGTCAATGGTGCCAGTAAGCGGGGCCGGCGTGGCCCTTGAGCTGCTAGGGTCGCTAGCGGTGTTGTCCACAGTTACGGTAGCCGACACTGTGTTGTCGTTGCCGGCCATACCGCTCGTAGCGCTGCCGCCAGTGGTGTTACCAGACACGTTGGCCGAACCACTGCCGGCACTCTGGCTGTTGGTGTTGGTGCCGCTGACCGTGTTGGTGGTGGTCATGTGGCTATTGTTGGTGACGTGGGAGTGGACATCATTACTCGAGTTTGGTCCCGAGTTAGTAATGTTACCCGTGTCGGCGGCTACGACGCCCGTCGCGAGGCTCAAGCCCAGGACAGTTGCTGCTGCTACGCGGTAGAGTTGTTTTTTCATAAACTATACCTCCTTAGATTTAATAAGCTTCCGGGCTTGATCACCCGATGCCGATGCACCGTCTGGCTCGGCGCATCGACATC
>CAZHYW010000044.1:0-3729 GCA_964537115.1 uncultured Candidatus Saccharibacteria bacterium | reverse complement strand
GTCTCTACATTGGTGTGAGGCAAGTGATACAGCGTGGCGACTTCTTCTATGTTGCATATAAAGCCAGCTTTATTGAAGGCGCGAGAACGGAAGTGAGCTACTAAGAACTGGTCGTCCAGTACTCTCTTGGCTTCAAAACCGTTTAGATAGGTGCTGTTGAACTGTTTGTAGCTGGCAATGATGCTCTGCATTTGGAGCTGCGCTTGCTGCTTGGCTGTGTTGCCGCGGTAGACTATGCGCACTTGAGTTTCAAACGCCAGCTTTTGAGCTTTCTCCTGTGCGGCACTGGCTTTGGTGGTCTCATAATCGGTTAATTTAACTGCTTCGCTAGTAACTTCCAGCGGTTTCCACAGAGCACTCATGAGCCCGGTGGTCTTCATGCCACCACCGCCCTTTATACCGGCTATAAAACGTTCGCTGTCTTTGTGCCAATTACTCGCTGCCGGCCTTACGAGCAACTGTAGCCACGCCTCTTCGTCTTCATCGAACTTAGCCAGGGTGGCCGTGATGGCGGCTAGCGGGTCGACCTCGAAGCTCTGGAAGGTCTTGATGGGCAGGGCATTGTGGCCCACCAGTTTTAGCTCGGTAACCAGCTGGGTAGAGTACGGGGCGGCCTCATCCAGTAGGGTGTAATCCTCCACCTCGCTAATATGCACGGTAGGGTACTGGGCGTAAATCTGCTCTTCGACATAACTTTTTAGGTAGCGCGGCACCCACACATAAAAGCCTATGCGCTTGCCACGTACCGCAATCTCAAAACTTAGGCGCTCGCGCTTAGCTGCCCGCATTAAACCCGGGGTAGGGATGGTAAGCAGACCGTGCAAGCTGGCAAACATCTGCTCGGCTGCCAACTCCTTCTTCTCGTTGGTACGGGGCACCTGCAGCAGAAGCACGACGCCATTGTCGTCGTACGTTTCTTTGGTGCGATGCTCGCTTTGATGTGCCATAAAAACCCGCATTAAACTGCGGTTATAGTTATTTTCTCACGGTTGCCCCCGCAAATACAGCTATTACGGCGAAGCTAAGCTTCGGTGGTTTCCTGATAGAAGAAATCTGGGTTAGCAAGCAGCTGAACACGAATCTCTTCATAGTATTTAAAGACGCCCTCATGTCTACTGGCTTTCTCACGGTGGCGACGCATAGCTTCGAGCCAGGCGTCTCGAGTTATCTTTTGTTCCTTATACAGCCAGCCTTCGTCTATAAGATCGAATAGGAGCGGCAATATCTTATCAACAGCACGCACAAACACCGCTTCTTCATCTTCCTGAGCCTCATACGATTCCAGCGTATCTATTATCCATGGAAAGGCCCTAAGCTCAGATTGTAACCTACGCAATGCGACCGCCTCACGTTCTTCCTTACCGACCTTCTCGCTCTCTGGAGCCAAGTTTGATGTATCACCCGCATGTACCTCTACCAAATCATGCACTGTGGCATATTGTGCAACCTTACCGGTATCGAGCCTTGGGTTAATGTGCGGTGCAAGTGCGCAGGCAAACAGCGCCAGAGACCACGAATGTTCAGCATCGTTTTCGTATCGCTGCTCAGCAAAGAGCAGTGGGGTTGCGCGACGCACTTGGTAGAACGGCACAATTATGTCGCTAACTAAGCTCCGCAGATCAGAGACGGCAGGTTCTTGCATGGAGATAGTTTAATACAACGCGGCCTCTTTGGGCATGTGAGAGCCAGTAAAGATGGCCGTAACTTCCTCGGCATCGACCGTTTCTTTTTCGAGTAGCTTGTCTTTGAGGGCTTCCAGGTACTTCAGGTTGGCCTTAATGACGGAGCGAGCCCGAGTGGCTGCTTCGGTGATTAAGCCTTCTACTTCTAGATCGATCATTTTGGCCGTGTCGTCGCTGTATTCGCGCTCATGCACCATGCGCTCCAGCATCATGCCCTCTTCCACGTGGAAGACTTGGTCGCGCAGTTTACCACTACCCATACCCTGGTTCACAATCATGTCGCGCGCTAGCTCGGCCGCTTTGGGCAAATCGCTGCTGGCGCCGGTGGTCACGTGATCTTTGCCATAGACAATTTCTTCGGCTATGCGACCGCCCAGGAGTCGTGCAAGCACGTCTTTAAACTCAACTATGCTGTGATAGCTTTTATCTTCCGGTGGGATAGCCCAAGTCACACCGCCAGTGCTACCACGCGGAATGATGGTGACCTTGTGAATAGGGTCGCTATCGGGCAGCACGTGGCCGACAATGGCGTGGCCGGCTTCGTGGTAGGCGCTGAGCTCCTTTTCTTTGTCGCTCATAATCTTGCTCTTGCGCTCCGGGCCAATGGCTACGCGCTCAAACGCTTCAGTCACATCCGTCTGGCTAATCTGCGTGTGGTTGCTACGAGCAGCTATGATAGCCGCCTCGTTGGTGATGTTAGCCAGATCTGCCCCCGACGAACCAGCCGTTTTGGCAGCCAGGGAGTCTAGGTCAACATCACTGGCCAGTGGCTTCTTTTCGAAGTGGACCTTCAGAATGGCTTCGCGGTCCTGTCGGTCGGGCAGGCCAATGGTAACTCGGCGGTCAAAGCGACCGGGGCGGAGCAGGGCAGGGTCGAGCACATCGGCGCGGTTGGTAGCCGCCAGCACAATTACGTTCTCCCCTTGCTCAAAGCCATCCATTTCTACCAGAATTTGGTTCAGGGTCTGTTCACGCTCGTCGTGTCCGCCACCCATACCGCTGCCACGGCGGCGGCCCACGGCGTCAATCTCATCTACAAAGATGATGCACGGCGCATTTTTCTTGGCTTTGGCAAACAAGTCGCGCACCCGACTGGCGCCCACACCTACAAACATCTCTACAAACTCTGAACCAGAAATACTAAAGAATGGTACGCCAGCTTCGCCAGCTACGGCCCGAGCCAACATGGTTTTACCGGTGCCGGGCGGGCCCACTAGCAGCACACCCTTGGGTATGCGTGCACCCAGGCTGGCAAACTTCTTGGGAAACTTCAGGAACTCCACCACTTCTTGCAGGTCTTGCTTGGCTTCGGCCTGGCCAGCCACACTCTTAAACGACACCTTCTCTTTCTCGTTGCCGTACAGCCGGGCTCGGCTCTTGCCAAACGATAGGGCTTGGTTGCCCTGCCCCTGCGCGCTCTTGAGCATGAAGTACAGTAAGGCACCAATCAGCAAGACTGGTATGAGGTTGACGGCTAGGCTGCCTATAACGGCGCCAGTGCCGCTAGCCGGCTTAATGCTCACCTCTACCTTGTTGTAGTTCAGCCCCTCATCTTTCAGGCTGGCGCCTTCCTCTTTAAAAGCCTTTAGGCTAGGCTGGCTCTGATTCTTTTTGGTAATATTCAGTTCGTCGCCGCTCACCACTATCTTTTTATAGTCACCGGCATTAGCCTGGGCGACGGCCTGCGTCAGCGGAATTTCTTGTAGCGTACTGGGCTGGCGGTAAGCCGCATAGCTTATAAGCGCCACTAATACTATGAGCGCCACAAAGCCGAAGTTTTTAAAACTTCGCCCCCCTGCGCCCCGTTTGCTCCCTGGTCGTAAAGGTTTTTTATCCATGTCCACTTAGTATACAACGCCCCCTGGTGGCTTGCCTAGCGCTCTTTAGGCACGAGTGCCAAATTGTCCCGTGTAATCTCCAACCAGTGTTGGATGTCCACATCCACATTGCTACCGCTACGACCGGTTTTGGCGGCTACCACCAGACGCTCCAGAAGCTGCCGCGACAGTTCGGTGCCGGTGTTTTGCAGCAGCCACTCGGCCATAAT
>CAZHYW010000043.1:0-3822 GCA_964537115.1 uncultured Candidatus Saccharibacteria bacterium | reverse complement strand
ATCCCCAGCCAAGCATATGCACTATGAAAGACTTCTTCGGAAGTCTTTTTGCTTATATACTTCATGCAAGTGTATGAAAACTAAATTAGCAGGTATTGCTACCCTCCTCGCACTTGCCGGAATCATAGTTTCGGTACTTTTTGGCCACGGCACCGTAGCGCCACGAGCAACGGTGCTCACATATATCGCCGCGGCCCTTTTCGTCGTCTTCCAGTACGTTTACTTGCGTAGCAGGCTTGGCTGGGGCTCCGTCAAGACTGTCATAGCACAGGTTCTGTCGCTCGTACCCCAGCTGTTCATGCTATTTATCCTAAGTTTTCTATGGTTTGTGGCACTACCAGTAATTGCTATGGCCATACTAGTCATGATTCTTGGAAATCGAAAACTCTGACGTTTATATCCAGTGAGTTTGTTAATTTTGATTTGACATTGAACAATACGGCCAGCCAAAGAAAATCGCTCACCTTTCGGTGAGGGTTCTTATTTACCCAAGACCGCCCGCCACAGCCGTTGCAACATAGCCAGGCTCAGCGGACTTTTGGGTCGGCCCCGTACCCCTTCGGCAGGCACCATTACGGTAAGCCCTTTAGAGATGAGGCTGATTGTAAGTGGAGTACGGTACTGCTCTGACTCACCATCGACTCCAGCGACAACCGCGTCACCGGCACTGTGTAGCGTAAATGCTTGAGCGGTCCATTGCAGAAAATTGGCTGGCAATGCAGTACCGGCGCTACGGCGGAATGTTAACGTACCTATGAGCCGCCGAATGGTTGTGTCATCGAGAGCGGTGACTACAGTTACCTGCAGCTTGCCGGTGTCGAGCAGATTACGACGGCCAAGTTCAAAGAGCCGCAGTGTCCGATACGGATTGACACCCACAAACAATTGGACCGCCTGTGCGTGCCAAACGCCTGTGCCATCTGCAAACTGAAGATCGTACGCACTTCGCGTGCCGTCCAGGAGCTCTTGTAGTACTTTTCGAGTTGTTGCCAGTTTGTGCTGGCGATACTCAGGGTGAGCAATAATGTCCGCATAAACACCAAACGAAGCATTGTTTAAAAAAACTCGTTCGCCCACAATGCCGACGTCAACCTTTCGCGCAATACCCCAAAAGCCCTCCAGCGCATCAACAATCCTTTTAGGGTCTAGGCCAATATCACGGGCAAAGTGGCAGCGCGTGCCACCCGGCAGTATGACCAGTGGCAGGTTGCACTCCAGCGCAACCTTTGCCACGGCACCAAGCGTTCCGTCACCACCCGATACGCCTATTACATCGGCACCATCTTGGGCCGCGGTGCGCGCTAACGCTTCAATGTTATCTTCCTTTTTTGTGATGATCACTCTGATGCCCCGGCGCTGGGCAATAGTATCTACACCGGCCTTTATGGCCCTGCCATTGCCAGACTCCGGGTTAATAATAAGTACGGGGTACCTGAAATGGGCTGTGTTCTCCGTCGCTCGAGATAACCGCCGTCTTTGTTCCCAATAACCCCGGCGCAGATACCGTACCAGCAGCAAATATAACGCCCCTAGTAAAATTGCCACCAGAAATAACTTCTGGTGTCCACCACGTGTAAGCAACAATCCGATCTCCACAGCCAGTAGCACAAAGCAGCCCAGCAGCAGGGCCCACCCATGCCTGAGCCGCTTATGGGTGCCGGTAAATATAAGCCAGCCCGCGTAGAGGAGCGTGAGGACAGTCAGAGCGGCTACGACTAACAGAAAGGGAGCGGACAATGTAAACTTCAGCAGCAAGACTGTGCCAGCCGCCAGAGAGGCCAGTGCAAGAGCCGACAAAAGTCGCCAAAGAAACGATAGTCTCATAAACTAATAGTCATGGCGGTACAAACTTTTTTCCGTAAACTTACACACAAGTCAGTGTGGTTACCCGACTATGTGACTAGCTCGGTGGCGGCCATCCCCATTCAGGTGCTGGTAGATAGCGGCATACGTCATATGGTTCTTGATATCGATGATACGCTAGTGCCATTTGGCGGCAACAAGCTGGACGCGACGTACATTCATTATCTCAAGCAGGTTAAGAAAGCGCACATTACACTCACTATCGGTAGCAATACACGGCGAGATATCGGTGGTATTGCACAGAGCATCGGCGCAGATGTGATCCCCCAACCCTGGTGGTCATACAAGCCTATGAAAGCGTTTTATAAAACGATTCTCGCGCAAACAGCCGAGCCACCGGAGGTGACTGCAATGGTTGGCGACCGAGTCATAAATGACGTTGTCGCAGCCAACCGCGCAGGGCTGGTGACAATCTTAACGAACCCCATGGGACGACGCCGCGGCTGGCTCTCGCGACTGTACGCGAAGTACCTAACAAACCATTAGCCAGGCAGCTAAATACCGAGACCCGATTACGGTCTTTGCTTCTAGCGAGCACAGCCATGTCTATGCGGAACTACGGTTGTCTTAACAACATCTAGGCAACTGTTTCTCCCGCCCACGGATCCTGCTACAATTGTGCTTATGGCCAGCATACTCCTCATTGAGGACTACCCCAGCTTACAGAAAATCTATACCACCGCCCTGGAGCAAGCCGGGCACACGGTACACCTCGCAGCCGATGGCAAGCAAGGACTGTTGTTAGCCAATCAGCATACCATCGACCTCATTTTGCTGGACCTGATTATGCCCAATGGGGGAGGCATAAAGTTTCTAGAGGCCTACAATTTAAAAAGCCACCCCACGGTAAAGCTGATTATCCTCAGCAACGTATTTACGAACGAACTACTCAACCAAGCCTTGGAGCTTGGGGCTAGTAATTACTTGGTAAAGTCAGACATTACCCCACAGAAAATGACCAAAGTGGTCGACGAAACACTTACCGCACCCGCTAGCAAGCCAAAATAGCCTGCCGCTCTCTTTAGGCAGCAGCAGGCGGCGCTGGTTTAAGAGCGCCTTCAATGACACCCATCAGTTGTTGGGGCGTATAATCGGCCTTTACCAGGTAGAGGTTAACGCCCAGATCGTCTAGTTGGTGCCTGAGGACCGGGGAGTCCATGTTGCTAAAGACTATGACTTTGGTTTGAGGGTGCTTGGTAAGATCGTACGCAGTCAAGAACTCAGTGCCGTTAACCTTCGGCATGAGCAGGTCGAGCAAAATAAGATCCGGCTTGTGTTCGAGCGCCAGCTTCAAGGCCTCGGCGCCATCTTTGGCCAGGATGACTGTATGACCGGCATCGCTGGCGGCCATGCTATAAATTTTTTGTAGACTGGGGTGGTCTTCGACTATAAGTATTAGGGCCATGACCTCTCCTAACTATAAGGTAATGTTACTATAAACGTTGTTCCCTGGCCAGCCACGGACTTCACCTCTATAGTCCCGGCGTGCAACTCGATTAGTTTTTTAACCAGATACAGCCCTAGTCCACTACCCTGGGCCGTAACTGAGTTTGGATTTGGCAGACGCGAGAACTTTTTAAACAGTTGATCCATGTCGCCCTGGCTGATGCCATAGCCCCGGTCCTGCACTTTTATAACTACCAAATCGGTCTCGGGCTCGAGCAGCACCTTAATCTCCGCCTTATCGGGTGAGTACTTAAGCGCGTTGCTGACCAGGTTTTCGACCACCATGTGCATTTTCTCTGGGTCAACCGTTGCCACAATTGAGTCTTTTGAGCTACGCACGGTTATTTTCTGCCGATGTTCCAGGGCGATTGGCCCCAGCTGCTCGGCAATGTCTTTAGTGAGCTTAACCAGGTCGGTGGCGGATTTTGACAGCACCATCTGATCGCTCTCGGCCTGTGCTATGGACAAGATTTGATTCACGAGGCGGAGCTGTTGCTCGTTTTCTTTGTAGGC
>CAZHYW010000042.1:0-4465 GCA_964537115.1 uncultured Candidatus Saccharibacteria bacterium | reverse complement strand
TACTGGGTGAACAGCGCAACTGTGGCCAGTCGTAAGTACACGCTGAGTGTTTGGGTGAAGGGCAACACCAGCCGGATCATCAAGCTCTACGTCTGTGAGCGCAACTCGAGCGGCTGTATCTCTGGCCGCTACTCCACTGCCTCTCGCACCACGAGTGACACTGGCTGGCACAAGTTAACCACTACCTACACAGCTGTGTCCTCGGGCAATTCACTGGCCTTCAAGGTTTGGATGGAGCGCACCGACGGCACCTCCAACCTGCTGTCGACCGACTACCTGTACTCCGACAATATGTCGATGACATACTAGTCTAGGCGGGCAGGGGACAACCAAAATACAAACAAATACTACTAAAGACGGTGTGCCATACGGTACACCGTCTTTATAATATGGGCCGGACATATCCGGTCGCCGGTTCATTCGAGAGCTCAGACCCTAGTCCTTATAATGAAATGGGTTTCAGGCATATTTCAACCACAGATAGGCAGTAACGACGAAGCCCAAGCGACACAATACTTCACACCCGAAGAAGCTAAAGTTCTCAAGCTCCACGACAACACCAAGCCGTATTTTAAATAGCCCCAGACGGCTTGTGATCGATATGCTTATCAGCTCGCCTGAGACTCTCATAGATGTTATAGTAATGGTCTAGTTATGCCAGAGGTCGTTGGAGATTCACAGCCGTTGCCGTTCGCAGGTATTGTGCCAGTAAAGCTGGCGGGTAAAACCTTTGAGAATTTTGACGTTCGTAATGTAGATGAAGCTTATGCCGTAGACCTCGTCCATAGACTTATCGAGACAGAGGATCCCCCTGCTGGAGTAATGATTGTAGGCCCTGGCGGCACAGGCAAAAGCCATTTAGCAGTTAGTACAGCACGCGAATACGCCGAGCGGGGAGGTCGGGCCGCCTTTGTCTCGTTTACAGGTGGAATGCCCAATTTTAGGGCTATCCCTAGTAGCTCGGGCAGACACACCTGGCACGGACACATGACCGAGCTGGTTGCTGAGTATGGGCTAGTGGTCGTAGACGACATACCTGGCTCCATGTCGCCAGGTGCCCGAGTGGAGCTACGAGAGCTTGTTTTGGCTTCGCACGATGCAGGTACTAAATTGCTTTTTACCTCCAATCAGCCCGTAGAGCACTTGGTGCAGCAGATCTCGGAAATGCCAGTAACAGGCTACACCTGGACAGATGCGGCCGCGGCCGCGGCCGAGCGAATTGAGCAGTACTGGGAGACTGTTGAGTTTACGGGCGACTCATATCGAGCCCACGAGGGCAAGTGGTATGCTGGCATACAGCGTCCAGCTACTATGCCCCGAAGTTTAGGTGAACTAGCAGTTCAAATTCGGGATAGCGGTGAGTTCCCACGACTTTTCGCTGCGATCTTGTTAGATCTTGCCGTGATTGTTGGCTCAGACATCCCCGAGGTCGAGGCCATGAGGCAATTGCTCGAACGTGAACGTATTAGACGCACACGGCGCTAGATGTTACCCATTCTCATACGCACACGGCACTCGTTGGCCGCACGGAACACAAAGAGAGGTAAAGCGAATTGTTACGCTTGAGTGCTGTTACTGGCGGGAAGTACGCAGCGCAATCAAGTTAAGAAACGTGAGCAACTACCTGTAAGTTCTGTCCGATCAGTACGCGAACACCTCAGACATAGCCGAGCGAACCAAGACATTCAACGATACCAGCTCCGAGCCAGTGGTTGGCAACTCGTCGCCTTTGGCGGCTATGTCGGCAATTGCCTGCACAGCGTCGAAAAACTTGTCGTTTAGTGGCCAACCTCGTGCCATGTACTCCTGGGCTATGCTAACCGCATCGGCCATACGGCCGGCTTCGGCGTAACTCTCAGCGGACCAGGTTGCCCAGCCAATCGCCGCGTCTCGTAGCTCTTGCTGATACCTACGTGTACGATCATCAGCGTCAGGGCTAGGTTCAGCCATGGCCTCAGTATCCTGCAGCAGCCGGCTAGTGTACTCCCGGGCAACATCGTAGGCGTTATTGCGCAGGCAGGTCGCCACTAGCTTGCCCCTAGCGTGTATACGACGCTGCTCAGAGTCTTCGGCGTTTATAGCGCGGTCGGCAACCACTTGCATTGCCTGCCATGCTTCGTCACCGCGTCGAGCCGCAAACGCCAGCGCCGAAAAAGCAACCGGTTGGCGTGACATATCGGCCCTTCCGGGTGAGATTCTCCAGCGCTGCAACCACGCTTGTGCAGCTCCTAGGGCCCGCGCGTCTCCAGTCTCATCATACCGCGCGAGCAAGCTAGTAAATCTACTGACATTCCGCAAGGTTGCCTCATCCTTACCTTCATATATACGTTTGATCACTTCATCCAACTGACCTAGCTCTGCCGTTTGTTCGGCATGCACCAGACGCCGCGTAGCAATCTCTAGAGCACTGGGATTATTCTTGACTAGCGCTGGCAGCGTACCAATGGTGTTCACTAAGTCCGCCTCCGGCACCGTGGCACACATCATGATTGCAACGGCCGCCCCTCCAGCAAGATCTGGCCTCTCCGCTACCAGGCGGTGCAGTTGAGTTATTTGCTGCTCAGTTAGGGTCTGGCCTTCTTTGAGACCCATTGCCAGCAGGTTGGTATAGCTTGTTGGCTCATCCAGGAGCCGTTCTTGCACAGCGTGTAGATCGGCAGCCTGTTCGGGGGCTGGGTTGTCCTGAGCGAGCCCTAACAGGTGCTTGCCAGCACTAAACCAAAGACTGTGGGCAAGGGCTGGATGCTTATGTACTAAACCTTCCAGGGCAGTGGGCAAATGTTCGACTAGTTCGCCAATTGCCCGCGTTACACTGCCATCAATTTCCTCGTGGGCACTCAATGTCTCATCTAGCACCGTAGCAAGCTCGCCGTAGAATTCAGCTTGCTGCTCCGGTGCACGCAGGCTCTGCGCGCGCGCTTTACCACAAGCCAGTTCAACTCCAGTGGTCTGCAAGCCATAAGTACGCATGAACTCCGATTCAGCACACGCCGCAATCAAGTCTGGATCGCCGTAAGTCGCCACATCCTGAGCGATGTCGTATACAAGTCTCCGAGCATAAGCCAACGCTTCATAATGTTCGCGCTCTTCCAAATCTCCCAGCACCCGCACAAAATCCTCACCAATAAAAGTGCCTCGCACTATATCAACAACTTGCGCCAGAGCCTCGGCGGCCTGAGCCGGTTCATACTTGGCCACCACATGCAGCCACTGCCTGTACTGCGTGTAGGAAGAGTTTGGCAAGGAAGGTAGGTGGTACGAGCTTATCATGCTCAGGCGTGAATCTTCTTCGGAGAGTTGCAACGTGCTCTCCCCGGAGCTGCTATCGAGCGAGGCATGAATTGTGTCCAGGTAATCTTGCTCGTTGTATTGGATTATGTCGCGAAGGAAATCGCGCGCCGCTGTTTGTGTGTCGGGGCTACCGTACGTTAATTGTAAATCGGCTGCCCGCGATGCTGCTGCACTACCCACATGCGATTGAATATCGGCCAGCGAGAAACCGTCAATCATCTGCTGCAGTTCGGATGGCAGCGGAAGCATTTCGGGACTCGCCTGTTCAGGATGAGCGGGGGACATTATGATTGATTGTACCGCGCCATGTTACAAATATCGAACGACTTTACTCGGAGCATCTAAGCGACTGGCGCCAAGAAAAGGCTAGCCGCGCCACGCAGGCGATGCTGAAGACCACGAACGATTCGAACTAATACAACGCGTAGAAAGTTCAACGCGAAATAAAAAGCCGCAGCAACCTGCTCGGCTCTTTATGTGTAATAGCTCCCTGATGGGGAGATGATTGGTAGTTTAAGCTTTCAAAGAAGATGCCCGAGGCTTTTACTTTAGTGTACCCCGAACATGAACCAGTAGGTCGGTAGCGATATCTTCAACCGACTTGGTGGCGTCAAGTGTGAAGGCCGTCGGTTCAAGAGCCGACTGCATCCTTTGGTTAAGGGCCAGTATTGATTGTCTCTCGCTAACTGACTTACCATATGCTTTCTCTCGTTTATCTAATCGTGCCATGAGGGTATCTAGTGGAATAGCCATCCAGATGTATTCGTCAGCTGCGGCCTTTACTCCTTCAAAGTTGTCGGTACTTCCCAGCAAAAAGATATTCTTACGACGTGACTGCTCCTTGAGCTTCTGTAAAGCTTCCGGCGGATATATCCAGTCATAGCCATATTTCTTGGCTTCTTCATAGCCTATGGGCTTACCCGTTTGTTTTGAGCACCTAACGCATTCCGTGTCGGTATCATGAGCTTCTTCGCCACGTCGGCGAAGCTCATGCATTAATGTAGTCTTGCCAGTGCCGGATGCAGCAGAAATAAAGTATAGGGCCACAAGACAATTCTAACACTGGCGCCAATATTCATAATGACTAAGGAGGGCATGAAATGACAAAAGCCGTTCAACAAAACAAAAACGCCATCAATGAAGCTGGCGTATGGTACAAGATCTGGCTGGGGCG
>CAZHYW010000041.1:0-4612 GCA_964537115.1 uncultured Candidatus Saccharibacteria bacterium | reverse complement strand
CCGTAAATTTCTTGTTCAAGGTCGGAAATGCTGTCCTCTAGCTTGACCGCAAACTGCTTTAGATAGTCGGTGTCAAGTTGTATGCCCTGGTGCTCCATGCGTGCTAACACCGGTATGACTGGCCATTCAATGTTAGAGCTTAGAGCTAAGAGCTTAGAGCTTAGCGACAGCTCTTTGTGCTGCTCTAGGTGTAGCGCCTTTATGACAGCTATGATTTCCGGCGCACGGGTGATGAGCTCATCGACGTCCAAATCTTCAAATGGTGAGCCGTCGTAACCAAGATCGGTGTGAGCCAGGTCGGTCAGCGATTGCTCCCGCCGCAACGAATTAATTAGAAACGAGCCAATCAGCACATCGTGGCCAATGGGCGGCAGTTCCTGTACGCCCAGTTCCAGCAGCACCTTTAGCGAGCTCTTGAGGTCGTAGCCAACCAAAGGACGTACATCTCGGAACTCTTTAGCAATTGCCTCGTGGTCCAGTTTGCGTAGGTCCAGCGTGTAGGTATCGCGTCCATTCAGGCTCATGATGAGCACCTGTGGGTCACGCCCATGCTTGCCCGCCGAACGGCTGTAAAGGTAGAAGAACTCCGAGTCGCCCAGGCGCAGCGCTGCTGCCTGTTCGTTGGTGTCGATAATGGTGTTTTTACCCGGCTTAAGGCCAGCCTTGCCACTAGCCGCTTGGTGATCGCCAATCGCCACCTGCATAATCTCCGGCAGCTGCCGAGCCAGACTCTTAAACTCCAACTTTTCGAGCAAGCCGAGCAACTTTTCGGGCTGCACTTTGCTGCCATCTACCTCTGACAAATCAAGCTTTAGCGGCGCATCGGTCCAAATGCTGGCCAGTTTTTTACTCAGGTAGGCCAAGTCTTTGCCGGCCACGAGCTTGTCGTGCACAGATTTTTTTATGAGCTCCACGTTTTCGTACACGCCGTCCAGCGTTTTGTATTCCTTCAAGAGATCGAGTGCGCCCTTTTCGCCAATGCCCGGCACGCCCGGAATGTTGTCGGACGAGTCCCCTTTGAGGGCTTTTAGGTCTAGGAATTGGTCCACACGGATGCCATATTTAGCCTCGAACGATTTGGGGCTGTAGAGCTCAATGTTGCTAAAGCCCGTCTTGAGCGCGTAGACATGCACGTGCTCGTTCACCAACTGCAGCATATCCAGGTCAGAGGTGATGAGCATGGTCTCGATGCCACGACTCTCTGCCTGGACCGCCAGCGAACCCATAATGTCATCGGCCTCGTAATCATCTAGTTCGTACAGCGGCCAGCCAAAGGCTTTGAGCAGCTCGTGCAGCACCGGCACCTGCTCGTAAAAGTCCGGTGGTGCCGGTTTGCGGCCAGCTTTGTACTCGCCGTACATGGCCAGGCGTTTTCGAATGTTGGTCTTGGGCTTGTCCCACGCCACCGCCACGTAGTCGGGCTTGAGCCGGCGGATGACCTCCAGTGCCATGCTGGCAAAGCCAAACACGCCACCGGTGGGCGTGCCATCTTTGGTGCTGAGGTTCGGCATGGCATAGTAGCCACGGTAAAACACCGACTTGCCATCAATAATCGCTAACTTTTTAGGGCCGGAATCTGCCATGTGCTAACTCCTTTAGCTACAGTATATCCCAGATGACGCTACTTAAGCAGCCCGGCGCTTCGGCTTACGCCGTTCGCGCCTCAGCTGATCTCGTTCGCTCTTCGACAGGCCGCCCCATATGCCAAATAGGTCCGCTTGCCCCAAGGCATATTCTAGGCAGTCGTTCTGCACCTCGCACAGCGAGCATATTTTTTTAGCATCTGTTGCTGATTCGCCTCTATTCAGGAAAAACGCCTCAGAACCTATCTGACTGCAAAGTGCATCGTCCTGCCAATCACCTTCCTCGACTGCAACGGGACCTAACACCGCGGCCAGTTCGGCTTCTGTGGCTCGCGGCCACCTTTCGGTAACAACTCCTGTGATGTCGGGCTCCAGCCCATCCTCTGGTTTACTTGGTGGTGTCTTAGTGGCACCAGCCCTCTTGCCAGACTTCTTCGGTGCAGACGGAACCGCCAGGGGGATCACGGATGCCAGCGGTTCGGGCACCGTGAAGTCTTCTGGCGGAGGCACAACAACCGCTATCACCAATGCGCCAGTTTGGACCAAGCGCCTATGGTCTATTCGGCGCAGTTTACGCACCACCGACCGGACATCGGGCGTCATAGACTGCCAGGCGTTGCGGTCAAAGCCAGCAATAAGTAAACAAGCCTCAAGCCGGTCTTGATAATCTGGTAAATTGCCAATGTCAGCACCAGCCTGTAGTAGCAGTTCTTCGACCGGTGTAGGATCATCGTCTTGGCGGCGGTATAAATTACGCAACGCGACAGCCGTAGCGTCCGGTATGTCTTGCGGTAACTGATCCGGATTGGGCGCTTGCAACCAGGCCGACACCCCACCTGCCCCTCTCAGGTTAGCTTGGTCGTGAAATGGAGCTACGGCTTCTGCGCCGGCCAGTGAACTCATGGAATCCCAACTCTCTTTATAAAACGCAGTCTAGCACTGCTTGCCTACAGTATAGCCCAGATGAAATGTGCCTGGTACACAAACACGTGGCGACTATAAGTACAGTTTTAGTTCGGCCGCTTCGGGCATCTCCCTAATAGCTGCTATTGTGGTTCGCAAGATCTGAGCAACCCGACTGGGACTTATGTGAAAATGTGGCGCAATCTCCTTGTGACTAGGCAGCGTACCATCTGGTCGTGGCGTAACCTGCATGAGTAAGATCTCAACAGCGCGCCGGCCCTCTCCCTCTGCCTGTTCCACATACCGCTTCAGCACATAGCCCAGTTGCTGGCGTAGCGAAACCGTTTCCATAACATCCAGTCCGGTCGACGCCGTCCGATCCTCCAGCCTATCTGCCAACGGTCCATTGCCATCACTTCCCGGCCCGTCTAAACGTGCTGCTCGCACAATTCGCTCGGCCACAAGGAGCTCTCCGGCGTGCCGCCTCGATATACGCCCGGCTTTGGCAATGTCGTCTACACTGGGTGATGTGATTCCAGTCGCCGCCAATAGCGCCCGGGCTCCTGCCAACGTTCTGGCCGCTTTGTGTGCCCCATCTGTCTCGGCAGTCTGTCGTTTAGATATACCGCGGCTAATAGCTTGTCGAATCCAGTCGGTTGCATACGTGCCAAATTTGTTTCCTTTGGTAAAGTCGAACTTTTCGACAGCGCGCACCAGCCCTGTGGGACCATTGCCGTCTTGTATGAGCTCCAGAAACGAAAAAACATCACGACGCTTTCCGCGGTGGCGGTTAGCAATACTCACTACTAGGCGCAAATTGGCGTTAACAAACTGCTGTTTGGCAGCTACACCTGCTTCGATCAGATCCTGTAGCTCGGCGGTCGAGTACTTGTCTGCATTGGCAGCGGCGATGTGTAGAATCGTCATGTCGCGCTCCACCCGCTGTTCCGCTGTATCAGTAGTACCCGCCGATGCCTTTGTATGGTGACGCCACAACGTTTGACGCACCATTTCTGCATCGCCGCCGCGAACAGCCAGAACCTTCTCGGCATATAAGCCCGCTTCAATTTGTCGGGCCAGCAGTACTTCTTGCTCGGCACTTAAAAGCGGCGTCTTGCCAATCTCGGCAAAATATAAACCTATTAGGTCGACGTCTGATGACCATGTGCGCGAGCCATATCGCTGCCCGCTACCCAGTGCAGCTGTACTCAAGACGCGCAACAGTAGATCATTACCGATCTGGCCTACGCTAGTATGCTCTCCTGGAACCGCTAAGACACCTGGAGCGTCTAGCGTGGTCGCTTGTCGCGCCGCTTCGCTCATCTATTAATTCTGCTTTTAGGCTCAAGCTATTGCAAGCATGAGCATGAATTAAAGATAGAGTATACTAATACATATCCTCTCGAGAAGATAAAAATGCACAAGCTGCACCAAAAAATTCACCACCACCTAAAACTCCGGCACCACAAGCACACCGGCAAGCTGCTGCACCACCGGCACACCTCGTACCGAGGCCTGGCCGTGGTGCTGGTACTGACCGCTATGGCCATGGGGGGTGTGAGCTTAATGGGCCGTGCCGCCGCCGACAGCCTGTTTGTAGTACAAGGCAGCGCGCCAACCCCAGTACCAACCGTGGCGGCGAGCATTTCGTCGCCAGCAGATAATGCTACGCTCCGCTTGGGCACCGTGCTGGTAACCGGCAGTTGCCCACTGGTATCTCCCCTGGTGACCGTGACTATGCTGGTAGACGGCGTCAGCGCCGGCTCGGCCGCCTGCGATGCCAATAATGACTACACGCTGCCAGTTTCACTCAGTCCCGGCCCACACACATTGGTGGCCCAAACTTACACCGTGGGTAATCAAGCCGGTCCAGCCAGTGCGCCCATTCACGTCACCGCTCCGGGCAGTGCGGCGACCAGCCCGGTAGCCATTACCACCAACTCCAACTTTAGCTATGTAGGCGCCGATAAAACTGCTACTTGGAACGGTAGTATTACAGGCGGCATAGCAACTTACCACGTCCACATTGACTGGGGTGATGGCACGCTTACTGACTTAACTGTACCAGCCGGCAATCAGCACTTTAGCCACACCTACGGCACCCTCCGCTCCCATAACCCACTTAT
>CAZHYW010000040.1:0-4837 GCA_964537115.1 uncultured Candidatus Saccharibacteria bacterium | reverse complement strand
ACAAACTAACCCCTTTAACGAGAGTTCTGCGGTCGGTTTACCGGCTTCGGGCGTCCCGGTATTCAGCAAGCCTAAATGGTTCTGGTGTCAAAGCCAGAGACACACATCTTATGTTTAATGATGCTTGATGTTTTGCTTCCGTGGTGGGTTGAAGGGTGGAGGGAGACAAGCCTCGGCTTGTCTCCGTAAACAGGCCTCCGAGCGGTGCCCACCCCCTCTCGGAGGCCTTTTTATAACTGCATTGAAACCCCTATGAAAGAGATATCAAGCATCGACTGGGACTACTACGACGGCGATCTTATTCGTCGTGTAGGTCCAACGCTTAACGGACGACCACTTATAACACCCGGCAGCCAAATTGCGGGGGGTGTTATTTATGGTGGCGAGCCGGATAGCGCTGTCCACCCAGAGGAGGCATTAGTGGTTGACCCAGATGATCCAAATGGTGATCCCGATGCCTATACGTGGTACTACGAAAAGGTTATTGATGCGCTAGCCCGTAGTCGTCGGGTCAATCCGAGGCGTGGCGATAACTTGGCATGGGTGCTGGGCCAGGTAACAACAGAAGTCTTCCCTAATGGGGAACGGCACGTCAAACTGTTGCGGGCACAGATTGCCCGTGAATATGGGTACTCACAGTTTCAAGACGGGATGGAGATAAACGCGAGCCGGTTTATACGGGCGGGTGCTTCCTGGTGTACGCACGAGGCTGCCATTAATGCCTGGGCGGCAGCTGAGCTAGCGCAGGCTGGTCGAGTTGCCATAGGTGATGTCAGTTTTGACTCAAACAAGGTGCGGTATGTTGATGGAACCCGAGAGGCTCATGCCTGGCCTGATTGGCGGAATTTATATGATGGCACGAAACACATAAGCGACGCTGCGGATGAATACTATGGTAGCCTGTACACTGCCTTCCTAAGGCGCAGAGGCCCGAACCAGACTTGGCCGTACTGGCGCCCAGAAGATGTATGTGAGTTTATGAGCACGCGCAACCTAGTTGCAGCTTAGACAATTTATAAGAAGCTGCGGGTCTCGGGCGTGAAGGAGCTGCCGTAGGCGTATTCGCTTAAAATGGCGCCTACCTCGCGCAGCATGGCCGGTAATTTGGCCTGTTCGGCCGCACTAAAGTCTTGCAGTACAAAGTCGGCCGTGTCCATTTGCTCTGGTGTTTTGGGGCCAATGCCTATGCGTAGTCGGCCGTAGTCCTCGCCAATGTGCTGTGAAACCGATTTGACACCGTTGTTGCCGGCCGGGCTACCACCAGCGCGCATGCGAATTTGGCCAAAGTTTACGTCTAGCTCGTCGTGCACCACTACTAGCTGGGCGTTATGTAGTTTGTAGAAGTGCATAACCGCCTGCACAGCTTCCCCGCTGAGATTCATAAAGGTTTGGGGTTTGCAGAGTATAACGCGGGTGTCACCCAGGGTAGCTTGGGTGAGTTCGCATTTCAAATCTTTTTTGGCCAGCCAGGGGTCAAAGCTGTTCCGCTTGGCAAAATCGTCTAGGCACATAAAGCCGGCGTTGTGGCGGCTGCCTTCGTACTCCGCACCGGGATTGCCGAGGCCTACAAACAACAAAGTCTTGTTTAAACCAACCGTAGCGTATTGCACGGGGTTACTTACTTGGGGGCGCTTTTGGAACAAAGCCATGCCTACGAGTATAGCCGAAGATCCATAATATTGACAAATGTGGTATAATATAGCAAAAGATCATGCTACTTCAGACCCCCCATATTCACCAGCCTGCCGATGAAACGTCCGGAGATATCCGAGCTTTCTTGCGGCAATGGCACGAGGGTGATGAAGTAGCCAATGGCGCTAACTATGGCCCGCAAGATGCGGCAATGGATGAGCTAGTATTTGGTCGTAGCCTGGTAGGCTTAGAAAAGGCGCTATCCACTGGAGAACAGGCGCAAATTAGGTCACGACATCCCGGGGAACTGGTGTATGTAGATGGTGAGACATGCAACTGGACGCCTTATGGTGTATTGCGTTCCATTGTGCGTCATTTGCATCCGTCGGCTAAGGATGTTGTGTATGACTTAGGTGCTGGTTTTGGTACGCTGCCTATTTATGCAGGGGCCACAACTGATGCTGTAGCGATAGGTATTGAGCTAGTACATCACCGTGTGGAAGTGGCTCGCTCTGCTATAGGCAGGCTTGGTCTCGGCAATGTAGAAATGCGAGAAGGCAGCGTGCTGGACCATGATTTTAGTGACGGGACGGTTTTTTATATGTTTGCGCCCTTCTCACCCGCTACGCGCAATGCGGTGATGGCTAGAATTGGAGAGATTGCTCGTGAGCAGCGTGTGAAAGTTGTCATGCGACGAATGACTGGTGGTTGGATGGAAGGTACTTGGCTGGCCGACGCTAAGCAGACTGAGGTACCTGGGGCCGGCGTGCACACGGTGATCATTGAAGCTGGACCAAGCTAGAGGGCGTCCACGACTACCTTTAAAATGATTCAAAGTATACTGAATAATGGCCGAGTCATTGCAGACGCATCTGGGCCGTGGCCGTGCGGCTGTCTTTGAGCTGGGTGCGCCAAACTACCAGCTAGCTCAAGGCTAGAAGGTATTCAACACAAGCTGCATAAGCTTCCCATTTGCATCTATGCCCACTAGTGCTAATGCTCCTTGTCCTAATCGGGGCGCCTAACGCGGAGGGCACCCGTGCAGAGCGGCGCTTGATATGTTATAATATACGAAATATGATCAGGTCAATAGAAGAGCAGATTGATAGCGCTATCGATGCTCTAACTAATGCCGCTGCGCCCGCAGCGGATATTCGGGAGGGGTTTGACGAAGGGGACGGTACCCTTATGAGCGACACCGACATCCTTTCGTATCCTACCTGGGAAGATGCAACATTTGATAGTACGTCCGTATATGTAGAGATAGATGAGCTGTCGCAACTGGTTGAAGCGTTACACCGTAGGGGAATTGAGCGGGCGAATCTAGATCGCCGAGATCGGATAATGTCACACGAACGGGATCATGCTGCTCTGCTCGCCTTATTCCGCCCTCAGCGTATCGGGCAACGCGCTGAGCTGGAGCGTGCTGCCGGTGAAGTAACGGTGCGTTCGTACGAAGTAATGCCGTACGGATTCGAGATCCCGGTGCTAGGATCTTTAGCTGCGCTGGCTTATCCACTCCATGGACGCCTTAGAGCAAGGCAGGGCCCTTCGAAGGGTGATCTGCGGGCAATGGTGAGCCTGGGCTGCCGAGGTGGTGTCCAGGAAGTGGGGCGGCGTATCGAAGCATGGAATGAAGCTGGTCGAAGGCCACAATTATGGCTGCCTCAGACGTATATCCGTCCCTAGCTTTACGTGGGCACTGAGTATTAGCTACTCGACGTAGATAAGGGGTGGTGCGGCAGTGTACGGAATGGGGCAGCCGGCATCTCTGGCTGCGGCCAGATAGACGCTAAACGACTCAGCTCTGGCGTGGCCTTTTGGCCGGCACAGGGCATACCAGGTGTGCGGCCCGACTATGCCGTCTTGTCCAATGCCGTTTAGCCTCTGCACTGTTATGACCCCAGCACGAGTATGGCTACCGAAGTCGCCGTCTACGCTCAGCTGCACGTATTGAGTCAACTGGTAGTTGGCTAGTTTTTGGATGTCGTGCACGCAGGTGCTGCCCGAGCGGTCAATTGACCCGTATTGAAACTGTCGGTAATAACAGCTAGACTCAGCGTTACCCCTTACCAGTAAATACGTTCCTACAATGCCCACCAGCACCACGGCTATGCCTAATATGGCAATAAGGTGTGAGAAGCCGGCCTGCCCAAGTATTCTATGTTGTTTGCCCATCTGTTTGTACCGCTTATGGTTTATGCTCTAGGCTTATATATACTCCTAACCCAGCAATATTGCCAGTCCAGTTCTAGGGGCCATGTAACTACTTACGGGGAGTTTTGCGGCGGATGATGCTGCGCTGGACGTCGCTGCGGTCGGCTTTGGTGGGGCTGACGCCGTGTCTGTGGCCGACGTGTTTTTCTATAAACCACAGCTGCAATGCGGTGCCGCCAAGATCAAATGTGCTGCGTAGCTCCTTTTCCATGTAGCGGCGGTAGCTCCAGTGTAGGAACTTGGTGTGGGCGCCGTAAATTTTGAAAGCTGGCGTAGGGTTGTCGTCTTCCTGGACCATGTAGTTCAGTTTGGGGGCGCGGTTTTTGAGCCCGGCCGGCGGGTGTTTGGCTGTAACACTAGCCAGCCAGTCGTTAAGTGCGCGGGTGGATATACGGGTTTTGCGGGCCTCGGCTATCTGTAAAACCAGGTCGAACAACTTGGTGACGTTCTGTCCGGTAATGGCACTGGTAAAAATAAGTGGCGCCCACGGCACAAAGTCGTACTGACCCGCAATGCGGCCCGCCAGGGTGTCGCGCGTAAATGGATCTTTTTGCAGCTCGCCGCGGTCGTTATAGTTTATGGCCCGGCTGCGACGGATCTTCTCAGATTTACTGATTTTTTTGGTAGCCTCGATGGTTTCGAC
The DNA here is from genome assembly GCA_964537115.1 of uncultured Candidatus Saccharibacteria bacterium. Classification (GTDB taxonomy): domain Bacteria; phylum Patescibacteriota; class Saccharimonadia; order Saccharimonadales; family UBA4665; genus JAJZCD01. The sequence continues at coordinate 345 of CAZHYW010000040.1, read as the reverse complement.
TTTGGCGGCAATCTTGGCGTCAGACCGAGCGGTGCGGGCCTCTACGCCGGCAATCGCTTCATCGTCCCATTTGCTTACCACCAGCACCAGCCCCTTGCCTGCTTCTTTAATCATGCCGGCGATTTTTTGGTCCAGGGCGACGCTTAGCTCGTTCACGTCCATCAGTAGCAAACAAACATCGGCCTGTTCAATGGCGGAAAGCGTGCGCACGACGCTAAAATGTTCGATGCCGGTGCCAATCTTGCCTGGGCGGCGGATGCCGGCAGTGTCCATAATCTCGATGTCCTGGCCCTCGTAGCGGACCGTAGCACGGTTGATGTCACGGGTGGTCCCTGCCCGGTCGGC
>CAZHYW010000039.1:0-6343 GCA_964537115.1 uncultured Candidatus Saccharibacteria bacterium | reverse complement strand
CCGACCTGACCACGGGTGTGCCAATCCCCGTGGGACTTATAGTTGGTTTACTATTCACCAGCCACGAGCACTTCCAAATTGACCGCAAAATAGAGTACGCCGTGCTCATCTTGGCTGCCCTGATCGGCCTAATCGCACCCTACGGGCTGTTTATTGGACTGTAATGAAAGACACCTCCGTGTACGGAGGTGTCTTTGTTTGGCATGTGTTTAGCCCTGGACGGCTTGCCGCATGGCGGCAATGCCCAGTTGCCACAGCGCCATAGGCTGCGGGGCGTGCCGCTGTGCTGTGTCTGGGTGAGCCAGGTCGGCTTCCAGTCGGTCAATATCGTACCAGCGGGCTCCTAGTACCTCTGATTCCTGCAACGCTAGGTCAGCTATTGCTAGGTCACGCTCTATTACCACAAAGTTGTCGCCAACAGTACGGTGAGTCCATTGGCCGGGGCCAGGCTGCATTATTAGCTCGGCGGCAACTATCCCAGCTCTTAAGAACCGATCGGCGGGCCGTCGCAAGCCCAGCTCCTCACTTAGCCCCCGAACAGCCGCGTCCAGGTAGCTTTCGCCAGCCATTACGTGCTCGCCTACAGTGATATCCCAATCGCCCGGCATGATTTTCTTGTCCCAACGGCGTTGCTGTTCCAAAAAGCGTTCGCCATCGGTTAGCCAAACGTGCACATCCCGGTGCGGCAGGCCCTGGGCGTGGGCTCCAGCCTTTGTTACTCGTGTGCCAGTCGGTTCGCCCTCGGGAAACGTCACTACGTCTACCAGCTCTTCCGCACTGGCTATACGTTCAAATTGTGTCATACTTCCAAACTCCTCATTGGTTAATGGATCGTTGGAAGCGCTTCCAGGGTCATAGTAGCGCCGCTCGTTTGACGTATCTAGAATGTATGTTTTGACTCAAATAATCTTGACAGGCACTGTTGTGGCGACCAGACTTAACCTGTATGCACCACATTCAGGCCAAAATCCTCCAGAAGCTGCTGTATGTACAGGGGAGCAATTACGCCGGACTGCGGCCTGATAAGGTAGAGAGCAATCATTTTGCATACCATTTGGAGCAGCTACTCAAGGTCGGTCTTTTAGAGAAGCACGACAAGTCGTACCGTCTGACCGCCACTGGCCTGGCCTATATAGATCGGCTCAGCCAGGGCAGAATGACCGATCGGCTACAACCGCACATCGTGACGGCGATTGACCTAACTACGCCAGATGGTCAAACCCTGCTATTTAAACGTAGCTTCCAACCCTATCTACATCTCATCGGTTTTCCGCTAGGAAAAATGCACTACGAAGAACCAATCGCCGATGCAGCGGTACGGGAACTAAACGAGAAAACTGGTCTTACCGGCATACCCCTAACGCACCGAGGGGTGGTCTATATACAAGCTATGCAGGGTAATGCCACGACTGGGAGGGTGCTGTACCACGTGTTTCATGCTGACGTGGCTGAACAGCTGCCGGCGACTGCCCCGGCAGAGCGGGGTGAGTGCTTCTGGGCGGATCATCGCAGCCTGGCGCCCGAACAGCTCATGCCCGGGTTCTTACGGGTTAAAGAACTGCTGGCCGTGAATGACGATTTGTTTTTCGAGGAAATTGCTGCTCAGATTTAGGCGCATTCGCGCGTAGTAGAATTTGCAACGCATTGACAGAGGTAGCATGTACATGTTACTCTATACGGGTATATAAAAATATTCGTTCCAGGTGAGTTCGGATAGGTCGCTCTGTAACAGAGGTAGAAACCGCCAACCACCGGCCTTTTTTATAGTCTGGCCTGGATACGGAGCGTAACGGTTAAAGGATGCTATGAAAGCACTTATAACGAGAAAGGTTGGCATGACAAGCGCTATTGCTGAAGATGGCGTTGTGCAGGCTATTACCTTGCTTTCCGCTAGTCCCTGCGTTATTACGCAGGTCAAAACCACTGACACCGACGGCTACACCGCCGTGCAGGTTGGTTTTGAGACCGCCCAGGAAGGTAAGACTTCCAAGGCGCAAAGTGGCCATTTTAAGGCTGCAGGCATTATGCCAAAGATTATTCGCGAGTTCCGTCTCGGCGGACCGGAAGAAATCACTGAAGACCTCAAGATTGGAACCACACTCACCGCCGAGGTCTTTTCAGTTGGAGACACTGTACACGTAACCGGTACGTCAAAGGGTAAGGGTTGGGCCGGCACCATCCGCCGCCACAACTTTCACCGCGGTCGCAAGACACACGGTGGTCGCAGCTACCGCCGCGTGGGTTCAATTGGTAGCATGTACCCGCAGCACATTCTAAAGGGCAAGAAAATGGCCGGCCATCTGGGCCACGAACAGGTTACCGTGCGCAACCTGAAGGTCGCTCTGGTGGACGCTGAAAAGGGCTACATCGGCGTTATCGGTGCTGTGCCGGGCCCCAACAAGGGCATTGTGATTATCAAGGGGGAGAACTAATATGGCAGTTCCAACATTTACAGCTGCCGGCGCCAAGGCTACTACCCCAGCGAAACTGGCCAAAGAAGTCTTTGGTGTAGAGGTAAGCAACCACCAGTTGCTGCGCCAGGCCTACGACACGTACCTAGCTAATGGCCGTGAGAACCTGGCGGTCGTAAAAACTCGTGGAGATGTGAGTGGTGGCGGTAGGAAGCCCTGGAAACAAAAGGGTACTGGCCGTGCTCGTTTTGGCTCATCCCGCAACCCCATTTGGCGCGGCGGTGGTATAGCCTTTGGCCCAACTGGCCTCGAGAACTACAGCAAGAAGCTACCGGTGACGCTCAAGCGCCAGGCTATTCGCCAGGCGCTCAGCTTGGCCAGTGTCAGTAACAAGCTGGTTGTCATCGAAAAGTTGACTAGCAAAGAAGGCAAGACCGCCGATCTCGCTAAGCTACTAGCTAAGCTCGGTGCCAAGCGCAGCGTGCTGCTGGTAGTAACCGAAAAGACTCCAGAACTGGTACGGGCTGTAGCCAACCTCGGTGAGGTGAAGCTGGTGGCCGCAACTTACGTAAATGTGTACGACGCGTTGAACGCCGACAGCATTGTGCTAACCGCCGATGCACTGAAGGCTATTGAAACGTGGCTCAGCCCTTCTGCTAAAGCTACGGAGCTCAAGGGAGGTAAGAAGTAATGTATATGCTAAAACCGCGTCTTAGCGAAAAGGCTTACGCTACAGCTCAAGCCACTAATACTTTTGTGATTGACGTACCGGCCGAACTCAACAAGCATGAAGTCGCTGCCGCCGTTGAAAAGCAGTTTGACGTTAAAGTCGCTGCCGTGCGCACTGTTAGCCGTAAGGGCAAGGTCAAGCGCGTCATGAACATAACTGGCCGTCGCCAAAGCAACCGCAAGGGCGTGCAGGCCGATGTTAAGAAGGCCTACATTACCCTAAAGGCTGGCAGCCACCTGCCATTCTTTGAGGCCGAAGAGACTGAAGCTAAGGAAGCGGCCAAGGCCGACGAAAAGGCCAAGAAAGCCGAGAAGGCCAAAGCAGCGCCAGTTGCCGACCAAAAAGCCAAGGCCGAGAACAAGACTAGCCACCGTGGCTTACTACGGGCAAGAAAGTCGGGAGAACGCTAATATGAGTATTAAACAGTACAATCCCACGACCCCCGGTCGGCGCGGCATGAGTAGCCAAGATTTTTCTGGCGTAACTACTAAGAAGCCAGTAAAGTCGCTGCTAGTAACCAAGCGCCGCGGTAGCGGCCGCAACAACCAAGGCAAGATTACTACTCGTCACCAAGGTGGTGGTGCTCGCAAGCACTACCGCTTGGTAAACTTTAACTTTAAGGGCGAGGGCGTCATTGAGCACATCGAATACGACCCAAACCGTAGCGCTCGTATAGCTCGCGTTAAAGAGGCAAACGGTACCTACCACTATGTGCTAGCCGCCAAGGACATGCAGATTGGCCAGAAACTGACTGCTCACGAAGAAGCACCGATTGAGAGTGGCAACCGCCTGCCTATTCGCAATATCCCTGTCGGCGCTACTATTCACGCCATAGAGCTCAAGCCGGGCCGTGGCGCCCAGCTGGTACGCAGTGCCGGCGGCGGCGCTCAGCTGATGGCCAAAGAAGGTGACTACGGGCAAGTGCGCTTGCCTTCGGGCGAGATTCGCTTGGTACACCTCACTTGCACTGCGACCATTGGCGTTATTGGCAACGAACAGCACCAGAACATTAAACTGGGCAAGGCTGGTCGTAATCGCCACAAGGGCATTCGTCCGTCGGTGCATGGTAAGGCTATGAACCCCGTTGATCACCCGATGGGTGGTGGTGAAGGCCAGACTGGTCCCGGCCGCATACCTCGTACACCATGGGGTAAAGTGGCTATTGGCCTGAAGACCCGTCGCCGTAAGAGCACCAGCAATATGATTGTAAGGAGCCGTCACGCGGCTAAGAGGAAATAAGCTATGAGTAGGTCACTAAAGAAAGGTCCGTTTATTGACCCTAAGCTCGCGAAGAAAGTCGCGGCCTTGAGCAATGATGACCGTACCATTATTAAAACCTGGGCTCGGGCCAGCACCATTGCGCCAGACTTTGTGGGCAAAACTTTCGCCGTGCATAACGGCAAGGTACACGTGCCAGTTTTCGTTACCGAAAACATGGTGGGCCACAAGCTGGGCGAGTTTAGTCCTACCCGCAAATTCCGCAGCCACGGTGGTAAGCTGGCGAAAGGGGCTAAGTAATGGCCATTAAAGCAGAGAGCAAGGGCGTCCGCATGAGCCCACGGAAAGTAGGCGCTGTTGCCAGCCTGGTACGTGGCCGCAGCGTAGCCGATGCACTCGTCATCTTGCAGCACACTCCTCGCCGGGCAGCTACCCCAGTTATTAAGACCATTAAGAGCGCAGAAGCCAACGCAACTCATAACCACAACTACAAAGCCGGCACTCTGCGCATAGTAGAGATTACGGTAAACCACGGTCCTCGTATTAAGCGTTACCGCCCGGCTGCCATGGGTCGCGCACTGCCATACCAAAAGCGCAGTAGCCACATTCGTGTTATGGTTGACGGCGAACAGCGTACTGCTGCCAAGCCGGCAACAACTAAGCCAGCTACCACGCTAAAGAAGGCAGAGGAGAAGTAGTATGGGTCAAAAAGTAAATCCCATCAGTATGCGCTTGCAAGCCAACAAAGATTGGCGCAGTAAATGGTTTGTAGGCAAGAACCAGTACGCTAAGTATTTGGCCGACGACCTAAAGGTGCGAAAGCTCATCCAGGACAAGTTTGGTAGCCGCGGTGCTATAAACAAAGTGGACATAGAGCGCTCGCCAAACCTCGTTACGGTCACTATTGCTACCGCTAAGGCCGGTGTGGTAATTGGCCGTGGCGGCCAAGGAGCACAAGAGATCAAGGCTGCCATAGAAAAGGTGTACGGTGTGCCCGTACGCGTTAACATCGAAGAAGTAAAGAAACCAGACCTCTACGCCAAGCTCGTGGCCGAGAACATTGCTCACCAGCTGGAGCGCCGCATGAGCTTCCGCCGGGCTATTAAGAGCGCGAGCGCTGCTACTATACGGGCCGGCGCTCAAGGTATTCGTATAGAGGTAGCCGGGCGACTAAACGGTGCCGAAATGAGTCGCCGTGAAAAAGAAGTGATGGGCAGCGTACCGTTGCACACCATCCGCGCCAATGTTGATTTTGCTTCGGTACAGGCTTTATGGCCCGGCGCCGGTGTGATTGGCATCAAGGTGTGGATCTACAAGGGGGAAAATTAACATGTTACTTCCTAAGCGCACCAAGTTCCGTAAGGTCCGCAAGGGCAAGATCCGTGGTGTGGCTACCAGTGGTAACTACATTGCCTTTGGCGACTACGCCTTGCAAGCCCAGGGCCACGACCGCATTACCAGCCGCCAGATTGAAGCCTCGCGCCAGGCCATGACCCGCTACATTAAGCGTGGTGGCAAGATTTGGATCCGTATATTCCCACACACCCCTGTTACTCGCAAGCCGCTTGATGTCAAGATGGGCAGCGGCAAGGGCAGCCCAGAGTTCTTTGTGGCTAAGGTTCGCCCCGGCACCATTCTATTTGAGATGCAAGGTGTTACCGAAGATGTCGCCCGCGAGGCCATGCGCCTGGCCGGCCACAAGTTGCCAGTGAAGACCAAGTTCCTGGCCAAGGAGGAAGCCTAAGATGAAAATCGTAGATATCCGCAAGCTATCGACAGCTGAGTTAACCGCTCAAACCACTCGCTTGCGCGACGAGATTGCCGAGCTGAAACGCCACATTTACATGGGCGATAACCAGAACGTGCGCGCGGTGCGCGGCAAGCGGAAAGATTTAGCTCGTATGCTTACTGTTCTGAGCGAACAATTAATTAAGGAGGCCAAGTAATGGCAAAGTCAATCACGGGTGTCGTGAGCAGCGACAAA
>CAZHYW010000038.1:0-6467 GCA_964537115.1 uncultured Candidatus Saccharibacteria bacterium | reverse complement strand
CAAAGGCTAAAGCTGGTGGTAGAACGGTTCACATAGTACTCTGCTTGCCCGGCGGCGGCCCCCACGGGGCTCACAATCACATGCGGGTTGTTTACGAACTTTTGGTTGAACGTGATGGTTATAAAACAGCCACTGGTCGGGCTGCTGCCAGTATTTACGTTTACAGTACCAGCCGTGTCACTACCGTCCACCGACGCGCTGCCACCTACCCCCAACACGCCAGTGTTGGTTGAGCGGCTGGGCGATGCGCCAGGAAAGGCAATGTGGTTGGGCACCGACAGCTGGCCGTTGCCGCTAATGATAAGTTTGGTAACGCTAATCTGGCTGGCGGTAATGTTGTCGAACGACGACGCGCCGGTCACGTTTACGCCGTTTTGAAAGGTGCCAACACCCTGAAAAGTGCTGCCAGTGGCAACCTGCAAGCTGTTGATTTGTGTGGCCGCAAGGTTGGTGGTGCCAGAAACGGTCAGGCCGGGCACCGACAGCGTACCGCCTAGTTGGATAGTACCGGCCACATTTAAGTTACTACGTACGAGCACCTGGCCAGAGAATATAGCATTGCCCTGCACGGTGAGGGTCTGGCCCGTGTCGCCCACGGTGGCGTCGGAGTTAGCGAGCTGTTTTAAGGTGTCGGCATTGAGCGTCTGAGTGGCAATAGTGGGAGTTTTGGGCGCCTTTTTGCTGTTGAGGTAGCTGACTACAGTTACGGCCACGCCTATAACGGCCAGCAACATAAACAGCAGCAGGTACACATTAAAACGCTTCCACAGCTTTTTGAAACCGCCAGCTTTCTTACCAGCAGAGGCTGTGCCGTCAGCCCCAGTGGCAGTTTCGGAGGCTGCGCTCGTACCTAGCTCTTCGTTACTCTTTTCTAGTGCATCTTCGGGCGCGGTTTGCTTGGGCGACTCGCCCCCACCGGCAGCTGCTTCTGGTTTTTTGCCTGCGTCCATATGTGTTTCTTTAATCTGTGGGCATTATGCTTACCGTTATCATACTAAATTTCCCCCGTCACCACCAGCTGCATTAGGCATCGTCATCCTGAGCGAAGCGAAGGATCTAGCGTAGGAAGATCCTTCGCTTCGCTCAGGATGACGCGGGAGAAGGGAGTCACCAAATAGGCGTAAGCAATTTGTCTTTTGCGGCGATTTCTAAGATAATTAGTGCGGTAAAGGCTGGCAGTCCAAAGAGGCCAGCGTGAGTTAAGCATCATGAAACATCAAAACCGCTTCAAAAGCCTACTGAGTCGGCAATCTACATTGATAATGGCGCTGGCGGCGCTGTTGTCGTTGGGGGTCGTAGGCACGGCCGGGGCCAGCCAATCGTCGTCCACGAACTACAGTGTCGATGAAACGCAATTTGGTGGCGTCGGCAGCTCGCTGAACGACTGTTCTACCAACTACTGCGCCAAGACCTCAGCTGGTGATACAACGGTGGGTAGCGGCTCCAGTAGTAACTACAGTGCCTATTTTGGCGAGAACACCACCGACGAGCCGCTGCTGGAAATGGTAATTACCGGTGGCAACCAGGACATGGGCGTACTCGATTCAAGCACGACGGGAACCGCTGTAGAAACCATAGCTATACGTAACTACGTAAGTAGCGGCTACGTGCTGCAAATAGCCGGCGCGGCGCCCAGCCAGGGTGTCCACACGCTCACGACCCTTACCACGCCATCAACTTCACAACCAGGCACCGAACAGTTTGGCATAAACCTGGCCGATAACACCTCTCCGAACATCGGTGCCGACCCGGTGCAGGTGCCGTCTGGCGGCTTTAGTTTCGGTACGGCAACCACCGACTACGGCACGGCCGACCTCTTTAAATATATCGACGGCGATGTAGTAGCTCAGAGCCTGAGCAGTAGTGGCGAAACAGATTACACCATGTCCATAGTAATTAACGTGTCGAACGTCACGCCCGGCGGCCAGTACACCGGTATCTTCTCGGCCGTGGCGGTGCCCATTTTCTAGTAGAGAGTAGCAAGTAGTAAGGGTGGATACAGATGCGGAACAGGGGTGGTAGTACATCGTCTATTTTTCAGCTATCTGCCTGGCGATAGGCCCTCCAGGCCCACCTAGGGGCCGTAGGACGGGGTTTGCTCTCAAAACCCCATTTTGGGCCCTCTCTACTCTCTACTAACCACTTTCTACTTTTCCCTGCTCCCGGCCTGTGGATAAACCCCTTGTGGTTAAAAAAATGGCGTGATACAATCCGGTGCGTACCCCATAAAAACAAAAAGAACGAAAAAAAGGAGAACCAATACTAATGTATAACCTTAAAGACGTGGCTAAGCGTGGTTCCGCCCTGCTTGGTGCAGTAGGCCTGCTGGCTGGAATTGGTACTTCCGTCCTGCCGGCCTTCGCATCGGCCGACTCGCTGAACCCGCTGACCAAGCGTAGCTTGACGCTGTCTAGCTCTTCGCCGGGTTGGGCGTTTACCGACGGTTCTGGCAACAGCACCTACGCACCACCGAACAGTGGCGCCAACGGTAAACAAACCGGGAACACCTTTGCGTTCCACAACAGTACCGCTAACGGTGCGTTACAAACGATCTCGTTCCAGTACTGTACGACCTCGGCGGGTCTGTGTACGGCGCCTGGTGATGACCTGGCTGACCCAGGTGGCTCTGACGACGCCAGTCATGCCGACCTTAACGTTGTGACGAGCAGTCCGGCGGAAGTTGGTAACTCTGACTTTGGTACCGTTGTTGGTGATACGACATTCGCAACCAACCCAAACGGTGATGTATCGGCCGTACCGGGTGTGACCAACCCGCTTAACGGAGGCGATTTCACCGGCCAGTACGCCGCTCACAACGTCGCAGGTAACTTCTTAGTTATGTATGACAACGCTGGTACCTGGACACAAAGCACCGGCTGGCACATGTCGGCCTTAAACGTAGAAAATGGTGCCGGAACCCTAACTGGCAAGAACAACTACATCATTCTTACCAGGACAGCTGGTAGCCTAAACGTGCCATTTGACACACCCATGCGGGTTCTGTTCTTTGGTAGGACGACCAACTACATTACTAACCCCGGTGAAGGTGCCTTCTTCGTCAAGATCAACACCTACAACAAGCTATATGTAGCTTCATCTCCAGGAGCTGGTGAGGTAGACATTAGCGGTCTTGAACCAGCTGACGATACCAACGTCGTTGACGGTGGTGTTACCGTAGCGAACGTCATGAACCAATCTATCCAGATTACCACCAAGGTACTGGAAACTATGGACTTCTCGGTTGGTACGGTTGACCCTGACACGCTCAGTACCGCCGATGGAAACTCGTCCCCGCAAACCCCAAGCACCTATGAATCTGCATATGGTGACACGGGAGGAACTGGCACCACGCTCCATGGCCCGTGTGACGCAATTTTGATGGGGCTGACCCCATCGGAAGCGGCCAACGTGCTGCAACTTGGTGACCAAAATGCCGAGAGCTCGCTGAGCACGACGCACACCTACAGTACTCACTCGTACTGGCGCCTGAGCTCCAACTCTAGTGCTGGTGCTACGGTGTACTACTCTGGACACACCTTGTCCAACACTGAAGGTGACCAAATCGCTCCGATCGGCTCCAGCAAGCTAGCACCCGTTAAAGGTGGAGAGCAGTTTGGACTGGCCCTCGACAATGGTGGCTCACTCGGCACCAACGACACGGCCAACGCAGTTAGTTACGCTCAAGAAGCAACGTACGAAAATGCGGATGACAACAGCTTGACCAGCCTCGCAACCTACGATGCGGATATGGGTACCCAGAGTTTCGCTTTCCACGATCCTCAGCTTTACCCTCTTGTACCGTTGACAAATTACAGCGATGGCACAGGTAACATCAACGCAAGCATCAACACAAAGTTTGCCTTTGACCCTAACTCAGATACCATTCCAGCCGCAATTGCGACGGAAAGCAGCTCGGTTGTAGACTGTGTGACTGGCAAGATGCGCTACGTTGCGAACATTGCAGCCACCACCCCAGCCGGTATCTACACTACCAAGATTAACTACATTGCAGCTCCTCAGTACTAGGCCATAGAGTCTAGCAAATATCACGCCACATAGTTTGGCAGGACAAAACCAGCAAACAGACTCGGACATAGTTTCCGGGTCTTTTGCTGTACATAGGGTGCTGCCAGGAAGGACGAGACAAGTAGATCCCGTCATCCCCAACTTGATTGGGGATCTAGTCAGGTGACAAGCGTAATCTCAGATTGGTTGGTGTATAACTGAGCGTTCTGCAATATGCAGATCAGGACGAGATTGTGGCCACCACCCTACTGGATTCCCGCCTGCGCGGGAATGACGGGGAAGCGGGTATGGATACGGAGCTTAGCAAGTCGCTTACGGTTTAGTACAATAGAACACATGCGAAGGTTGAAGCGGCTCCGGGCAGGCCTGCTGCCGCATCGTCTTGCCGTGGTGCAGACGATGCTCTTGCTGGTGTTTAGTTTCGCCATCCTTACTTCCCAGGCCGCAGCCGTTATTCGTTTCCAGAACCGCTCACTTTTCATATACGACCCCACGCCTAGCGTCACTACCAAATACACCATATCGTTTACCTATAACAACCAGGGTGTGTTTACCACCACCGTCGGCTCTATAGACTTGCTATTCTGCATTGACCCAATTCCGAGCGATGCGATTACCCTCCAAAACCCTGTAGATAGTCACCCCTGCGTAACTCCACCTGGCTTGGACGTGTCAAATGCGGTGCTCAGCGACCAAACCGGCGAAACCGGTTTTAGCATACTGTCACAGTCCACTGACGAAATAGTGCTGACGCGTGCGCCTACACCCGCAGCCGAAACACCGTCTACCTACACCTTTGACAATGTAGTAAACCCGGTAGATACTAGCCACTCGTTTGCAATTCGCATGGCCGACTATCCCACTACTGACGCCAGTGGGCCGCTCATAAACCTGGGCTCGGTATTGTCGGAAACGAGCGTCGGCATAGGCATAGAGACCCAGGTGCCGCCCATACTAGTGTTTTGCGTAGCGCAGCAGGTAGCCCCCGACTGTAGCGATAGCAGTGGTGGCAACGAGACAGACCTAGGTACACTCGATCCGAATAGCACCCTAACCGCCACGTCCCAAATGGCGGCAGGTACCAACGCGTCTGGGGGGTATGCGATCGTGGCTTACGGCACGAGTATGGAGGCCGGTACTAACGTGATAGACCCGCTAACCAGCCCGACGGCCAGCGCTCCGGGCAATAGCCAGTTTGGTATCAACTTAGTTCAAAACGCCTCACCAGCCATAGGTGCGGACCCGGACGGTCCTTCCATCAACGCGGTTGTGGCGGCCAACTATGCCAACCCCGACGAGTTTATGTTCCAAGACGGCGACTTGGTAGCGAGCGCTCCCAACGTAAGCCTGGTGCGGCGGTTTACTGTCAGCTACATCGTAAACGTGCCACCAGATCTTCGGCCCGGTGTATATACCACATCAATTACCTACCTATGTACCGGTCAGTTTTAGTGGTACAATTGCGCTTATTGTTACAAAGTAAAAGGTGAGATATAAAGAATGAAGCGTTTTTTCAGCTCCCTCAGTGCCGCTCTGGCAGTGCTACTTGTAGTTGTTAGTGCGTCGCCAGCTTGGGCTGCCCCTAGTTCGTCGGGCCTTAGCATATCGCCCCGCAAGAACTACCTCATCAATCCCGGCCAAACGGTAACCGATAAACTAACCGTCGGCAACCTGAGCAGTACGGCAGACCTAAACCTGTCGCTCCGCATGATAGATTTTACCTTTAGCGACCAGTCGGGTACGCCCAAACTAAATTTGGCGGCGAATGCCACACCAACTCCCTGGTCGCTCAAGCCGTTTACTACATTGCCCAAAACACTGACCATAGGCCATGGTGACACCAAGACCATCAGCTACAGCATTACCATGCCTAAAAAGCAGGGTGCGGGTAGCTACTACAGTGCCATTTTGTACCAAGCTAGTGGCGCCAATGGCGGTAACGTGGCCCTGAACGCCTCGGGCGTCACGCTGGTGTTTGTGTCGGTGCCGGGTACGGTCAAAGAGAACCTGGCACTGCAGAAATTTGGCGCCTACAATTCTGAGGACAACGGCAGTACCGGTAGCTTTGTGTTTATAGACACCAACGAGCAACCAAAGATGGTAGCCTATGTGCTAAAGAACGAGGGTAACGTGTTCGAAAGCCCGGCCGGCAGCGTCATCATAAAAGACATGTTTGGTCACACGGTGGCTACGGTGCCTACCAACACCATTGCATCACTTGCCCTACTGGGTCAGACCCGCCTGTTTACCAGCTGTATAAAGACGGTGCAGCAGAAAATTCAACTGGAAGGCGGTACCAGCAAGAACACCACCTGTACCAATCCGGGCCTGAAGCCCGGCAAGTACACCGCTAGTCTGGACGTGTTCTACGGCCAGAACGGCAATGAAACGAAAGAGATCACGGCCGTGGCCAGTTTCTGGTACCTGCCATGGTGGTTCAT
>CAZHYW010000037.1:0-6543 GCA_964537115.1 uncultured Candidatus Saccharibacteria bacterium | reverse complement strand
GTTTGGCATGCATCTTTTTTAGGCGCTGAACGCCTTCTTCTCCGCGCCAGGCATCGGTTACATCTGTAGACTGATGTTTCATAACGTTGCGATCTTCGTCCAGTCGGACTGGGCGTGGCCAGAGGCTATGGCGGCGTTGTATTGGCCTAGGACTTGGTTTAACAGGGGTAGGGAAGCGCCACTGGCCAGCCCTAAAGCATAATTTAGGTCTTTGTCTATCCACTCCACCGAGAAGTTTATGGGGTCTGGTTGGCTTTGGTAGCCAGCCCAGGTCAGGTTGGTCGTCGTGCCGCCGGGGCGCTCAGCTAGGGCATCGCCCACTACTTCTTCGTCTAAACCAGCGCTTTTGGCCAGCTTCATGGCTTCGCCAAAGCCGGCAATGTGTATGGCCTGTAGCATGTTGAGTATTAGCTTGTAACGCATGCCAGAACCGGCCGGGCCGAAGTATTTTACCTCTTTGGCAATGGCCTCTAGTGTGTCGCCAAGGGTATCTAGCTGCGTTTTATCGCCGCCAGCCAGTAGCACGAGCTCACCGCTCTCAGCGCCCATCCGGCCACCGGTCATAGGCATGTCGAAGAAGGCTTGACCACGCTTCTGGCACTCAGCCGTCAGCTCATCTACCCAATTAACAGATACGGTCGCGCAGGTAACCAGTGCTTGGTCGGCGTGAGCGCCAGCCAATATGCCGTCGTCGCGCAGCCAAACCTCGCGAGATGATTCGTCGTTTGCGGTTACCTCAAACACCATGTCGGCCTTACTGGCGGCTTCTTTGGGGCTGCTTGCCCATTTGGCGCCCTTTGCCAACAGATCATCGGCTTTCTCTTTGGTGCGGTTCCACACCCACACTTCATAGCCGCTCTTTAGGAAGTTGCTAGCTATGCCATGACCCATTATTCCCAGCCCAATTACTGCAATCTTCTTCATGCCTACATCATACCATCTGCGTCAGCAGAAAGGGTTGACAAGCGTTTAGTTAACATGTTAACTTTATAGTATGAGGCTCCGACTTGAAGAAACGTACCTGTACAAATTACATCTGTTGACCGGCCAGCTCGATAAGCTGTTCGATAGCAGTCTGCGGACGGGGGCAGGCATTGGCCTGTCACATTTTCTAGTTCTACTAGCAGTGCGGCAGCACGGCGCGGTTAGCTCTAAAGATGTGGCCGACTTTTTGGCGGTAAGCCCCCCGGCGGTCAGCCGGCAAATAGAGATTGCTGAGCGAAAGGGATGGGTTAGTGTGCGAGCACTCAACACCGACAAACGCGGCCACAGCATTCAGCTCACACAGCAGGGCGAGGCTAAGCTCATAAAAAGCCTGCGCGTGCTTGAAAAGCGAGTGTTCCCGGTGTTTAGCGACAGTGAATGCCACCTGGACCTAATGTCTCACATAGATATGTTGCTGACTAATGTAGAAGAAAGGGGTAGATAATGAGTAACCAAGCAATTCCTAGGGCCCGGCAGTTGTACCGTGGCGATATAAACGATGCAGTTATACGCGTGCAAAAGGCAACCGGCATAGAAATTACACCTGCATGGTGGGATGCCAACGTGGGCAACAATGGCACCTCCGAGGAGATTCTGGACCGTTTTGACAGAGCTTACGCCAAGTTGGTGGCCGAAAGGCAAAAATAGCACGGCGCCGTATTACAAAAAGGCTTCCACTACAGGAAGCCTTTTTGTTCGTAAGATTAGGCGTAGTCGCGGCGTATGGGCTGGCCGTCCGCGCTAGTTGTGTACTGCAGGGCATAGAGTAGGTGGCCCTTGCAGTGGTCTAAGCCCTCTAGCGCGGCTTGGGAGCAGTCGCCTTGCGGTGCAAGACTGGTTATGAGGCCCAAGCAACCGAGTGTTCCTACGGGTACTTGTCCAATCAGTGAGGTGGCTTCACGGTAGCTCTGGGGCTCTAGTGTGCCAGTTGCCAGCTGCAAGAGGATGCTCTGTAATCTGGCGATTGCCCTGTCTGGGTCTGGAGCGGGAGCGGGCTCTGGCTCTGTTTCCGTTTGCGCACTTGCCGCAATAGCTGCTTCCAGCGTTCCGCCAGCCGCCAGAGGATGTGCATCGACTACCCCTAAGGCTTCGTCTATCTCTGCCGCGAGCAGCCCTAAACGGATGGCGGTGCGTTCGGCAACTAGCCGTTCGCGCCAAGCCTCGTCGTCCGCTATGGTGCCATCTGCGTACCCTGCTAGCATGGTCTCTATAACGCCGAGCCGCTCTAAGTGGAGCGCAGTGGGCATGTCACCGCTGTCGAGCAACCTGTCCCTGGCTTCACTTTCTTCGCTGGCGAGCGGCACGGGCCATCCTGCCTCGCGTGCGCGCTCTAAGTAGGCGGAGCTATCGGGCGCCACAAACCAAAGGAAGCCATCTGGCTGGCCGTCGTTTGCTCCTTCGGGTGTCGGGCCTGTCATGTGTAGTCTCTCAATACCGTGGCATGATTATAAAATATTGTACATGAGTAGGCAACTCACTTGGCTGAACACCCATTACTTCATGTTTGCATCATGCCATTTTGGACAGCAAACGAGTGACCGTAGCGTAGGTGCGGGTGGTGATGGATTTGGTGAAGTGGCGGTCAAGCCAAACCATGAGGTCGGGCGTTCTGCCGGCGGATAGATCTACCACGCAGCACAGAGCGCCGTGAGTCATAGAAAGCAGGGTAAATGATTTACCCTCTGGGCGGTGAGGCAGGCTGACGAATTCCGAAGTATCGAAGTATCGAATGCCCGGCCCGATACCTCGGGTGTCGGGTGTCGAAATTCGGTTTTTAAAGAATGTTACGGTCAGGTAGGTTTTGCCGACGTTCTGGTGCGTCAAACCCTTAAACGGGTCGGCGTCGACAATCGCTTGTAGATCGGCCTGGGAGCGCACCAACACCTCTCGTTCGAAATCCAACAGGCGCGGCAGAGCAGTCTCGGCGGTCTTTTCGAGCTGTGTTGTATCTGTTGTATCGCTCTCAAACAGCACATTGCCGCTGGTTAGAAACGATCGCACGTTCGTAAAGCCCATCTGTTCGAATGCCCAGCGCAACTTCTCGCCCCGCATATTCGGGTTCTCTGGCCCAATGCCGCGTATCATTGCCACATACTTCATGTTTGCAGTATAGCGTAGGTTTGCGCTGTGGTGTGTGCAGACGGGCTCTAGTGTTGCAGCTTGGGCGATTACAGCACGAACTGCAATTCTTATAACTGCCATCATAACACCTTGACCGATGTGGCTATATAGTATATATTGCCATAATGTTTAGGTTAGCGCAACCGAAGCCCACCTCGGCAGAGAGATATGCCTTGGCGTCCGACGCGGTCGCCCGATTGCCAGAATTTACCATACGGTTTAACCATATGGCTGTTTGGGGCAATCAAGTGCAGGCGCTGCGGCTGGCCCGTATAGGTGCGGTACTTGCCCAGGCCGCGTTGGATGCCCGGGGCGGCGGCGACGCGAACCAGTTGGGGTATGCCGACGACAACGTATGCAATGGGGCCTCACTGGCATTGGCTGTCCTGCGCCTAGTAATCGATCCGGCCTGCCGGCTGTATGGACCTGGTAATTTCCAAATTACTCCTACCGGTGGAGCGGCAGAAATACGGCAGCTAGGCGATCCTAGCATCCTGGGCAGGTCTATGTACGGCTTTGGAGAGAGTCCGGACCAGTTTTGGTTGGCGTCGCGCATAGGGCTTGCTAGTAGCTTGGCTGTGTCACACAGCACGGGAAGGGCTATAGCTAGAGCTGCTGGGCACGCAACCGATGAAGAGCGTAACGCCGCTGCTTATAGAGCTGTCGATACCGCTGCCGTAGTTGCCGAAATGATAGTACGGACAAATGTAGCACCGCTTGAACCCTTTGCGGTGGCAATTCAGCCGGCCGCTGGTCTTGAGAACCTGCACCCCGAGTCGATTCTAGTGAGCGTCTAGCGGTTTAGCAGGAACACGCATGGCTGAATTAGACCCCAACGCACCATTAACCCGTGAACAAAGAGACTGGGACATAGAAAGAATCTTGCTTATGGGCAGCTTGCTGCTGAGTGGCGCTGACATCGGCGAATACGGCCAGCTGGTCATAACTCTGGAGCAATATATTGAGTTGGGCGGTTGCGAGCCGTATGGCCCTCAGGTACACCAGTGGCTCGACATGAACCCGGCAGCAACGCATGGCGAGCTACTAGATTCTAGGCTGAAGGGTGCGCTACATCGGCAGGGGTTTGGTACACTGCGTGCCGTTTTGGCGTCTGGGCTGGATGAGGTTGTCAGTGGCGACAAGACTACGGGGCTTTTGATGCAAGCACTGCTTGGGCGTAACCCTTACGAGATTGCGGTGTGCGAGTCTAAGCCCAGCATCGACTACGTTGCCGCTCTATGTCGAAACTTAGATGAAGTACCAGGCAGGTTGGTACACTCCCGCATATGGGGCTTCGTAACGCTACAGCAGCTGCTTGATAGGTCGGACGAGCCCAATGTGAGTTTCAGAGATGTGGCTGAATGGTCTGTATGGGGTTCAGGACCGCTTGGGCTTGGTAACGATGGTATTAGACAGGTTCTAGGGGAGATAA
This sequence comes from uncultured Candidatus Saccharibacteria bacterium, assembly GCA_964537115.1. Classification (GTDB taxonomy): domain Bacteria; phylum Patescibacteriota; class Saccharimonadia; order Saccharimonadales; family UBA4665; genus JAJZCD01. The sequence continues at coordinate 2,006 of CAZHYW010000037.1, read as the reverse complement.
GAATTAAGGCAGTTGGGCTTAAGTATACCTTTGAGGCAGCCCGACTACGCCTTGTAGACCCTGACAACATCCGAGTAGATCTACCCAGCTAGGAGGGCGGTGAGCTGCTCGCGGAACTGTGTGGCGCCGCCGTGGGAGGGGTGACGGACTTTGTCGGCTGGTATGCCGATGTTGGCTAAGCAGTTTGCGGCTACATTACCCACGGCCACCACTCGCAGAGGCCCTACGGCCGCTACAAGGGCTTGCAATATCTCTGAGCCGAGCTGGACCTCGGCAGCGTTTGGGGCGCGATTGGACAGTTCAATGCCTAGTTTGTGTGGGTGCAAAGGGAAGGTGGCCCAGATGAGGGGTAGGGTGGGCAAGGTATCTAACGTTTTCTGCACCACCGTAGCGCTGGGTTCTTTCCAGATGCGCTCGTCGCTAAAAACGCGGTTGTAGCCATTGGCGGGGCCGCCAAACAGGCCAAATTTGTTTATAGGGCCCAGGAGGTGTGCTTCGCTGCTAAACGGCACGCCGGTGCGGTACGAGCCCTGGTAGCCTGGCGCCTCGCCAATTAGCAGTGTGGTTGGGCCCAGTGCCAACACTTGGTCGAAGTAGCGTTGTAGATTGCTTAATCTGACCTGGCCCTCAGGAGTGTGTTTAGAGTACAGGTTGTGCACGTTTGGCATGTCGGGGAGCTCGGCCAGAGTTTGGAGCCATTTCTCTAATTGTGAATTCATGCACTTAGTATACAAACCGTTGTAATAAATACTTTGAAACGAATGGGCAGTGGCAAGAAACTAGGGGTATGAAAGTTACCAATGTACTATTTTGGGTGGCAGATAACACCGTGAGCGTAAAGTTCTACAAAAAGCTGGGCTTCGCTGTTGTAAGAAGTGACCATGAATATTCGGAGGTCGAGCTGGGTGGTTTCAAAATCGGCCTCATCACCATGCGTGACGACGCCGAGTTTGCTCATGATGCGCTGGCTGGCGAGCGGGGCAAAGGCATGTACGTATATGTAGGCGTAGATGACGTGGACGCTAAGTACGAAGAACTAAAAAACCTCGGCATCCAGGCGTCGGCCGAACCGCGTGACTGGCCCTGGGGCAACCGCGAATTTGTCGTCAAAGACCCCGACGGCTACAAACTGTGCTTCTGGGCGCCCAAGCAATCGTAACTTCTACAGCCAGTCACCCGAAACATCAGTTTCGTGCTCCACTTGGCGTATGGGATACCTACCACTCGCAACTTCTTCGGGAGTGGTTGCGAGCCATCTATGTCGGCTTGGCATGTCTCTACGTGGTCTGTGCACGGTTTGTCGAAAAGATATGCTGTCTGGGGCAAAATATGTTCGGTATTTCCACACCGTTACAAGATCGGCCATGCCACGGCGTGGGCCAAAATAGGGCTGTAGTTCTTTTAGGCGAGCTGGATTAGTCCATAAATCGGGCACAAACTGAGCCCAGGTCATGCACAAAATTAAATCGTCCTCGCTCGGCATGGCGTCGAGGGGTGCAAACGAGGTGTGGAAGTGCGTATTGCCAGCTACGATGCGTGAAGCAACAATCCCTAGGCAGTAAGCTGCTCTAGTGGCGGCATCGGATGCTTCTACGCAACGCCCCTGGCCCACTAAAGTGCCGTCATTGAGTGTTGTAAGCAGTGAATCACGCGGCCATCGTGCGGCATAGGCTTGCCCAATGACGGCTAATATACCACTAGCAAGCTCAAGAATCTCACTGTGGGCGCTGGTGTCGTGTGCACTGATGGTTCGGTATTCAGACATAAGGTTCCCAACGGGCGGGTCTACAGTGTTACGTATAGGTAGACGGGTATCTTAACAGATCTTATTGACATAAGCAATACATCATGCTATCATAAGCGTAATTCGAGAAGAAGAGAGGGTTTATCGGGTCTTTATAAGACCTGGTAAGCTCTTTTTCTATTTCGGACCAATTGCAACAACCAACTTTTAGCACTGGGAGGTGTTACATGGCTGGAACTAAAGCTGGCGGCAAAGCTGCTGC
>CAZHYW010000036.1:0-7050 GCA_964537115.1 uncultured Candidatus Saccharibacteria bacterium | reverse complement strand
CTGGGCGAAGAGCTGGCCAAGCTATCCGACAGCCAAGCACTGACGCTACTGCAACGCGGCGGCGCAGTGTTTAGCCGTGTGAGCCCGGAAGATAAACTGCGCATAGTGGAACTAGCCAAGACGAACGGCAAGGTGGTGGCCGTCACCGGCGACGGCATAAATGACGCCCCCGCTTTAAAACGCGCCGACATAGGTGTGGCCATGGGCCGTAGCGGCACCGACGTTGCCAAGCAGGCCGCCGAGATCGTGCTGCTCGATGATAGCTTCGCTACGCTGGTCAGCGCTATAGAGCAAGGTCGCCTCACCTTCCAAAACATCAAAAAAGCCGCCCGCTGCGCGCTGACCGACAACATGGGTGAGCTCATGACAGTGCTCATAAGCCTGGCTGCTACCGCCATATGGGGCATACCGGCCGCCATTACGGCCATTCAGATATTAGCGATTGACCTAGTGGCAGAGCTGTTCCCTGTGACCGCGCTGGGCTGGGACCCGGCCGCCACCCGGCTCATGCGCGCCAAACCTCGCGCCCTTGGTGATCACATCATAAATCGTAAAACGGTGTTCGAGTTTGTAGGCTTCGGTCTGCTGGCCGCCACCTTGGCCTACGCCAACTACTTGTTCTATTTCAGCCGCCACCACATTAGCGCCCTGCATCTCGCCACCACTACCGGTCCCTACCTAGCCGCCACTATCCTCACTTACGTTACCCTGGTGCTCTGTCAGTTCATGAACCTGCTGCTGGTGCGATCTCAGGGCAAGTTATTTACCAGTTACCTGTGGAGCAACAAGAAGCTGCTAGCCGCCTTTACCATCTCGGCCTTTTGCATACTAAACATTGTCTACAACCCGGTCGTCCAACCCTGGTTTGGCGCTGCCGCCCTCACCGGCTGGGATTGGCTCACCGCCGCAGCAGCCGCCAGCCTCTACACCATCATCCGCCTCCTCCACCGTCACACCAAAGCCACCAGTCACCAAGCGTTACTGCGCAAGCATGGCGCAGCTAGACTACAAAAACAGCTGGCGGCTAGTTAGTTTAGCCTTGCTTAAACGACCGCTGCTCGGCCCATTACTTCACGGACCGCCCGCAGACGCTCTATACGCTGCTTGTTAGCTTGGTAGTCTGCCTCCTCTAGCTGCCTATAGCTACCCGCTTCATGGTCATTGGGGCCCAGGTACATATTTGCCAAGGTCCATTCCTGTGCGATCCGTCGCCCCTCGAGCGTCGCGAGCTCCATGTCCAACATGGCCATCTCCATGTTTAAGCTGGGAAGTTCGGCGGCAATAGCAGCTTGCAACGCGTTGCGGAACCGGAATAGCGATTTGACCAACGAGCGTGTTTCTTGCACCAGGTCTTTGGGCAAACGACGTACAGCGGCATAGTCCATACCATAGAATGTTGAATCCGTATCGTAAAACGTTGAAGATACCGTGGCACCGGTTGGCAGGGTTATCTCCCGCAGCATGTCCCATAGCTGGAACTGGTACAACTTACCAGTACTGAGCACCGCCTCAGCGCCAGGTCGCAAACGCTCACCCAGGAATTGTCGTATAACTGCAATCGTTTGAGGTGTATTAGCGCGCCGTCTTTCAGTTAGCTGGCGCCCTGCCATGGAACCTGGCGCTGGCGCCGTAAGAACATAGGCCTCTGTACCATCTGGCAGAGCGTACGGCGTCACACCTACTTCGGCGTCAGGAGACTCGTAGGCCGTATGTGGCACCGTGTACGATTCGCCTTTGCCGCCAAGCTGAACGGCGAACGCATTGATCATATGGCCGGGCTCAGGCGATGGTTTGGTCGGATCGGCGTTGACTGCCCCAATGCCAACTATGACGTCACTCGTGGCCCCCTGCCCCAGCCACCAGGCGAGCCGCTGATGGGCAGCACGTTCTGTGCCACCCAATATCACGACCACACGGTCAGCGTTCGGGTCGACCCTGGCTGCAACCGTGAACGGTACTGCACCTAGCAGCCTCAGCGGCCGAGCGGCGGCAAATATCTTTTTGCCCAGGTCAGATTCCGGGTCCTCCAGCGGGTCAGGCGGCTCCGTCTCGGTTTCGTCCACCTGGCTAACTTCTAACTGCGGTGCTCCGTCGGTACCAAGCTCGGCTTCGTGCACTACTCGTCGTTCTGCACCCTTGCGCCAATCACCCCAATCGCTACCACTCACTATCCCCTCTAGCTGACGCAGCCGCTCGGAAGGCACCTCGCTCAGCTGCACGCCCTCATCGAACAGGCCGACCATACCAGCAAAGCCGGGGTTCATAACCTCCTGCTCTAACGCACCAAGCAACCAAACAAGTTGTTCAATGCGGCTATAGCCGGTCTCGGCCAAAGGAGTAAATTCTGACACTTTAAGCTTTCCTGTTTAGCTTCATATGAACTGGTACTAGCCCAAATGCTGAATCCTTCAGAACTTGGGTCGGGGACAGAGTAAGGGTGGCGTGGGAAGCACACTGGGCTGATGGCGGGAACAAGGCGGCGACCGGAGTCATCCGTCTCTCAGGAGAAGCCCCGTCCCCGCCATCAGCGTCGGCTCAGCTTGCGAAGGCTTCGCTGAGGCGGCCAGTCATCCCGGCGAGAATCTCGTCCGAGATCTCAAATGCCGCGCGGCCGCGCGTACTGTGCATTTGGCCTGCGAGCCTCCCCACCGAATCGATGATGTTGACATCGCCAAACAACGAGCCGGCCCGGGCGCGGTAGCGGGTGTTGGCCGCTAGCCGGCGGAGGTCAATGACGATCTCCGGGCGACTGTTGTCGGAGTTGGTGCTCCGCACCAAGATCTCTCCGATGTACGCTTCACGGCCAGGGCCAAACAACTCCCCACCGTCCAGTTCCGGCCTGATGAGCAGGAACTGGTCGTTTTTCACGAAGTGAATATCGCCCACAGATGGCTCCATTCTTTCGCCGATACCTTCGGCTTGGCAAGAAGCCCCCATAACTAGGGGCTGTTTGCCAAGTCGAAAGACCACCACTTACTCTGTCAATGTACATCGCGAGCTACAATGCTACAGCAAGTACAGACGTATATTTTAGAATGTTCCCTACATATATCAACTTAGCTTATTGGTTATTGTGAAGGTTATATTCACAAGATATACGAGATATACCATCTTATGGGGTATAGGAGTACAGATGCTAGAAGACGTTGGCCTAGCAAATATGCAGGCCACTGTTACAAAGCGCTAGTTGATCGCGGCGCCCAGTGCGCCTCTGTCCTGGAGTAAGGTTTATGCAGCAACACTCTCTCCATTAACTACTCGCCGCCGCTGCCAGTCAGTCCCCTGCGGTGATTGGACAGTACTCTGGCCAGGACACCTTCCCGGCCATTTTCCAAATCCACATCTATTTTCTTGTAATAGCTATCTATAAATGCTCTGTGGGCCGGGCCGTAGGCTTCAGCGCTCATTGCTGACCGATTGGGTGGTTGGGTTATGGGCGCCTCGGGCATGAGCGCTCGGTTAAGAGCACCTCGCTCGTCCGGATCCACAATGCTGTGAAGCTCCATGTAACGCGCTATAACGTTTCGCACACTCCTAGCCTCGTCTGCGATATCCCTGGTTGGGTACGGCAAAAGCTCGCGGTGTCTTGCCAAATACTCCTCATAGTCAGGCAAGACAGGGCCTGGCTCGTCAATCCACTCGGGGTGAGCGTGTAAGGCGTCAAGACGTGCCTGCAGGTACTCCCTCCCTCTATCTCCCAGTCGCTCCACCTGTGGCCTCAGCCAACTTAGAGACGCCTGAGCGATCTCTGTGCGACGCCTACCAAATGCTGCATCCACAAAGCTCACAACCGGAGAACCGCCAATCGTCCACCGACCATCAAGCCCACGCTCTACGTGCACCATCGTACCGCTCGATGTTTTAAAACCCAGAACCAACCCACGAGTCTGAGGTACGTCTTCCAAAAACCGTGGTGTAGTGGCCAGTAGCCCACCATCGGGCGTGGGCTCATCGAGTTCATTCAGCATGCACGCAAAGACTGCGTAGTGGCTTCCCGATAAGGGGTGGCCTAGTTGAGGGTCGATGCCCGCCGTGTCCCCACCGCCACATTTAGCTGCCGCTACCATAATGCCCTTTCCAGTAGCGCCCCGAATCTCTTCCTCCACCGTCCAGCCCTGGCTCGTCAGCTGGTCATAGTAGCCGGATATGCCGTCGCTGACTGCCTGCAACCCTTCCCGAATAGGTTCCCGACTCAAGAAGTGTACCGACGGCTCATCGTCTGGCCAGGCTGGCGCGATTGCCGGCAAGCCGAGTTCATAGCGCGGTGTGCCTCCTAGTTGTTTGTTTGGATCTGACATATAATTCTCCTCGTTTGATCAATTTCCTAAGTCATAAAGGGCCATTTATTGTGCCGCCTCAAATTGGTCCAGGCGTGCCAAGCGGTGGTTCAGAAGAACGCCCCTAAGTAAACCGTCCCGCTCCTGTACTCCGCGCCGCTGGTATTCTTCGCTTGCCACGGTGGTAGCAACAAGCGCCACCTCATCGGGATTAACCATCCCGCCAAGACCAACAATAGACCGTGCCCCATCATCATCAGCCCACGCCGGATGTTCGCACAGCTCCTGCCAGAGAGCCGCACGGAAGGCGTCTACTTTGTCCGCACGCCCCTTCCACTCCCGCCATAGGTCCGTGCCCTCACGGTACTCTCTATATGTCCGACTTACCCTACCGAGCCAACCCAGCGACTGTTCCATTGCCGTAACACGGCGTTCACCCAGAGCTGCCCTTTGAAAACTAACCACTCCCTCGTCGTCAACTCTTGGCTGGAATCGCCGGCTTAATGGTACATTAACGGTAGTTCTGCTGCCGTCAGGCGCCTCAAATAATAGCGCTCTGGTGCCGTCTCGCTCCTGGTCCCGAGACACCCCTACCAATACCCAAGGTGTAGTGGCAGATTCCATGCCGTCTGAGCTAGTTAAGCCGTCAAGCTCATACTCAAACAGTACGTACCGCCCGTCATGCCCAGAAATGGGGGATCCTTCACTGAAACGCTGTGGGTCAATACCGGCGGCAACTTCTGCATCAAGAACTTCGGCCACTGCAACACCCCTACCGCTAGCGGTAGCCCCGCGAAACAATTCGTGCACTACAGAGTCACTACGCAACTCGTCGTAGTAGCTGCTAATATCGTCATTGACCACCGCCAAAGCACTACGGATATCGGGCTGCGCCAACAGCCCCACACACTGCTCATCACCTTCTAAGGGTGCTGCTTCCGGCGGGAGGTGCAAATTGTAGTAAGTTGGATTTCCCGGATTACGCTCGTGGTCTGTCATGGTGAGCTTCTCCTTATTGAGTTATCGTTCAGTTGGCGCCGCATCTTTTAGGTCTGCGCCGGTCAGAGACATACACTCCGGAGCATTATCAATAGCCGGGCTTATGGTAAATATACTACAACATTATGTTGCCACACTGTATATAGATTGCCAACGGTTGTGAAATCTATATTCACACAGTATATGAAGTGTGCTATCTTATGGCCTATGGACGTACAAATGCTTGAAGACATTGGGCTGACTAAGGCACAGGCTCTGGCCTACAAAGCACTGGTTGATTACGGTGCCCAGAGCGCCCCTGCCCTGGCGGCCCGCATAGGCGAAAGCCGCAGCAATGGCTACAAAGTGCTCGATAAACTGTGCGAGCTCGGCCTAGCCGTCAAGGAAAACACGGGCGCCAAGTTCCGCTACGCTGCAACGAGCCCCACTGCCCTGGAGCAATTTGTACAGCAGCAGTCTGAGGCGGTTCGGCAAAAGGAGCGCCGGCTAAACACTGAGCTGCCCCAGCTGCTCGACTACTACTTCGCCCACAGCGAGCAGCCGGGCATCCGTTTTTACCAAGGGCAAGAGGGCTTAAGGGCCATGTTCTACGACCAGGCTAAGGGCAAAGGCCCGGTGTACTTCATCCGCAGCCACCAGGGCATCCGCTACTTTGGCGATGAGGAAGCCCACCGTCTGCGCAATATCTTCCCCGCCCGGGGTATTGTGCGCTACGGCATTGTGCAAGATATTGAACCACCACCGGCCTCGCTGGACGATCGCATGCCGGTTGAGGAGTCCGACAAGCTGATGCTCTTAAACCGCACTTGGATTAACGCAGAGGACTACGATGAGCCGGTGGAATGGGTAGCCTACGACGACAAGCTGGCCATTATATCGTTCGGCGAAGAAGTAATGGGTACGGTCATTCAGAGCCCCCAGATTGCCAAAGCCTTCCGCAAACTATATACCCTGCTCGATAGCACCATTCGGGAGCGCCCAGACTACAACACACTACCAAAGCACGGCACCTACACCCGCATACCCATGAGCGTCCAGCTCGAAAAGAAGCTAAAAAAGAAGACCGCCTAGGAGCCCAGAACAGCTTCTGCCGATAGCTGCAGGCTGTCCAGATCGGACTCGTTCAGGATGGTGGCATCGGCCAAGGCTTTTACCCCGGCGCCGTTGAGTAGAGTCGGGTCATTTGGGTCTGGCGGGTGCATTTCGGTCTCTTCTTCAGCCAGAAACTCCTCGTAGGTTTTGTTGTCCTCGCCAGCCCGACCTCGGTCGGCCGCCTGCACGCGCTCGTAGCGCAGCTTGGGATCGGCATCGACCCATATAAGTGTGCCACCCAGATTTTTTAGGTGCTGAGCCTCGCCAACGTTGCGCATGGGGCAAGCCACCACGCCATCGTAGTGATGGCTGGAATGCTCCGCTAACTCCAGAGCCTTATCAACGAGCACACCCACGCCAAGTTCGCGCCGCCATTCTACGCTCAGCATGCGCGTGTTATCACGAATGACCGGTAACCCACGTTTGCGGAGTTCTATCCGCAGCAAGTCAGACACCGACACGAACAAATAGTTATATTTGGCGGCAATGAGCGTGCCCACGGTATCTTTACCGCTGCCATTTGTGCCCGCCAGACCTACCAATTTCACGGGTTTATTGTACCAGCTGAAGGTGCAGCAGTAGTGATGTGATTTTGACTGTTCCTTACCTAATAACCCGAGTCGTGCTCTTGACTTATAAAGACGGTAATGGTAATATAATAGTTGCTTAAATTTCAAGATTG
>CAZHYW010000035.1:0-7097 GCA_964537115.1 uncultured Candidatus Saccharibacteria bacterium | reverse complement strand
TTAGCACTGGGAGGTGTTACATGGCTGGAACTAAAGCTGGCGGCAAAGCTGCTGCCTCAACCAACAAGAAAAAGTACGGTAGCGACTTTTACGCCAAGATTGGCGCTAAAGGCGGCAAGAACGGTAAGACCGGTGGTTTCGCCGCTGGTGAAGCTGGCCGCGAGCGCGCTCGTATTTACGGTGCCATCGGTGGCCGCATTAGCCGCCGCACCAAGAAAAACGCCTAAGTTTTTCTTACATCTTCAAAAGAGCCCCATGGGGCTCTTTTGTTATCTACAGTTCCGCTACATATAAACCATCGGGGTGTGTATAGCCAGGGAACATAACATCAGTTTCATGCACGAAACCGGCTTTCTCGGCAACTCTAAGAGAGGAGTGATTAGAGGGGTCTATTAGTGCGACTACACGGCGGATACCGTGGCCTGTAGCATAACCGAGCGTAGCTTTTACCGCCTCGGTTGCGTAGCCTTTACCCTGTGCGCTGCGACCTAAGCGGTAGCCTATCTCTACTTCTGGTTTACCATTAACTTGACCAGAAAATAGGCCACAGTAACCGAGAGGCTCGTCCGTTTCCTTGTCTACAACTAGCCACGGACCATACCCGTTAGCTTCATAGCTCTGGAGTGCTCCAGCTATCCAGGCTTCTACGTCTACCGGTCCATCACTAAACTGCATGACCTCAGGGTCGTCAAAAACTAGTCGCCCCAACGCAGCAGCATGATCAGGACGGACTGCTTCCAGACGCAGCCTGTCAGATTCCAGCACCGTACTCATAACCGTATTATAGCTCAGTGTGCTTGCCTACTAAATACTAGCTAGAGCTGTCTCAAGTCTTCTGGAGGCGATACGGGCGGCAGAGGCGAGAGCGACTGACCTGCCATTCGGCGCCGCAGTTGTGGCAACGGTAGCGGCGCTGCGAGCTCTGCAGCGAGCGCGCGAAGCAGGTGGGGCAGGTGGCGCGCAGGTGGAGCCAGTCGCGGTAGGTGTCTAAGCAGTCCTGTATGTAGTCGTCGTCTACGGCTATGCCGTAGTGCTTGGCTAGGCTGCGCGCTTCCTCCCAGGCAGCGACCTCCAGCTGTAGCAGTTGTATATCATGCATGTAATCTTTGTGGCCCAAAAGGGCATGACCTAGCTCGTGAAGCAGAGCTAATATGCTATGAGCGCTATCTTTCTTGGTCTTTTGGTACGACACATGCTTTTTGCCGGCATGCCAGGAGAAATGAGCGCTCTCTATAAATTCTAAATCGGGGTGGTCGGCGGCAATGCGCACCAGCAGTAATTCTAAATCTAGCGGTGCTGCCCCCAACTTCGTCATGGCCTTATTGTAACAGACGTGCTGCTACGGGCCGGAACCACACCGGGCGGCTAATGCAGGCCTATGGCCTGCTCGCCGCGCCTCTCATTCATTCAAAGGGGAACCTTCTGGGTTCCCCTTACGCTTACACCAGCCTTTGGCTGGCTAGCTATCCCCTCCACACAACGCCCGTGGTGGGGGTCGGGCTGGCTATCCCCTCCGGGCGCGGGACCGGACGTCCTATTTGTGGACGCTGCGGGCTAGGTCGTAGCAGCCGTAAACTACCGCTTCTTCAGGCCGTTTGGCCTTTACGATCGGTGGGATGGGCACCAGGGGCGTGGCGTACTTCTCGAGTTCCGCAATCAGGAATGCGTGGAATTTGTGCAGGTAGTGGCCCACGCCGCCGCCCACCACAATTACATCTGGCTGAGTAACCGCCATTAGGTCTATAAAACCAATCGTCAGGTCTTTTACAATGGCTTTCCAAATGGCCGGGTCCTCAATGTCGGAAGCCTTCTGGTGGTAGCGCTCGTAAATGGCCTTACCACTAGCAAAGCTTTCCCACTTTACCACCTTGTCGCCGCGCTGCAGCATTATCTGGCCCGGCTCGACATCTTCCATGCTAGGGTCAATCTGCTGGTCGACTATAAAACCACCGCCTATACCGGTGCTGATGGTAAGGTAGAGTACCTTGGCGTGCTTGTCTTTGAGCAGCATGGCCTCAGACAGGCCAGCCAGGTTGGCATCGTTTTCGAGCAGGATGGGGCAGTGGACGATGCGCTCTACATCGTGCTGGATGGGCTCATTGCGCCATTTTAGGTTGCCACCAACCTTGAAGATGCCACGTTTACGATTAATTTCCCCTGGAGCGGCGACAGCACCGGCCCGAAAATCTTTTGTTGTAAGCTTAGCAACGACCGCCTTTAACTTCACCAAAAAATCGTCGTAGTTGGGTGGTGTAGGGAACTTGAGTGACTCATGAATAATGCCCTCGTTGGTCAGCGCCGCCACCAGCGTTTTAGTACCCCCAATGTCGATGCCCACGTACATGCGTTTAGTATCGCATAATCTGGCAGCGGCTTACAATTCCGAAAGTGGTTCGGAGCCATAAGGACTGCCAGGAAAGTAGGTAATTGAAATAGTGAAGATATGAGCACCAAAAGGCGCTACAAATATCGACGCTACGCCAACTCCTCCTTTCCTGGAAGTTCCATGTTGCAGATGGACGATGGTCGCTACTCCATGTTGAGCTGGTACCGCCGGAGCCGGTAGGCGCGCTCGATGGGCAGGAACAGCAGCCAGCCGACCATGTACGCGATCATGGGGATCTCGTGTAGGTAGGGCTCGGTCTTGTCGGACTTGAAGTAGTAGAACGCGAGGATGGCGCCGATGGCCGCGTAGGCACCGAGGAACACAGGGTTGAACGCGCCCAGGATGGCGAGCGTCGTGCCCAGCGCGAGCAGGGGGCCGAACATGCGGGGGTCCACCAGCGTCCGGTTGTTAACACGGCGTCCGAGTGCGTCGAGCATCTTGATCCCTTCGGGATAGGTCTTGCAACGGGTGGAACATCAAAGCCTAAGGGCAGTCACGATGTATATTATACCACTTTTGTCAATATATCGCTAGTACCTCTGTGTCTCGACTTGGCCTCTTTTCGTACAGAGTAAAAACAGATATCTCTTCGAGATAATCCTGCAGTGTTCACTAAGCCAAAGCAAGCTTTGCCTTAGTTGCGCTCCTCTGTTATACTGTCTCTAATCTTTCAGGGGTGTGTGTTGGCGTCGTTTGTGACACCGGCGTACAAGCCTGCAGGAAATACACTTGTTGTCGGCCTGAAGAACCGGCACGGAAAAGGAGGCATTTAAATATGCCAAACAAATCAACAGTAACTATGGACGACCTGCTAGCTGGCAGTGACGTCAAACAGCTCGAGACCGGAGATGTGGTAGAGGGCACCATTGCCAGTGTGCGTAAGCACCAGGTGTGGATAGACCTAGGCCCACGAGGCGTAGGTATTGTGATGCGCCGCGAAGTCGGCCACGGCCAGGCCCTGGAACAGGGCGCTAGCGTCACCGTGAGCGTGATTGACCCGGAAATGGACGAAGGCTATGCGCTGCTTTCCATGCGCCGGGCTGCCAAAGACCGGGGTTGGGACGAGCTGCAGCGAATCTTTGAAGGAGGTGAGATTGTAGAGGTAACACCTTACGACGCCAATCGCGGCGGTTTGCTGGTGGAGCTGGAAGGCATCCGCGGCTTTTTGCCCGTGAGCCAACTGGCTGCAGGCCACTATCCACGCGTTAGTGGTGCCGACAAAGACGAAATATTGCAAAAGCTGAACCAGCTAACTGGCAAGCCCATCCGCGTTCGCGTGCTCGATGTGAGCCGCAAAGACAACAAACTGATTTTCTCCGAAAAAGAGGCCGTGAAGGACGACATGCAAGCCCGCTTCGCCGAGCTAAAGGTTGGTGACGTGGTAGAAGGCATTGTGACCGGCGTGATTGACTTCGGTGCGTTTGTGAACGTGGACGGCATTGAAGGCCTGATTCACATCTCGGAAATCTCCTGGGAGCGCGTGGAGAACCCACGTGACTACGTGAAGGTAGGCGAGACAGTGAAGGCCAAGATTATTGCCATCGACAAAGACCGCCTGAGCTTGTCGCTCAAACAGATGAGCGAAGACCCATGGCTGAAGGAAGTGCAGCAATTTAACAAGGGCGACATAGTGGAGGGTAAGATTACCCGCATTACACCATTCGGCGCTTTTGTGCAGCTGTCTCCAAGCGTGGAAGCCCTGGTGCATGTGAGCGAAATGGGCGACGATGACAACATCGACCCAGAGAAAATTTTCCAGCTAAACGAGAAGAAGTCGTTTAAGGTGCTCGACATTGACACCGATGCGCGCAAGATCTCACTTTCGCTGAAGCGAAAATGAGATGATTAGAGAGAAACGATTAACGATTAAAGAAGCTGCCGCCCATTCATCAATCTTTAATCCTTAATCGTTAATCAAAGCAAAGGGCTTCGGCCAGAAAGGGAAACGACGATATGGCAACAACAATCCAAATTGAAGACACTGTTACCGTCGGAGCTCTAGCCGAGGCACTGCGCCTGCCGGTGACGCGCCTGATTGGCGAGCTGATGAAAAACGGCATCATGGCAACCATAAATGAGCGGCTCGACTTTGACACTGCCCAGATAATTGTAGGTGAGCTGGGGCTGGACATTGCTCTGGAGCACATGCCAGCGGACGAGCCCGTGAAGCGTGAGAAACGTGTGGCCAGCGCCAACGCCACGGAGCGTCCACCGGTAGTGGCCGTAATGGGTCATGTGGACCACGGCAAAACCAGCTTACTGGACGCTATCCGCGCTGCCCAGGTGGCGAAGGGCGAAGCTGGGGGGATTACTCAGCACATTAGCGCCTACCAGATTGAACACGGCGGCCGGGCGATTACGTTTCTAGACACTCCGGGCCACGAGGCCTTTGCGGCTATTCGCGAACACGGTGCACACCTAACGGACATCGTCATACTGGTGGTGGCAGCCGACGACGGCGTGAAGCCACAGACCATTGAGGCCATTCGCTACGCCAAGAACGCCGGTGTCAAGATAGTGGTGGCTATAAACAAAATCGACAAAGAGGGCGCCAACAGTGGTCTAGTAAAGGGTCAACTGGCCGAGAACCAAGTGGTGCCGGACGACAAAGTGTGGGGCGGTGATGTGCCCATGGTGGAAGTAAGCGCCAAAACGGGGCAGAACATAGGCGAGCTGCTCGACACGGTGCTACTAGTAGCCGACGTGGAAGAGCTGAAGGCGGATGCAACCGTGCCGGCTCGCGGGTTGATTATAGAAGCGCACGTAGAGACAGGGCGTGGCCCGATTGCGCACGCTCTGATAGAAGAGGGCACCCTAAAGCCCGGCCAGTTTATAGTCAGCGGTGGCACTTACGCCAAAATTCGCAACCTAGAGAACACCACCGGCAAGGCCGTGCAGTCAGCTGGGCCGTCTAGTCCAGTGGTTATTAGCGGCTTTAAGACATTACCAGAGTTTGGTGACCCGTTCGCCGTGGTGGCAAACGAAAAGGATGCGCGGGCCCAAGCCCAAGCAGTCGTTTCCGGCCGGGCCACTGGTGGGGCGCGGAGCGATATGTCTAGCTCGGAACTGCTGCGCATTATTAGCCGCACCGACCAGTTGCAGGAACTGCCTATTATCATTAAAGCCGATGTGCAAGGCTCTCTAACCTCTGTGGCCGACAGCCTAAAGAGTGTGGAAACCGACGAAGTGGCTGTGCGTATAGTTGGCAGCGGCGTAGGTGTGGTGAGCGAAAACGACATCCATCTGGCGCACAGTGCCGGCGCAATTATATATGGATTTAATATATCTGCTGCAACCAACATTCGTCGCCTGGCCGCCCGTGACCAAGTGCCCATTCGGCTCTACAACGTTATTTACGAGCTAATCGATGACGTAAAGGCCGAGCTAAGCAAGTTACTAGCGCCTCACACTATAGAAAAAGAGATGGGCGAGCTGGAAGTAAAAGGCATATTCAAGACCACCAAAGCTGACCTAATTGCCGGCGGGGAAGTAACCAGTGGTATGCTTAAGGTACCGGCTAGTGCTCGTGTGTTCCGTGGCAAAGCCCAAGTTGGCGAAGCCCAATTGACTGGCTTAAAACGTGGACCAAACGATGCGAAAGATTTGGCTGCCGGTGAGCTGGGCGGCATTAGCCTAAGAACCAATGGCCGACTAACGCTGGAACTGGGCGACCGCATAGAGTTCTTTACTAGCGAGACTGTAGAGCGCACCTTATAGTGCTACAATAACGATATGTTAAAACTAGACAACACGTTGCTGGACGAACTTGGCCTGGGTAGCCTACCCGAAGACCAAAAGCGCGCTATGCTCCAGCACATCTACGAAACATTGGAACTGCGCGTGGGTACCAACCTGGCCAACCAAATGAGCGACCAGCAGCTCGATGAGTTTGAAAAGTTTATAGACGATGGCGGTGACGCAAACCAGGCTCAGGCGTTACAGTGGCTCGAGACCAACTTGCCCAACTACAAGCAAGTGGTAAATGAGGTATTTGAAGCCCTAAAGCTAGAAATAAAAGCCATGGCGCCACAGCTGCTATCGGCAAGCGCGACTGCGCCGCAGCAAGCGCCGTCTGCTGCTATGCCGGGTGCACCACAGTCCATCCCGGGCCAACCAGCACCCATGCCTTATGCTCAGCCTACGCCCGCCGCTCCGGCTTCTGCCTGGGCTGCTCCACCGGCTTCAACTCCCACGGCTTGGAATGCTGCTCCGGCCCCAGCTCCTACTGCCTGGCAGCCTGCACCTAGCGCACCGCCTACCAACTGGCAGCAGCCAGCCGCCCCGTCAGCCCCGACCATGGATACTCAAGCGGCTGCTAGTCCAGCGCCAACCACTGATTATTCGGCCACCCCGCCACAAGCTCAACCGCCAGCGCCCCAAACTAACTGGCAGACGCCCGCACAACCTGCCCAGCCCTCGTCTGGCCAACCTATGCAGTTTGACGCCAGCGGCTTCCCAACTGCCCAGCCCCCGGCTGGCCCCGGCCCTCAGCCGCCGCAGCCTCCAGCAGGTCAGTAAACTAGCTTCCCGAAATTGCCATTCCAGCCTTCGTGGGAATGCCAGGGGAGGGTATAATCTTCTCTAGTGGGGAGTTAAGTCTTGCCTGGATATTTTATATGACGCTTCGCTTGCGCCTACTAAAATGTCCACCGGGCATTTTTGGGGTATTAGCTCAGTTGACTAGAGCGCGGCATTCGCATTGCCGAGGTCG
>CAZHYW010000034.1:0-7116 GCA_964537115.1 uncultured Candidatus Saccharibacteria bacterium | reverse complement strand
CCCTAGGCAGGCACAGCATGGATGTGCTGCTGCCCGGGCTGAAAATCAGCCAAGTACACGGCCAGCCGAAGCGGTACAAAGACCGTGTGTACCTACCGCTTTTCCATCCGGCTGCGGCGTTGTACAACGGCGGGATGCGACAAACGCTCATAGATGACTTTGCGCTCATCCCTGTAATTATGAAAAAGATTAACGATTAAAGATTAAGGATTAACGAAAAATTACACTAAGCACCGGTAGAACGTCATCCTGAGCGTAAGCGAAGGATCTTTAAGAAGGAAAGATTCTTCACTAGCGTTCAGAATGACGACTACAGCGGCGCAAAATGAAAGGAACTATAGGAAAATATGGATAATCAACCAAACAACAACCCTAGGCCTCCGCGGCAAAACAATCGCGGTAGCCAGCCCGGCCGTCCAACAGGACAGCCAGGTCGCTCTGGTCGTCCGCAGGGCAGATCTGACAAACCCGCCCAAAACAGCGGAAGGGGTGGCCGCGGCCCGGCTCGCGCCCAAACGGGCGACCAAAAGGCAGCTGGCGGTTCCGGCGTAAGCCGAGGGGCGGCCGTGCGAGCTCAAAAGCGTACTCAAATGGACGCCCAAAAATATGTCAATCAGTACGCTTCGGCTGCCATGAGCGCGGCAGACCCTGAGCGTGCACGAGCCAACACCATTGTCGATAACCGCGACAAACTAAAGATTACCTTTCTGGGTGGCCAGGAGGCCATTGGCGAAAAGAACATGCAAGTTATTGAATGGCAGGACGACGCGGTTATTTTAGACTGCGGTAACGACCTGAGCGTGGATTTGCCCGGCATTAACTACACCGTAAACGACCCGGCATACCTAGAGACTATAAAGCACAAAATCCGCGCCTATATTATTAGCCACGGGCACCTCGACCACCTGGGTGGCTTAAAGCACATTGTGCCAAAGTACCCGGCACCTATTTACGGCTCCGGCTTTACGCTGGATGTCGTGCGCAAGACGTTTGAAGATGCCTATGCCGAAACTGGTGTGGAGTTTGCGCCGCAGTTTGTGGTTATGAATATGGACAACCACGAGCGGCTCAAAATTGGCGCCTTTTTTGTGGAGCTGGTGCGCATAACCCACTCCGTGCCAGAAGCCAGCTGTATTGTGCTGGACACGCCAGTAGGGCGTCTCATAAACACTGGCGATTTCCGTCTGGACCCCGAGCCCCTCGACAACCGTCCGAGCGACGTGGCTCGCCTGCAACAGCTGGGCGATGAGGGCGTGCTGGCGCTGCTGAGCGAAAGCACCTACACCAATACACCCGGCCGACAGCTTACCGAGCACACGCTGCAGCAGAGTTTCCACGACATTATTAGCCAGGCCGAGGGCCGCGTATTTGTGTCTATTTTCTCAAGCAATATGAACCGTATTCAGATGATCATTAACGCTGCCGTGGCCGCTGGCCGCAAGGTGGCGTTAGATGGTCGTAGCATGATGAACTACGCCGAGATTGCCGTCCGCCAGGGTATTTTGAAGGTGCCACGCGGTACGGTACTGGCCATGCAAAACACTGCGGGCCTGCCCGACAACCAAATTCTGGTGGTCTGTACTGGTGGCCAGGGCGAGCCTGGCTCGGCCCTGCAGCGGATGGCTGACGGCGAACACCGCCACGTCAAACTGCACGAAGGTGATACGGTGGTAGTCAGCTCTAATCCCATCCCGGGTAACGAGGTGCGCTACGAAATCATCGGCAACGAACTGGCTGAAAAAGGCGTGCACTTGTTCCGCAACCCGAGCCACGAAATTGACGGCTGCGGACCGCTGCACGTGGGTGGGCACGCCCGGCGCGATGAACACCGCGAGATGATGCGTCTGGTCCGTCCCAAGTTCTTCATCCCCATTTACGCCGGCGCGCTCAATCGTCGCTACCACGGCGAGATAGCTATAGAAGAGGGTTGGGCTCGCCAAAACGTCATTCAGGCCAAGAACGGCGAGAGCTTCCTCTTTACGGCCGACAAATGGGAACCGGCCGGTGAGGTACCACACGGCAGCCTGTTGGTGGACCAAACTGGCTCCATCGTCAGTAATGTGGTGGTAAAAGATAGAGTGTTGCTAAGCGAGGAAGGCTTGGTGGCGGTGGTGCTCACGGTAGACAAGCGGAATGGCAGTTTGCTGACTAGCCCCGACATTATCTCCCGTGGCTTCATATACATGCGCGAGCAAGAAGAAATTATGAATGGTCTGCGCGCCGAGGTGCGTCGGGCGGTACAGCAGCGTTTCAAACGAGTCGATCTCGACCGCTTTAAGGCGGAAATAAAGGACCACATTACGCATTACCTGTTCGAGCAAACCAAGCGCAGCCCCATTGTCATACCGGTGGTAAACGTAATTGGCGGCAAGACCGAAAGTGCTCAAACCGTCCACCAAAGCAAGACCAAGACGGCCGAAGAAATCGCCGCCGAACAGCAGCGTCGTTTCCAGGAAATGCGCGCCCGCTTGCTTGGCCAAGACCAGCCCGACTAGCCGTTAGCAAACGGCTTATGCTTCTTGCAGCCTCCTTGCTATACTTTAAGGCATATGGAGAGCCAAACGCTCGTCAGCTACATCTCCGAACATCTTAAACAAGGGCATAGCGAAGCAGCCCTGCGCCAGCGATTGCTAGAGAAGGGCTGGTCGCAGACTGCCGTAGATGAAGCCTTTGTGCACCTAAAACAGCCCATGACTATGGAGCTTAGCCCGGCGGCCAAGCGTACCAAGCGCAGCCGCATAAAGCCTCGTTGGACGCGCGCTCGGCTTATAAAACTTGGAGCTGTGGGCGCGCTCACGCTAACGCTCATCGTAGGGGTGCATTTTCTCCAGGCATATCGGGCAAATCATAAGCCAGTAGTGGCTCGTGTCACCATGAGCGCGCGACAAAAGCAGGCCATAGACATTAACAACGTTGGCGGTGCGGTGGGGCAGTATGCCCAGCTGAACGGCACGACGCCCACGGCCGTTTCGGTGGGCCCCGACGGCAACTTGGTGCTGTGTAGCAGCGTCTGTGATCCGACCACGTATGAAGTAGTCAGGCTACTGATGTACCAGCCTGGCAACGTGAAACTCCATGCTTATGCCTCGGGCATTGCCGTCCCCGATTCGCAGACACTCTATCTAGTAGCCGACGCTAGCTGCACTGGGCCGGCCAAGGCTATTGCAGCCGGCACCAGCACTCGTGCTATGGCTATCTTGTACTCGCCTACGGGCGACACCAGCACCTCCCAGCACTGTGTGACATTGTAGCCGAGCGTATAGTTGACCTACTAGCAATAATATGCTAATGTTTATATAGGCATCACTAAAACAAAGACATTCACACATTGGCTATGCACAGCAAGTTTTTTACGCACAATCGTACTCCACGTACCCCAAGGCAAGGACGTAGGCATCTGGGGCGTGCTGCGCTTAACTCCGCAGCCCCTGAGCTTCCGAGATCTACGCGCCAAGTGCCATTGCGGTTTCCGCAAGAATACGCGACTGACCCAAAAGGTTATGCTCGTGATGGGACGTTCAACGACGAACCACCGATAGTTGAGCTGGGGCGTCGTATGCCCCTAAGGCCACGTGGAGAGGTAAGAGATGAGTTAGGCGTCGATCTAGGCCTAGGTGTACTACGGGCAGTAGTGGGCTTTAGAAACCACGACTCAACTACCGAGCACGTCTTTGACAGCTTTAAGCTAGTCTACTGCTTTGACGCTGGCCCGCAACGGGGCGGGCACGCTGCGCGACACTATATAATGGATGAACCGACTCTGGAGCGACTTAAAGTCGCTTCAACCGAAGAAGAACGTGCAAGAATCATGCAAGATGTGCTAACACTGGGCGAAAAGGCGGACAGGCCGTTAAAGGTTGGCAGGCAAGGCTGGCTCCCGGCTCTTGGTTGGGAAACAAGTAAGTTGGATCATGACCCAGACCTTGCATTCCAGTACGAAACAATCAGTAAATATCAGGCAGAATTTAGTACGGACGAAACGGGCGATCTATTGATCGCAAATGTGGGGCGCCGAGGCGCCATGACCGTATACTATGGGCCACCTACCACAGCGGCGCTGCACGCGCCTACCGGTGAACAGCCGCTGGTGCCTGTAGGTGTTTAGCGTGAGTTGCCAAAAGTTGTAATTTTTGCTATAATATGGCTTGCCTAAGCACTGCTACTACGGTGGTGTTATAATACAGAAACAGTTATGGCAAAAAAGAAAAAATCAGCTAAAAAGAAGCACAGCGAACCAGCAGAACTAGCTGAACGATCGCCGGTTTGGGGTTATACCGCCGCGGTGTTACTTATACTGGGTGCGTTGTTTTTGTTACTGGGCGGTTTTGGCACCGGCGGAGCGCTGCCGAAGGGGCTGTTTGGTGCGGCCTATTGGCTGTTTGGCTACGGCGCCTGGTTGACCCCAGTGGCGCTGGTGTATTGGGGTGTCTACAAGTTTATGTCCGACGACCACCGAGTGCCCCTCAGCAATTTATTTAGCATGTTTGCACTACTGGCCTTTACGGCCAGCTGGTTCCATGTGGCCTTTGCTAGTAAAGATACGGCTGGTGTAGTTACCGGTGGCCACGGCGGTACTGTTGGCCAAGGACTCGGTGGGGCGGTATTAACCATGCTCGATAAAGCGCCAGCCAGCCTGCTGTTTTTCGTCTTTAGTATATTGGTGTTTTTCTTTGCCTTTGGCATCTCGCCCAAAGTTGTGTTGAAGCTGTTTGCTCGTCGTGACCGTGAAGACGAAGAGGACGGCTTGGTGGGACTAAAAAAGCAGGCTGCCGAAAATGGCTTTCAGCTGAACGAGGGTGTGCCGGTGGAGCACCATGGTAGCGCGCAACCAGCGCCGCGCCTCACCAGCCTGCGTAACACGGCCCAGAAATTGTCGAGCCAGGAAAGCCACGCGGCACTTACGGCTGCCAGCGATCCGGACTGGAAGTTTCCGAGCGTCGGTTTGCTCGACCAAAAGCAAGACAAGGCTGACGCCGGTAATGTAGAAGGTAACGCTCGCATCATTCGCGAGACATTCCAGAACTTTAACATTGACGTGGAGATGGAAGGGGCCAACATTGGTCCGCGAGTTACCCAGTATACGCTCAAACCCCCCGCCGGGGCGAAATTGAACAAAATTACGGCGCTGGCTGACAACCTGGCGCTCGACCTGGCCGCTACCAGCATTCGCATGGAAGCACCCATCCCCGGCAAACGAGCCGTAGGCATAGAGGTACCGAATGTAAAGGGTGCCACGGTGCGCCTGAGCAGCATTATGCAGGCCCGCGAGTGGGCCGAAGCTGACAGCCCGCTGGAATTTGCCATTGGTAAAGACATTGCCGGCAAGCCGGTGATTGCCGACCTGCGCCGCATGCCGCACGTGCTAGTGGCCGGTCAAACTGGTTCTGGTAAGTCAGTTATGATCAACGACATCTTGACCAGCCTGCTGTACCGCAATAGTCCTAGCGACCTCAAACTGATTTTGGTGGACCCCAAGCGAGTCGAACTTACACCTTATAACGACATTCCACACCTACTTACGCCAGTCATTACGGAGCCTGAAAAATGCATTAGCGCCCTCAAATGGGCGGTGGCCGAGATGGAGCGGCGCTACCGCACGCTGGAGGAGCACAAAAAGCGTAACATTGGCGAGTACAACGAGCTAAAGAACGAAGAGGGCATGCCCTACATTGTGGTCGTCATTGACGAGTTGGCCGACCTGATGATGATGGCAGCGCGCGATGTAGAAGCTTTGATAGTCCGTATAGCCCAGAAGGCTCGGGCGGTGGGCATTCACCTGATTTTGGCTACGCAGCGCCCATCGGTCGACGTCATCACTGGCCTCATTAAGGCCAACGTGCCGGCGCGCATCGCCTTTACCACCGCGTCGCAGGTAGACTCTCGTACCATCATTGACCAAATTGGCGCTGAGAAGCTGCTGGGGCAGGGTGACATGCTGCTGCTCACGGCTGATATGCCGAAGCCCAAGCGGGTACAGGCCGCTTTTATTGACGAGCCAGAAACGGCCAAGGTAACTGACTTTATACGCGAACAGCGGGCGCCGCAGTACAACGACGAGGTAGTCAGCCAGCCGGTAACCATTGGTAAGGGTGGCGTGGTGGCTGATATGGGTGACAGCGGCGGAGCCGATGACGATATGTTCCGGGACGCGGTGCGGGTGGTGATTGAGAACAAGAAAGCGTCTACTTCACTGCTGCAGCGGCGCCTACGCATTGGCTACGGCCGTGCGGCCCGCCTAATCGAAGAAATGGAAGAGCAGGGCATAATTGGCCAAGCGGACGGTTCACGCCCGCGTGAGGTACTGGTGAGCAGCCTAGACCAGGTGTTTGGCGGTGACGGTGCAGGCCAAGCAGATGGTTCGGACGATGACGGCCCAATCCAAGACATCTACCCAGCGTAGGGCAGTCCTGTGTACACCACGCGCCACTATATACTTAGGAGGCCACTAAAGCCCCCTGGAAACTATCCAAGAAAGATGCAGGCGGCACGTGCCAGATTCAGATTTGTATAACACCCATGTTCGAACGGTGTATGGCTTTTTTATGGCCAAGACGTTCCATAAGCAGTTGGCGGAAGACTTGACGAGCGAAGTGTTTACTACCGCGTTTGAACAGTTCGCTAGCCCCAACAAACAGATTGATGATAAAGAGAAGTATCTGTACGGTGTTATGAAACTGGTCTGGGTGCAGCATCTGCGTAAAAAATATGCGCTAGCGGAGACGGCTGCGGAGAACATTGAGGATTTCGCCGTCTACGCTGCCGAAGAACTGCAGGCTACCAAAGAGCGGTCGTTAATTGACCGGGCGCTGCCATATATAGCGCAGCTGCCGGAGAGCCAGCAAATGGTGCTGATGCTGCGCTTTCGGGATGGTTTATCGCTCAAAGAGATTGCTAGCCACCTTGGCAAAAATATGAACTACGTAAAGACGACGCAAAAGCGCGGCCTGGCCTCGCTGAAGCGAGTAATACAAGGAGATGCGCCATGACAAAACAACCACGTGGTCTCGAAAAGCTGTTTTCGGACGTCCAGTTGAAGCCCGACAAGCGCTTTGTTCGGGACTTATCTAAACAACTTGGTGCGCCGGGCGAGCCCAAGCAGCACGCCCGGCGACTGGG
>CAZHYW010000033.1:0-7151 GCA_964537115.1 uncultured Candidatus Saccharibacteria bacterium | reverse complement strand
AAAACAAAAACGCCATCAATGAAGCTGGCGTATGGTACAAGATCTGGCTGGGGCGGAGGGATTCGAACCCCCGAATGCCAGGACCAAAACCTGGTGCCTTACCACTTGGCGACGCCCCATTGCGCGGCAGATGAAATATCAGAGCTGATTTTACCTTAACACCCCTGGAAATACAACCGAGCTCGGGGGTTACAAAACCTTAAGCGTCAATGTATAATGACGCTTAAGGTTTCTAAAATGAAACAGGCATGCTAACCGCCCGGAGGGGCACTGTGCAGGTAAAACGCGGTGGCACTATGGCTGCGCCGGTTGAATTTGTGGCGACTTGCGATAGCGAGTTATTTGCCGCACTTCGCACGCTCACCAAATGGCGGGCCGTGGGCACAACACAGCTGCCTCAACCCCATGCCGCTCTGGCTGCTTACGTTAAAGACAACTACTCGGCGACAGAACTGGCAGACCTGGAAACAGTACTCCACAACCTAGGTGTGCTCGACATACAGTTCGAACCGGTTGCCTACCCAACCAGAGGCGGCAACTATGTAGGCACCCGCATGCCAGCCACGAACGTAAAAGGCGCTGTGGGCGAAATGAACTGGCTGTGGTATTTGCGCGACGGCGTAGAGGCAGCTCGTGGGTTTATGGAAACATACATGTACGACCACAGCCGCTCCTACGAATACCACATGGGTCGCAAACTATTGTTTACCAGCCTGCATGCTCTTACTACTCCCGCACAGCTTGGACGGCTCGACGATGTGATTGCCCGCGGACCCGCCGCAGGTCAAGCCGATTGGCCACACATTTCCTTGTTACCAAACGACCTGCTGACCAAAGGGCCCAACCATTGGCGTAACAAGCAAGACACGCTGGCCATGACCGTACATCTTACCGCAGATGCGTTGCTCCGTGGCTACATAAAACCCCGCGAGCTCACGGCTGCCCACCGGTACTTACTAGCATCATTTGTGCCACTACTGCAGGCAGTAGGCTACCCATGCTATGAAAGCAGTGGCTCGTGGGAAGAGCTGGCGGCCGTACGCACATCAGTTATGGCCGTGGAAACAGCGTCCCTCGCCAAGCTCCAACAGCTGCTAGAATGCGACGCCGCCGCCAATTTCACCTTTTTACAAAAGTCTTATGCCCGTCGTCATGGACGGTCTCAACCGGCTCCCTCGCTTCGCCAGGCCGTTGATCAACTTTTGCATAAAGGACTTCACACCCTCGCCAACCGCTGGGCCTATGAAGCGCCCGATTACCCCGTTGGCAGCGCGCAGCATCGCCGGGCCGATGCCGCACTGTTGTACTTAGTGCGCTTTGATCTACCACAACTACTGGCCAGGCATGGCGTACCCGTCCGCCGCAGCCCAAACGCACAGCCTATGACTGAACGCGAGCTAGAAAATGCCCTACTGGCCGAAATCGACACCCTAAACGACCCGCATACAGGAGGAATTCGCCGCTACCTGGGCGATTCATATCAGGCAACCAATTGGAATACCTACGAGAAGCAGGCGGCCATGACAGCTCTAAAAGATCGGCTCAATCAAGCATCATCAGAGGATGCGCGAGAAATAGACCTCGATAGTAAACAGCAAGCCCGCAACAAGCTATTTGCCGGCGGCCGCGAAGCAGCCTGGACCCACCCCGTATTACAACGCTCGTCCTGGGCAGCAAAACGCTGTCTGCAAAGCTTGCGGGAGGGTGACCTACAGGCCGCTACCCATTACCGCGCGCAGGCTACCACATTTCTAAACCGCGGTTTGAGTCTGGTGAGCGTAGGCGACCGCTACCATGCCGTCATGCAGCTAGACGGTAGCCTGGTGCTTAGACCGTTTACCGGTCTAACCGAAGCCTTGCTGACTATGCAGGACAACCAAGCCACTTTCATAATCGCGTCCACTCACGGCCCGCTTAATTGGTCCACGGCCATGCTCCGTGAATCGCTGGCCTTACTAAAAACAGCTACCCGAGAGCTTGAAGCCCACGTAGCGCAGAACTAGCCTAAAGACGGTCCGCAAGCTGAACTTATACCAATTGGCGCCTCCGCGCCAGCCACAGCATAAACAGTCCTGGTAACAGTGGTAACCAATATGTAAGCAGCCTGTAGAGTAGCACCGCCGCACCGGCGGGCGGGGCGGCTACATGGTAAGCGACCAACCCAGCGAACAAACCAGCTTCGGCACCTACTAAGCCGCCGGGCGTGGGTGTGGCCGTGCTGGTTAGCATGCCGAGCGAAAAGACAATAAAGACTTGCAGCACATTTAGTGACAGCTGGAGCGAATGGCATACCGCCCACAGTACACAGGTATATGTGGTAGTTAGCAGCGCAGCTAGCAGCAGGGCCAGTAGCAGTTTGGGCGGACGCATTTTGCGTAGGCTAGCGAGTACAGTCTGCGCAAAACTCGCTAGTTTGTGGCGAATTACAGGAAGCATAAGTGCCGCAGCGACCAATATGGCCACCCCAGCGCCAATACGCCAGTTAAATAAACTGCGGTTACCGTCTATAAACCGCTGCAACACACCCGGGTAAAAACAGAGCACACCAGCCAGTAACACTAGGTGTGCCACCATGCCTATCAAATTGTTTATCGACACCACTACAGTTGCCTCTGCCGCGGTGTGTTTCCGCCGGTATAAATACAACCCGTGCAGTCCCAAACCACCCAAGCCAGACGGCAGCAGCCGATTTACAAAAGCAGTCGCTAGCTCTACCACAATAGTCTGCCGGTAGCGTAATCGGTGAAGCGCTAGAACACCATATATACCCGCCGCTATACAGTAGGTTAAAGCCGCTCCTAACAGAGCAGCGGCTAGCCATGTAGTACTAGCCGCACGCGCTACCTGCAGGCTACGTCGCACAGTGTCCCAATGAATGCCGAGAATCCAGCCTGCAACCACCAGCAGCGCAATTGTCAGCGCTATACGTAGCAGTAGGGAGCGAGTCGATGTCGGTTTGGGTTTTGCCATAAGGACTTTCTAAGTAGTATAGCAAAGCGGCGCATCCTTAAGCCCAGCTCCAGCTGCTCGGCCGTATAATCCGGGCTAGTATAAACAAAGGAAACTGCCATGAACCCATTTAGTTGCGGTGTACGCAATGCTTTTAGAAACAGTGTTCGTACCGGTTCAATTGTGCTCATACTGGGCCTGAGCATTGGCCTGAGCCTAACCATGCTGGTCGCTCAAAAGGCCGTCGATACCAAAATAAAAAGCGTCAAAAGCTCCATAGGTAACACCATTACCATTTCGCCGGCCGGCTTTAACCCAGGCAGCTCGGCCAACAATGCCTTAACTACCGACCAACTAACCAAAGTACAGAAACTGACCCATGTAAGCAGCCTGAGCGAAACGCTCACCGACCGCCAAGCGACTGCCGGATCGTCCACGCCATCATTTGGTCGTTTTGGCGACGACACGAGCAGCAATACCACCACCAGCCTGGTATCTCCTACCACGCTAAATACGGACGGTGTGGGTGGCCGCCGGTTCTTCTTGGGTGGTGGCGGTGGCGGGAGCTTGCCCACCGATTTCAGTCTGCCCGTGTCTTTCCTGGGTACCAACGACCCCGCGAGCATCGGCGGATCAGCTGCTAGCATTACCAGCGGCAAACTCATCGATGGCACAGCCGACACCAACAACGCGCTTATTAGCGGCGCCATGGCCACCAAGAATAACCTACGGGTTGGGTCAACCTTTACTGCCTATAACACCACGCTAACAGTCGCGGGCATCTTTAGGACCGACAATCAAGCAGCCCGAGACACGGTGGTGGTATCGCTGCCGACGCTGCAAGGGCTGAGCGGCCAGAGCGGCGTCGTAACGGGCGCTATAGCCACCGTAGACTCACTAGATAATTTGAGCGGCGCAACAACGGCCATTAAAAGCATCCTGGGCAGCAGCGCCGATGTTACCAGCGCTTTAGCGCAGGCCGACGACACTATTGCGCCATTAAACAGCGTTAGAACCGTCGCTACCTTTAGCCTAATTGGAGCGGTCACGGCAGGCGCGGTCATTATTCTACTGGTTATGATTATGGTGGTGCGCGAGCGCAAAAGGGAAATTGGGGTGGTAAAGGCCATTGGCGGCAGTAATGTGCGCATTATGAGTGAGTTCATGGTGGAATCTTTGACGCTCGCGGTTTTAGGCGCCGTGATAGGCCTGTTTATTGGCGTCGTAGGCGGCCAACCAGTTACCAAGATGTTGGTGAATAACAGCACGAGCAGCCGTAGTGCCGTGGCGTCGGCCCAGCTCCAGGGCCCAGGTGGCCAAACTTTTGCCATGCGACGGAGTGATAATGGCAGTGCGCCGATTGGCGGTTTTGGCAGCCGGTTCGGCCAGGGTCTTCGTAACAATGGCGCCATTCGATCACTGGGTAACATCAAAGCCCAGGTTGGACCCGGCATATTGCTAGATGGCTTTGGTGCCGCCGTACTGATTGCCGTGCTCGGCAGCGCGCTTAGTGCTGGCATGATAGCCAAAGTACGACCATCAACCGTAATGAGGGCAGACTAATGTTAGAAGTTACAAACGTGAACAAGACCTTCCAAAGCGGCAGCGGCACCGTAACGGCCGTGGACGATATTAGCTTCACCGTGCCGGATGGTCAGTTTGCCTCGATTGTCGGCCGCAGTGGTTCGGGTAAGTCAACGCTGCTTAGCCTGCTAGGCGCGCTCGACAAACCTACCAGTGGCACCATAACTGTAAGTAGGCAAGATATTACTACGCTGGGCGACCACGAGCTCATACGCTACCGCGGCCGCAGCATTGGTTTTGTGTTTCAGAACTACAACCTTGTCCCAAACTTAACGGCGCTTGAGAATGTAATGCTCCCCATGGAGTTTGCTGGTGTGCCCAAGACAGAACGCATCACCCGCGCCACCAAGCTGCTCACAGAAGTTGGGCTGGAGCCAGACCAAATGGATCGTAAACCTGGGCGCCTCAGCGGCGGCCAGCAGCAGCGCGTGGCCATTGCTCGGGCGCTAGCTAACAAACCCAAACTTATTCTGGCCGATGAGCCCACCGGTAACCTAGATAGCGCCACTGGCAAGATGATTTTTGACCTGCTGCATGAACTGTCCCGCAAAGAAAACACCACCATTGTAGTGGTCACGCACGACCTAGAAATTGCCGGTAAGACAGATAGGACGTTCAAGCTGGATGACGGCAAGCTGGTGAAATAACTGATTCTAAGGCTGTATAAAAGTGTTCTTATTGTCAAACGGCGCGGCTCTCTCTGTGGTTCCCTGTGAAGGGCAGAGGAGTCGCGCCGAGTGACGTCGTAGAGATCAGGAAGTGGGCTGCACGCAGAGCGTCGCGTTGGTGATGTAGCCGATGTCGGTGTAGTCCGACGTAGGCAGCACCAACACGTGCGTAGTGAAGTCCACCGACGTAAGGGGTACTACCCGCTCGTCTTGGATGACGTAGTTCCCGTCCCCCATGGAGAGGTAGGATGAGTCAACGATCAGCGCGACGGGCTTGTACTTGGACGTCCCAGTCTGGTACACCTGCATGTTGAGCTGGTTGTGCGAGGCCAGGTCGATCGCGCGGGACCTGTCGACGTTGCTGTACAGCGAGTAGGTAGCACTCCCGAAGGAGTCCGCCTCGTCGAACAGCAACTGCAGGCCGGTGTAGCCGTTCGCACAGTCGTACATGATTCCGGCACCGTCGAGCTCAGAGGGACGCCCACCGTCAGCCACGCCGTCGACGTGTGTACCGGGGTTGACCGGGTGAACCACGACCTGCGGCATGCTGGCCGGCGGCGGACCTGCGAGGGCGCTGGAGTCCGCTAACTGCGGGGGCTCCCACATCGTGCTTGAGCCGTCGATGTTGCCGGACGCGTTGGTGCCACTGTCACAGGCCGAGAGTACGACTGCGGCGGCGACGGCCAGAGCGGCGACGAGAAGACGAGCCTTCACGTTCTTCCCTTCTTGTTCCTGAGGTTCCTGATGTTGTACTGCGGTAAAGCTATACTACATGACTACAACGTCACGGGAGTGATTATAGCATAAGAGCAGCACAAAGTCAATTCTGCTAACAGGGGTGGTCAGTCGTGCTCTATCTGTTGGCTCAGGCGGTGCTGCGCCACGGCCGCCAGGGGCAAAGTAGCTACCAAATAAGCCAGGCCGCTCACACAGGACTGCAAAACAGGAGCATGCAAGCTAATTACTAGGTAAGTACCCGTGACCAGAGTGCCGGCAATTAGCCCGTAGGTGGTGAGTAGCTTGGCGCGAGAGGGCCGCAGCACGCCAAAGGTCGCTTGGAGTACGCTGGTTAGGGCAACAACAATGTGAGCAAGCAAAAGCATACAGTTTTAGTGTAGCGCAAGTTAGGGCAAAAAGGGAGCAATCACCAGCATTCCACACAGCCAAAGTAGGGTTATAAGCGAAAAGCCAAACATGCCACGGGCCCACTTTTCTGGCTTCTCAGCTCGAAAGCCTTTGACGCCCAGACAGAGCCAATAGAGGCCTAGGAGACCCATCACGATGGCGAATACTACGCCAGTGGAGCCAAAATATGCCAGACCGAGGACAGCTATTACATATAGAACGGTAAAACCCAGTATTTGGTTTTGGGTTTTGCGCACGCCGTATTTTACCGGCCAAATCGGCAGATTGCCGGCCTTATAATCTTCGCGGCGAAAGATGCCAATGGCGTAAAAATGGGGCATTTGCCAAAAAATCATGACTAGTGCCAACAGAGCTGCCGTAATATCAAACCGACCAGTCGCCGCCGTATAGCCCGCTACGATCGGTGCTGCACCGCAAATGGTACCCACCAGCGTGCTCCACGGCGTGGTGCGCTTGGTCCAAGCATAGAACAATGTGTAATCCACATAGCCAATGGCCCCAATAAACGTCGTCAGCCAGTTTACATGCACGGCTAGAACGGCAAAGCCGACCAGGCCGAAAACTGTGGCAACGACAGCTAATTTGCGAGCCGAAACTTCGCCGGTAACCGTCGCTCGTTGTTTGGTACGCGGCATACAGGCATCTAGTCTGCGATCGGTAATGTTATTGACCGCACAAGCGCTCATGACAATGAGTGTGGTACCCAGCAAGGTGTATAAAAACAACAGCCAGTCAATATGCCGCTGCGAGGCAAACACAAAGCCGGCGGCAGTAGTCATAACGTTGGCATACGTCCGCTCCGGT
>CAZHYW010000032.1:0-8374 GCA_964537115.1 uncultured Candidatus Saccharibacteria bacterium | reverse complement strand
CCTGGTTAATTGCGCCATGCTTTATAACTACCGCGTCTATACCGCCGAACTCTACAGTGGATTCGCTATGAGCGACATACTCTCCGGCTGCTGCATGGGCTTCTAAAAAGTCGTGGGCACGTACCAACCACTCACGGCTCATCAGGTCGTCAGCGTCTATAAACGTTACGTATGTGCCGTGGGCTTTTTGGACGGCAAAGTTGCGTGACAAGCCCAGATCGCCGAAATGGTTTATGAAGATGCGCGTATCGGCCAATGCTTGTCGGTGCACGCCTAGGTATTCCTGCGTGGCGGGTGACGGGTCATCGGCGTGGATGATAATTTCACTGCTTACGTGCTTGTCGTGGAGTGGCTTCAATGCTCGGCGTACACTAGCCAGGGTTTTGTGTAATAAAATGCCCTCGGCGTGCGTGGTAATAATTACACTTAATGCAATGTCGGATGTCGGTTTTTTGGTATTTGCCATAACTGGTTACCTATTATACGTTTAAGCCGTAAAAAGCCGAACTGTAGCATCCGCAGCAAGCCGTAGTTTGCTAAAACGTTTGGGCTATGCTCCGGCCACACTCCTGGTCTATAATGACGGCATTGTATGGGACGAGTGACGCCGGATATAAACGACCAACCCGCTAGAGGGCTTGCTTAAATGGCCATTGCACAGAAAAAGATTGGTATATTTGCGGGCTATTTCTTGCCGCATATGGGCGGGGTGGAACGCTACACCGATAAATTGTCGGCAGCACTCGCCAAAATGGGCTATGAAGTGGTGATTGTTACTGCCAACCACGGAAAGCTAAAAGAATATGAGCGGCTCGATAAGCAGCGCCGTGTGTACCGTCTACCTATTCACGGTGTGGCCAGCAGTCGGTACCCCATACCCAAAACCAATTCGGTGTACCGACGGCTCATTCAGCGCATAGAAGCCGAAAAGATTGATGTGTTCATAGTAAATACCCGCTTTCATTTAACCAGTATCGCTGGGGCTCGCATGGGCAAGCGCCAGCACCGGCCGGTGCTGCTCATAGAGCATGGTACCGACCACTTTAGCGTGGGTAGCAAGTCGCTTGATCGTCTAGGGCTAGTCTATGAGCACGCACTTACCCGCTCACTCAAGAAATATATAGACAAATACTACGGCGTGTCTAAAAACTGTACCATTTGGCTCAAGCACTTTTCGATTAAGGCCAGCGGCGTATTCTACAACGCGGTAGATCCGGCCGACCAAAAAACGGTCAAAGACTACTATGCCGACCAGTACCCGAAAGATGAGCTGGTAATAGCCTATGCGGGGCGCCTGATACGCGAGAAGGGTGTGCTGAACTTGTTGGAGGCGTTCATGCAGTTCCGGCGGAGCCGCCCGAATTTGAAGGCGCGTCTGGTGATTGCTGGCGACGGCCCGTTACTAGAATCCATCAAACGCGACTACGACGATCCGGCCGTTGCCGTACTAGGCCGGCTCGATTTTGCGCACGTTATGGCGCTGTATAAACGGGCAGACATTTTTGTCTACCCATCGCTGTACCCAGAGGGGTTGCCGACTTCAATTTTGGAAGCCGGGCTCATGAATTGCGCACTCATAGCAACGCCACGCGGCGGCACCGAGGAGGTCATCGTCGATGGCGATCATGGTATAATCATGGACGGTAGTGTGGCGAGTTTGCGCAGTGCTATCGGCAGACTGGCCGCCGATTCAAAGCTGCGTGCTGCCATGGCCCAAGCCGTTAAACACCGTATAGAAAAGGTTTTTAATTGGGACGCGGTAGCTAAGCAAGTAGCCCGCGAAGTTAGTAGTTTTAACACAAGGTAAGTATGCAAAAAGTACGAGTAGCAATTGTAGGGGCGGGCAACATATCAAATACCAGGCACATTCCGGCGCTTAAAAAGCTCAAGAATGTAGAGATAGTCGGTGTGGTTGGGGTAAAGCTCAAGAATGTTGAGCGGACTCTCAAGCAACATCACATAGTCAACTCACTACTCATTACCGATGGCTCATTCTACGAGTCGCTCAAGAGCTGTGATTGGTTCCAGACGGTAGACATGGTGGCCATTGGTGCTCCACCCCGCGACCATTTTGCGATGGTTGAAGCGTCTCTGCGCAACAACAAGCATGTGCTGGTCGAAAAGCCTATGACTATGGACGAGGCCGAAGCCGATAAGCTCATCGCTCTTGCCAAAAAACAGCGCAAACAGTTTTGTGTCATGCACAACTTCCAGTTCACTTCCGGAATCCAGCGGCTAGAACGGATGATCGCAAACGGCGAGCTGGGCAACATAGTTTCGTTTTACGAAACGCAGCTCACTAATCGGCGTCGACGTCTACCGGAGTGGTACAAAGATCTGCCACTTGGATTGTTCTACGACGAAGCGCCGCACTTTATGTACCTGCTAGAAAAGTTTGGTGGCCCGTTGGTGGTACAAAATTCGTTCGCTCAGTACGGTCCCGACAAAACTGATGAAACACCGCAGCTACTCAGTGTATCGCTCACTGCGGGCAGGTACCCAGTAAATATATTTCTAAACTTTGACGCACCGGTTTGTGAGTGGTGGTTCGTGGCTTGCGGCGATAAAAAGATCGCGTTTTACGATTTGTTTAAAGACATTCTGGTGGTGTTGCCATCGGACAACGAGCACTACGCAGCCGATATTCTGAAGAACTCGCTTCGTACCAGTTCCCAATTTTGGGGTGGCTTTATAAAAAACGGCTTCAAGATGGTGAGTGGCAACTTGCTGTATGGACATGAAACGGTCATGCGTAAGGTTGTAGAAGCAGTGGCTGGCAACCAGGCTGTCGATCCGGACATCAACGCCGAAGCCGGCAGACGAACGGTGGCCTACATGGAGGCCATCGTGCGCCATACGAATAAGCGGTCAGCCAAGGCTCCGCAGTAAAGTCGCAAATAGGGGCCAGTTATGAGTGAGCAATATAACGTCTTTTTGAATAATTACCACACTACGAGACAAGAAAGAATATTACTGAAGTTTAATTACCGGGTGGTGCAGTATATTACTAGGGATCTTAACCTCAAAGATAAGAAGAAGATTGACGTGCTCGAGCTGGGAGTTGGTAAGGGGTACTTTGCCAAAGCCTGTTTCGCCTACAACCAAAAACACGATACCAATATAGCCTACAGCGCCTTTGATCTTAATAGGGACATGCTGGATAACCTCACAAAATTTAATAAGCAGATCCAAACATACAATGGCAAGTTGCCAGACTTGAAGATAGAGTCCGGTAAAAAATATGACGTTGTCTACTGTGCTTTCGTAGTAGAGCACCTTAAAAACGGCATTGAGGTCTATGAACTTGTAAACAACATTAAACGAATCTTGCGAGATGATGGGCTGATTGTGCTCTTCACGCCGAATGCGCTCAGCCAGAAGTTTGAATTCTTCAACATTGACTACACGCACCAATACCCAACAACCAGTCGCAATGTCGCAATGGCCTTTTATGACTGCAATATTACTAACGTCACCTGCCTAAAGATTAATGGCCTCTGTACCTACAAGAACTTCCACATTCCTCTCGTGCGGATGGTACACAAGTTTATTTTTGTCTTTTACAACTACAAACTTTTGGCATTCCTAATGCGTCCGTTCTACCGTGTTCCGCTATACAGCCTGCATAATTTCTTCTATCAAGTTTTCTGCTTCTTCAAGGAAGAGAACCTGATGTTCATCGCCAGAAATAACCAAGATTAGCGCTTCATCAGAACCAAAACAACGCCCACCAAGATAAGACTACAGCCCAGTATTTTGTAGAGTGTGAGCTGTTCTTTGAAGATCAGGAAGGCCGTAAACATTAGCAGTACGTAGACAAAGGCCACGAGCAGGGGAGATATGAAGGATAGGTCGAATCTGCTCAAAAGGACTATATAGAGTAAGAAGCTTATGCCGTACGCAAAAACCCCGAAGAGCGTTGCTAGTGACAGGCCCATGTGTACAACAGGCACCGTGTAGAGCACTTTCTTGCCCATGCTGCCATACTTTATAAGTGTCGACCCTAGTACGGCGGCTAAGACGTAAACAGCCATAAGAATGTAGTTCACAATATGTCGGTCCCTCGGAGGTTTACTAGAAGGCTCTTTGTGTGCCGCATGTTTAGGGTACGCGCTATGCTGCCCGTGCGACCCAGCCCGTGATAAATAGCCGCGCTAGTGTGCACAGGAAAAACCAGCATTAGATTGGTAGCTTGATAAGACATTGTCACAATAAGTTTAACAAAAGCCGGGGCTTTGTGGTACCTACTGTTAGTTGCGCTGGATTACGGCGGGAAGTTTCTGAATTGATCTGCTAGAATTATACAAATGCAGGTGCCGAATGTTGCAGTTATTATCCCCGTGTATAACGAGGAGCTGGTGATACGTCAGGTTATACAAAATGTGTTGAAAGAGTTTCGATACGTAATTTGTGTTAATGATGGCAGCATCGACAAGTCAGCAGTAGAAATCGCCAAGACCGATGCCTACCTTATAGAGCACCCGGTAAACATGGGCCAGGGGGCTGCTCTGCAGACAGGTGCCGAATTTGCGCGGCAGCTACCGGGGGTCGACTATTTTGTACACTTTGACGCCGATGGCCAGCACCGGATAGCCGATGTCCGGGCCATGCTTAAGCAGATACAGACTGGCAAATACGATATCATTTTAGGGTCGCGTTTCCTGGGGGGTGCAGTGGGGTTGCCTCGGTCTAAGCGATTCGTCCTAAAATTGGCTACCAAGTTTACCACCCTAACCTCTGGCCTAAAACTCACCGACACCCACAATGGCCTGCGCGTATTTAATCGTACCGTGGCCGAGGGCATGCAAATTACCATGGCCGATATGGCCCATGCCTCGGAGATTCTAGATATCATTGCCGAAAAGCACTACCGGTACAAAGAGATTCCCGTTACTATTGAATATACCGACTATTCCAAGTCAAAGGGCCAGTCGCTAGTCAATGCCGTGAACATTGGTTTTGATATGTTGCTAAAGAAAGTTTTGAAATGATCATACAAATTATCATTATCGTGGCAGCACTACTAAT
Organism: uncultured Candidatus Saccharibacteria bacterium; assembly: GCA_964537115.1. Lineage (GTDB taxonomy): Bacteria > Patescibacteriota > Saccharimonadia > Saccharimonadales > UBA4665 > JAJZCD01. The sequence continues at coordinate 3,346 of CAZHYW010000032.1, read as the reverse complement.
GCTGGTGTTCGGTCTCAGGGGACATCAGACACACATTGGGCGGGCGTGGAAGAAAATTGGGCTAGTGCTACTAGTGCTAGCTATGATAGTGGCTGTGCTATTCCCGAATACTACTAACGACCTAGCGCACTTAGTAGGGGTGGGGCGTGGCGCTGATCTGTTACTCTACATCCTTACCTTGGCGTTCATAGCTTATGTTTTGAATAGCTACGTGCAGCAAAGACAAGAGAAGGATCAGGTGTATCGCCTGGCCCGGCAAGTCGCCCTGCTTGAGGCGTTTGACCGATACCACGTAAGGCGAAATAAGTAACCCATGCTCGGACACCTAAAAGTAGTCTTACTGGTCAACCTGTATTGGTTCTCTTTGCCAATCATTGGCTATGGATTGCTTCTGGCTCTTCGCAAGTTCGCTACTCGTACCCGCCCCCCGTTACGATCAGCTGTAGAATTTGCACTTGATCAACCGCTACTGGGCCGGATCTTTATGGGGTTCTGTCTGGCGGTTAGCCTCATAGCAGTGGTCTCCATACCGGCGTATGCTCTCCATTGGCCGCCCGTGCTGATGGCGGTAGGGTATGTTGTGCTGCTACTAGCGGGCGGCGGCTATGCCCTGTGGCTACTGCTCAAACAGCTCTTTGTTACGAAAGATCTAAATCTCTTCCAGCTAAAAGGCGAGAGCTTGCTCACCAAACTCGTGTTTACCGTACTACTGGTAACCCTAGCGGGAGATTTTGCCCTATGTCTCTTTATAGGCGCTGATATGCTACTTGGCGCCGATACGTATTTCCATCTGGCACGCATCGTCTCCATACTGGCACAGGGTTTTAATACCCAAAACGGCTTCTACAACGTTCCGGAAAATGCCTATAACTACAACGTCATCTACAGCCTATACGTTATTCCGTCCTACCTAACTCATATATTCCCAGCCGCTATTTGGGATGCCTCGTTGGCCTTTTTCCGCTTTATGCAATGGGCAGCCATTTTTACCCTGGCCTGGCACGTCTGCAAGCACTGGCTAAGAGATAAGTTAGGCGCTATGTTGTTCGCGAGCGCAGCCACTATATTTGCGATTGTTGCTCTGAGCGCGCACTTCTTTGTAGCGAACTACCCCGACCATGTGGTATTTCTGTGGGTGGTGCTGCTGGTGCTGGGCCTGTCCTTCTACGAAATAGACAAAAAGAAGTCCATCTTGCCAACGGTAGCCGCTGCCGTTCTACTGGGCATGACGCATGCGACCTACTCATTAATGGCGGCCATGCTTATTGGTCTAATCACCGTTTTCAAGTTCGTGTTTGAACGAACAACCTTGACCAAACGCACGCTGTTACTGTATGGCTCGCTGCTCGTTCTGCTGCTACTGGCCCCCATCAGAACAGCGCTTTATCCCAATAAGCTTAGTAAGTATCAGTTCTATAACCTTGGCAGTTTCCCAATCGGCCACATATTTGGTTGGGACATACAGCAGCCGTTTAACGACTGGCACTTCCTGCCGATACTGTTACTGGCGCTGGGAGCCGGCGGCATGCTGTACTTGCTGTACATGGTGTGGGCTGGCAAAAAGTGGCGAGGGCTAGTACTCGGACTTATTAGTTTCTACCCACTCATTGTGTATGACCCACCAGCCCTTAAAATCCTTCACGCCAGGCTTCCCTATTGGGTACTTATGGTCTTTAGCAACCTGAACGTGCTGTGCCTTATATCAGTGCCGGTTGGCATCTACGCTCTATGTAAGGGCGGTATGCACCTGGCGAGCCGCTGGAAGACCGGGGAGCCTAGCAAGCTGCAGCAGCGCGTGGCGAGCGGAGCACTAGTCGTTTTCATACTGGTACTAGCTGGTAGTCTTCAGACTATTCAGGATATTCCCCAACTACAACTACGTGCGGAGAATAGGGCAGACTATATGCTCGCCAAGAAAACCTACGACAGTATGCAGGGCAAGATTCCACCTGGCGATACGGCGGTAACTGATGGTGTATTTGGATACTTCTTACCAGGCGTCTTGCCCATAAAGGTGATTGCGATTGAAGAGGGGCATTCCTCGCCGCTGGCGGATTATGCCGATCGGCTGGCCTGCCGACAGCACCTATTGTCCACCTTTAACTATGCCGATCTGCAGGCAATTAGTGCACGCTATGTGATCTTGGGCCGATATGACCTGGGTTATGAGCAGCAGTTGGCAGCTATTAGCACCAAGTCGTACCTTCAGAAGGTGGACGACATTGGACCGATCGTAGTGTACAAACTACTGCCTGGCTTAGCCGGTAACGACGTCGCCATGCCATTCCACGCCTGTGTTGCCTATCCGAAAGCCGAAGCGTCGCTGTAGCCGTTTGCGGCTTTACTCTTTGCCGCCGAGCCGTAGCTGCCAGCGCCAGGCGTCACCAACCGCATCTTCAACTGACTTCTCGGACTTCCAGCCCAGTGCTCGTTGAATCTTGGTGGCGTTAGCGTAAGCAGCTCGCGGGTCGCCTGGGCGGCGCCCAACGAGTTTGTGTGGAACCTTTTCTTTGTTAATTTTTTCAAAAGCGTTAATCATCCCCAGAACGCTGGTAGGCACGCCAGTGCCAACGTTAAAGACGTCGTAGTAGCCCTTGGACTGCTTAAGCAAATGGTTGAGTGCAGCTATGTGCGCCTTGGCAAGGTCCACGACGTGTATGTAGTCACGTTGGCAGGTACCGTCTGGCGTGTCATAGTCTGTACCATAGACGGGCAGTGGCGGTCGCAGGCCGGCAACGGCCTGCACTATGATGGGCAGTAAGTTCTGCGGCGGCAGTTTGGGCATCTCGCCAAAACTGCCCGAATGGTGTGCCCCAACCACATTAAAGTAACGCAGGGCAATACCGCGCATGGGTGCTTTAGATTTGCATACGTCACGTAGAATTATCTCGTCCATCAGCTTCGACGAACCGTACGGCGAAACCGGGACACAAATGGTTTCTTCGTCGACGCTCTCGACGGGGGGCTCCCCGTAAACTGCCGCGCTAGAGGAGAAGACCAGTGGTATGTCGTGCTTAGACAGTAACTCAACTAAGCTTATAAACCCGACGACATTGTTCCGATAGTATTTCAGCGGCTGCTCCACCGACTCGCCTACGGCCTTGAAGGCGGCAAAGTGTATAACGCCTGCTACTTTATACTTTTTGAGCGTCGTTTCTGCCAGCTGCGTGTCGGCAAAATCGCCCTCGACGAGTTCAATATCTTTGCCAGTTACGTCTTTAATGCATGCCAGTGCCTTACGCTCCGAGCCGCTAAAGTCATCTAGCACAATCGGCGCAAACCCAGCCTCCAACAGTTCCACCGTTGTGTGCGAACCTATGTATCCAGCCCCACCGATTACCAATAT
>CAZHYW010000031.1:0-9214 GCA_964537115.1 uncultured Candidatus Saccharibacteria bacterium | reverse complement strand
ACCAAACGGTAGGTCTTACCGCTCACACCCTTGATCCAGACAAAGCCGGTGTAGGTGGTGTTGACGGTGGTGTTGGTGACCCACAGCGGCGAGGAGTTGACGCCCAAGCCCTTGCCCGTGGCAAACTGCCCAGGGAAGTAGCTAACGCTGATGGATTGACTGCCGTCGCAAGCATGTTGGTTGTCGGGAACTATGTTGTCGGCAGCGCTCGCTACACCACCCCAACCGGTTAGGTCGGTTTCAACCGAGCGGTTGGTGATGGCTTCGCTGGATGCCGTTGTATCGCTACAAACGCTTTGCGAGGCAATGGGTGGTGGCGGAGGCGTGGAGGTCAGCGATAGCTGGTCGACATTGAAGTAGTCGCCCGAAACTGGGTTCTCCTGCCAGACACGCATATACATGCTGTCGTTGTCGTTGGTGGCGGCTAGGGTGCTAGTGATCTGGTGCCAGTCAGTGTCAGGTGCGGTCCACTGCACCGTATTCTTGCCAACATTGGCGCCAGTGTTGTCTTTTTCCTGAATTTGTATGTCGTACACATTGCCAGTGGTGTTTGCCTTAATCCAGGTGCTGGCAGTGTAGAGGTCGGTCGCAATGGAAGACAAATTGACGAATGGATTGGAGCCGTTGACACCCATGATGGTGTCGGGCGTGACGCCGGTTTTAACGGCCGCCTTCACCGAAGCGTAACCATCGCAGGCCTGGGTGTTGTCCCAGCTTACCTTAGTGGTAGTGCCCCACACGCCGCCCCATGAAGCTGCTTGCGTAGCTGGGCTTTCCACACTGCGGGAAGCTGCATCGACATACTGGTTGCCAGATGGGAAGGCTACCGAATCGTTACAGGTGGTAGCTGGTGGAGGCAAAACTGTCGGCGTGGTGCTCACTACCGACGAGTCGATGACATCACCTTGGTTGCAAGCATCCTTGGTGGGGTTGTCCGGGTATTCTGGCCCACAGATGAAGTCCAACTGCATGGAGTTACCGGTCACGGTAGCTCGCAAGTGGCCAAAGTGGCTGCTGTGGAATTGCGAACCGTCGGCAATGTGATTGGCATTGAACGACGCTTCTTCGGTGCCACCGGCACCATCGGTGATTTGTACCACACCGTGCTGCGGAGCAAACCGTTCCATGGCGTGGATGTGGTGGTTGATGTTCAGCACATACTTGCCGCCAGTCATCGCCGTGGGGCTATATTTATCGCCTAGGTAATTGACGGCTTGTTGCAGATCCGGTTGATCGTTAAAGGTCCCGGATACAGAGTCCCATGAGCTAGTGTAAGCTGGGCGGTGACCCATGGTAACAACCATATCGATGTTGGAATTGGTCTGAGCTGCTGCCATCAGCTGGTCAGCCTGATATTGCCACGAACTTGTGTCCGTGCCGGTGCCATCAGTGCCCAGGTAGGCGTTATACCATGGCTCTGGCTCGGTAATGTACAGCACGCGGCCAACAACGAATGAGCCCCAGTCGCTGCCTTGGCAGCCGTTCACGGTGCTGGGCACGCCGGGACAACCGGGGTTGCTAACCTGTGAGCTCGTGTCGTTTATGACAGTCTGTGCATTTGGAATGTACAAACGGCCCTTGTAGTTAGCCATGCTATCGCGAACAGTGCCGGCGGGTGCCGTAGCGGTGTTCACTGGACCGTACTCGTGGTTACCCCACACCTGTTCCCAGGCGCGAGTGGTAGCAATCGGCGCAATATCCTGGTAGAACTGGTGCGTTGCCCCGTTGCCACACTCGTTGGCGTAGCTGATGTCACCGCCGTGCGTCACGAAATCTGGCGCTTCGGCCGCAATCTGGCTCCACACCGAACTCATCCATGACTTATTACAGCTTGGGTCAGACGAGCTGTCGTAAAATGTCGTGCCGGTATCGCCAATGTCGTCCCACACGAAGTCGCCGGTCGGTGCTGTCTCAAAGGTGTGGTCGAGGCCAGACGAAGTTATACGATAGTGATATATGGTTCCAGCGGTTAGACCCGTTAGCTGTACTCGCTCAAACGGGCCAGTGGTATCCACTGGTGTAATTGGTTCGGCACTGGATGTTGCCGAAGTTGAGCCGTAAGCGGTGGTAGTACCGTAGTCCACGGTTCCGGCAGCACCTCGCCAATGTATCCACATACTGGATCCAGGATTATCGCCGAAGTCGCTGTGAATTTCATCGACCGAATCGGCTGCCGAAACAAGGCTATTGGTAATAGCTTGGAATCCTACCGCGAGCACAAATGCAAGCACAACAGCAAGCAGCGCCCTGCTATTGCTGCGCACGCGGCCAACGGCTCTTAGTTTTGTAAACATATATCCTCCCCTACGTTTATACCTGGAGTATACGCCTATGCTTATTTATTCTTCAGAATTTCTAAAGAATCTTTACGAAAACTTCAGCACTGTATGTTAAAAGGATTCCTTGTGGCCACCTCATATGATTTCGTTGTCAATATTACATTAAGCTTCGGTGCGTTTTACGGCAGATACGCAGGATCTTGTTCCCCAAACGCCCAGAGCCTGAAGTGAAGTTTACCGGAAATACGGCTGTGTATTGGCGTGGAGTTGTAGGGTTTTGGCTTCGTCGAGGGTGAAATATTGGGTGGCTTGGGCTTCGTCGTCGCCGCTGATTTGCGGTTTGAAGGTGCCCGAAACCTTGGCCTCGTAGGCCACAAAGGCGAACCACTTGAGCGTGGATGAGCCCGCTTCCTTACGGATGGTCCAGCAAGCTACCGGTTGGTCACTCATCCAGTCTACCTACAAGCCGGTTTCTTCTGAGATTTCGCGCACCAAGGCCTCGCGGGGTACCTCACCATGGTCCAAACAACCGCCGGGCAACTCCCAGCTGCCGCCCCGCTCCTGCAGGAGCAAAACACGACCCTGCTCGTCCTTTATGACGGCCTTAATAGATATACGGTACGTGCACGGTACGTCATTCGTGGGCCCTATAGTCTCATGGCCGAACCGGAGTAGCAACAGTGTGTGGGCCGGTGTGATCACGGTCACACCCTCATCGGATATACTAATGGTATGGATTCACCGGTAGTTCAGACCGTGCAAGACTTTTTTGGCCAGTACCCTACCAAGCAATTCGCTAAGGGGCAGATCATCATTTGGGCAGAGCATGACCCGGAGCACATCTACTACCTGGTCTCGGGCCGGGTGCGCCAGTGCTACATTTTTGAAGACGGCGAGCGGGTGGTGGTGAACGTGTTTCGTCCGGGCGCGTTTTTTACTATGTCGTGGGCCATTAACCATACGCCTAACCGCTACTTCTTTGAGGCCCTCGACGACGTTGAAGTACGAGGCGCGCCAGTGGATACAACACTCGAGTTTGTTCGGTCACAACCGACTATTGTGCTGGATCTGCTCAGCCGAGTCTATAGGGGCACAGACGGGATGTTAGAACGCATGACTTATCTCATGGCCAGCGACACTGAAAAGCGGCTGGTGTTTGAGCTGGTAACCGAATGTAAACGGTCGCGGCCCACTGGCAACAGTGCGCTGGTGACATTGAATGAAGTTGAGCTCGGCCTGCAAACTGGTCTAGCCAGAGAGACAATTAGCCGGCACATGCGGAAGCTGAAACTGGCCGGACTGGTCGAAGTGAGCGCCAAGGGTGTGCAGGTGCATGACATCGCTGGGTTAGAGAAATTGCTGCTGTAGACAAGCCCAAAATGCTTATGTACAATGATCGTTAGTTACTGTACTGGCGGCTGCCTAACTCCTTAGTCAGCAACCAATACTAAGGTTCCGACAAACACTAGCTGCGCCTGGAGCGCCAAAGGTACCGCTACATGACTGCTCGTCTTCCCGTTCCCGGATCCGATGATGGTACTTGGGGTGATGTCCTCAATGCGTTTCTAAAGATCGCTCATAACGATGACGGCTCGTTAAAAGCCGCTGGGGTTTCGGCGGCTGGTGCCGAGATGACTAGCAACAAGGGTCAGGTGAGTGGTTACCCGGCTCTCAATAGTAGCGGTGTGGTGCCCACAGGCCAGCTCGCCAGTGGTACAGCTACTAGCAGTACATTTTTGCGTGGTGATGGTATATGGGCGGCTCCACCCGGCGGTGGCGGTGGTGGCAGCTTGGCGGGCGATACTGATGTTGCCATTGTGTCACCCACGAACAACCAAGTGCTCACCTACAACAGTGGTACTACGCGGTGGGAAAACAAATCAGCCCTGGTTACTAGCGTGGCCGGCAAAACGGGCGCAGTCACCCTGGCCGAGAGCGACGTCACCAACCTGACAACCGACCTCGCGGCCAAAGCGGCTGACAGCACCGTGGTGCATAACACTGGCGCCGAGAACATCGGCGGTGTCAAAACCTTTACTTCCGCGCCTGTGGTGCCGTCAGCATCCTTCCCCGAAAGCGCTGTTACTAACCTGACGAGTGACTTAGCGGCAAAAGCTCCGACCAGTCGGCAGGTTGCCACGGGAACGGGTTTAACCGGTGGTGGTGACCTGTCGGCTGACCGTACGCTGAGTGTCACGGCTGATTCTACTACCCAACGCGTGGAAGTTGCCTCAGCCGGCACGCTTACCGGTACCCGCAAACGACTGAACTTTGTAAGTGGCAGCAATGCCACGGTGACTGTGACCGATGACAACACCAACAACAAGGTAGACATTACGGTAGCGGCCGCTACGCAAACGGCGCCAGATGCCAGCACCAGCACTAAGGGTATAGTGCAGCTGACGAACGACCTGAGTGGTATCGCCACTGCCCCAACTGTGGTGGCAACACACTTAAGCAGTGCGCTCCCCGTCAACCAAGGCGGCACCGGGCAGATCACCACTACCGCTGCCTTTGACGGCCTATCCCCTACCACTACGCTGGGCGATATAGCCTACCGCGGGGTTAGTAACAATGTTCGTTTGGCTGGCAACACTACCACTACCAAGAAGTTCCTAACCCAAACAGGCGACGGCATAAACTCGGCTGCCCCAGCTTGGGGTACAATTGCCGAAAGCGATGTGACGAACCTCACGACCGACCTGTCGGCCAAGGCGGCTGATAATGCAGTTGTGCACCTAGCCGGTACCGAAAGCATCACCGGCGCCAAAACATTCAGCACGGCCCCCGTTATTAGCAGCATCACTAACACGGGCACACTTACCTTGCCGACCAGCACCGATACTTTGGTCGGTCGAGCCACCACCGACACCCTAACCAACAAGACGCTGTCGGGTGCCAGCAACACGTTTAGCAGCATCCCCGAAAGCGCAGTTACCAACCTGAGCACCGACCTCACAGCCAAGGTCGACAAAACGAGCTTTACGGCTAAGGGTGATGTCTTGGCTGGCACGGGCAGTGGCACCTTGAGCAAGCTGGGTGTGGGTGGTGATGGAACGGTGCTGACCGCCGATAGCACGCAGTCAACTGGCATCAAATGGGCCACACCGGCCACCGCGCCTGTTACCAGTGTGTTTACTCGGACTGGAGCGGTCACCGCCCAGAGTGGGGACTACACCGCCGTTCAAGTGGGTGCACTAGCTTCTACTAGTGACCTATCGTCTATAGCTACCGCTAACGCAACAGCGGCTGACGTGAGCATGAACTCGCACAAAATTACCGGCTTATCTAACGGTTCGGCCAGCAGTGACGCCGCGGCTTTCGGACAAATACCGACTGCTTCGTCGGCCACACCAACGGCTGCCAGCACGACTGCGCCAACCGCTGGCTCGTCGGCCAACTACGCGCGTGGCGATCACGTACATCCGCGAATTGAATGGGCAGCACCAGACTATGGTTTTATTACCTGGGCGTTTGACCCGGCCAACTTAGGTACGGCAGCCACGGCTCTGGCTGTGGCTGGCACGATGTATGTTATTAAACTGCATATGCCGGTCGCGACCAATGTTACCAATATCATCACTTCCATGGTCGCGGCCGGCAGTGGCCTGACTAGTGGCCAGTGCTTTGCGGCGTTATACCAAGGGGGTAGTCTACTGGGCGTTACGGCCGATCAGTCGGGCGTGTGGAATACCTCTGGTAACAAAACTATGGCTATCGCTGGTGGCGCCGTGGCAGTAGCCGTCGGTGATGTATATGTGGGCATGTGGTTTAACGGTACTACTGGGCCAGCTCCTCCTCGTGGAGTTGGCGGTGAGGCGGTGGTGAATTTTGGCTTTGCGGCCTCGGCGGCGCGCTTTGCCACGGCCAACACCGGCCTAACCACGACCGCACCTGGTTCACTCAGCGGTTTTGCTATCTCCAACAACGCCTACTGGGCCGCCCTGTCGTAGCGCTACTTAGCCAATATAGCCGGCATTAGGTGGGCTGCTAGCGGCGTTGCCCAAGAAGTCGGTACTTATAAAATCGGGGGCAGTGGCACTGCCCATACCGACAGCAGGAGAAATAGATTGCAAGCTAAAATTCGGCAGGGTTAAGCTGCCAAACAACGGGTTGCTCGCTTGCCCGTGTGTCATTTGTGATGGCACTGCGGCTCGAAACAGGGCGAAGGTTTTGTAGGTGGTGGTGCCCCAGGTAAATTCGCAGTTGGTTAGGCCCGGGCCACCGGTTTGGCTCGAAGCGGGCACGGTTAAGTACGACAGGTTGTAATCTACCTGAGCGTCAGCATTGGCAGTGGCGTCGACTCGGTAGTTACCGCTGGTGCGTGGTGAATTGACGCCGTTGTCCATGGAAATGTTGTTGTACATGCGGATGCCCTGGCTGGTACCCTCAGAATTAAAGCCAGCGGCCACATTGCCATACGCTGTGTTGTTGATCATGTGGCAGTTCTGCGAGTTGAAGTTGTCGATGCCATGGTCGCCGTTTAGATACGACAAATTGTTACGTACTATGCAGTCGTGCGAGCCGTTGTAGATGGATATGCCCGAGTCTTCGTTGCGGAAGACGCGGTTGAACTGGATGATGTTGCTGGGCGAGCCAGGCGTGCCATTACCGAAATTGTCGGCCTGGATGCCATTGGCGGTGCGATTGCCTTTGGAGTTGCTGTGGCAGACGTTGAACTCCACGGTGTTGCTGGCTGAGCCGTTTAAGAGTGCAATACCATGAAAGACGTTGTGGTGGCAGTGATTACCAGTAATGAGACAGCTCGAAGCCCCATACATGTACACGCCGTGTGATAAATTGCGCCAGATGTGGTTGTTTTGGATGGTGCACGGCGATATGCTAACGCTCGAAGAAGTCGGTGGGCTAGTAACGCCGTCGGGCGTCAGGCTGCCGTCGTCAACAAAAGTGGGAAAGCCGCCGCCAAAACTGTTGGCGACATTGGTAAGCAGCGTTTCCCCGCCCTGAGTACGGGCGTAGACATTAAATGAGGCGGCGGTCGGGATCTTGGACCACTGCATAGATACCTTGTGGTTAGCGGCAACGGTAACGGTCAGCTCAAAGCTCGGTAATGATTCTTGGCCGCTGATGATAGCGGTGACCATGTAGGCATAAGTCCCACCCGCTAGCGTGCCACCAGCGCCGCCATCGGTGGGCTGGAACAATTGTGGACTGACTGGCTGCAGACGAATGCCGCCCGACGGATGGCCGTAGACCTCGTTGTCCATAAAGGTGTGGCCACCACCACCTTGGGCAATGATGCCGTAGCCGTTCGAAACATATACGGTGAAACCCTGAATAGTGCAGCCGGTGAGGTTAAGCAGCGTAATGCCGGTAGAGAGGTTGCCGGCTTCTACGGTATGGCCAGTGGGGTTGGTACCGCCCATGTCGACATACAGCGTGTCGGTGCCGCTATCAAAATAAAACTGGTTGGCAGTGGTTGTCGTGGAGCTCGCGGCGGCCTGGAATGGCACACCGTCGACAGCTACGACCAGGGGTGAGGTAGTAGTACTGTAGCTGGCAGAAAAGGCGTTGGTGCCGGTGGCACTCCAGCTGCCGGTGACTATAGCTGAGCCGTTGATGATGGCGCCCGGGGCGGTGGCGAGCCAGGCTACGCCACTGTTCTTGCAGGTAAGCTGTTCTCGGTAGGTGCCAGGAGAGACATACACGGTGTCGTTACTAACAGCGACGTTGTTGGCGTGAGCTAAGGTGAGGAACGGTGACGAAATGGTGCCGGGATTGGAATCACTGGCACCGATGGCTTGATTGTTGACGTAGTAGGTGGCCATGGTACCAAGCTAGATGCCTACCACTAGCAGGGTTACGTAGTAACTAGAGAGCGTTGGCGCGCTGCTCGGTAGGGTTGGGCCGGTACCGCCCAGGGTGGCTTGCCAATTGAGGCCATCCGCCAGGCCAGTTGATGAGTTGTTGGTAAGGTTACGCGAAAACGAGCTGGAGCTACTGGCGTTGGTACTAAAACCTACCCACATGCCGTGCGAGGTGGTGATGGGCGATGTAAAGGTGCCCGACAGGTCGCCAGTTGAGGCGGTGAGCGAAAGCGACAAATCGGAACCACTGATTTTGCTGTTTGGCTTGGCGCTCCGTCCCGAACCGGTGTTGCTATATAACGCTAGGTTAAGCACCTTGCCCACGTCGCCGGCTACAGCACTCAACTGGTGCACCAGGAGGCCGTTGATGGTAGCGGCACCTTGCAGGCGCGAAAAGTAGACGTTGGTAGAGGTAAAGCCTAATTGGCTGGTGCTGGGAGTGAAAGCGAACAGGCGTGGGTCGTAGGTGAACGGAAAATCGTACATGGCGTCCAACTGGGCTGAACCACTGGCGTTGACCAGTACCCAGGAGGTGCCATTGTCAAAATACAACCCGTTGGTATCGGTGGCCCAGTACATCCGTCCAGTCGTACCAGCCGACGGTATGGACGCGGCGCTGCCATACAGCGGCTTGGCCGAACCGGCAGCGGTCTCGCGTACGGTAATGGTGGCTGGCGCCAACATGCTGCCGCTGAGTGTCGAAGCGGCAAAGTTGGAGTTGAACGACGTGGGCAGGCTGCCGGGTTCTAGTTGGAAACCATCGAAATAGTGTGCCTCCCCTTCCGGCACGCTAGCCACATTTACCTGCACCTCGGCGTAGGCAGCGGTATCGGGTGAGGTTACATTGGGCAAGGCAATGACCGCCCAGGTACCCTGAATTGATTCGTTTTGCGCACTGCTGGTTTGCGAGCTTAGAAACGTGCTGGTGCCATCGTACCAATTGACTTGGAGTGTAACCGAGCGGGCGGTAACAGTGCCGAGAGTCCCCAGGCGGAACCAGGCGCTGGCTGAGAGTGCAACACTCGGGGCTACGGTCGAACGCGGTGAAATAATCTTGACTGTGCCAGTGCCAGCACCCCCGGTGCGTGACACTGAGCCGCAGTTAAC
>CAZHYW010000030.1:0-11830 GCA_964537115.1 uncultured Candidatus Saccharibacteria bacterium | reverse complement strand
GAGTGCTGGTTTGAAACGTAAGATTTAGTACACTATAAGCATGAGGTTATTCCATCGCCGCCTTGTAGGTAATACTCCGAAACGTCGCCTGCGTTCGCGCCGCTTGGCGGTAGCTGGGGTGCTGGTAGTATTTGTAGCCATGCTCATAATCGGCCTTGGCTGGCCGGGTGCGCCCGGGCAGGCTGGTAAGGCCCAGATTAGCGTGCAGCCAACCAAAAAATTGTTTGGCGTCGGTGAGCGGCCAGTAGTAAAGGTGGCAGTCCATACGCTGCCGCGAGTTAGCCTGTTTGCGCCCATGGTGTACGCCGATGATATACCGCAGGTAGATGTGAAGTACAACAGCACGCCCATTACCGAAGCTACCCATATCACCCCAGATGGTAGCGGCTACGACATTACGCTGGGCGACCAGCAAACACCGCCCAAAGCCGGCACCTACAACGTGACTGTTAGCGGCACAACCAGTACCGGCCAGGCCTATAAGCAGCAAACCTCCTTTGCGTGGGGCGCACTGGCAGTCAACAGCGACAAATCGGTGTACGCGCCGGGAGAAACTGCCGAGCTCCAGCTGGGTGTGGTTGGCAGCGAAGGCAATACTATCTGTAATGCACCACTGCAGCTCACCATTACCGATCCAAACGGCCAGGCCGTAGTTGTACCCATCACCAATTCACCGGCCTGTAGGGGCGATAGCTACAGTGCTGCACCCGATTACACAGCCAGCTACACCACCACCGTAGCTGGGACCTATACGGTGCTTGCGGGTATTGCCAACACCGCCTACAACATTCGTGATTCGTTTCAGGTAGCAACTACTGTGCCCTTCGATGTCGCCCGGGCCGGCCTAACACGCCTATTCCCGTCGCTACCGTACACCATGACGCTCAATGTCCAGGTCAATCAGGCTTTTTCGGGCCAGGTGAGGGAACTGCTGCCAGACGCCGGCTTCCGGGTTACCTCGACCAGCCCATCGGCCACTGTAACCACCTCCGATCATGGACAACTACTGACCTGGCACGTTGACTGGCCAGCCGGCACCGAGCAGCAGCTCAGCTACAACTTTGATCCGCCGCCAGCCAGCCCGGCCTTTTATCAGTTACCGCCAGCAGAGTTCGTTGACGCCTCCGGCGCTACCGTGTTCAAGGAAGCGCGCGGTTGGCAGTATGTGAACGATGCCACCATCACACTGGTGTCTAACACCTTGTTTAACGTCGCTTCTACAACCAGTACTACCAAAAGCATAAGCGCTACCACCACCGGTGACCTCTTGGTGGTGCTTTACGGCGAAAACGCTACCGGTACGTCACCGGGCTTGGGGGCGGTAAGCGACAACTCCAGCTCACCGACCAATACCTGGGTTCTACCCAATGGCAACCCAAGCCCAACTGCACCGGCCAAGGATCCGCCGGCCAACAGTGCCAGCGGCGTTTCGTCAGAAATAGCCATGGCCTATGTAGCGAACGCCAGTTCAATCACCAGCATTACCGTGACGGTGCGCGGCGGTGTTGCCAATGCCTTTTCATTTATTATTGCGGAATTTAGCAATGTCGACCCCGGCGCGCCGGTAGATCAATCGGCTAGTACTAACGATGCCGCTAGCACTAGCCATACCACGCCCAGCGTTACCAATGTTACCTGTGATGCGCCGACGACCGACCAGCTGCTGCGCGGTGGTGAATTCTTCTGTACCGATCCGCACGAGCTAGTAATTGGCATAATAGAGGCTGGATCAGGAACCTGCGTGAGCCCCTCGCCCTGTGCCGTCACGGTTAACGGCAATACTTGTACGGCCATTGGCGGTGCGGGGCCATGCTTTTTCTTCACGCAGATGGACCTGAATAGTTCTACCGTTAAGGCCAATTCGGCCTATCAGGTAATTAGTACCACGCAGGCCAATAGTATAACCTGGAACCCGATCTCTTCATCTAAGGCGTCCGGTATGGGTATTATGGTCTTCAAGCAAGCCGGCAGTCCTTCTGGTGGCGATGAGCAGTATATCTTCTGGGCGAAGTAAGGCCAATCCCGCTACTCCCACGTGGTGGAAGATTGCAACGACGCAAAATGTACCAGTGCGCACATTATGACGCAGTGTCTATGGCTAAGCGGCTAGGCCCGAAGGCTTATGGAGCCGGAAGGGGAAGGGAATATAGGCAAAATGACCTAGCCACGCAGGACTAGTACTATACGGCTAGGTATAATCTGTGGATATCTTGAACCGTGAGTACAAATTTGCGTTTACGGCCTGAGCTAGCAGTATACGGCTAGTGTGAGCCAATCTGTCGTGGTTGTAGGCTTGAAGCACAAGCGGGCTTGCTATTTGGGGCCCGCCATCTACAATAGAAGGGACATGGGAGCACACCAACACATCATAGCCGTTACCAACCAGAAGGGCGGGGTGGGTAAAACCACCACCGCTGTAAACGTAGCGGCGCAATTAGCCACACCAAAGCGGCGGGTGGTACTGGTGGACCTGGACCCACAGGGTAATGCCACCAGTAGCTTGGGCATAGACAAAGAGCGTCTAGACTCAACATTGTACGACGTACTGATTTCTAGCACGGACGTGGCAAATATAGTCCTGCCAACCAACATACCGAACCTGTTTTTGCTGCCGGCAAATGCCCAGTTGGCTCAGGCAGAGGTAGACTTGGTACCGCTGCAGCGTCGGGAATTCCGTTTGGCAGAGGTGCTAAAGGCAGTGGAAGCGGAGGTGGTACTAGTGGACTGCCCGCCGGCACTGGGGCTGCTGACCATAAATGCACTCACCGCAGCCAACCAAGTGCTTATACCGGTGCAGTCGGAATACTTTGCGCTGGAAGGACTCGGGCAGTTGCTACAAACAGTGCAAGCGGTAAAACAATCACTGAACCCGCGCTTGGAAATTCTAGGCGTGGTACTTACTATGTTTAACAAGCGGATGACTTTGAGCGAGCAGGTCCAAGCTGAGGTGGCCCAGCACTTTGGCGACAAATTGTTTAAAACGATTGTACCAAGAAATGTGCGCTTAGCGGAGGCACCTAGCTACGGCCGAACCATCTTTGAACACGATAAGTGGTCTAAAGGCGCACGGGCGTATAAAAATCTGGCCGCTGAAATTTCGAAGCGCCTGGGCTAACTACACTCGCTATTTGCTTTGCAGCCCCCAGGCAAAACCTATAAACTATATAGCATGGTAAAACAAACCGGTTTGGGGCGGGGGTTCGGCTCGCTTATACCGCAGAATCTTGACGCTGCGCTGCTGGTGGATGACGGAGAACGGGTGCAGAAATTGGCCGTAACGGCGCTGGCACCTAACCCCGAGCAGCCGCGCACGGTGTTCGATGCAGATGCTCTTGGCGAGCTGGCATCGTCAATTAAGCAGTATGGCATTATTCAACCATTGGTGGTGACGCCGGAGGCCCAAGGCTACCACATAATTGCTGGCGAGCGGCGCTGGCGAGCAGCGCAAATGGCCGGGCTCAAAACCGTGCCGGCGCTGGTGCGCACGGCCAAACAGCAGGAGAAGCTGGAGCTGGCGATTTTGGAGAATGTGCAACGGGTTGATCTGTCGCCGTTGGAGCAAGCAGTAAGCGTGGAGCGATTGCACCAGCAGTTTAATCTCACCTACGGCGACATTGCCAAGCGGCTCGGCAAGGCCGAGACCACCGTACACAACACCGTGCGGTTGCTGCAGCTGCCAGCTGAGGCGCGCGAAGCATTGCAAACGAGCGTGATTAGCGAAGGCCACGCGCGCCAAGTGTTGGCGCTGAAGGATTCGCCGGAGGCCCAGGCTGAATTACTCAAACTCATTACACAAAATGGTTGGTCGGTGCGACAGGCCGAGCGCTATGTGAGTTCGCTGAAGGCCGGAGTAAAAGAGCGGCAAGCAGCTGAGCAGCGGGTAAGTGGTGACACACCGGAAACCCAGCGTTTAAGTCAGCGCTTTGGCACCAAAGTGCGCATCCATCGTACCGCCAAGGGCGGCCGGGTCGAGATTGCCTTTACCTCTGAGGCGCAATTAGCCAAACTGCTGACCGAACTGGAAGACTAAGTTTTTATAAAGGCGTCCAAGGCAGCACCAATAGGGCGGTCTGGAGTTATGTGTACAAACTGCATTCCCAGTGAGGTAACAACTGCATTGTGTGGGCCGTCGTCTAAAAGTACGGCTTGTGTAGGATCAATGCTTTGTGTAGACAGATAGTCGGAGAAGAACGGGCTGTGCAAACCATGCATATCTGCCTTTAATGCTCGCAGGTGGTATGAACTTAAAATGCCGTCTACCAAACTATTGAGATCGAGCGCGGGAGCGGTCCACTTAGTGAACGTATCCATGTTGTCGGTGGCAATTACAACTTTTGTACCTTGCCCGCGGATGCGAGTAATCTTGTCTGGCAGGTCATCATCGACAAACCGCATACGCTGACAACTGGCTTTAAGCTCATTGTGGAGTGCGGTAGGGTCCAGGCTAAACTGTGTGGCTAGCATGCCGACGACGTGCCTACTGGTGTAGTCTCCTCTCATCCATAGTCTGACAAAATCTGGCGAGCCTTTAAACAAATAAGTTTTGAATTGGTCTAAGGCATTTGGGGCAAGCACGCTTGGGTCACAGCCCTCCCAAAACTTGGAGCGGGAAAGCGTACCGTCCCAGTCTACAAAAAGCACCTCTGGTTGTTTCACCAGACTATAATAGCAGAGCTTTATTTTGCTGGTTCTAAATAGCGGCGGGCGATATTACGGATGTATTCCCAGGCGTCGGTGCGGGCGAGGTATTCGGCGGGGGTGAGTAGTAGGTACTCGGTGCCCTCGGCGTAGTCAAAAACAATCTTTTTGGCTGTAGCTTCCGGAAAATAGACTACAAAAAAGTAGCCGGTACGACCGGGGCGCGACTGGCTTGAATAGGGGTAGCAGGCCGCAATATCGGCGGGGGTGATAGTTAGGCCATACTCTTCTTTGATTTCTCGCTGCCAGGTCTCAAACGGGGTTTCGGTGCCTTCGGGGCCGCCGCCGGGTAAATCGATATCAAGCGGGTGGAGGTCTGTCTTGGTATTGCGGCGGTAGAGCAGCAGTTTGTCGCCAATATATATAAGGCCCTTTGAGCCAGCGGCATTTGGATCGTATGTGGTAAACCGAGCGTCCATCATGGGCTCATAATAACAGACCCTCTTATTGTTTGCTGTGCGCTCGGCCGTGGTTTGCAAAGAGCAACTGGGCGGCCGAATTCATTTTGTACCACGGCGCAAAGAGAAACCCTAGCCTGAGGACTCCCGCTGAAGCCGAGCGCGCAAGGTTGTCTTGATTACTCTAAAACCGCTCGGCGCCGGACAAGGGGAAAATACGAGCTACCAGTTTACCAATGACTTGGTTGGTGTTTATGGGGCCAAATATGCGGCTGTCGAGGCTGTCGCCGCGGTTGTCACCACACACGTATAGCTGGTGGTCGTTTAGGGTAATGTCAATGTTGTTCATGGTGGGCGGAATGGCGCCGTTTTTGCCGTAGGGCAACGTTTTGTCTGGCTGAAAGCCGTTAGGGTGCTCCTTGTTGTAGACGGTAATCACGTCGTTTTTAATAACGATGTGGTCGTTTGGCAAACCAATCACGCGCTTGACCAATTGCTTAGTGTCTTGACTGTCGCCGTAATTGCTTAGGCCCGATTCAGTCAAAATGATAATATCGCCGCGTTTTGGTACGTACTGATGGCCGGTTATGTGTGCCCAGGTGCGCGGGAGCTTCCAAACAATAAGACGGTCGTTGTTATGCAAGGTGTTTTGCATGCTGGGACCATCGACCTGGTAGCTTTGGAAAACGTACGCGGTTAACAGAATGGCAATAATGGGAGCCAAGAGCAATATGCCGACCGTAGAAAGAGTGCTGCGCAGCTTGCTGTGCGGCTTGGTTGTGGAGTCTGCACTTTGAGCTCCCTCTGGGTCGGCCGGTTGGCTAGCTAGCACCAACGGCGGTGCCGGCGCATTGGGATCTGGTCCAGGTGCCGGTTTGGGCTCGCTGGAAGGGACTGGTTTGGTTTCGTTCACTGGCACTACTATAACGGAAGTACGAAAGAAAAAGAAGCTCGTGCTTCTATTTTCTGAGTACTGAAGGTATATCGCAGATATTGCGTAAGCACGTAAGAAAATGAAGCTTGCCTCAACTTTCTGAGGGCTTATGTCTTATGTAGCAGATATAGCTTAAGTGTGGCGCCAAAGCAAAGCACGTTCTGTGTTTGGGGGCATACCAGCGTGTATGACACCGGCCAAGCGGCGAGAAGCTTCGGCGTGGTTTAACATAACCGGGTTTTAGGTGCCAGCTTTTTCACGTATACTATCAGGGTAATTTTTGCATATGGATATAGACGGCATTCGGCCTGCTGCGCGGCGCCAAAGCAGGCCTAACACAGATGGTATTCGCCCATCGCTGCACAGCTCTGGCGTGCGGCCTCGGTCTTCGTCAGTTTTTCCTAGCGGCATGTTTGGTGCTTCGACGGCTCCTAGACGGCCGGTTGCTCATGTGCCTCCGTCTGCAAAACTGGCTCGTGCCGTAGCCTCCAAGCCGGCGCGCAACACTACCATTACACCTTCACACAAACCGCCCGCTACTCCCGCGACAACCGACGGCGCTGCCGGCCAACTGCAGTTGCCGCGCTACTACGCGCCGCCGCGGCCAGAGAAGGTGGTGCGAAAAAGACGCTTTGGGCGAACACTCCAGGTGATTGCGGTGATGTTGGTCGTTGTACTAACCATGGGCGGATTCTTATCGTGGAAAGCCTATAGCAAACTGCACAAAGTCTTCCATGGCACCACCACGGTTGCAGCACTAGCCAGCAAGCCAATTACTCCCGACCTACTAAAAGGCGAGGGCGATGGCCGGGTAAATATATTGCTGCTTGGGATTGGCGGGCCGGGGCATGACGGCCCTGACCTAACTGACACAATTGTCGTGCTCAGCGTGGACCCTGTAAACAACACAGCTGCTATGTTGAGCGTACCGCGTGATCTATGGGTCAACCAGCCGGTGAACTACTTTGGCAAGCAGCAGAAGATTAATGCCGCTTACGAAAGTGCCAAGTACCACTACTTGGGCAAGCTGGACTCCAGTAATGCCAACGCTAACGCCGTGCAGGCTGGTTTTAACAATCTTGACCAGGTACTAAAACAGGTTTTGGGCATAAGTGTTAATTATCATGTGCTCGTAAACTTTCAGGCCTTTAAACAGGCGGTAGACACTGTGGGTGGAGTAACCGTAAATGTACCGACCGCACTGGTTGATCCAACCATGGCATGGGAGAACCACTGGAACCCGGTGCTGGCACCAGCCGGTTTGCAACAAATGAATGGTACACAGGCGCTGCTGTATGCTCGTTCTCGAGAAACTAGTAGTGATTTTGCCCGCGGCGAACGCCAGCGCCAAATATTAGTTGCGCTCAAAGACAAGGTTTTCACCTTGGGTACCCTGAGCAACCCGGTCAAAATCGACAGTCTTATGGACGCCTTTGGCGACAATGTCTACTCCGACCTCAGTACTCAGGGCGCTCTGCGGCTGTATAGCATTATGAAGCACATAAGCGACGGCAACGTGGCTTCGCTGGGCTTAAGCGAGCCCCCGCACCAGTTGGTTACGACTGACCACGTGGGCAACACATCGGTGGACCGGCCAATAGCTGGTTTTTATAACTACACAGCTATTCAAGAATATGTACGTAGTCAGCTGCCGGACGGCTATATCGTAAAAGAACATGCGCCGATTGTCGTCATGGCCCCAACTACCGCTGGCGCCGAGGCAACGGCGGCGCTTCTTAAAAGTTATGGCTACAACGTGGTGGCCACTGCCATAACTGACCAGACACTATCGACAGCGACCGTGGTAGATCTATCACATGGTAAAGATCCATTTACTTCCCACTACCTACAAGCACGCTTTAATGTCACGGCGGCAACGGAGCTACCAGCTGGAGTCAGTTTACCGGTATCGGACGCGAAGTTTGTTATAATGGTGTCTAAATGAGGCCGTTAATCAATAAATTGACGCCTAGTCGTGGCTTTTCTCACGCCTTTTATTTTGTATATAATGCGCTGTTGCCACTGCTGGTTTTTTTGCTGGTCCGTTGGACGTTTCTCCCGCTCGCCTTAAGCTTAATTCTGTTAAGTAAGTGGCGTATGTTAGCGGTTCGTCCTCGTTTCTGGGTAGCCAACCTTCGGGCCAATGCGGTCGATATTATCATTGGTGTTTCCACCCTTGGCTTCATGGCGGCTACTACCAGTGAGCTATTTCAACTACTGTGGGCGGTGTTATGGGCCGGCTGGCTTATTGCCATAAAACCCCGCACCGATACGCTTTGGGTTTCGTTGCAAGCCCTGATTGGCTTTATTGCCGGACTGATGGCTGTATTTGTAACCTGGGACCACGCGCCGCTTTTTGTACTAGTTGGCGCTGTTGGCCTACTGTGCTTTTTTGCAGCCCACCATTTCTTTTACAGCTTCGATGAACCCTACGTACGCTTGCTTGCTTACCTGTGGGCTTATTTTGGTGCGGCACTTACGTGGGTGCTGGGCCACTGGTTGCTATTTTATGGTCCGGTAGCCCAGCCGACGTTGCTTCTAGTGGCTTTTGGTATTGGGCTTGGCACGCTGTATTACTTGGACCATTTCGACAAGCTGGGCGACAATGTTCGCCGCCAGATCATTTTCATAATGGTGGCCATGCTTTTGGTGGTGCTGACATTCTCTGATTGGGGCGACAAAATAGTCTAGTATGACCGGAGTAGAACAGCACATTTTGCCCGAAAAGCCTGCGCTCCGCACTTACCGTACCTTAAGTACGGCTCGCTTGCGGTGCTCATTTTTCGAACAAACTGCACTATTCTACTCCGGTCATAACTGTGGTTAGATTCTAAAAAAGGGGGTATATGCGATATGCAAGATGACACCGAGAGAAAGCTAAGAGATGGCGAGAACGAGCAGTTCACTAAGCGTGCCAAACCTGAATTACTGACACCCGAAGAGCCTAAGACGAGCACACCGCAGTCGCTTATCCCGGTTTTCTCGGAGCCTCGCAAGAAGGGACGAGAAGGCGACTTGCACCGGCGCAAAGGACCGCTTATGTTTGCGCTGGCCGCTATAGTAGTGCTGGGCTTAGGCTTTGGTGGTGGCTGGCTGGGTGCAATAGCCCATCAGAACAATGGCTCTACAAGCCTACCTCAGCAAAAAATCGTGCTGGAGGGCCAGGCTGCACTCATAAGCAACATTGCTAAAACGGTGGGGCCAAGCGTAGTGTCGGTAGATGTTATGACTCAGTCGCAGGGCAATGCCTTCGATTTTTTTGGAGGCAGCAGTCAGACTCAGGAAGATGCCGGCACCGGCATCATACTTACCAGCGACGGGCTTATTATGACCAACCGTCACGTAGTGCCAGACGGCACCACCAGTGTTAGTGTGACACTGAGCGACGGCACGGTCTACGACAACGTAAAAGTAGTGGGACGTACGAGCGACAGTGACTCGCTCGATGTTGCATTTCTGCAGATTCAAGACACCAAGGGCAAGACACTTACTCCGGCTGCCCTAGGGGACTCGGCGCAAGTGAAGGTTGGTGACCCGGTGGTGGCCATTGGCAACGCCTTGGGGCAGTTCCAAAACACCGTTACCAGCGGCATTATAAGTGGCTATGGCCGCAGCGTGCAGGCCAGGGCGAGCGATGGCTCCAGCGCCGAGAATCTAGACAATCTGTTTCAAACAGACGCGGCTATAAACGAAGGTAACTCCGGCGGTCCGCTGGTAAACCTCGACGGGCAGGTAATTGGTATGAACACTGCCATTGCCAGCGATTCGCAGAGCATTGGCTTTGCTATACCCATTAACGACTTGTCGGGCCTGATTGACAGCGTGAAGAGCACCGGCAAGTTGCAGCGGCCATATCTAGGCGTAGTCTATGTGCCCATTACCAGCGACGTAGTCAACCAGTACAATCTCACAGTCGACCAGGGCGCTTATATTCCCACCGCCGACCAGGCTGATGGTCAAGACACGGTAGTGGCGGGTGGTCCGGCCGACAACGCGGGTGTTAAGCCGGGCGATATCATTACGCAGCTAGATGGTACAAACGTAAACCAAAACAGCAGCCTGACATCACTGCTCGACAAGCATAAAGTGGGCGACAGCGTGTCTCTAACCATTGTGCGTGGCGGCAAAACCCTTACCAAAACAGTGACCCTCGGCACCGCCCCCAGCAGTTAGGGTTAATACCCGAAGTATCGAATTATCGAAGGTCCGACGGAGCCCCGATACTTCGATACTTCTACATTCGGGATTCGGCTACGAATAGTTGGATGAAGTCGTTGGTTTGCTGTAGTTGGTAGCCCGCAGCTTTGGCTATTTCAGCCAGCATCTCGTGCTGGGGTGGGAGGCTTTCGGTGAGGATGCAGACTGGTTTAGTAGCTAAACTATTTGCTTGCCTGAACAGCTGACGGTAGAGGTCCAGGCCGTCCGGGCCGCCGAACAGTGCGCGTCGTGGTTCGTGCGTGGCTGCGGTGTTGATTTGGAAGTTGTCGGGGACGTAGGGGAGGTTAGCTAGAATAATCGAGTCGCGAGTCACGAGACTCGAGTCACGAAGGGGCTGTAGCAGGAAGCCGTGGAGGAGAGTGATGTCGACACCGAGGCTCCGAGCGTTGTGCTCGGCGGTTTTCAGGCAGTTTTTGTCGATGTCGGTGGCTATAACGTGCGTCTGCGGCAGCTCTAGTTTGGCCGTAATAGCAATTGCCCCGGATCCGGTGCCAATGTCCGCGAGTGTTATGTTTTCGTCATCCTGAGCGTATGCGAAGGATCTGTCGTTAGATCCCGGGGAAGATCCTTCGCTTTGCTCAGGATGACGGGAAACGAGGTCTTTTAGTACGTCGATCATAGCCTCGGTTTCGGGACGGGGAACGAGCGTGTGGGCGTTTACTGCGAACTCACGGCCGTAGAATTCGGCGTGGCCGCGGATGTAGGCTAGGGGAGTGTGCTTGGCTCGTTGAGCAACTTTTGTATTCAACATTTTCAAATCTGGCCCCTGCAATGCATACTCCGCATGCGAAAGTAGCCAGCTTTTGTCTCGCTCCAACGCGTCAGCCAAAAGCACCAGGCAATCCAGCCGGGCGGTGGCAATGCCGGAGCCTTCGAGCTGCGCCTGGGCCTGCTTTAACCAATCACTGAGAGTCATGTGTTACCTCAACGATGTGGTCTAGCACCTCATTGAGCGGGCGACTATTATCAATGGCAATACCTCCGAGCGCTAGCAAGTCCGTCTGCTTAGAGAGGAAGCGATTGACAGCACGGTCGATATTTTCGGGGCCTTGACCGTGTTTGTGAACATTGCGTGTTTCAAGGCGGTGCCGCAAGACCTCAGGGTCATCTAGAGTTAAAACGAGGATCTTGTCAAACAAGCCATAGAAATCAGTCTGATTATTCGCCGAACCAGATACATAGACATCGCCGTTGAGAGCGTCTAGAAACTTCCTAAGAGGTCCGGCCTGTATACGCCAAGCATAGTAATTCCAGTCCACGAAGCCGTCGGGCCATTCCGCTGGTTCGCCGGTTTCTTTTACTTCCAGTCGTATGACGCCCGGTATTTCTTCAAGGTCATAGGCTTGTAGGCCGCGGGCCGCTAGCCCTTGGGTAACGTAACTTTTTCCTATGCCGGGCCGTCCAGTTATAAGGGCCTTCATTTACTGGCCTTCGTTTATAAGCTGGCGTTCGTAGGCGGCTAGCTGGTCGATAAGGTCGTCGATTTCGCCGTTTAGGGCGCCGGGGATGTTGGAGCGTGAGTAGCCTATGCGGTGGTCGGTTATGCGGTCCTGCGGGAAGTTGTAGGTGCGGATTTTTTCGC
>CAZHYW010000029.1:0-11950 GCA_964537115.1 uncultured Candidatus Saccharibacteria bacterium | reverse complement strand
TCTTCTTTACTATCTCTGCCGGGGCGCTGGGCGTGGCCTTTATGCCCGTGCTGGCTGACCACTTGGCTCGCGGCGACAAGAAGGGCATGTGGCGGCTGGTATCGAGCCTGCTCAATTTCCTCGCTATTGTCATGCTGGTAGTAGCGGTTATCATACTCGTCTTCGCCGAGCCCATTATGCGCCAGCTGGTGACGCCTCAGGAATTGCCGTCGGCGGTGGTTATTATGCGTCTGCTGGCACTTAACCCGCTGCTCTTTACCATTTCTGGCATCCTAACCGCCACACAGCAAACGCTGGGACGCTTCTTCTTTTACGCCATGGCACCGTTGGTGTATAACGCCAGCATTGTGGTGTCCGCCCTGGTGTTTAGCGAAGCCGAGCATCGTAACGGAGGGCCGGGCCACCTAGGCATTATGGGCCTAGGCATCGGCGCGCTACTGGGGGCAATATTGCAGCTGGTTGTGGTGATAGTGGGTATCTATGGCACCGGCTTTCGCTGGACGCCTAACATCATTTGGCGCAGCCGGGATTTCCGCCAGGTGCTGCGCAACTTGCCGCCACGTTCAATTGACCAAGGGATGGACCAGTTGGAATCAATTGTTGAAA
The DNA here is from genome assembly GCA_964537115.1 of uncultured Candidatus Saccharibacteria bacterium. Taxonomy (GTDB): domain Bacteria; phylum Patescibacteriota; class Saccharimonadia; order Saccharimonadales; family UBA4665; genus JAJZCD01. The sequence continues at coordinate 11,344 of CAZHYW010000029.1, read as the reverse complement.
CGCGCTACGCCGGCAAGCTGGGCGAGGGCTCAATTTCGTACTACAACAATGCCTATACTCTCATGCTGGCACCGGTATTGCTCATAGGTACCGCTATTTCCACGGCCGTGTTTCCGCGGCTCAACAATCGGCTTAGTCACGGCCGGCCAGATCTGTTCCGGCAAGATTTCTTGCGCTTCCTCCGGCTCATCATATGGATCTCTTTGCCGGTGGTAGTGGTGAGCTTCTTTGCCCGTGGCTACCTGGCTCACCTTATCTTTACTCGTAACAGTGGTGATATTGCCAATGTATTCGGCTTTTTAGTGATAGCCATTTTGTTTAGGACTATGTATGCGCTTATTTCGCGCTGGTTCTATGCGCAGAAAGATACGCGTACACCGCTCTATGTCTCGGTCTTTACCATCTCGCTCAACATCTTACTGGCCTATCTGCTAACCAGACCCGGTGGCTATGGCCTGGCCGGACTAGCCATCGCCCAGTCAGTCGTGGCGGCGGTGGAGGTGTTTGTCATGTGTATCATCATGCTCATTCGTGACCCCAAATTGTTTGACCGTAACTTCTGGAGTGGAGTGTCGCGCAGTATTTCGGTAACCGGCTTTAGTCTGGTGGCAGGCTATATCACCGTTGGTTTCGTACCCTTGAGCTCAAGCGACCACGGTATTTTGGCGCTGGGCAGCAAGTTCTTGCTGATCGCCATTGTTACTATTACAACGCACTTTGTAGTCTCGGGTATTTTTGGCCTGGAAGAGGTGCAGCCGTTCTGGCGTTGGGTGCGGCGGATTACCCTCCGGCCCGTAAAGGTAGAATATTAAGAAATCTTAGCAAAATGTAAATAACGCTTCAGCTATAAGCTGGGCATGGGCCTAAAGCTTTGGTTATACTGTTGGCACGCTAAGAGGAGGACCGGCCGTATGCCGTATAGTCTGCAAGATAACGATATCCTACTCGATACTCCACCCGCGCAGTATGTGCTGCGGGTCAAAGACCTACCCAACCACGACCGCCCGCGCGAAAAAATGTTGGCGGCTGGCGCCGGTACACTTACCCAGGCGGAGCTAGTGGCGGTGCTATGGGGCGTGGGTACGCGCAGCGAAGAGGTGCTGGCCATGGCCAAGCGCGTGCTGCACGAGTATGGCGAGAAGGCCACATTACGCGAAACGCGCCCCCTGTATCTGTCTGAAACACTTGGTATACCGCTGGCCAAAGCCTGCCAGCTAGTAGCGGCTTTGGAGCTTGGCCGCCGGGCCTACGCCACCGGTCGCACGGGTGAGCCACTGCAGGTGCGCACACCCGAGCAGGCCTATCATTTCTTTAAAAGCATGGGCAGTGGCAGCAAAGAGCAGCTGCGCGGGCTGTACCTGGGCAGTCAGTACCAAGTGGTGCACGACGAGGTTATCTCCATTGGCAGTCTTACCTCAAATGTGGTGCATCCACGCGAAGTCTTCCAGCCGGCAATTGCGCATGGCGCGGTGGCGGTTATAATCGCCCACAATCATCCTTCGGGGTCGCTAGAACCTAGCCGAGCCGACGGGGAGGTAACCCGCCAGCTAGTAGCGGCCGGTAAGATCTTGGGCATTGATCTACTGGATCATCTACTCATTACCAAGGACGGCCATATGAGCATATTGGAGGTGTTATGACCGCATACCGTTTAACCGTGTCCGACCGGCTTCTCACTGACGGCACGGGTCATGATCGGCTCTTGCATGATGTGCCCACTGACGAAGACGAGCTCTACACAGCCGCACTGGTTGCCTCGGGCGATTACTTTGCCATTTTGGCCGCTACACTCGAAGAGATTGCCGAATCATTGCCCAGTGAACACAGTGAGCAGTACCGTCTGGAGTTCGTAGCCGAGCAGCTGTTTTATTTGCAGCAGCACTACCGCATCGCCAAAAAACCACCAAAGTAAGCGCTCGAAATTGGCTTAGCTTGGCAATAACAGGGGTAGAGGCTATACTATACCCCTAATGAACCCCGACCACATCCGAAACTTTTGTATCATTGCGCATATCGACCACGGCAAGAGTACTTTGGCCGATCGTCTGCTGGAGCTAACTGGTACGGTAGAAAAGCGCAACATGAAAGCGCAGCTGCTGGACCGCATGGACTTGGAGCGCGAAAAGGGTATTACCATAAAGCTCGCGCCGGTTCGTATGGAGTACCGCCCATCTGGAGCGCGCCCTGCGTTGTCAGCTGCTCCGGTCGGCACTCGCGGTATGTCAAATACCGCTCCCTTACCGTCCTCACAGCTTCCTAGCAGTCCATCGCTCCAGACGACCGGCCAGTCAGAGGTGTACGAGCTAAACCTCATCGACACACCCGGCCATGTAGACTTTAGCTACGAGGTCTCCCGTAGCCTGCAAGCCTGCGAAGGTGCGCTGCTGGTGGTAGATGCTAGCCAAGGCATCCAGGCGCAAACACTTGCCAACGTGTATCTGGCCATAGCCGCCGACCTGCACATCATCCCGGTCATGAACAAAATCGACCTGCCAGCGGCAGATGTGGAGCGCGTCGGTGCCGAAATTGTGAGCCTGCTCGGTTGTAAATTTGATGATATCCTACAGATCAGCGCCAAAACAGGAACGGGCGTAGAGTCGGTCCTGGAGCGCATAATTACAGATGTACCATCACCCGCTACAACCTCTAAAGGACTGTCCTTTAGATTGGGAGATGGCACTACGCGGGCGTTGATCTTCGACAGCTACTACGATGATTATCGCGGTGTTATCTTATACGTGCGGGTGTTTGATGGGCAAATAGATAAAGCCGCACATATAAAGATGCTAAACACCAGCGCTTCTGGCTTGGCACTGGAGGTCGGTGCGCTGACGCCCGACATGAGTCCTCGCGCCAGCCTTAGAGCTGGGGAAATTGGCTATATAGTCACGAACCTAAAGACGACCCGTGATGCCAAAGTTGGCGACACTATTACACTAGCTGCCCACTCGGCCACACAACCGCTGCCCGGCTACAAAGACGTGCAGCCGTTTGTCTACGCCGGTTTCTTCCCGGAAAGCAACGAGTTTTATAACGAGCTCAAAGAGGCCATTGAAAAGCTTTCGCTCAGCGACAGTGCCTTGCAGTACGACCTCGAGAACTCGCCGGTGCTCGGCTTTGGCGTACGTATAGGCTTTTTGGGGTTACTCCACATGGACATTGTGCGCGAGCGGCTGGAACGCGAGTACAACCTTGACCTGGTGGTCACTAACCCCTCCACCGACTACCAGGTAAGCTTGCTGAGCGGCGAAGAGCTTGACATCAAGAGCGCGGCCGACCTGCCCGACCCATCCAAAATCCGCGAAATCCGCGAGCCGTGGATAAAAGGCGAAATAATCGTACCGCAACAATTTGTGGGCCCGGTCATCCAGCTGGTTTCCGGCAAGCGCGGTTTGCAAAAGAATCTCAGCTATGTGGAGGATCGCGCTGTAGTAGGCTTTGAAGCGCCGCTTGCGAACCTACTAACGGACTTTTACGATCAGCTCAAAAGCATTACCAGTGGCTACGGTAGCTTTAACTACGAGTTGGCCGACTACCGGGCCGAAGATCTAGTGAAAGTCGACTTTTATGTGGCCGGCGAGCGAGTAGACGCGCTAAGCGTGATGGTGCACCGCAGCGAGGCCGATAAGCTGGGCCGCGAAATAGTCGCCAAACTAAAGGAAGTAATCCCCCGCCAGAACTTCCAGGTAGCCTTGCAAGCCGGCATTGGCGGCCGATTCATTGCCCGTGAAGACATAAGCGCCTACCGCAAGGATGTGACGACCGGTCTCTATGGTGGTGACGTGAGTCGCAAGAAGAAGGTACTCGCCAAGCAGAAAAAAGGCAAAGAACGCCTAAAACGCTTCGGCAAGGTGGATATCCCTGCCGAAGCCTTCACGGTCATGCTCAAACGCGACTAGAGCTAGTAGTCAGGCAAATTACGAACGGCTACAATCGTGGGTAGGTACAGTTGACTCCTCCATTCCTAGTAGAGCCAGTGCCGTAAGGATTGTTGAAAACCTGTATGGCGCTCCAGGTCTGCGGGCCAGTCACCCCATCTATAGATATGGCCTTGCCATTGACTCGCCAACGCTGGCTACTCTCAATGGTGGCGAAGAATCGCTGCACAGACTTAACGGCGGTCGTTGTCTTGGGACCATAGCTGCCGTCGACCTTTAGGGCGGTCATGGGGGAACAATACTGGTTAATTTTGGTCTGTAGCGATTTTACGCAGGTACCGGTGCTGCCATAGCCCAATGTTTGGTAGTAAGTCTCTGTACTACTGCTATTGACTGAGGTAACAGTTGCCTTTCCCTTGGCGGTGCATCCGGCAAAGACTGCGTCGGCGTGACTGATGTACAGCATGTAGGTACCCACTAGGGCAAAACCGACCACGAAAATCATGATCAGCGCCACGTGGCCTATCCCCGTGGCGTTCAGTTTTTTATGCATGTCTGTTTCCCCTTATGATTTTAAATATATGCTGAATATACATCCAAGTATTCCTTGGGGTCAACAGGATTCGCTTATCACAGTTCGGTGGCAGCTATAACAAAACCTCACCATTCTGAACTGCCTGCACGAAGTTCTTGGTGTTAGCCGAGAGCTGTTCGAACATAGCTTGCATTTCAGTTAGCGAAAAATAGCGAATGTCGTCGTGGATGCCATTGTCGGAGCCGGTTAATCTAGGTTCTCCGGCTTGAATAGTGGCCTCAAACCAAAAGTAGGCATGCTGCTCGCCGTCTTCTTCGAAATGCTTGTCGCCAATTTCTCGGGTGACGGTAACGTCTAAGTCCAACTCTTCTTTAACTTCACGGGCTGCCGCTTCGGCCGGCTTCTCGCCATCTTCCACAATGCCGCCGGGGATCTCCCACTGCACTCGTTTGGGTGTGTTGCGGTGCATCAGCAAAATCTTGCCGTCAGAATCTTTCATAATACAGCCGGCCAGTATCACGTTGCGTTACCTCCGCTTAGACTTATGCGTACCAATATAGTACAAATGCTCAACTTGGGGGTAACAAAAGGGAAGCGTATTTCCCTAGACAGGCTCGGCAGCTGCCTCTATGATGCAGACACGTAAGCGGAGTCAACTATGTCCCACGAGGCGGAGATTCATCAGGCACAAACACACATTTTGCGTGAACTTTTATTTGTTAACCAAGCAGGCTTTGCAAAGCTGCAAAAGCCGACCGGCCTTACCAGCGACCACTTTAAGTTTCACATAAAGCGGCTGCTGGAGCTCGGCTATGTGGAGAAGCCCGCGGCTGGTCGGTACCGCTTAACGGCTAGCGGCAAAGAATACGCCAACAAATTAGATACTGAAAATAGCACGCTGGAACGCCAGCCAAAAAGCGCTGTTATCTTGGTAGTTGAAAAGATCGAAAAAGGCGGTTCCTACTTTGCGCTACAGGAACGTCGTAAACATCCGTACTTTGGCTTTTGGGGCTTTCCGGGTGGTAAGATTCGGTGGGGCGAAACAATTCTGCAGGCTGCGGCTCGCGAGTTGGACGAAGAGACTGGGCTGCGTGCCCAGCTAACCTACCGGGGCGTGTATCACGAGCATGTTATTGAAACCGAAAGCGGTAAATTGCTTGAGGATAAAATATTCCATGTGGTGCATGGTGCCAATCCGCAAGGTGCGTTACTTGAGCAATTCGACGGCGGCAATAATGCCTGGATGACGCTTGACGAAGCGCGGGCGCAAGCACACCGCTATGCAAGTTTTGATATTGAAGCAGACGTAGGACTTGGCCGTCAGGCCTTTGTGGAAGCAACACAGTACTACTCCAAACAAGAGTTCTAATATGCCCATCACGCGGTGCGTACTCTCCGGTAGCTACCGGCGGGATCCTGACGGTTTACAACGTGAGTACCGAGAACTAGTCACGGCCGGATGCCAGGTGTTATCGCCTCATCGTTTGCAGCTAATTGATCCACAGGCCGACTTTGTGAAAGACGAAGCTGAAGCTGGCATGAGTGAGGAGCAACTCGAAGCCCACCATTTGCTAGCACTACGCCAGTCTGACTTTATGTGGCTGCACGCCCCGGCTGGACACATTGGTCCAAGTGCGGCGCTAGAGGTTGGCTATGCGCTGGCATGCCAAAAGCCAATTTTTAGCAAACATGCGCCCGAGGAGGCGGTGTTTCGCAGTTTCGTAACCGTAGTTCCGAGCGTCTTCATGGCGCTTGAAGCTCTAAACGCCCGCTTGTAGTTTTTAGGGATTGACGCTCGGACCGATATAGACAAAGCAAGAAACCCATGCTATGGTAGCAAAATCAATGCCTACTTTTAGCCCAACTCCACCCGCCGAAATGCCCCACATCGACCGGCCACAAATTGGTTGGCTGTGGCAATTGGACGAATTGAACGGTGCTGATCTTGCTGCGTCGACGCTACAACGTATTGGCATAGGGGCTGCAGATGCAGCTCTGCGTGCACTAACGGGGGATACTGGCGTAGACGTAGATAATCTTTATCGTAGCTATATGCCTCCGGCGCCCACAGGCGGCTTCTGGATGCGTCTGGCTGTAGCGACATCGAATATCGCAGGCCTTTCAGATGTGAAGTTGGCGTCTGTTAGGGCAACCGTTGGGGAAGTCTATGCCAGAACCTTTGAAGAGCCAAACTTTAGATCTGCTTTCGGGACACCGTTATCAATCGTTGAGTCATGCCAGAGGGCTCTACGTATAGTCCCAGCGGACCATCCGCGCAACCGGCTTTGGGTCCCGCCCAATACGGAACCTCAAGCATAGGTATCTTGCCTACGAATTAGCTTTTACGTGGCCTGGAGGTTCTTCAGGTCCGAAATAATCTCGGCGGCGTGGGTTTTGGGGTCGACGCCGCGGTACTCTTTGGCGATCTTGCCGTCCGGCGAAATGATGAAGGTGTTGCGTAGGGTGCCCATATACTCCCGGCCCATCATTTTTTTAGGCCCCCAACTGCCGTAGGCTTCAATGGTTTTGTGGTCTGGGTCGCTCAGTAGCGTAAAGTTCAGGCCATATTTTTCTATGAACTTTTTGTGCGAGCGTACGCTGTCTTTGCTGACGCCCACCACCTCGGCACTGCCGAACTCGGCAATGGCCTCACGTTCGTCGCGAAAACTACAGGCTTCGGTGGTGCAACCGGGCGTATCGTCTTTGGGGTAAAAATAGAGCACTAGCCACTTACCGGCGTAGTCGGCCAGTGTGCGTACGCGACCGTCTTGGTCGGGAAGATTAAAATCTGCCGCTTGAACCACTACTACGTTCCTCCGCTTTTACTACGTAGTATTGTAGGGTACGGGGCTGGAAAAACAGAGGAGATTTCTGTATAATCGGCCCATGGAACTGGCAAATACAAACAGCATGCAGGCACCAGCTGCGCCGGTACTACACAACCGGGCCGCTTTTGATGCAGCTCTGGAAGATTACCATCCGAGCGAAGAAGCTCGTCAGGTGCTCCGCGAAACCACACTAGTGTTACTAGTGGGCCCAACATCATCGGGGCGCAATAAAATAATTGATAAACTGCTCGAATCGGGCCGCTACCACTACATTGTCTCCGATACCACCCGTCCGCCCCGCGTCAACAAAGGCGTGCCTGAGCAAAACGGCGTAGAGTACTGGTTTCGCTCGGAGGAAGACGTACTGACTGGCATCAGACAGGGCGAGTACTTAGAAGCCGAAATTATTCACCAACAACAGGTCTCCGGCATCAGCATAAGAGAGATGCGAAAAGCTCGTGAGGAGCAGCTGATTGCTATTACCGATGTTGACATTGGTGGTATCACCAACATTGCCCGCGAGAAACCAGATGCCATCACCTTGCTGCTGTTACCACCCGATTTTGACACCTGGATGGAACGCCTAAAGCGCCGCAGTACCATGACTAAAGAGGATGAGCGTCGTCGCCTGGAAACGGCCTGTCGTATATATGCCACGGGCGCTGATCCAGACAATCGCTTTACCATTCTTGTGAATGACGATTTTGAACATGCGGTTGAGAAACTCCGTAGTATTGTGGAAGACGGCGTTATTAACAACCACGAACAAGAAGAAGGCAAATATCTCGCCGAGCGATTCTTGGCTGAGACACAGGAATATCTGAAGAAGCTGTAGCCGCCTGGCAGTCTAGACTTTTGAGTGCCAAAACAGTATGATACTAGTATCATGACCGAGCGTCAGAAGCAAATCCTGAGCGCCATCATTGAGCAGTACGCCGAGGTGGCAGTCCCGGTGGGCAGTAGCTTGCTGGCCAAAGTGTTTGATGTGAGCAGCGCCACCATCCGGGCCGAAATGGCCGAGCTGGAACGTCTGGGCTACATTGCCCAGCCCCACACCAGCGCCGGGCGCATCCCCACCGATCGCGGTTACCGCTTTTATGTAAATAACCTGGCCGAGACAGCCGAAACTGTCCCCGAGCGCCGTGCTGAGCGCGCTCTTTCTGCCCGGGTGCAGCACGGGGGCCTGCCGGAACGCACCATTCGTAACGCCGTAGATACGCTTGTGGAGCTTACCCACAATCTGGGCCTGGCCACCATTGGCAATCAACTATATATTAGTGGCCTAAGCAACCTATTTGGTCAGCCAGAATTTACTACTGGCCACCAGGTACAACAGGTGGCTCGCCTGCTCGACAATCTAGAGCCATGGCTGCGCGAAGCCGCGCCCAACGAGCCGCTCAGTGTGTTTATAGGCAGCGAGAACCCCATTGGCCGGAGCGCCGGCGTCAGCCTCATTATCAGTCGGTTCCGCAGCCCCTTTAGCGACCACAGCTATATAGGTACTCTGGGCCCCACTCGCCAGAGCTACCGCGATGTTATGGCGCTGGTAGCCCACACTGGCCGGACTCTTGAGGAGGTACTGTATGCTTAGTGGCGAACAACTTACAGGCCAGGATAGAGACGCACTAGCCGCCCTTGCGCAAGCGACTGTTGCTGCAATGAGACGTGCGTTTGCAGCCGGCCAGGTGGCGGTGGGAGCAGACACGTATGTGACCGGCCATGAAGCTCTATTAGAAGCTGGATATCCAGCCGAAGCCGTTCGCGTTGCAATGTGGACGGCGGCAGTCGAAGCGAACGAAAGTGGCCCAAGGAGGGTAGACTAGTGAGCCAAAAGAAAGCCCCACATCCCAACCTAGCGCAACTGCAGCAGCAGGTTGCCGAACTCACCGAGGCACTGCAGCGCGAGCGAGCCGATGCCACCAACTTACGCCGCCGCCACGACGAGCAGATTGCTGGGCTTAAAAGCCTGGTAAAAGCCGGTGTAGTGCGTGACCTGTTGCCAGTAATCGATAACTTTGAACGTGCTCTTAAACATGCTCCCGTCATCCTGAGCGGAGCGAAGGATCTGGGCTCAGATTCTTCGGCTGCGCCTCAGAATGACGATCTACGGAAGTACGAGGAGTTTATTAAGGGCGTGCAGGGCGTTGTTAAACAGTTCGAAAAGACCCTGACCGATCTAGGCGTAGAACGTATTGCCACCATCGGGCAGCCCTTTGACCCCCGTTATCACGAAGCTGTCAGCATGGAAGACGGCGATGGTGCCACCGAAGTCGTAAGTGAAGAACTCCAGGCCGGCTACAAAATTGGCGACGAAGTAATCCGCCACGCCATGGTCCGGGTAAAAATGGCCTGAGCATGCGCTGTCCAGCTGCCGAGCGGTACCAATCGTGCGGAAGCGATTGCCCGTTAGATCGTTTCGTCGATAGGGACCTATTCTATCTAGAATGGCCCGGGCTTCTAGATAGATTATTGGACGGTTTCGATGGGCCAGACGCGGAATATTCCCCGGTTAGTCCAGCCGATGACGGCGACCCGGCGTATCTTTACGATGTGGCGGCTTCAGTTGGACTGAGTGAGAGTTTGGAACCATCTGAGGCTGGGGTACAGGGCACCGAAGCTCACGCGTTTGTTATGGCGGCCATAGCGTGCGCACGGCGTAAGATGGAAAGACCAAGCGATGGCGGAGCGGAGTAGCGAACGAGGCGCGCCCGTCTGTTCCTCGTGGGACGTGGCAACCTCAGGGGACACAATTTGTTGGTACGACGACACTAACTGGCATCAGCTAATTGTTGGGGTCGGCCATCAATTAACATGGAAGTTTGACAGGGCGAAGCGCGAAGAGTTAGACCGAGCCCAGGCAAGAGTAGATTTGGCCTCCGAGGCGTTACGCGAAGCGTTGAACATAGGTGCAGTGACAAAATGCGACTATTACGCTGCTGATAAGGTACTTGACGCCCGGGAGGCGGAAATTGCCGAAGAGCGCGCCTGGAGCGTAGGCGATGCCACGCCAGCCCTGGTGGCCTACGGGGCTCTAATGACGCACGGCGGGCACAAGAGGTATTGATGGGCAATTGTAACATTACAGAGGCCCACAGGGTGTATTAAAAGAGCTATTGCCTATACCACACTATAGTGGTATAATATACCCTATTATGACCGGACCATTTACTGCACCCGTACGCCAACCATCTGCAGACTTGTTAGCTAGTATAACCGCTGAGTCTGCCTGGCACTCTATGCCCGTGGACCCAGAACGTATGAATGACCTGGGCGAAGTGCTCAATCGCTTACATGAACTGCTTCCGCCGTTTGATATAAATGATCTAGAGCACCCCTGGCTCGGTGACCCTGATGGTGGAACTTCCACCTACGCCGCAAGACGGGGCGGTGGCACGGTCGAGGAACCGATTATTGACGTCACGCCTGACCCTGCGGTGGCCAGTGTCTTTCCGGGCACGGATGCCCGTCGCAGAGTACCCGATGGGACAATTAGAGATTACAGATTTGCACGCGACCCAGAAGGTCGCCCCTTTGTTGCTATCCACCTTACTCTCGGCAGGGACGGTGAGCGACACCAAAGATACCCGTTAGTAGCGGACCAAAATGGCGAGCAACTCGATTTCCCTGGCGGCACCGGCCACACCACCACACCTCTCGGGCCGCTTACGATGGGTCAGTGGGAGCAAATGTACGATGCGGTAGTGGGGGCAATTGCGGCTATCGAAACCTCCGGAGCAAGAGCTGTTGCCCAGACGGAGCGGCCAACGACGACCCGGGACCGTCTGCTGGGAGAGTTAGTCGCCCGGCACCGTGTTGGCCTACGAGGCATAGATCGTACAGGGCTACGAGACCAAGGCCTCTAGGCAAAGACACAGCACTTCACTTTAATCGTAGGCTCGCGAGTAATCATTTAGGCTAATTAGCACTCTTGACACCCGAGTGCTGATTTTTTATGCTACAATTGTTATTAGCACTCTATATGATCATCTGCTAAAGGAAGGGAAGTATATCTAGTATGGGTAAAATTATAGGCATCGACCTGGGTACTACCAACTCGGCTATGGCCGTTATGCAAAGTGGTAAGCCAGACATTATTGCCAACA
>CAZHYW010000028.1:9252-12556 GCA_964537115.1 uncultured Candidatus Saccharibacteria bacterium | reverse complement strand
GCGACCTAGTGGTTAACAGCCACCCGCTCTACCGCTGAGCTACCCCGGAATATAGGTGAGCGCTTGCATAGCTGCAAGCCCTCTCACCGTCTATAAAAAAGGTACGTCGCGACACAGGGGCCAAAGCCCCGCGCGAATAGGCTGATTATACCCAAACTCTGCTCTGGTCGCAATCTGTTTTGTTAGGCTGCGATTTTGGTGTCCGCGGGTAAGTTTTGCTGTAGGTAAGTAGAGGTTGGTGCTATGGTAAGCAGAAGCCTTGCGGCGCGGCTGGCATTCTGAAGGCGTTGCTTGGCCGCAGGGTTTGTGTGGCGTTCACCGTAAAGTCTGTGGTAGTCACTGCCCAGCCCATCGCGTTTTGTAGCGAAGCGGATGCCCGCTCGGTCTCGATGCGGGCGTTGCCAGTCTATGGCTGCGCCGCTTTGTAGGGATTCGCCGTCCGCATCCGTAACTACCACCGGTTGGCCACGCCCATCTATACGGTGGCGCACACCATGGTCAATCGGGGTGGCCACATGATCGCGACGGACGGTTTCGGCCCGATGCAGCGGAACGGTCAAGCGATCGGCCTGTTTCATGAGCTCAAGAATTATCAGACCGCTGAGGCCTGCGTGGTTATGCGCATCGGCGGTGGCGGTTGCTTCCAGGTTGGCATAAAATTGGTCGTACCAACCATCTTCTCTACGCCTAGTCGTTCTCCGGGAGCCCACCAGCATGTTCTTGACTCTCTGTCTGAGGCTGATGGGATTGGCCTGATCGCCTCTTTCTACATCTTTTGCTGCGATGACACCTTCGAACTCAGGATGTTGCTCAACACGAGTGTCCGGGACGACTGTGCGTACTAGTCCAAGGGCTGTCTCGGCGGCCTCAAGCTCTAAAGCGGCTGTTCCGGCTGCGGCCATAACCCTACTATCTCTTTCGTCTAGATTTACGATGGGACGAGCCTGCTTGGCTTCGAAGCGACGTAAGGCCTCTAGGCCTCTTGGGGTGGCTCGTCGCGCCATATCATGGGCATTGGCAGCTGCGCGGCGCATGCGGCCCGCATCTAAACGAGCCACTGGGTTCCAAGGTGTACGATCGAGTGCTTCATTAGCGCGGTTTGCTGCCAATTGCAGATCTTCGGCCTCAAGCAGTAGCCTGGCCAGCTTACGTGTTCGGCGCGGCAAAGTTCCCATAGTTTCAAAGGTCTTGCCCGAAGCAACATGTGCTTCCTCGACCTCTTGTTGAGCCGCCCTGTCGGCTTCTCGCTCGGGTGAATTCTTATTAACAAAGCCGAGGAGTGGCATTGCTGTGGTAGTGTCTCGTAGGCCGGTCGTGGCTCCTCTTAGCATTGCAGCGGCGTCTTCCAATGCGGCAAGCGCGATAGCGGGCCTTACACCCTCAATTGCCTCACCAATCGCCATTCTGGTGGTCGCAAGAACTACGGCTGCTGGAAGAGGGGTCTCGACCTGATCGAATTCACCTTGGTCGGAATCTAGACGCTCGCGCGGGGGCAACAAAGCTACTGACATACGTAAACCTCACTTAAAACTTGAAAAACAAAAATAAAAAACTTTCGCTGCCGAAAGTCTAAACTGAACACCGTTATACGCTTATCTAAGTGAGGCGTCAAGCGCTTGCTGGTCCCTGCAGTGTGCGAGGTGCCTACTTAAGCGGCTTAATACGCGGCGTATGCTTGCGGGCTACCTCGGTAGTACGTTCCATGCCGCGCTGTACTTTGCCGACTACCCGGCGCTGCAAGCGCCGTACGCCACTGCTACCGCTCAGTACCTGCCGGTAAACGGCTTCATAGCCCTCTACCATTTGCCGGGTGCCAAAGTTGGCTTTTACGTGGTCGCGGCAAGCGCGGCGGTCGAGCTTGTTTACCCGGCGTACGGCGTCTATCATCTCCCCTACACTCGCTACAAGGTAGCCGGTTTTGCCGTCTTCAACAATTTCAGGCATGGAACCACGGGCAATGGCAATTACTGGCGTACCACAAGCCATGGCCTCTATGCTGGTCAGTCCAAACGGCTCCTCCCACTGAATGGGTGCCAGCAGGGCCTTGGCCTTTTGGTAGTAGGGCCGGAGCTGCCTGCGGTCTATATAGCCCAGGTACAAAATCTTGTCATTTAAATACGGTTTAATGTATTGGTCGAAATAGCCCTGGCTCGAGGGATAGGTGGGACCAATGATGAGTAAACGGTGATTGGTCGCTTCGGCAACTTGGACGGCCTCTTTGACACCCTTTTCGGGCACAATGCGACCCATATAGAGCAGGTAGTCTTCGTGTTCAGCCGAAAAGCTGAACTCCTCGGTGTTTATGCCGTTGTACACGGTGGCGGCATAGGGCAAATCGGGTGCGTCCCGGCGTTGGTTGTCCGAAATAGACACGTAGTACTCATTGGGTGAGTTATAGAGCTCGAAGACCTCTTTGTACCAGGGAAAGACTGGGTCGTGCAAAGTGTAGACTACCGGTATGCTGCGATAACGGCGGGCCAGCGGCAGCGCAATCTCTGGGTGGTGGAAGTGCAGCAGGTCGTATTCGCCTAGCTGGGCTTGGCGAAACATTTCTTCGGCAATGTAGGCATCCCACAGCGCCGGTATGTAGTGGCTCATTTGTCCGGTGTTGGCAAAGATTTCCTGCAGCTCGTGGTTGTTGGTGGCCAGTGGCCGCAGCGTAATCTCCGGGGTGCCGGCCCCATCTATTTGCGTGCCTATAGGGCCAAAATAATCCACTTTATGGCCGCGTTCGACTAGCCCCTGGGCCAGATCTACTGCCAGGTCGATGGGCGCATAAATCATGTCGCTAGGCCTAGGCGCGGGCAGATACCCACGCACCATCAGGCCGATTTTTAGTGGTTTGTCACCCCTCATGGCTTAAGAACCCCCGTAGCAGCCCCATTATAACTGCTCGTGGTATGAATGCAATAAGACTGGCGTCTCGTGCCGCGTGCCAATTTCAACCATGACGTAGCGCCCGCGCAATGGTACGCGATTCGTCTCGTTGTTTGAGCGTTTGGCGCTTATCGTACTGCCTCTTGCCCTTGCCAATGGCTATGCGTAGTTTTATGTAGCGACCACCGGTCAGCATCTCGAGCGGCACAATAGTGCGGCCTTGCTGCTTGGCCTCCACCAGAGCGTCAATTTCACGCCGTTTGGCTAGCAGCTTACGACTGCGCGTTTGGTCGGCTTCGGGCACCGGTACGCCGTGGGTGCCGTTTATGGTGCCATTTAACAGATACAGCTCGTTGTCTTTGACGGTTACATAAGCGCCACGCAGCTGCCCGTGGCCCATGCGCAGACTCTTTACCTCAGCACCAGT
>CAZHYW010000028.1:7836-9152 GCA_964537115.1 uncultured Candidatus Saccharibacteria bacterium | reverse complement strand
AATGTCACGATTGCCGCAGCCTGGTGGAGATGATGGCCTTTGGGGTCAGATTCTTAATGACTTCCTAGCTCAGTCGTTGAACGTAGACGGTACGCTGAAGCTTTCGGCCGTGCCAGTACAGAGCGTGAATGGCAAAACTGGCGCTGTAACGCTGACGGCCGGGGATGTCGGTGCACCCACTACCCTTGCCGCGTTGACCGACGTCACTACCGCTGGGGTGACTGATACACAAGTGCTGGCCTACAACCAATCCAGCGCCAAATGGCTGCCAGCTACCGTTTCTGGGGCGGCCGTTAGCGACGCCGACAGCACCACCAAAGGTATCTTGAAACTGACGGGTGACTTAGGTGGCACGGCCAATTCACCGACCGTTCCTGGGCTGGCCGCCAAGGCGACAGATACGGCCGTGGTGCACAATACGGGCAACGAGAACATCGGCGGCATCAAGACTTTTACGTCAAGTCCAGTCGTACCTTCAGCGTCGTTTCCTGAAAGTGCCGTTGTAAACCTTACAACAGACCTGGCAGCCAAAGCTGTCGACACGGCCGTGGTACACAACACAGGCGCCGAGTCGATCAACGGTGTAAAAAGCTTTGTGAGTTCGCCGGTTGTACCAGCTCCCAGTGGCAACACGGCGGCCGTCAATAAGTCGTATGTCGACACTGCCATTAGCGGAATTGTCTCGGGCGTAAGTAGTGTAAATACCCAAGTCGGCGCCGTGACTCTCACGGCGGCAAACGTTGGTGCCGATGCCTCGGGCGCAGCCGCCACCGCCCAGACCAATGCCGAAGGCTACACCGACACGCAAATTGCTACGTCGCCAGGCTTCATCAGCTACGATACCGTCAACAGCATCTACCCAAACCGCAGTACGGCCACCAGTAGCGGTACCCGCGTGGTGATTTGGATTGGGCCGGTGGCGCCATCGGTAGGTGGCAATGGCGCTATAGATGGTTTGGACGTGTGGTGGAGAACCCCTTAAATGGCGGGAGCTCATGTGGCGGCCCTTTTCTACCACAGCCCAAGCTATCCGGTGCAGCTTGCGCGTTTTGCTCGTCGCCGTAGCTACCCACGCCTCCTCCCAAAAACACCCAAGCTACATCCGTCTACTTGGGTTGCGCCTACGAAAGAGGTCGCCACATGAGCTCCGGTCCGGTCCAAACCTACCACCTCCGCAGCGGTATTTGGCAGCGTTTTAATGCGCCGCTGGCACCTGGCCCACAGTTGTGGGTTGGGGCTACCGTTACCGATGCCAATGCCAATAACAATATTAGCAATTTCCAAGCTGCCAATAGCGTAATCGGCCCGCTTTTTGC
>CAZHYW010000028.1:0-7736 GCA_964537115.1 uncultured Candidatus Saccharibacteria bacterium | reverse complement strand
GTTAATAGCAACATAACGGTCGGGCCGGTTCATGGCAGCTACCAGTGGCGACCGGGTAGCACTACCACCACGACGCCGGACGACTGGTGGGTCGGTAGTAGCTACTGTGACTTTATGGGTATCGATAGCTACTGGAGTACCACTGATGGCCCAACGCCCATGGCGCTCCAAAATGACGCCAAGCACATGCGCTGGCACAACTGGGCCAGTACCAAAAGCAAGCCATTGTTCGTGGTCGAACGCGGTGTTCTGCCAAAGGGCACTGCGGCGGCCTCCGCCCTGCTACAGGACGAGATCTGGCTGAAGGCCAACGGTTATGTGGGCTTTATGTACTGGGACGCCATAGGTACGGGCAATAAAAACTGGATTATGGACACCGACCCAAACATGAGCGCTGCCTGGCAGCAAATAGCCTCGCGCGGAAAGACGTCTTAGAGTCATGGCGTCAGTCTTTAGCGAGGGCTTCGAAACCGGACCAAATGGCGCGACCATTACCACCTCAAACTGTGCCTACTCATCAGTGACCGGCACGGCCGTGTTTGACAACTTCACCTTCATGGCCAATACATTGAGCGCCAAACTGTCACCTGGCGGTGGCGCGGCGGTAACGCTTAAAGAAAACTTCACTTCGCCACCGATTATGCACCGTTTTTTCCGGCGCTATTTCCGGGTAAATGCCTTGCCCAGTGGGGCTAACATCTTGGTGCCGATGCGTATCCGTAGCGGTGTTAACAGCGTCGCCCAGCTCACTCTGCAGCAGAGTGGTGTGTTAACCATTCGTGATGGCCCCACTACAGTAGTGGCCACCAGCACCAGCACGGTCTCTATAAACACCTGGTTCCGGGTAGAGTGGGAGGTCAACGCGACTGGCTCGACGCAAAACTGCCGGTTGTTTATGGGCGCGAATGTGAACGGTACCACACCTACCGAAACATTGAGCGGCTCCTACACTCAAGGTGGCTTCGACAAAATTGAAGATGGTATAGGCGCGGCAAGTTTTGCCGGCAGTATGTGGATTGATGGGGTTGATGATGACGACACCACCTGGCCCGGCCCAGCTTCCGGTGTGAACCAAGCACCTACTGCCAACGCCGGGCCCGATCAGCCAGCGGTAGTCTCGGCCACGGTAGTAACACTGGACGGCAGCGGCAGCTCTGACCCCGATGGTACAATTGCCGTCTACGCCTGGACGCAAATTAGCGGTACCGCCGTAACGCTATCAAGTGCATCCGCCACGCAGCCTACTTTTACCGCTCCCACTATTACCAGTGGCACCAGTGTACTGGTGTTTGGCTTGGTGGTGACCGACAACTTGGGTGTGCAATCCACCCAAGACACGGTGACCATTACGGTGAATCCGCAGGCTCCTACGACATTCTCAGAAGATTTCGAGAACGGCACCAACGGAGTAGCCGTTACCAGTAGCAACAGCGGCTATACCACACCGGCCGGCACCGTTACCTTCACCAATGCGGCATTGGTGACGGGCGCATTGAGCTGTCAATTTGTGACCGACGGTACGTTTGCCTCGACGCTCACCTTGAACTTACCGTCGCCGACCGGTATTCGCTACTTTCGACGCTATTTCCGCATGAGCAACGCGGCTACCGGTAGCATGACCATTATGCGTTTGCGCAGCAATGCCTTATCCGGCCAGACTATGGCCCAGGTCGTGGTGACGAGCGCGAGCCAGTTGGTCATCCGTGACGGCGCTACCACGGTGGCTACCTCTACCACCACCATCACGCCCAACACCTGGTTCCGGGTAGAGTGGTTTGTAGACTCTACCACCACCAGCACTCAGACCTTAAAGATATTTGTGCTGAGTAACTATACCGGCAGTACACCAGATGAAACCATTAGCGGTAGCTTTACGACCGGCCAGTTTGACCGCGTGGCCGACGGCATGGGTACGCCGGCGGTGTTTACGGGGACACTATGGATGGACGCGGCGGCCGACAACACGAGTGTCGGCGGCTACATAGGCCCGGCAGCTGGTGCCAATCTGCCTCCGGTTTCCAGTGCCGGTCCCGACCAGACCATTGCCCCGCCAGCCACGGTTACGCTCGACGCTACAGCTAGCACTGACTCTGACGGCATAGTGGCGTCATACCTCTGGCGGCAAACCAGTGGCCTCAGTGTTTCACTCTCATCAACCGTTGCCGCGCAGCCCACCTTTACGTCACCTAGCTCTGGTACGACGCTGGTATTCAGCCTGGTCGCCATCGACGACAAGGGCGCTGGCGGTAACGCCGACAGCGTCACTATTACCATAAACGCGCCGCCCGCCCCGTCATTCCAGGAGAATTTTGAGGGTGGCACCAATGGCGCTACCATTACCACCAGCAACACGGCGTATAACAGTACCATCCAAAACAGCACCTTCGATAACAGCCAAACCGTCGTGGGGAATCTAAGTGCTAAAACAGTCAGCAACGGCACCACGGCGGGCTTTATGCGTCAGGCAATTACGGTGCCGGCAGCATCAGTGACTGAACGCTACATGCGCCGCTACGTACGTTTTACGGCCTACCCCCCCGTTGGCACCAGTGTAGCCATTATACGAACTCGTTTGACCGGTGCCACGAAAGCGCAGATAACTCTAACCAACGCTGGCCAGCTGCAGCTCCGCGACACCGCTACGGTAGTGGCGACGTCGGTCAATGTCTATCCGCTCAATACTTGGATTCGCTTGGAATACCATGTTGATGCCACTACGACCAATACTCAGACTTTGCGGATATACATGGGTAACTTGCTGAACAGTCCCTATACGCCTACCGAAACGATGCCCAGCACCGGCACGGCTGCTTACACTGGCGGCAGTTTTAACCAGATAGATGATGGCGGTAGCTCGAACACCTATGTCGGCACCATTTGGGTAGACGAAGTGGTCGACCAAGATAGTGTGTGGCCTGGCCCGGCCACTGGTGCCAACCAGCCACCGATTGTCAACGCTGGCCCTGATCAGACAGTGCTGCCTGGGGTGACAGTGACGCTCGACGGCAGTGGATCGAGTGACTTGGAAGGGGCTATTACCTATGCCTGGACACAGTTCAGCGGTACTGCAGTAACGCTGTCTAGCAGCACAGCCGCGCAGCCCACCTTTACCGCTCCCACTCTGGCGGCCGGCGACACCTTAGTGTTCCACTTGGTGGTTACCGACGCCAGCAGTGTAACGTCGCAAACTGGAACTACTACCGTGATTGTGCAGTCGGCCAACGAGTATCGGCTCAAAAGTGGCACCTGGCAAATAGCTCCACCAACCGAAATGTAGTCATGCGGCAGTTGTTGTAACGTTGCTTACCGACAACTTGGTTCGCGCCGTGATATCAAATGTGGTATGGCAAAAGCAGGACTTGGTGAAGCACTGGTAAACGCGCGGCAACGTGCCGCAAGCCGGTGGTTTGCACTTCGATCGCGCTGGCTGGAGCCGCAAGATTTGCGCATCACCCCACTTGCCTATCGGTGCGTGCCCAAAGCTCGCCTGGAAGCTCATTGGGCTACATTTGAAGGTGTTCAGGAGGGCAGCGGCGAACGGCATATTGGCATGGTGGCGGTAGACGATACATTTGCTGAAAAATGGTGTGGACTGCCTGGCGCCGAACCTGTGATTGCGCGCACTGTTGGTCGGTTGGTCGGCCGAGCTACCGCCATCGTTGTAGGCAAAGCGCCAGCGCACGTCTTACCCGACATGGCGCGCCGAGGTTTTCGTTACGGGATTTGTGTGGGTCAGGGCATGGCAACAGCGCCAGGTTTACTATTGCCCGGCGGCCACCTGTGGGTGCCGCCCGAGGATTCATTTAAACCGGAAGGGCCAGCTATGCCTCTGAGTGAGGCTCGCGGCATACCATGGACCACGCGTATGTATAACTAGCTACTAGCTGTTAAAAATGCGCTCAGCCGCGTTCCAAACAGATGGGTCGTGCAAAACGTGAGACCGGTAGTACCAGTATTCGACACCCCAGAGATCGATGTTTTTAATGCCGGTCTGTTCACCGAACGTTACCGTACTCTTCAGGGTGCTCGCGTTAAATGTCTTATTTTGCTCAGCCAGGCTGGTGTGTAATATGTCTTGTCCGTGTGGTGGCCACGGCTCGGCTTGCAACTCGTGCACAACCGATGGTTTACCGGTGAGGATCTGCTCGGCCCCAGCTAGAAAAGCGTAGTACCAACTGGGGAACGGGTAGGTAAGGTACCGATGTAGCTGGGTGGGCCACACGTGCCGGTAAATGGATATGCCCACTACGTCTGGTAGTGGCTGTCGCAGGCTCAAGCCGGCGTAGTTGTTGCTGCGGCTCATAATGATTGCTCGCCCCGGATCCAACTGATGCACTAGGGCTAGCTCCCGCTCCAGCCGATTCCGGTCGAAGTTCTGGCACTGTCCGAACGCGTTTAAGTAGTACTCATTCTCTAACTGGTAGCTTTCCAGGACGGGATTGTGTTTGTAGCGATTTATAACTGTTGTCATGTACGCCTCCAACTGGGGCTCCCAAGCGCTTTCGGGCTTAGCGGTATCAACCCAAGTGGGTGCATGGCACTCCGGCCAGCGTGGCTGGCGCAGACCAATTGATAGCGACACCTTGGCTCCGCTGGTCTGGGCTTGCTGCATTTCGTAGTCTAGCTCGCTGAAGTCGTACTGTCCTTGCGCGGGTTCTATATCGCTCCAGTAGCTGACGAGTCGTATGTGTTTGGGGTGCAACTCGTGCAAGATGGCATTGTATGTTTGGTGGGCGTCTAATCCTAGGTAGGCGGCATAGTCCGCTATAAAGGTTACGCCCAGGGTCATTGGCTTGCCGGCCTGCTCATGCTGATACCACAGCGCAACACTGTACATACCTGTCAAGGTGACGGTCGCGACAACGACACCCACGGTAACCAGTTTGTGCCACCAGTTACTACGCCAGTAGGCCGCAAAACGCTGCCCTACCCAGCGCATGGGGCGCATGAAAATCTTCAGCCGTTTGTTAGTTTGTACCATACAATATACGGTTAGTGTCAGACCAACGCATTAGTATTATCATACCCGCTTACAACGAAGAGCGCTATTTGGCGCAATGTTTGGACTCAATTGCGGCCCAGACCCTTAAGCCCTACGAAGTGCTGGTGGTAGATAACAATTCTACCGATAAAACCTCCAATATTGCCCGGAAATATCCGTTTGTGACCTTACTGCACGAGCCTAAACAGAGCCGGGCGATCGCCCAGCGAACCGGCTTCGACGCCGCAAAAGGTACCGTGCTGGCTCGCATTGACGCTGATGCCATTGTGCCGCCGGACTGGACTGGGCAGATTGTTGGCTATTTTGCCCGAGCTAGTGCGCTTCAGACCGCCTGGAGCGGCGGCGCACTGTTCTATAATGTACGCTTTCCGCGGCTAGTTAGTGCGCTCTATGACTGGGTGGAATTTCCAGTCAACCGGCTCATTACCGGGCACCCCAGTTTATGGGGCTCAAATATGGCGCTGCCAAAGAGATTGTGGGCAGAGGTTCGGACCGAAGTCTGCACGGAGTCAAACCTCCACGAGGATTTAGACCTGTCCATCCATCTGCATGACCACGGCCACAAAATAGTCTACGACCGGCGCGTAAAAGTGGGCGTAGAACTGCGTCCGGCTCGTTCCAGCCCGGCAGAGGTGTGGGAGTACCTAAAAATGTGGCCGCGTACGCTGGCAAAACATGATGTGCCTACCTGGCCGCTTTGCTGGCTGGTGTGCTTGCCGGTGTTTGTAGGCATGCCGTTCTTTACGATTACGGAGCGGATTGCCCGCTTGTTTGGGCGAGCGCCCTTGGAAAGCTAGCTGGCGTTGTTGCTCTGCCAGCGACCGTTGTCTTCTTGGTAGGGCTGGCAGTTACCCCACAGGCCTGCATTGTTGGCCCGGGCATTTGCCTGGGCGGCCGAGAACGTATCTGACTTGGTAAATGGAAACGACACATAGGCAAAAGCGTAGCCCTTAGTTACCAGTTCTTGGTCCAAATTGGTGCCATCGGGCAGATACACATAACGCAGCAAGCGATTATACCGGTCGCGGTTGGTATCCAGGCTGTCGGCCACCAGCCGCACGTGCCCACCAGCGCTCTTTATACGGTTCTGCGTGTAAGCGGCAGCGGCCGGGCCATAACATTGCACGGGTGTGTTCGGTTTGTGTGTTTCGGGTGTGTCGATGCCTATAAAGCGTACGGTCTCAACCGATCCGTTCATATTCACGGCTATGGTGTCGCCGTCTATGTAGTGGGCAATACTGTATAGCCCCGGCTGGCTGGTCATAATCCCCTTGCCGGCACTCGTAAACCAGCCCTCATGCTGGCCAATGACTATAAACAGCAGCACCAAAAACGATGCCAAACTGACCTTGTGTCGACGGCGTACTCTCCAGCTCATGTGCTGGCAGTATAGCAGCCCTAGAAGTCGATGCCTTTGTTGGCTAAGAATTTATCGTCGAAATGGTGTTTAGTTTTGGTCATGGTAGTTACGATGTCGGCATATTTCTCCAGGCTTTTCGGGAAGTCCCTACCCGTTAGGCAGAGGCTGGTACCAGGGCTGTGGCCTTCCAGGAGGACCTGCAGCTGGCCTCTCGAAATTAGGCCGTCATGCACAGCGTTATTTATTTCGTCGCAGATGACTAGCTGATACTTGCCGCTTTGAGCCGCTTGCAGAGCTACTTGGTAGGTCTCCTGGGCGGCCTGCTTGTGCTGGGCAGGCGTAACAGACTGCGGTGACAGCTCGCCGGCGCCAAAAAACCCCTTGCCGCCTTTGTAGAACAGCAGCTGGTCTTTAAACAAGGGCATGATGTCGCGGATAAAGACGTGCTCGCCCACGCCCCAGTACTTTATAAACTGCACAAAGGCCACGTTCCAGCGGTTGCCCAAGGCGCGTGTGAGTAGCCCCAGCCCGGCACTGGTCTTGCCCTTGCCTTCACCGGTATAGACCACCACTACCGACTCTTTGGTCGTAAAATCCTCAAACGCCATATGTAGTAGAGTATAACGCTAGTCCTGTCTCACCAGAATCACTGGTCTTGTAAACTAGCAATGACTTTGCCCTCAGCTGAGGTAATGGCGTAGGTGGCGCGGGCGGCATGCATGTACCGGCCGCTCTGTCTTGACACCGCTGCGTGATCTTCCTCGTAAAACGCGCGGCGTAGGCCGATTACGACGCCCATCTCCAAAAACTGATCTCTATGGGCGTCGACAATGTCCTGCATGTCGTTTTGGTGTCTGGTGCGCGCTGACTGTAGCACGTCAAGCGCGCCGCGACGGGGAGGAAACCTACGGTAATAGGCTCGCAGTGCTTTTAGCACGGCTGCGCTCGGCAGCACGGGGTGTGTCTGTCGATTGAAGCCGTACGCCACACTGCTAGATAGTAACTCGTACAGCCCGCTGGCGAACCGCGACTCGCTGTACTCGGTAATAGCCGATGGCTGTAATCCACCGTGCGCAGTGTCTACTACGAAGTCGTACCACGCGCGGTATGAGGCGATCTGCTCGGTCGAAACGGGGTTCGAAAGCGCGCTAGGTATATTGCGCAGGCGTACCGGGTCCAGCAGCTCGCTGGCGGGGTGGATGATGGTAGGCTCTTCGGGCATTGGCATGCGGCCATGGTACGGTTTGGCGGCTGCTCAGCGAAATGAGAAATATTACCGGGTGCCTCTTAGGCGGCAAGAGCGGCGTCTATGCGGGGGCGGTCGAAGCCCACTACCACCTTGCCGTCGCCGAAGTCTAGCACCGGTATGCCGGT
>CAZHYW010000027.1:0-12697 GCA_964537115.1 uncultured Candidatus Saccharibacteria bacterium | reverse complement strand
GTCACGGCCAGGGCGTCGAGCACGCCAACTCCGGCTGCCATGAGCGACGAGAAGGTGCGTGAAAAGCGGGCAATGGCCACTTTGGTAATAACATTTTTGACGATAGGAGTACGAAGCATGAGCGCGTGGAATTGATACTTACCGCGTGGCGTCTTTATGTAACGGAGCAGGAGGAAAACTATGCCCGCCATGATTGGCAGAATAATGAGTGCGTAATGCTGGCAAATGTGACTGGCGGCGAGCAGCAAGCGTGTTTGCAAAGGCAGCTTGGTACCTGGTCCGGCCAACTGGCTGAAGATGTTGGAGATTTTCGGCATGACGCCCAGCATGATGCCAAAGAAGGCAATGATGGTAACACTGAGGATGACGGTGGGGTACGTCATGGCCCCCTTCACCTTTTTCTTTATACTGGCGTTTTGCTCCACCTGGAGCGCCAGGCGCTTCAAGATCTCGTCCAATATACCGCCTTCTTCGCCGGCCCGTACCATGTTTACAAACACGTCATCAAACACGTCGGGGAATTTGGCAAAAGCATCACCCAATTGCACACCGCTCTCCACCTCTTTAGTGATCCCGGCAAGTACCTTGCGGAAGTAGGGGCTGTTGGGGCTTTCCTGCAAGGTGGACAAGCCACGTGACAATGGCACGCCGGCCGAAATCATGGTGGAGAACTGGCGGGTAAATATAACGAGGTCGGAGCTTTTTACTTTTTTGCCAAAGCTAAGGTTGCCACCAAGGCCTTTGCCGCTGCCATTTTTAACAGTAAGTGGGTGTAAACCCTGTTGAGTCAGCGCAGCTACAGCTGCAGCATGGTCAGCGGCTTCTACTGTTCCGTTCGAGACGGAGCCGTCGGCTTTGGTGGCTTTGTAGGTAAATTGCATAGTTTTAGCTCTCGGCGGTGACGCGCAGAATCTCCTCTATGGTGGTAAGGCCGCGCAAAGCTTTTACTAAGCCGTCGGTTTGCATGATGACCATACCCTCTTCAATCCCCGCCTTCTCAATTGTCTCACTCGACGCAGTGCCGATAATGAGCTGCTGTACGGCCAAGCTGTTTTCGAGCACCTCGTAAATGCCCATCCGGCCGCGGTAGCCGGTGTGGTTGCAGTTGTCGCAGCCGTTGTCGTGGGCCTTCCATAGTTTAGTGATGGTCTTTTCGGTAGTGGCAGGGTCGGCGGATGAGGCTTTATTTACCTTGCTGGTGTTTGCGGTGCCAATGTTGCCTTCGATAGCCTGCGCCTCTAGTTTGTGCAGGTGGCTCATAGCCTCGGCGTTGCCGAGCTTAAACGATTTGGCTATGCGCGTCAGAGTAGCGCTGTCGGGCGTGAACGCTTCACGGCAATCTGGGCAGAGCTTGCGCACCAGGCGCTGACCTATCACTATGCGCACCGTACTGGCAATCAAAAACGGCTCAATTTTCATGTCGAGCAGACGCGGTAGGCAAGTGGCGGCGTTGTTGGTGTGCAGCGTGCTAAAGACTAAGTGCCCGGTCAGTGCAGCTTGCACGGCCAGATCGGCGGTCTCCCCGTCGCGGATCTCCCCCACCATAATGATGTTGGGGTCCTGGCGCAGCAGGGCGCGCAGACCGCTGGTGAAGGTCATGCCAGCGGTGGGGTTCACCTGAGTTTGGTTAGCGCCCACCACGCGGTACTCCACCGGGTCTTCCACGGTGGATATGTTGACGCCCGGACTGTTGAGCATACTGAGTACGCTAAACAAACTAGTGGATTTACCCGAACCAGTCGGGCCGGTCACCAAAACCATACCATGTGGCTGGACAATGGCATGTTGGACGGCCAGCAGCGAATTGCCCCAGTAGCCTAGCTCTTCGAGTGTGGCCGCTTTGCTGGACTCGTCCAATATACGCATCACGACCTTTTCGCCGTCCACAATCGGCAACGTTGAAACGCGCAGGGCATAGATGTGGTCGTTGACTGAGATTTTGAAACGGCCGTCTTGGGGCGCGCGGTGCTCGTCTATCTTCAAATTGGCGAGGATTTTTATGCGGCTAATCAGACTGTTAAGTACTTTGCGAGGCAACTTGTTGGCCTCGCGCAATATGCCGTCCACGCGGTAACGTACCAGCACAAAGTTCTCTCTGGGCTCAATGTGTACGTCGCTGGCGCCAGCCTTTACACCGTAGTCAATGATGAGGTTGACGGTTTGAGCAATGGGCGAATCTTCGGCTACATCTTTCTCATCTAGCTCCTCATCTTCGGTCTCTTTGTCTTCAATCGCCATTACTTTAGCCAGTTCGGTGCCAACGTTGGTGTCATCGTACTGGTCCAGGGCAGCTTGCACGGTGCTGCCGGTGGCAATGTGCACGCGTACCGGTTGTCCTAGCTGCTTTTGCAAAAAGCTTATGGCTGGTACGTCGTCGGGGTCTTCCATGGCCAGGAACACCACGCCATCTTCGTCTACGTCAAAAGCTACCGCCCGGTACTGTTTGGCTATGCGCTCCGGAACCAGCTTCAAAATATCTTTGTGCAGCTCTTTGGCATTCAACTCTACGAACGGCACGTCAATTTCCTGAGCGTACAGCTTAGTTAGTTCTTTCTCGGTAAGCGTGTTGGTATTTACCACCACATCTTGCAGTGGCTTCTTATCGTTCTTTTCTTGTTCGCGGAGAGCTTTCAGCTGGTCTTCGGTAAATTTGCCAGTAGACGTCAGCAACTTCTCCACCAAGTCATCAGGTACGCGCATAGTTACCACCAATTATATACGAAAACCACAACCATCATACCCACCGTTGTAATTTTGTGAGGACTGTCCTTTAGATTAGATTCCATGCTATGTTAAGGATATGCCGAGGAGAAATGTACTCCGTTCTGATGCGTCCGACAGCTTTTACCACGTATACGCCCGAGGTCATAGTAAACATCGCATCTTCCTGGACGAGCAGGATTATTTATACTTTTTGGGCTTGTTAGAGCGCTACCTTTCTTCGGAGGAATTAAAAAATGGGGCCGGTTTGCCGTATCCGAACTTCTATAACAAGGTTGAGCTGAACGCTTTTTGTCTCATGCCAAACCACTTTCATTTCTTGGTCTATCAGCATCAGCAGGAAGCGCTTTCGTCTTTCATGAGGAGTGTCATGACGAGTTATAGCCGATATTTCAACACGAGATATGGCCGGTCGGGTGCTCTGTTTGAATCACGCTTCCGTGCCTCACTCATCTCCGACGAAGCGTACCTCGAACATGTTACGCGCTATATTCACCTAAACCCGCGTCAATGGCGTGATTATGAATACTCTAGCCTGCCGTATTATTTGCAACGCGTTCAAGTGTCATGGCTGCGCGTAGAGCGTATTACACAAATGTTTGCGAGCCCGGATGAGTACCTCAAGTTTGTGGCTGACTACGAAGAGAATAAGAAGATGCTCGACATTTTAAAGCACGAACTAGCTGACCAATTTTGAGTGAGAATCCAATCTAAAGGACTGTCCTTTAGGTTGATAATTTAGTTTGCAAATGGACCGGGAGGGGACTATACCTAAACCTACAACATTATTTGATGCAGGTAGTCGTCGAGGCTGCCGTAGACGAAAGGACGAAGGATATGGCAAAGGCAACAACTAACGTAGCAGACGCAGCAGCTCCGGTCGCAGCCAACGACGGCAAAACTAAGGCACTTGGATTGGCGCTCGAAACAATTGAGAAGCAGTTTGGCAAAGGGTCAATCATGAAGCTGGGTGAGGCCCATGCGGTAAACGTAGAGACTACGCCGACTGGCAGCCTATCGCTTGACTTAGCACTGGGAGGTGGTATTCCGCGTGGTCGCATTCTAGAGATTTACGGACCGGAAAGCTCGGGCAAGACTACTCTAACTTTGCACGCTATTGCAGAAGTGCAAAAACGAGGCGGCACAGCAGCTTTTATAGACGCTGAACACGCTCTGGACCCAGCTTACGCTAAACGCATTGGTGTAGATGTCGAGAACCTATTGCTTAGCCAGCCTGATAATGGCGAACAGGCCCTAGAAATTACTGAAACGCTGGTGCGATCCAACGCGGTTGACATCATTGTGGTTGACTCCGTGGCCGCACTGGTGCCGCGAGCCGAAATTGAGGGCGACATGGGCGACCCGCAAATGGGTCTGCAGGCACGGCTGATGAGTCAGGCGCTGCGCAAACTCACGGGCGTTATTAGCCGCTCCAAAACCACGGTTATTTTTATTAACCAAATTCGCATGAAAATTGGCGTAATGTTCGGCAATCCAGAAACGACGACTGGTGGTAACGCGCTGAAATTCTACGCCAGTGTACGCATGGACATCCGTCGCATTTCCCAAATTAAGGCTGGCGACGCTGTTATTGGCAACCGTGCCCGGGTGAAGGTAGTTAAGAACAAGATTGCACCCCCCTTCCGCGAAGCCGAGTTCGACATTATGTACAATCAGGGCATTTCTACCAGTGGCGATATCCTGGACCTAGCAGTGAAGTACGAGATTGTCGAAAAAGCCGGCGCCTGGTTTGCCTATAACGGTGAAAAGATCGGCCAAGGCCGCGAAGCCGCCAAGACCTATTTGCAGGAGAACCCGAAAGTGCAGAATGAAATAGCCGCTAAAGTGCGTGCTGCCGCTGAGGCCGCAGCTAAAGAGTAGGCTGCAGTGGCGGACGTAAACAATACGCAAAACGCCTCATTGGCGGGCTACCAACAATATGTGCGCCAGGTGATGCGAGAACGTGGGTTTGACGAAGAAACCGTCAGCCAAAAGTTCATGTTGCTTTTGGAGGAGGCGGGCGGTTTTGCCAAGGCGGCTCGGAAACAGGCCGATTTAGCTCAGGCTACCGATGCTACTGCCGACAGTCTGGCAGATGCCGCCGCCGACGTCTTTGCAGTTCTGCTAGACATTTGCAATCAGCTGGGCCTGGATCTGGAAAAGGCGTTCATAAATCGGGAGCACAAGAACCAGGCTCGCACCTGGCAGTAGCGATGACCAAGTATATTTTAGTAGGTGGCGCAGACAGGGCTTCCCCTAATTACCTGCACGACTTAAAGGCAGAAATAGCAAAAACTATCCATGGCCCTTTACGGGTTCTCAGTTGTTTCTTTGCCGAGCCCAGGGAGGTCTGGGAAGAAAAATTTAAGGTGCGCATTGCTTGGTTCCGGTCTGGTCTGGGCGACAAAACGCATCTCGACCTGGCGTTTCCGGATAGTTTCGAGCAACAAGTACAAGCCTCAGACGTCATTTACCTGCACGGAGGCGATGATGTGCTACTCGCACACTATTTAGATAACATTCCGGACCTCGCCAAGTTGTGGGATGGCAAGGTAATAGTTGGGAGCTCAGCTGGTGCGAACTATTTGGCGCGGTACTATTGGACGTGTGACTGGCGACAAGCACGCCAGGGGAGGGGGCTTACAGACTTAAATGTCATACCTCATTTCGAATCTTTGCAGTACGGCAAACTGGATCCGCGCGGTCCCATAGATTGGGCAGCGGCTCGACATGAATTGCAAACCTTGGTTGAGCCAGGCGGGCACGTAACACCACTACGCGAAGGCCAATTTGTGGCCGTAGAGCAATGATTATTACGGCCATAAAACAGCAAGAACGACTCAAGGGGCGTTATTCAATCTTTGTAGACGGCACATACGCGTTTTCACTAAGTGCCGATGCGCTGTTGGGCGCCAAACTAAGCCTTGGTCAGGAGCTCGATGAGGCAAGCCTGAAGGCGCACAAGAAACTGTCCGCTGATGACAAGGCATACGGCCTCGCTCTTGCGTATGTGGCACGTCGCATGCGCAGTCGCTGGGAGCTTACGGAATATTTTCGGCGTAAGCAGTATGAATCTGAGCTTGGCGCGCGTATTTTAGCGCGGTTGGAGAATCTGGGGCTGGTAAACGACACGCAATTTGCTGAGGCTTGGGTACGCAACAGACGATTGCTTAAACCGGTTAGCCGGCGACGATTGACGCAAGAACTACGTCAAAAACGCGTAGCTGACGATATAATCGGACAAGTCTTGGCGGCCGACGAGGCGGATGAACTCAGCGTGCTGCGCGACCTGATTGCTCGTAAACGCAGACAAACCAAGTACCAGGACAGCCTCAAGCTCATGCAATATCTCGCGCGCCAAGGGTTCTCTTATCAGGACATCAAAGACGCTCTGGAAGCTGAGGGCTAAGGAAAAGAGCAGCCCGACAAAATGTATTCCATTTTGCCGGCGCGATGAGAAAAACGTAGTTTGTCTCATGACCCTCATGCAATATCTCGCGCGCCAAGGTTTTAGCTACGACGATATCAAGGCGGCACTATCCAAAAACGATAGATCCTAGGCGACCACTCCGGCTGCTGCGGGAGTACCTTTTAGTAGTTCGTTTATAATAATTTTCCTGTCGGTAATCTCATGAATCTGATTTCGGTCCACCCCTAAGTTTCCGCCGGTTAGGCTCTTGAAGATGCTTTGGGAAACGTAGAGCTTCTGTATATACATAGTCTCAATTTCCGTGGCGTAGTCACTAACCTTGCCGACGCTTTGCCCAGTAACGGTAACTACCGGCTTGCCTACTAGCTTAAAGTCAATTTCTAAGATGTCTTTTAGGCGTACAAGCTCGTCGGGCGGCGTAAGTACATCGTGGTCATCCACGACGAGTCCCTGCGTAATGATGTCACGTATATCCTGGTAGAGTAGCACCACCTCTTCCTTGACGAAGCGATCGCTGCAGTAAAAGCCCTCAATCTTGAGATTGTTGGGATTTATAATAGGGCGCAGCGCCGTGCCCACTTGTTGGCCGGTGCGCAAACTCATTACTGGTCGATTCAGCAAATTCTCGCTCAGTTGCAACATGCTTATAGTATACAATCGTCGGTGCGTACTCACCAGTTGTTGTAAAAGTTAGGCATATGTCTTGCTTATGCTTGCATCTTAGGTAATGTCTTCAGTAAAATTCCAGCTAATTCAACCTGGAGATGCTATGTTCCGTAAACTTTTCCTGCGGGTGGGCATGGCAGCAATATTACTAAGCGCACAGTTAGGCACCGTCACCTCTATTGCGGGCGCAGACGGCACTGCTAGTCCAAAACTAGTCGTCAGCCAATTTAAAGTGACAACTAGCGACGGCCAGTATTTCACGCTTTTTAACCCCAGTAGCGACACAGTACTCAATCTTGCCAACTACGAACTGGAGTATTTCAACAATAACGACCTTACCAAGGCAACGAGCAGCAAAATCATTCCCTTGGCTGGTAGCTTGGCGCCGCAAGGTTACTATATGCTCAGCGACGGTACCGCCACTATCTGCTATCAGCAGGCCGTAAATACGGTTTCTTTAGGTTTTAGTACTACCTCGGGCTTTGTTGAGTTGCTGCAGCTGCCCGACCAGACTACGGCTGGCACGCTGGTGGTGCCAAGCGTAGTCGACTATGTGGGCTGGAGTAAAAAGACATCGAGCGGTAACGACACGCTGAGTATAACGCCCGCCACGACGTCTGTAGTGGTGCCGAGCGGTACTAGTATTACTTGGCTACGAAAGTTGCCAGCGTCAAACGCTGGTGGTAGCAGTTGGCAATCGGTGCGCCCCGACCCGGCTAATGCGTGTAGCCTACAGCTGGTGCAGTCTGGCGCTGCTCCGCAACCCCTGTCAAACCCGGGCAATCAACTTGGTGTGGGCCAACAACCACCGGCCACTATTGTTACGCTGGCTAGCAGTGCGACCGATAGCGGGCCGAGCCTACCAGCTGCGGATATTGGACTGGCTACGCCGCAAATTACCGAGCTGCTGCCCAACCCAGATGGCACCGGGACTGACGATAGCGATGAGTTTATAGAACTGTACAACCCCAACCCAGTCGCTTTTCATTTAATTGGCTTCACGCTTCAAACTGGCACAACAACCAAGCACAATTACACGTTTCCAGATGGTGCCATTTTGGCGCCTCAAAGCTTTACGGCCTTCTACTCAGCCGACACCAATCTATCGCTGAGCAATAGTGGTGGTCAGGCCGATTTGCTGGACCCCTTTGGCAATCTGCTAAGCCAAACCGATCCATACTCTAACGCCAAAGATAGCCAAGCTTGGGCACTGGCCAATGGCATGTGGTATTTTACGGCGCAGTCTACACCGAACGCGCCAAACGTTATTAAGCAAACGGGTAGCGCAAAGAGTTCTAGCAGCACCAAGGCCACCGCTACTAACAACCGTACTAGCTCACCTGCGGTCAAGGGCGCCACTACTACTGCAACATCCAATGGTACTGCTTCTGGAGGGGCTACTAATGCTACGGCACCAACGCCGATTCATCCGTATATGCTTGCCGCTGTTGCCACACTCGCGGTAGGATATGGCGTATATGAGTACCGTCATGACCTGGCAAACTACTTCCATCAGCGCCGACGCAACCGAGCAGCTCGGCGAGTCGCTCGGGCGTAAGCTGCGCGGTGGCGAAACCATTGAACTTGCCAGTGACTTAGGCGGCGGCAAAACTACCTTTACTCGTGGCCTGGTACGCGGCACCGGTAGCACCGATAAAGTGGGTAGCCCTACCTTTACGCTTAGTAGGGAGTACGTCGCACCACACTTCACTGTGGCCCATTTTGACTTTTATCGCCTGGGTGAAGCGGGTATTGTAGGCGACGAGTTAGGTGAACTAATAGGGGACCCAGCTTATGTAACTATCGTCGAGTGGGGCGATATAGTGCAAAATGTGTTACCCCACCAGCGCCTAACCATTCGCTTCGACCAAACGGGTGACGACGAACGGCACATCACCGTTTCGTACCCGACTGAGCTGAAATATTTGGTCGAGGGATTACCGGAATGATTATCCTGTCCATTCGTACCGATAGGCCCGAGGCAGAGATCGGGCTATACAACGACACCAAGCAATTGGCTTATGAGGCTTGGCTGGGCCACCGTCAGTTAGCGGAGGCGTTGCATGCGAAGATAGGCCTGTTGTTACAGACACAACAGATGAACTGGCAGAATTTACAAGGAATTGTTTGCTTTCAGGGGCCAGGTAGCTTTACAGGCCTTCGTATAGGTATTAGCGTGGGGAATGCGCTGGCCTATAGCTACGACTTACCAATTGTGGCTACTCAGGATCCCGCTTGGCTAGAGACGGCTATAAACCAACTACTAGCAGGCACAAACCACAGACAGGCCCAACCGTTTTACGGCGCTGACGCCAACATAACTCCGCCAAAAAAATAGGAGATTGTTTGAATGCGCTGTAAGGCGTATTATTAAACCAGGAATTGTTGTTTTGGGACAATCCAACCGTTCGATTCTTATTTGATATCCGGATTGGCGTTATGGCCCAGGCTAGAGAAGTGAAAGCGATTGCTAGGGCAGCCGATCTGTTAGCACAGAAAGGAAAAAAGCATGGAAATATTTGCAGTGCTGCTCGCTGTGGTTGGTTTAGGTGTGGGTTACGGAGGCAGCAGCTATGTGGAGCGAAAGAAAAATGCGGCCAATGAAGACAAAGCAGCCAAGGAGCTCGCTAAGGCCAAGAAGGAAGCTGACAAGCTAATACAGGAAGCGCGCGACGACGCAGCGCGTATAGCCGAAGATGCCCGCCGCGATGAAAAAACTCGCCGTGGCGAGCTTAAAGACCTCGAGAATCGTTTGGTGCAACGCGAGTCGGCACTGGACCGTAAGTTGGACGAGCTAGATAAACGTACTGAATCTTTGCGCAAGGGCGAGGATGAAGTGGAACAATTAAAAAACGAAATCCGCGATATTCGTACCAAGCAGCAAGAAAAACTCGAAAAAATTGCCAAATTAGACAAAAAAGAAGCCGCCGAAAAGCTCATGCAAATGACTGAGCGTGATATTCGCCATGATCTCATAGGGTTGGTGGCTAAACTGCAAAATGAAGCAAAAGACAATGCCGAAGAACAGGCCGGACTCATCATAGCTACGGCTATGGAGCGTATGGCGAGCGAAGTCACAGCGGAGCGCACCGTAACCAGCGTGAAGCTAGAAGACGAGGAAATGAAGGGCCGCATAATTGGCAAAGAAGGCCGCAATATTCAGGCCTTGCAACGTGCCACAGGAGTAGACATCATGGTCGACGACACGCCTGGCTACATTGTGCTCAGCAGCTTCGACCCAGTGCGCCGCGAGGTGGCCCGAATTGCACTCGAGCTGCTGCTTAAAGACGGCCGTGTGCACCCGGGCCGGATAGAAGAAGTCGTAGACAAGGCGCAAAAACAGGTTGAGAAAGACGTAGTACGAGCCGGCGAAGACGCAGCGCGCGAAGTGGGTGTAATTGGTATACCCAAAGAGATTCTGCACCTGTTAGGCGAGCTAAAATACCGTACCTCATATGGTCAGAATGTGCTGAAGCACTCCACCGAGATGGCTCACATAGCTGGCATAATTGCCGAAGAAGTCGGTGCGGACGTAAAGATCGCCAAGTACGCTGCGCTGGTGCACGATCTAGGTAAGGCGTTAACCCACAAAATTGAGGGCAAGCATCACCACATATCTGGTGAAATGCTGCGCAAATATGGCGCCCCAGAAGCAGTTGCCTTAGCCGCCGAGCAGCATCACGACGATGTAGAAGCTACCAGCGTAGAGGCACTCGTTGTACGTGTCTGTGACGCCATATCGGCTTCTCGCCCGGGTGCTCGCAACATATCGGCCGAGAACTTTGCCGAGCGCATGAAAGAACTAGAGAATATTGCCAACAGTTTTAGTGGCATTGAAAAATCGTACGCCATTAGTGCGGGGCGTGAGGTTCGGGTATTTGTGCGGCCGCAACAGGTCGACGATCTAACCGCTATTCGTCTGGCGCGCGACATTGCCACCAAAATTGAGTCAAGCATGAACTATCCAGGCACCATAAAGGTGAATGTTATACGCGAAACCCGCGCCATCGAGTTCGCTAAGTAGGGTAGTAGCACAAAAGCCTAGGCTTGTGCTTAAATAGCCTAAAGTAAGGTTGCATGAAAAACTTTCTTCTAACAAAAATTCGGTTGAGTACCTACTTTTGGTTCTTCTTTGTGCTCTACCTGGGTTCATCGTATCTGCTACCGCACTATAAGTTCGACTCGGGCACGCTCACCCTGTTCTCGGTAAACTCATTTCTGTACGGTTTTTACATATCGCCCATTCTCGGTGCTCAGAAAACACGCATTGACTCGTTGCATCAGTCAATCCGCAGCGAAGCGAACGCTTTGTTTGGCATGGCACTGAACCTTAAAAAACTGCCGGACGACCTACACGACAGACTGCAAGGTATGCTCGAAAATTACATCCATGCTAAGCTGCGGCACCGTGGTATAAACGGGGGCGAAGAACAGTACGAAGCCCTCATAACCTACTGCGTGGAAGACTACAAAGGCGCTCACAAAGAGCGGCTGGATGACACCCTAAAAAGCGTTGTGGCCAATCAACAAAACCGCACCACATTCAACATGCTTATGGGTGGTAAGGTGTTTGCGAACGAATGGCACATCATAGCCATCTTGTTTTCCATTACGCTGGGCTTTATTTTACTCATCAACACTTCCAACCTGCCGCTGCTGCACATAGTACGAGCACTACTAGCTACAGGCCTAACCATGCTCATAGTGAACCTCATCAAACTCAGCACGCTGACGCACAAAAAAGCTA
Source organism: uncultured Candidatus Saccharibacteria bacterium (assembly GCA_964537115.1). GTDB lineage: Bacteria > Patescibacteriota > Saccharimonadia > Saccharimonadales > UBA4665 > JAJZCD01. The sequence continues at coordinate 1,133 of CAZHYW010000027.1, read as the reverse complement.
AGCAAATGTGGGAGCCGCTGCAAAAACTGGTGACTACTAACTTCTATCGTATCGACTAGCCGGCTATACTAGTACGTATGAATATCCTCTACATTGGTGATGTGATGGGCGAGATGGGTTTGAACGCTGTAAAAAAAGTGTTGCCTAGCCTGCGTGCCGAACACAGTGTGGACCTCGTGATTGCCCAGGCCGAGAATGTGTCGGAGGGCAAGGGACTTACTGTGGCTGATTACGAGCGTCTGAAACAGATGGGCGTAGATGCCTGTAGTGGCGGTAACTGGACACTGGCGCGTGAGGAGATCTACCCGGCGCTGGAAGATCCTCATGAACCCATTGTGCGTCCAGCTAATTACCCGGAAGAGACACCAGGACTGTGCTACAAGTATGTCTCGACTTCCAAGGGTGATGTGTTGCTGGTGAGTTTAATGGGGCAGATTGTGGGACGTGATGCCGACAAAGAAATCGACAATCCGTTGCAAGTTATCGACAAGATCTTGGCCGATGAGCCGGCCGAGAAACGGATAGCAACAATAGTGAATCTGCATGGTGATTTTAGTAGCGAGAAATTTATAATCGGATACTATTTAGACGGACGGGTGAGTACAGTGGTGGGCGACCACTGGCACGTGCCAACGGCCGACGCCGATATCTTGCCCAAGGGTACCGCACACATTACCGATGTGGGCATGTGCGGTTCGCTAGACTCTAGCCTCGGCGTGACGTTTGACTCGGTCTTGCCCCGTTGGCGTGATGGCTTGCAGACTCGCAACGAGCTAGCAACCACCGGCCGCAGCCAGTTTAACGCACTGCTCATCACAGTCGACGAAACCACCGGCCGTGCTACCACCGTCGAACATATCCGGCAGGTCTGGTAAAAGTCTTCATATTTCAGTATAATCACCACTGTTATTTCCCCTGCAGCCAATGCAGCCCGGAAAAGAGCAGCCCGAGCAAATGTATTCCATTTGCCCGGCGCGTTGAGAAAAACCGAAGGTTTGTCTCAATATCGGGGAGTGGCGCAGTTTGGTAGCGCGCGCGGTTTGGGACCGCGAGGTCGCAGGTTCAAATCCTGTCTCCCCGACCAAACAAAGAGTCCGGCATTCGTCGGGCTTTTTGTTTGGTTTGAAGCTGGG
>CAZHYW010000026.1:0-13058 GCA_964537115.1 uncultured Candidatus Saccharibacteria bacterium | reverse complement strand
ATAGAGGCATGACGTAAAACGACGGCTCGCCCTTAGGAGTTAGCGCCGTGCAGAATGATTGACTTATACCCCTACATATGCTATAAATGCACCATAGTGCTTCACAATACAGACCCCGCAAAAAGACCTCGCCGCAACCGCATCATGACCGCTACAGGTTTGGCTACTGCTGCCATATTGGGGTTGGGCGGATCGGCTCCCGCAGCCCACCCCGCTAGCGCTAACCGGCAGCCCATAGCGTACGACACAAACAATCCTAACGTTATCAACAATGCGGCCGACACTATCGCCTTTCGCTATCAGGGCAGCGTGCGTGCTGCGGCAGATACAGGGGTTCGCCACGGCCCACTCTTTGGCGTACATAACCCTGGTCAAAACGACTACACTACAGTTGACGTAGCCGTAGATATTGTCGACACACCAGAAGCACGCGCAGCCTTAGAAGCCTATCAGCACGACGCGCGCGTCCAGTGGGACGGCTCCCCACAGTTCGGCGCCGACCTAGAGGTAGACGGCAAGTCGCAAGGTATCATGGTGGGTTCCCGCGTTGTGGGCGTAACTCGCAATCCTCATACCGGCCACCAGATTGTAGACATACAATTATCGCTAGGCACTAGCTACACCAGCCAACAGAGAGCCGATGTATACGTCGCCCAGGGTGTCAGCGCCTATCCAAACGGTCTCAACCAGCCAGGCGTGGATCGAACAGGTGTGACCACATTTGGCGTACTGCAATTCGATCCTGCCAGCGGGGCGTGGGGCTTTGACCCCAACCTAACCCCCGCCATACCGTCTCACCTGCATGTCGCCGGAGAATAGCCGAATAAAGCTCTAGGCTTCGGCAGTGGCGACCGGTTCTGCTGCCGCCTCATCTTCATCGTCCGGCTCGTATCCCTAAGGGATATGGCGGCGGCGAGACTAAAACTCATGCAAGCATGATTTTAGTCATCTTCCTCCTCGTCATCACTCTTGTCCACCAGCGCCAGGCTGACCACTTCGTCGCTGTCGTTCAGGCGCATAATGCGCACGCCTTGGGTGGCCCGGCCAAGGGCTGGAATGTCCTTGATGCCCAGGCGAATAGTTTGGCCGTTTTTGCTGATAATAATCACCTCTTGGTCGTCGGTATCACCCAGCGTCTTTACGCCTACCAGCTCACCGGTCTTGGTGTTGACGACGGCTGATCGGATACCGACGCCGCCTCGGGCGTGCGGCGTAAACTGCGCCACTTTGGTCTGCTTGCCGTAGCCGAACTTGGAAATTACGAAGATACTACTGCCCTCTTCCACAATGTCCATGCCAATCACGTGGTCGTCAGAGCGCAGACGAATACCGCGCACCCCACGGCTTACTCGTCCCATTGGTCGCGCATCGCGCTCATGGAACCGTATAGCCTGCCCCTGCGATGTCGAAATGACAACTTCGTTATCGCCAGAAGTCATACGAATCCATTTCAGTTCATCACCGTCATCTAAGTTAATAGCAATCAAGCCATTCGACCGGACATTCTGGTACTGCTCAAACGGTGTCTTTTTAACTACACCACGCACGGTACACATAATAAGGTTGGCGGCTTTGTCGGTCTTCGAGATGTTAATTACCGAGCTTACCGTCTCCTCAGGCTGTAGTTGCAACAGATTCACAATAGCCACACCCTTAGCGCCCATACCGGCCGCCGGTACCTCGTAGGTCTTCAGGCGGAACACCCGGCCCCTGTTCGTAAAGAAGAGTAAGAAGTCGTGTGTGGAGGCGTTTACCACGTGCTCAATCACATCTTCCTCGCGCGTGGCCATACCCCTGCGTCCCTTACCGCCACGACCCTGACGCTTGTATTCAGCGATGGGGCTACGCTTGATGTAGTTAGCGGACGTAAGTGTTACAACAACCTGTTCATCTGGCACCAGGTCTTCGTCGCTCAGCCGGTTCAGCTCACTCTTTACTACCTGCGTGCGACGTTCATCACCATACTGTTTCTTTAGATCTAGCATTTCAGTCTTTATAATTTTGAGGATTTTCTTTTCATCGGCCAAGATACCCTCTAGCTCGGTAATTAGCTTCATCAGCTCGGCCAGCTCCTCCTCAATTTTCTTGCGCTCTAAGCCAGCCAGCGTACGCAGTTGCATTTGCAAGATAGCTTGGGCTTGAATGTGGCTGAGTTTGAACTTGGCTATTAAATTGTCCCGCGCTTCATCGGTGGTTTCGCTGCTGCGAATGGTGTTAATAACCTCATCGATGTTGTCGAGCGCAATCTTGAGACCCTCCAGGACGTGAGCTCGCTCTTTAGCCTTGCGCAGCTCAAACTCGGTACGGCGCCGCACCACAATGGCGCGGTGCTTAATGTGCTCACCCAAGATATCGGACAGCCCCAGCACGCGGGGTTGGATGCCGTCTATCAGCGCCATCATGTTGAAATGAAAGCTCGTTTGCAAAGGTGTGAGCTTATACAGCTGGTTCAACAGCTTCTTGGGGTAAGCGTCTTTCTTGAGGTCCAGCACAATCCGCACATTGCCGCGGGCGCTCTCATCGCGCAGGTCAGCCACCCCTGTAATAGTCTTGGCATTGATGAGGTCGGCCATTTTCATGACCAGACTCTCTTTGTTGAGAGCGTATGGGATCTCTGTAATAACAATCTGGTGGCGGCCTTTCTTGCCCTCCACCACTTCGGCCACGCCCCGGTTCACGACCCCACCGCGGCCGGTGGCGTAAGCGGTACGCAAGCTGTCAGCCCCGTAAATGATGCCGCCGGTCGGGAAATCGGGGCCCTTCACAAACTGCAGTAGGTCGTCCAGGCTGGCATCTGGGTGGTCAATTTTGTACACCGTGGCGTCGACTATTTCCGACAAGTTGTGCGGCGGGATGTTGGTGGCCATCCCAACAGCGATACCAAGTTGTCCGTTTAACAACAAGTTTGGCAATTTAGCCGGCAGCACCGTGGGCTCTTGGTTCTCGCCGTCGTAGGTGTCGCGGAATTCTACCGTCTCTTTGTCGATGTCTTGCAGCAGCTCATCAGCCAAGCGGTGCATCTTGGCCTCGGTGTAACGCATGGCGGCCGGTGGGTCGCCGTCCATGCTACCGAAGTTACCCTGCCCGTTTACTAGCAAGTAGCGAGTGGCCCAGGGCTGGGCCAGACGAACCATACTGTCGTAGATGGAAGCGTCACCATGCGGGTGATACTTACCCATTACCGCACCGACCACGTTGGCGCTCTTGCGGTGGCGACTGCTCGAACGCAGGCCGTCTTCGTTCATGCTGTACAAAATGCGCCGGTGCACCGGCTTGAGGCCGTCGCGCACATCTGGCAGAGCGCGGTCGATGATGACACTCATGGAGTAGCGCAAGTAGCTGTCTTCCATGACGTTTTCGACCGTACGGCGCTCTACAAGGCGCGAGTGGTCAAAACCGGTCAGTACCTCAACTTCGACTCTGTCGCTCGTCTCAGAGCCTCGTAGCGGCTGTGGCGGGGTGTTTTCGGCCGCCATATCGCTTGTGTTTTGCGTGTCGTCTTCGTTCATGGAATTAGCCTACCACTCTTAAGGGGTTTTGTACGGTGATGAAATGCAAGGCGCGAGCGAGGAGCGGAGTGAGCCGTATCTGAAATACGGTGAACGAGCACCAGAGCTCGGAACGCAGCAGTTCGCGCCGTACGAAAGCCCGCATCATATGTCCAGATCCTTCACGAACTTGGCATTGGCTTGTATGAAGTTCTTGCGCAGTTCTACTTCGGTGCCCATGAGCTTGTTAAAAATGGCGTCGGCTTTTTCGGCATCATCTACCTTTACCTGCACCAACACCCGCTTCTCGGGGTTCATGGTGGTCTCGAACAGCTGTTCGGCGTCCATTTCGCCGAGGCCCTTGTAACGCTTCTGCTCTATAAAGCCAGCTTGGCGGAAACGCTCGGCGCTGTCGTCTACTTTGAGGCCTTCCTTCTTGCGGGCGGCGATGGTTTCATCGAGTACCTTGTCGAGCTCAGCTTCATCGTAAATAAAGATGCTACTTTTGCGGCCTGGTTTTACCAGCTCGAACAGCGGCGGCTTGGCTAGGTACACGTGGCCGGCATCGACCACTGGCTGCATGTAGCGGAAAAAGAACGTCATGAGCAGCGTGGCAATGTGGCTGCCGTCTACATCGGCATCGGTCATGATGATGATGCGGTGGTAGCGTAGGCCATCCAGGCTAAAGGAGTCTTCGATGCCCACACCGAGGGCCTTGATGAGCGACAAGATTTCGTTGTTGGCGAGCATTTTGTCGAGCCGGGCGCGTTCCACGTTTAACACCTTACCGCGGAGCGGCAAAATGGCCTGGGTTTTGCTATCGCGGCCAGTCTTGGCCGAGCCACCGGCGGAGTCGCCCTCTACCAGGTAGATCTCCGAGGCACTGGGGTCTTTCGATGAACAGTCGGCTAGTTTGCCAGGCATGCTGGCACCGTCCAACACCCCTTTACGGATAATGTTCTCGCGGGCGGCACGGGCGGCCTTGCGGGCGCGAGCGGCTAACAGGGCCTTGCCCACAATCTTCTTGGCGACGGCCGGATGCTCTTCCAGATAGTAGCTGAAATATTCGCCCATCACCTGCTCTACGTAGCCGCGGACTTCTGGGTTACCTAGTTTGCCCTTGGTTTGGCCCTCGAACTGCGGGTCGGGCAACTTTACCAGTATGACAGCAGTCAGGCCTTCGCGGGTGTCTTCACCGCTCAGCGCCTCTTCTTTTTCCTTGAGTAGGCCGTTCTTACGGGCGTAATCGTTGATGATGCGCGTGAGCGCCGAACGGAAGCCAGTAAGGTGACTACCGCCTTCGGGGTTTACCACATTGTTAGCAAACTGTTTGATGGTCTCAGTGAAGCTGTCGGTGTACTGCATGGCAATTTCCACCTGGCTATCTTTGACCTGCTTGTCCACATAAAACATGTCGTCATCTACTGGCTCTTTGCCGATGTTTAGATGTCGAACATAGCTTTGTATACCACCCTCGAAATAGAAACTGTACTTTTGGCCGGTGGTGTCGTTTATGAGTGTAGTTCGTACACCCTTGGTGAGATAGGCAGCGTGACGGAGCCTATCCAGAATGGTCTCATAACTGAAGCTGGTGCCCTCTTTGAAGATGGTGTCATCGGGATAGAATGTGATTTCCGTGCCGTGCGGGCGGTCAGCCGGCGCCTTGCCAGTAACCTTGAGTTCGCTGTCTGGTACGCCCTTGGCGTACTCCTGATGGTGGACTTTGCCATCGCGGTAGACATTCACGATAAACCGAGTAGAGAGCGCGTTCACCACACTGGAACCGACACCGTGCAGGCCACCACTCACCTTGTAGCCGCTGTCGCCACCGAACTTACCGCCAGCGTGCAGCACGGTGAGCACGGTTTCTACCGTGCTCTTGCCGGTCTTGGGGTGAATGTCGGTAGGAATGCCGCGACCGTCGTCGAACACCATGATGCCGCCATCAGCCAACATGGTGACCATAACGTGTGTGGCGTGTCCGGCCAGGGCTTCGTCGATGCCGTTGTCCACGATCTCCCAGACCATGTGGTGCAGGCCCTCTTCACCAGTCGAGCCAATGTACATACCAGGACGCTTCCGGACTGGGTCCAAACCCTCAAGTACCTGAATCTGATCAGCCGAATATCCCTTAGTATCAGCCACGTGACTTCAAACCCCTCTCCTCCGGTTTCACACCTTAATAAATCTACCAACTAGTATAGACTGTTTCCACTTCTTTCACAAGCAAGGCTCGAAAAGCTATGTAGCGTTCACTATTCACCGTTTGGGTCTTGCCGTAAACGGATCACGGTGAACGTATGGTAAATGGTAAAAAGTAAGTAGCTGGCTAAACTTGGTTGGGCGCTTCGGCCCCGGCTTTTGGCTCGTTGGCCTGTAACTTGCCTTCACTGTCTATAAAGATAGTATCCTCGGGTGCTGGGCCATGGGCCGGTTTAACTTTTGGCCCTAGGTGTAGTACAGCCTCATCTTTTATAGGCTCGGGTGCCTTAGCGACCGGTAACGGCGCGGTTTGAGGAGTAACGTCTGTACCGGGTGCATCGGGCGAAGCTTTTAGATCTTTCTTGATCTCTGCGGCAATATCTTTTATTTCTTGCTGGTCCAGCTGGTCGCTAGAGATATTCCCCGCTCCACCGATTGGGGCGGTGCCGGATAAGTCACCGGCCGCTGCCGGCGTAGGTGCGGCGAAATTTGACGGTCCGCTCGAGCCAAGATTAAAGGCGGGCGGCGCGCCAAAGGTCTGTAGGCCGGGCTCTGCTGGCGGCAAGGAGGCGCGAGCTGGCGATAGCATAGTTGGAGGTACCTGAGCACGCTGTTTGGCCATCCATTCGTCCAGGAACGAGCCTGAGCCCGCGGGCCCAAGGGGGGCTGGTCCTGCCGCTGGCGCGCCGAAACCGGCCGTCGGTGGCGCACCAAAGCTCGGTCGGCCTGGCGGCATACCAGTTTGGCCAGGCGTACCAAATGGGCTCTGGAACGGTTTTGGTGGCGGGGCCTTCGTAGCAAGCCGATCAAAAATGGCTTTTTCAACAACTGCACGTGGCTTGCCGTACTTGGCCGCCGACAGTTGCTTCAAGGCTTCGGCTAACTTGGGGTTCGGGTTGCCTAATGGCGGTAAAGTGGCCATGCTGAAAGGCTGGGTGGGCACACCGCCTATGAGCGTCCGCACAATGGCGTGGCCGTTGGGCACGCGCAGTAGATCGTCACCATCAAACGCCGGATTGAAGTAACGCCCCAGCGATTCCACGTCATTTTGGCCGATTCGGAAAGATACAATTGTACCAATGTTACCAAACACAGCGTCACGAATCTCCTCTGTTAACTGGGTAGTAAACTGGTTGGCAACAATCAAGTTCAAGTGGAATTTACGCGCTTCGCTCATAATGGTCGCAAAGCTTTCGGTACTGAAGTTCTGGAACTCATCCACATACAAACAGAAATCTTGACGCTGTTCTTCAACTATATCGCTACGGCTCATGGCGGCCGCCTGGAACTGCATAACAAAGACCATGCCGAGTAGCTTGCTGTTAAGCTCGCCGGTGCGGCCCTTGCTTAGGTTTACTAGCAGTATTTTCTTATTGTCCATAATGTTACGCAGGTCAAACGCACTCTTGGTCTGACCAATTATGTTGCGCATCATTTCGTTACTCAGGAATGCGCCAAATTTACTGACAAACCAGCTGGTAACCTCGCCCGCTTCGTTCGAGCGCTGGCTAGCCGGAAACTCCTTTTGCCAGTAATCGAGTACGTTTGGGTCTTTTACATGTTGTAACTTTTGCTTCAGAAACTCTGGGTCGCGGAAGAGCTTTGGGATGTCTACAAATGTACCCCCTTCTGGGTCGGCCATAACAGCTAAGGCGGCATTGCGGAAAATGTGCTCGTAACGTGGTCCCATAATGCCCTGATGTTGTGGGTCATACAACTTGTAGAGCATATTAATAGTTTCTTGAATAAGGAAATCTTTTTGGTCTGGGTTTTTGTATTCGAACAAATTCAGACCCATGGGATAGTCCATGTCGGATGGGCAGAAATATATAACATCCTCGGTACGTTCTTTGGGCACCATAGATAGCAAGCGCTCTGCGGTATCGCCGTGTGGGTCAACAAAGGCAAAGCCATCTCCACTTACCATATCCTGCAAAGCCAAGTTCTCTAGGAACGTTGATTTACCGGTACCGGTCTGTCCCACAGCATACATATGACGCTGGCGATCTTTTAAGGCTACTCGAATAGGCTTTTTGACACCGCGAAATACGTTAAAGCCCAACAGCAAGCCCGTATCGGGCATATTGCGCGGACCGTCTACCTGCTTTGACTCCTGACGGCTTAGCTGAGAAGTTGGAATGTTCTTTTGGTCCGGGAAGTGAAACAGCGTAGCCAGCTCCACAGAGTTCATAATGTTTCGCTTTTTTTGGTTCGAAAAGGCCCGCAGCAGGTAATCAACCGCCAGCTTAGCGCTGTCCTTGGCCGGCTCATACTTAAAGCCGTTTTTACCCGGGCTGTCAAAAAGCGAGAAACTGGCAACAATATTATTAATAATAGTCTGGGAGCGTTGCAGGATGTTGGACGAGGCCACCACTCGAATACACACCTCAAAGCCAGCATAACGAGTTTTATCGTCTATAGCATCGAGCACCGACTGTTCGAGTGCCGACAATTCTTTCTTTGGTGCTTCACCGCCCTCTTTAGTCTCAGGCGGTTTGACGAGCGCGGTAACCATCTGACGAGCCAATAAGGAAGCACTAACACCCTTATCGTCACCTTTGCGTTTTTTGCTAGCATGGGTATTGGCTGTTTTGCGCCAACTGCTATCGGCCGGGCGGAACATGATTTGTATACCCACGCCGTCCTCAGGCTCAAGGTTAGATAAAGCATTCAATATAGATTGCAAGGCGTCACGCTTTAGTTCTTGGTAGGTTGCAATGGGATATGCGAAGGACTCCTTTAGGTTAAATTCTCCTCCGGCAACACTATTTACGCCGCCCACCTCACTAAAAATATTGTGTTCAGCGGTAACTTCCAATCGAGTGGTTGGATAGGCGCTGGTAATAGCCTGCTTGAGCACATCGAGCATCTCAGCCGGCACGGCAGCATATAAACGTACAAAGCCCTTAGTACCAATAACCTCAAAGCTACAATGCCTTTGGCCATACCACCGATGCCGGAAGCCTTTCTGTATACTGCTAGCCACAATGTTGTAAATTGTGAGTGCTTTGGAAATGTTCTCTTCCACAATATCACGCACATCGCGGCCATTCACCTCTGTGTCTTCACTCATTGGAGGTAGGTGAATTAGTATTGGCACGAACTCCACAGCCCGCTCATACATGACTTGCTGACGACCACGGTTTCGTAGTTGCAAAAACAACACTGGGCCCAATACGACCAGTGCAGCTACAAAGATTATTCCCACAATTAGCAGTGCTTCCATTAATTTTCAGCCGTGTTAGTGGTGATGTGGTACTGCTCCGCCAAATAGCTAAGTTTCAACTGGTTAAGCGCGCCGCCCAAGCGAAAGGGATCGTTGGCGTATTGGCTAACCAAGTTGCGCGCTTCGCCCGCAACCGCTAGCGGGCTTGCCGGGCTGGGCTTAACCGTGCCAGCTGAGCCACCCAAACTGAGGGGCGCCGTGGGTAAGCTCGGCAAAGCGGAGTTCGTAGCACTAATGTCTGAAGGCGGCACAGGAACTGGCGGCAAGCTAGACGCCCCTGTTTGATCTGATTGAGATCCATTCGGATACATATGTAGTAGTATATAACGCCAGCGCTATCTGTGATAGATTGTCACCTAAGGAATGCTCGAATTGTCGCTGGGTAGGCAATAAGCAGGTGACAAAGTCCAAGGGAGCGATGTTTAGATAGCTAAAACCGTGTACCTACTGCCGTCTTGGTAGTACAAAACGGCTCCGACCAAGGTATAAATAGCCAAGCATTAAAATAGCCAGCACTGTAAACACATCACGTAGGCTGAGTTGCCCCAGTGACTGTAGTACCAGGAGCAAGACAATCGTGCCACACGCAACCATCCCTAGACGTGGATGAGCCGCCATTTTGCCACTTGAGCCTAAGTAGCGTGGTCCAAACAGCGCCAGCAATCCCCACAGCTGGTACAAGGCCAAAAATAGTAAGACAAACGGTACAATCAGCACCACTACTGGCAAGTTATCTGGTCGAATGAGCAGCAAAAAGCTGAATAACGCCGCCCAAGCGGCAGCCGCGTAGGTTATTTTTCGTTTCATTATGTGCCCTGCATGTTGGTGACTACCTTTTTGCTGTTACTGTTTCGACTAACATGCCGACCTACGGGTCGAGGGCCCCGTTTCGCCTGGCACGCCCGGCTTTTATGATAAGGTGCCGCAGGCGGTGAAAACCGCTCTATATATAGAATGAATAGCGCTTCCCGCCTTTGGCTATGACTGACCGCTCTTGCTACTTTTAGAGTAGTTCGAGCGACGTGGGAGAGGTTCCCGTTTGAGTTAGGTCTTTTTCGAACGTTTTTGTTTTTGCTAACTCTAGGTTCCATGCTACTACAGATTGAACAAAAAGTCAATCCCCTTATGGTTACAGCCTGGCGTCGGCTACAAACTGTTGAGCCATTTTACCCAGACGCCGCACGCGCCACCTCAAATGCTCAGACAGGGTGTCTTTGGGGTAGCGCACATCCGGTGCGTTAGCAATCACCCGCGCTTGGGCGGCCATAACTTGTTTTATATCATCCTCAGAAACCTCAGCCAGCCCCACCTTACCTAATGCAGCCCACACTGCTAGGGGCTCTAGGTGTGGGAGCACTTCTTCCAATTCCTCATCGCTATAGGTTGATGGCAGCTCTATAGCCTCCAGGCCGGCCATTACTATACCCTCACGCCAAGACTGTTCAAACAGCTCATCGTCCTGCGCCATTGTCTCTATGCCTGGAAACCTTTTAACTAACTCGGCCCAGGTCTGCTGAGTCGCCGCAATTGTATAATCAAACGGCACAGCCCGGCCGGTTCGCAAACTAACCCCAAAGTTACGGCGGTGTGGATGCAGGTGTCGTATACCGTAACTTTCTAGAATGCCTAGTCCGGCGAGCCCGGAATCATGCATATTGGCAAGTAAGAGTCCCGCATCGGATCCTGAGATCAGGCCAGCCCGATAGGCCTCCCCGACTAGATTCAAAGCTCCATCTAGCCGAATGCCAGGAGCGGGCCATTCATAGATTACCTCGTTAGTTTGAAAAGCTCCTGGCAGTGGCGTTACGACATCAGAGAGTGCGCAGCCGCTCAACAGCCCAAGGATGTGGCGTTCATGGCGAACCTCCCAGCCATGGTCCTGGCTTACATGAGTGGTAAATACCATAGGCATATGCACCAGCTGAACCAATGCACGGGTCGTGCCAATTCCAACAAATGTACCAAACGCTGTCCGGAGACCGTTCGGATCCGAGCTGGCATCGTATGGGTTCTGGATTGTGGGCGTAAATGTCTTCGGCGCCAGCTCGATATCCACCTGCCGGCCTTGTAGTTCTAGGCGCTCACTAGCCAAGACAACCTGTCGATCCCAGGGATCGGCAGTCAGGATGGTCCGGATATCGATACTAGGCCCTTTGTTTCATAGCGTTGCGTAACTCTATCACACTGATGAAACACAACCATGAGCATAGACCGTAGCTAGCCATTTACGGCTAGTTTTGGTAAGGTCGGCTGGGTACATTTTGGGTGGTTACTAGCAGCCATTTCGGGCCCTGTCCGGCCATGTTCTGCCAGCACTCAGCCCGCCCTGCGGCCAAACCTAAAATTGGCGGCAAAAGTTATACACAGCCCCTAGTAAAAATGCTTATATTTTATTGTTGACAGCCATCCCCTGACGCACTACTATATCTGTAGCACTGAATAAAAAAAGTGCTCAAAAACAAAAAGTCAAAAGGTAAACAACGGCTTCTCGCAAGCCGTTGTTTCATACAAAACCAACACGAAAAACCTTAAAAATTTTCCATAAACAACCCGCTAGCGCCTAAGTACCAAGGCTCAAAAAGCGGGTTGTTTTCTTTTATTTTTGTTGTACAGTCAAACGTACATGCAGACTGACCGCAGCGTCCTAAGTCTTGTTGAAACCGGCCAGCATGGACTTCTCGTGACGATTGAGTGTGGCTTAGCCAACAGCCTGCCGGGCATAACAATTGTGGGGTACGCCAATAAAGCCGTGGATGAAGCACGCGAACGAATTCGCGGCGCGTTTGCCGCCAGCAACCTGAGCTTGCCGCGCAAACGCATCATCATAAACCTAGCGCCCGCTGATATACCCAAAGACAGCACCGGCTTCGACCTGGGCGTAGCCACCGCCATTTTAAGCGCCACCAAGCAGATGCGCGATCCGCTCGTCAAAACGGCCATTGTGGGCGAGGTGGGTCTGGACGGCGATGTGCGGCCCATCCGCGGCATTATTGGCAAGCTGCTGGTGGGTAAACGACATGGTTTGGAGCGGTTCATCATACCCGCCGCCAATCTAGACCAAGCCATTTTGGTACCGGGAATCCAGATTATCCCCGTTACTACCCTCTCCGAGCTGTATAAATACCTGAATGATCCAGCCGTGATTAGCCCCGTTAATACCGACGATGCGCCGCCAGATACCAACATAACCGACAACGATGAGTCGGAGCTGGGGCTGGAAGACGTGATTGGTCAGGAACAAGGCAAGCGCGCTGTAGAAATTAGCGCCGCCGGGGGCCACAATTTGCTGCTGGGCGGCCCGCCCGGCACCGGCAAAAGCATGCTGGCCAAGGTCTTGCCTGGCCTGTTACCAGGCTTAACCCGGGAGGAAATGCTGGAAGTTACCCATTTGCACAGTCTAGCCAGCAATGATTTTAACCGGATTGTGCATGAACGGCCCTTTCGGGCACCCCACCACAGCGCCAGCAATGTGGCGATTGTGGGCGGTGGCAACACCATTCGTCCGGGCGAAATGAGCTTGAGCCACAGAGGTGTGCTGCTGTTCGACGAGCTGCCTGAATTTGCCCGGGTAACCGTAGAAGCGCTGCGCCAGCCGTTAGAAACCCGCACTATTACCATCGCCCGGGCCAAAGACACCGCTGAGTACCCGGCTAATTTCATATTTGTAGCCACAGCCAACCCCTGCCCCTGCGGCCATTATGGTACTGCGAAACCATGTCGCTGCCTGCCCAGCCAGATTACCCACTACCGCCGCAAGCTGTCCGGACCCATTTTGGACCGGATTGATCTGTACGTGGACGTGCACGAGATAGACAACAGCCAGCTTTTGGCCAAGCAGACGGCCAAAACGACGAGTCGGAGCATCCGCGAGCGGGTAAAATCTGCTCGGCAGACCCAGAAACAACGTTTTGGAGACGCCACCAAATTGAACTCCGACATGACTAACCGCGACATCCAGGCTCACGCCCGCCTAGAACCGGCTGCCAAACAGCTTTTGGACCAAGCCGCCGATAAATTCGGACTGAGCCCCCGCGCTTACATGCGATCTCTTAAAGTCGCCCGCACCATCGCTGATCTGGATGCCTCACAGACCATCCAACCCAAACACATCGCCGAAGCCCTCCAGTACCGCCCCCACGCCT
>CAZHYW010000025.1:0-13279 GCA_964537115.1 uncultured Candidatus Saccharibacteria bacterium | reverse complement strand
GTCACATGTTTTGCGTCACTCATATACCCTCCTCTAGCCCCCAAGTATGACAAGCTACCCACGCAAAGTATGTAACTTGCATCACTAGTTTGCTGCGGTGCGTATGCTTTGGGGCATTGCCGCAAAAGACGCTATAGTAAAAGCATGCTAAACGAAACATTTACCGCTGTCTTACAAAAGAGCCCAAATGCCGGCGGCTGGACATATGTGGTGTGGCCCAAATCGGCCGAATTCTTCGGCACACACGGTGCCGTAAAAGTCCGCGGCCTAGGCCTTGTCGAGTTGTTCCAGTCGTCGCACCCCGCGACCAAGCAACACAAAAGCAACCCCGAGTAGCACAATTAGCGTGTACACGAGCAGCAGTACAAACCGGAAACGCAGTGTTTGCAGGGTGGCGGCAGTCGCAATAGCAAATTGTATGCCTATGGTTACCAGCACCACCGAAACCAGTCCAGCCGAGAGCAGCCGCAGTGTTTGGCGATAAAACACACCCGTCACTTGGCGCTGGTAGAGCCACAGTTCATACACAGCTAGCAGCCCAATAAACCACATAAATAGGTATGGCACCATGACCGTTACCACGCGGAGTAGCAGCGGAATACTCTGTTGGGAAGCCACTAGCCAGTTGGACGGTGGTATATGCCCGTGAGTAGTAAAGGCCACATGACCATACAGCACGCTCAAGCCTATAAACACTAGCGCCATACCGTATACAGCACGTAGGGAGCTTTTTACCTTGGCAAGTTCTGCTAGACCGCGCGCCGCGTGGCTCACAAATATAAACGCCTCGAGCAGCAGTCCCAGCCCTACATAAGTAAGTACTATGTTAGCGGCAGTGAGCGCATCTGGATGAGAACGGGTAAGTGTATGCAGAAGCGCCCGGCCCACTAGCTGGACTGGCAAGTACACAGCAAGTAACCACATGCCCATAGCTAGCTGCATAAATGGTGGACCGTCCGCATGTTTGCGGATGCTAACACTGTAGCGCTTTAGCCGGTAGGCGCCATAAAACGCTAATAACCATATAACAAGCAGCGGGATAGCCACACTCAAGCTCACTAGTCGCGCCTGGGCTAGGCTAAGATGGCGGCGAGCGATGGTAGCTTGGTCGGTCGGAAAGACAACCGATAAGTACAGGTATAGTGCGGCAAGCGGCAAGTACAGATAAGCGAGGATTCGTTTCATGCTTTAATGCCTACTACGAATAAGTTTCCTGTCTCTGCTTTTATACTATGCTTGTTCCTCGCCGAAAGCTACTGGTTTCGTGTGCCTTCCTAATGTTTAGTGTGTTTTTTGGCTTCTTTCTCGCCGCCGTGCTTACGGTGTGTAAAGAGCAAGAAAACTAGACTAAATAACGCGCCCGCCAAGATAATAGCGGTCTGCAAGTTGTCTAGCTGGTGCCAAACACGCAGCGCATGGATATGCCGCTGGGTATCTGCCGGCAGTAATGGCACCACCAATAACGCAAATAATAGACTAGTGGCAAGCGCCGGCAATACGTTAGTAAACCGTTTACCTCCGTGCACGCTCCCGCGGGTAAACAATACGGCAAAAATAAACGGCGCTACCAATAGGCCTAGCTGTACCCACTGGTTAGTAGTGAGTGTGTGGCTTGAGGCCGAGAAGCTAGTAAATACGCCATCGACGTCACTAGATGTATATGCCACTAGCACGTTGCCCAGGCACAGGCTCATAAACGCAATGGCGCCGTTTACTCGCAGCAAAACAACCGCTAGGAGGGGCAGCAGCGCTAACGTGGCCAGTACGACCAGATACGTCATACCCCGATTTTAGCACAAGCATTATATTAGAGATGCAGCCCTTGCGGTCTAGGGGAGAGCAGCCTGAGCAAATGTATTCCATTTGCCCGGCGCGTTGAGAGGGGGATCCCCTCTCAAGCAGCGTTAGGCGCCTACTTTGTCTTTTCGATTACGCTGTTTGGCATTGAGTTCTATGTACTCAATAATCTTGTCGGCAATGTCACGTCCAGTTACACCTTCTATGCCCTCTAGGCCCGGTGCGGAGTTTACTTCCAAAATTAGAGGACCACGCGCCGATTGGACCATATCGACTCCGCAGATCGCCAGACCCATTGCCCGCGCCGCTTTTAACGCGACCCGCTTTTCCTCATCGCCCAGCTTGACTGCAGTGCCGGTACCACCCTGGTGAATGTTAGACCGGAAGTCATCGTCAAGGCTCTGACGCTTCATGCTCGCGACAACTTGGTTTCCCACTATAAATACACGTATATCCGCTCCCGCAGCCTCTTCTATGTACTCTTGCATTAAGAAGCTGGTGTCATTCACATAGAAGGCCTGAATTACCGACTTGGCCGCCTTACGGGTTTCTGCTAGCACCACACCGTTGCCCTGCGTACCACTCGCGAGCTTTATAATCATGGGGGTGCCCAGGTGGTCGATGAGGTCGTCTACGGCTGCCGTCTCGCGTGAGAATATTGTTTTAGGTATACCCACGCCGGCTTTACTAAGCAATTGCAGTGAACGAAGCTTGTCACGAGAACGGGCGATGGCAATTGATTTAGCCGGCGTATACACGCCCATCATCTCGAACTGACGCACAATGGCCGTGCCATACCCCGTCATACCGGGCAAAATACGCGGTATGACTACATCGAGGTCGTTCAGGGAGTTGCCGCGGTAGCGTACTTCGGGCTTATCTTGCTCAATTTCTACGTAACATTCGGGGTATTTTATAACGCGTACTTCATGGCCGCGTGCCCTTGCCGCTTCCTTTAGACGCCGGACACTATAGCCTGGCTGCCTTGTTAGAATGCCTATTTTCATACGCTGCCTTTCAAATATTCGTTTAGTGTACGGGCTAGGCTTGTAGCTTTGTCTGAAACATAGCTGCCCGAGGTAAGCTGCGGTATAGCATTTACCTCCAGACATACCATACGCCTACTACCGTCACTAGCAAATAGTATATCTACTCCTGCCACCTCCCGGCCCAATAGTTCGCATGCCTTACGACATACCGCCAGTGCGGCCTCCTCTAGTTCTTTTAGTGGCACCACTTCAGCAGAGGCGCCTTGGGAGGTATTGTTTAGGTGGGTTGCGTTGCTAGTTCGGCGACGTTTGATAGCCAAAACGGGCTCGCCGCCGTAACACACTATCCGTAAGTCGTGGTCGTTGGGTATAAATTCTTCGACCATAAATGGCGTCTTACCGCCGTCGGCCGTAAGTATACGCTCTAGCTCTGCGGCACTTTCCGCCAAATAGTTTTTTGAACCGCGACTGCCCGCAATTGTTTTCACAATCAACGGAAAATCCATATCACTGGCGTCTCGTAGTGCTGCAGGATTCAACGAAAACACCGTTTCGGGCACATCTATGCCAGCTTGTGCGAGCTGCAGAAGCGCCGATAGCTTGGTAGACGACCGCTGATGCAGCATCTCACTGTTCCAAAATGCAACACCCGCCTTCTGCAGGTATAAAGCCAGCGTAAAAGCCATGTCGCGGTAGTACGCCTGTGCACCGCTTTTGTACCAGTTCATAGCAATAACCAAGTCGGCCGAAGCAAAGTCAGTCTGGCTGACGCTGTCAATGACCGACTGAGTGTGAGTGGCAATACAAAACACCATGTCTTCCAGGTAGCACACCCGCGTCTGAGCTTCCAGGCCTTGTGCTTGGAGAGACTGGGCTAACACGCCAACATTGTTCTTGCTGCCCGGTTCTTTTGAGCCGAGAAGTATGAGTTGTTTCATTCCATACGTTCCTTCCTAGGCACAGAGCCTTGACCATCAACCAGCCGGGCGAAAGCCGGCTCATCCAGCTTATTATCGATCAAATACTGCCAAACCATCAAGTTGCTTTCCAGATATATTTTATCTTTTGTGAGCACCATGCCAGGCACGTTTGGATTGCCGCCACGGAAGGCTCGCAGCACTTCTTTAAAGGCAATCCGGCGGGCCGCCGCACTGGATCTACCGCTTACCAAACGCACAATTGGCACCATTAGTCGGTGGGTAGTGGCAAAATCCCTCGTTACGCCGTCTGCGCCCCAAGCCAAACAAAGGGCAGCGTACCTGAGCATACGCTTATACATAAAGCGCCTGGCTAGCAATTGTTCATACACAATTGCTAGACCCTCTTCGTCCCAACCGCTGGCCGTCCTATGGGATGCGTTGAAGCGGCGCGCATGGCCGTAAACCTCATGAGCAATTACCTGCCGCAATCTAAAAGCCGACTCCGGCCGGTAGTGCTCGCCCACATTCACCGTTTTGCCATGACGGCTCACGGCTATATTTGTAGCGTGCGGCACGCGGCGTACACGCCACCCTACACCGGCAAGACCAGTGGCTCGTAAAGCAGCACCAATGGCATCAGCAGGATCAGTGCCGTCTGGTATAGGGCCAAACGCTTCGGACAAATGGTGTCTGAGCATTCGGCGGTAGTACAAAAAGGTTTGTTGGTCCGGTGCCGGTAGCGCGGCGCTCTGCCAACGCACTTCAGCCAAAGCCGCCAAAGCAGCAGTCTCGTGCTGAGATTGAGCAGACGCATGCAGGTACGTCATGACGCCGTTAAAATACTGTTTGTTAATAGGCCCGTAGAGCGCCAACATGTCTGCGCGGTAGGCCTTCAGCTGGGCGGCCGATACAGTGGAGCTCTTGAAGCGCACAAACTGCTGCAGCAGCCTTGTTTCGAGTAGCCGATGCTGCAAGAACTTCTTAACCTCCGCGTCGTCGGTATGCGTTAGCTCTGCTTCAAGCAACCCCAGCTGCCTGTCTGCCCGTTTCACTGTGAGCGATGCCGGGTAGGCCAAAGTGGGATTACTGCTGGAGTCTTTCAGAAATCGTGCCATGGCCTGCGCTGCGTTGGTAACGCGCAAAAAAGAGTACAGCGCAACCGGATATTTCTTTTTGGCGTCTGTTAGCGAAAGATTAGTCATGGCTAAACCCCTCTGCTGGTTGATTTACTCTTGGAATAATACCGCGCTCCGCGGCAAAGTTGGTATGCCGCTCGTTTAGCATATCGCACTTCAATCGGTCGCCGTGCCCAATAATAGCAGGATTATCGCCGGCAGCCTGCCACAGATCGGCGTGTGGCTCTAAGTATACCTTGTCCTTCAGGTAGGCACCGCCTTTACCGTTGGTGCCCTTTAGTACACGCATCAGAAGATCGTCTGTGCGCTGGCGAGCCCGCGCATCCGCACGCTCGGGGTTACCGGGCGTCCTGGCACGCTCCCACAGCCTATCCACCGTACTCAGCACTGCATGTACCTGCCCAAACGTCATCGGTTCGTAGCCAGGCGTTCCATGGCCCAGTGCAATAGCGAACTGTCGACGCATAACATCTTGCCAGCGCCGGGTTTTAGCAAACTCGTCGAACGACTTATAGACCACCTCTTCGCGCAGCAAAGCACGGGTTTCGTTGCCGTTTTCGTAACGGTCAAAGCCCAGAGCGGCCAGCCCCACGCCGCTCAGCGTGCCGTTCAACCATTCCAGCACGTGCGAGCCCCATTCATGCCCCACCAGCCCAACAAAACGCTCCAAAATCATATTCATGGTGGCCGGGCGCGATACTTCCCGCTGCCGATTGTTGACACTCCAGGCACCAGCCGCCGCATCTACAATGGCATAGTCACCAGCACCCAGGTTAGCGCGAACCTGCAGGAGTGCTGCGTTACCAATCTCCGTGGTTACAGGGCCCGTACGCGGCAATTCCACACCGGCTAGTAACAGCGCATAGTACCCACCATCGCGGTAATGTTCAGCACGGACGCGTTGGAAGGCAACGGGGTCTGGCACCAGGTCTTGCCTTTGACCGCCCCGATCAGCCACTAAATGCAGTAGCTCGGCCGCCGCGTCCCGCACAGGCTGGTGCTCGCTGCCAGCGTGCGTAAGCGCATCGCTGCGGAACCAATCAGCCACAGCCGCGGCTACCTGAGGATCTGGCTCGCCATAGACGAATACGTTGTAGCGCCGAAAGCGCTCCGTGTCGCCGAGCAGCGAGGCTCGAGCTATGCGAATATTGGCAATTTGCTCGTTAACTTTCCAACGGTACATTTGAATAACGTCCGGCGGTACGTCGGCATTGCTGCCGCTTAACAACCAGGCTTTAAATGTCCAAAGAATTGTGTGCTGGACCTCGAGCTCGCTCAGATCTAGATGGGTGGCGCTCAAATCAGGCTCTGCGCCCGATTCCGCAAAGTCAGCCAGTAGCTCGGCCCGTCGGCCAGTCGGAATTGTTAACAGCTGGTATGTTTCTTTGGCATCGGTCGCTGCGTACAGAGCGTCAAAAAGCGGCCCGTCAAGGCGTTCTTGGGGCGGCACGGGTTCCACGAGCAAAGCTGAGCCAATTGCTTCGGCCATAGGTAAATAGTGACATATTTCTGCCATTTTGGCAATACTACTTACACCAGCAGCTCAGTAAGGTAATCGGCGTAAGCCTGCATCTTTAAGTCCGGAAAAGCACCGGTAAGCAGCTGTGGCGAAGAGTTAACCTCCAATATGTGGTGCTGGCCGCTGCGGCGGTCGAACATTAGATCTACTCCGGCCACCTGTACGCCCTCAATCTCCGCTGCTCTCAGCACGTCACGCACAACGGGCTCGCCAAGGCTGGCAACATCTACTTGCTCAAAGCTAGCGCCTTGTGAGGTGTTGTTCAGGTGGCTACCGGACTTGGCTTGGCGACGAACAATCAGCTTTATGTCACCGCCCATAACCACGCAGCGGTAGTCACCATCGTTTGGTATGAACTCCTGCACCACAAATTCCACATCGGGATGCTCTATAAGGATGCGACGGAGCTCATCGGCCGTCTGAGCTAGAAAGTTCAAACGCCCCTTACGTCCATTCATGTCCTTTACAATTACCGGAAAGGCTATGGGCGGCGTGGGGCTGCTAAACAGCTCTGCCAACCGCTCATTAGACGAAAATACAGTGTGTATAATGGGCAGCCCAGAGGTGTAGCGTATGAACTCACTGGCATATTTAGAAAGGGGCCTAGGTTCGTACTGTGTGTCTATGTAGGGTATGCCCTTTTGCTTTAGCAGGCTGCAGCAGGCAGAGACACGCGCCCAATTGGAACGAATAATACGGAAGACTACTAGGTTGAAATCTTCGAGCGAGAAGCCTAAGACCGGGTCGTACACCTTTATGCCATTGGCCGATGCCTCAAACACTAAGCCTCTAAGCGTCCCCATGACAATTTCGGCATCCATCCGTTTAGCCAAACCATCTCTAAACAGCTCCCAGTTTGGATCGATGGGCTTCTTGGACTTTTCGTGAATGAGTATAAGGACTTTTTTACGGTTCATAAGCACATATAACCCATAGTATACTAAGATACCTCTCATGCCAGAACTAATCCTCCAGGAACCGACCATAGATGGCGCCACCGTATGGTGTAACTATTCGTACGGCCACGAGCGCTACACGCACCGGTTTGCCTTTCCTGCCCCGCTGGACGATGACGACCCGGTAGTGCGACGGCTGCTGCGCTGGCTGAGTGCGGTCCATGCACTGTATCTGTGTAATTTTGCCTATTTCACTGAGCTAAGAGCCGAGTTTCCTCTGGACGATGCCGAAAAAGACTTCTTGGAGAAATTGGCTTTTAACGGCATGGCGGAGTTCCGGCAGGTAAACCACATACCCATGGCTACCAAGACGCTCTACTCTGGCCGAGCAGATACGGCTGCGCCAGCTCCGACCAACTCAGTTCCTAGGCATGGAGCACTCCTGCTGAACGGTGGTGGCAAAGACGGCTGCGCCAGCGCCATTTTGTTGGACCAGGCGAATGTGCCGTTTACTTGGTTCATGCTCAATTCATCGGTAGCACAAGACAGCGTTGCGGTCGCCTCTGGCAAATCGTCTCTAAAAGTAAAGCGTCTGCTAGACCAACGACGCGCGGACGGTCCGTACCACGGCCATTGTCCCACTAGCGCCGCCATCGCTCTTTGCGCCGTTATAGCTGCCTACGTAGCAGGCCTGGAATATGTGGTTGCTTCCAATGAGCAATCGGCCAATGAAGGCAATAGTGAGGTGGAAGGCGTAATGGTTAACCACCAGTATTCTAAATCGCTAGAGTTCGAGCTTGATTTTGCGAGTTTGCTGGACCGCTACAGTGTAGGCGTTACCTATTTTAGCCTGCTTCGTCCACTACATGAGCTGCAGATTGTTAAGATTGTTGGCGAGAACCCACGTTTTATAGGTACGTTTACTAGCTGCAATCACGGCTTTAAGCGGGGTGAATGGTGTTTACAGTGCGCCAAGTGTGCCTTTGTAGCCCTTACTTTTACCGCGCTTAACCCGGCTGCTACTGCGCGCATATGGGGGGATGAGCTTGTTATTAACCGGCCAGCACTCACGCCCTTTTTAAAGGAGCTGCTGGACCCGAACGTACCGAAGCCGCTGGAATGCGTCGGCACGTTGCAAGAATGCCAGCTGGCTGCAGGCCTTATTTTGCAGGGTCCGCTGGCCCTTAAACTCACCCCCGGGCTGGCGCAGTTATTTGCTGCTCACAGCCTGCCCGCTGCCGGACACACGGCTCAGACACTTCTCCATACGCTGTCAGACCAACACAACATACCGAAAGCTTTCCAGTCGGTGCTTGGTAGTGCCCGCCTAATGCTGGGCCTGTGAGACGTGGCGATAAGAAATATACAAAACGGCTACAATGAGAAGAATGAGGCAGATTATCATAGGTATAAAACCGTTTTGATTGTGTTTTAAACGGTACATTTACTGGCATCATACCGCTTTTGGCTACATTTGAGAAGTGACCAATTGCTTGGCTACGTATACCATCTTGTTGCTTTAAAAGCACGACTGCGTTATAATTGTTATTGATTTTGAGTGGGGGAAGTATGTCTGGCGAACTATCGCGGCCCAATTGGCGGGCCGAGCTTTGCTGGTCTATAAACACGGAGCTACAAGCCGCTCCGGGTACTATGGCAATTGCCGTAGTTGACTTGGATGACTTGAAAGCCGTCAATGACGAATACGGGCACCCGGAGGGCGACCGCTACCTTGCATACGTGCTAGGGGCACTCAATGACTGCGTGCGCGGCAATACGGTAGGCCATGACCGACCAGAGCGGCCCACTGACACCATATTGAGCGGCGAAGCACTAAACGTGAGTGGTGACGAATACTGGATAGTGCTGCGCGGCGTAGGCAGACAGGCAGATGTTGATACCTTTGTAGACCGTGTCCGGCGTGAGTTGGACGACCTGGGAGTGCCCGCTTCCATGGGCGGACTATTGCACCATCCGGGCGAAACAGCCGAGACACTTATAGCCAAAGCCGACGCACAGGCACGCTTAAATAAATTGGAACGTGTACCGCGGTTGAGCCACCAAGATGAGGCGCGTCTGTTAGGCGCAGCGGCTTTACTGGAGAGTATGGGCGTCATGCCCCGTCAGCTGCCAAAGTACTTGGCTGCTATAGCTCTACGTGGCGTCCGCGCAGGCCACTTAGAAGAGGCCGCGTTTTCGGTGAGTGTCTGAGCCAAATTGCTCTAGCAACTCACGCTGTTGCTTGCTGAGCTTGGTGGGCGTGTCTACCACAATGGTTACGATGTGCGGGCCCCGTGAATCGCTGCGGATGTGCGGCACGCCGTGGCCACTGAGTTTGAAGTCAGTGCCACTTTGGGTGCCAGCCGGTACCTTCATGCGTACCGGGCCATCTACCGTGTCGACGTCTATTTCGGTACCCAGGGCGGCTTCTACCATGCCTATATGCTCCTCACTGAGTATTAGGTCGCCCTCACGGGTAAAGCGTTTGTGAGCCTTCACGCGCACGTGTACATACAGGTCACCTTTGGGGCCGTTAGCCACTGCCTCGCCGTGCTCGCGCAGGCGTATGGTGGCGCCATCATCTATGCCGGCCGGTACCTTTAGCTGCACATTTTGGGTACGCTTTTCGGTGCCCCGGCCATGGCACACCGTGCAGACCTTTTCGGGCACCTTGCCGGTGCCTTTGCAGGTGGGGCAGACCATGGCCTGTTGGATATTACCAAAAATGGTGCGGGTGGCGGTAACTACTTGGCCAGAGCCTTTACAGGTGTCGCAGGTCTTTAGCTCGTAACCTGGCTCGGCAGTGGTGCCTTTGCAGTGACGGCAGGTGTCATCTAGGTTTAGCCGCAGGTCTACTTCGGTGCCAAACACGGCCTGCTCAAAGCCAATTTCTATACGGGTTTCTACATCGTTGCCACGGGCTTGGCGCCGGCCGCCGCCACCTGGCTGACCTCCGCCAAAAAAGCTACTAAATATGTCGCCCAAGCCCAAATCGCCAAAGTCGAAGTTTACATTTTGGCCATTAAAGCCACCAAATGGGTTACCGGCCCCGCCGCCATTGCCACCTACACCAGCGTGGCCAAATTGGTCGTAGCGCTGGCGCTTGCTGGGGTCTTTTAGTACCTCGTAGGCTTCGTTTACCTCTTTGAACTTCTCTTCATCACCGCCGCGGTCGGGGTGCAGCTCCACTGCCTTCCGGCGGAAAGCTTTCTTAATTTCGTCGGCACTGGCGTCTTTGCCAACGCCTAGTACTTCATAGTAATCACGCTTGGTCATCGGGTTGTGGCGGGTTTAATATCTCACCTACTTGGCGACGAACAGCGTCAATCACCTCTGGAATGGGCAGCTTACGGGCAAGGAAACCGTCTAGGAAGTCGAGATCTGGCCGCGTCAGCGGTTCATTGGGGCTAGCTCCCTGCATAGGCGAGCCGACCTGCACGTAAACCTCGTCTTGCGGAGTACCCGTGTAGCCTATCTGACTTATTCGGGTACTATATGTGATCTCTCGGCTAAACCCCGCATCATCAGGTGCGGAGTGCACTTTAAGAGACCGCTCGTTACCCATGGCAATCAACATATACTCTGGAGTAACGTCATTACGAAGTGCAGTGCGATACATGCCTTCTGGCGGATATAGCTCTCCCTCCAGCCGACCACACAGATACCTCATATAAACCATGCCCGCTCGCTGGACTCGCTCCTGTTCAGGAGTGAGGGGTAGAGGTTCTTGATTGCCACCGGCCTGAGGAGGAAATGGTTCTCCCATATAACAATACCTTTCTTGTATTCATATATAGCTTTGGCTAGCACCTATCATTTGGCATGGTGCACCATATGACACATGTTAATAGTACTAGCTTGGCACTCGAACTGCAAGAGTGCTAATTGGTGAACGCGGGCAACGGCACAACCGTAGAATGGCCGACTGAATTGTAGGTGGGGTAGTTTGTAAAGTTATCGACCACCGATTCAAGCAGTGTAGCCATTTCTTCTGCTCTATCTGGCCCATTCTCCTCCGGTATGTCGTCCTGCCCCGCAGGATAGTACTGCACCTGTCCACGACGGTTCCAAACATAGGAGTGCTCTACCCCGGCGTCGGCCACTGTTAGGAGCAATTGTGAGCGTAATGGCAAGCCGTTGGCAGGGGGAAGCCAGCTGAGTTCCCTTCTGCGCACCACGTTGTCGGGGTCTACAAACTCTTGTACCAGACTGTAGAAATAGGGGTTGGCAGAACAGCCCCGCAGCACCAAAGCATCGAGCTGAGAGGTCAAATCATAGAGACGATCTTGCGGAGTTCTTTCGGGTACAAGCAGCGCCTCGCTCATAGCGCCATGGTAGCGCACCCCGTGGGGCTCGGAAATGAGATAAGTCACACTTCGTAGGCGTAAACTACGCTAGGTTCAGTTTCGGTCGGGTTTAGGCTGCGGTAAAAGCCGTTGGCGGCAGCGTTAGTGCTTTCGGTGCTTAGCCAGACTTCGGTTAAGCCCCTTTCTTTGGCAATTTTCTGCAATTCTCGCATCATTTGCGTAGCCACACCCTGGCGACGATAGTCGGGGTGCGTGTCTACTTCGTGCGCATACAGGCTCCCTTGGCGGGCCGGGTGTGGCAATATGTAGCAGAGCGCAGCACCAGCAATTTTGTCGCCGTCTTTAGCCAGCAGCAACAGTGTGTTGTCGCTTTCCAGGTACGCCTTAAGCTCGTCCGGTTGGTAGCTAGTCATTTCGTTGTCCGCGCCCCACTTCCCCGGCTGCATCTGTGCACAGATGGCCTGCAGATTGTCTTGGGGCGTCGCAATGTGAAGATCCATTATAGCCCCCTTGTGTTCTGGCTCAGCCACTTGGCGGCCGCTTTTGATAGGTGGCTTATAGTGGTCGCCTGCAGCACAAAGGTCTCGTAGCTGTGCAGTCTGGCGACTTCGGCCTCGACTTGCTCAAAGTTAGCGGCAATACTTAGCATAGACAACTTAACTTCGTCCGCTTCGTCTAGTTTGCCCTTCCACCGGAACTTACTGTGCACTGACTCGAACTTTACACATGTCACCAGATGTTGGTCTAACAGCGCTTGAGCAATTTCGTCAGCCTCGACTTGGTCCTTGCAGGTTAGAAATAGCTCTATGAAGTCTGTCACGCTGGCTCTACTTCTTGTCTTCGTCGACGACTTCGCCTTCTATGGGTTCGTCGCCGCTTTTGTCGGTGGGCTTCTTGTCTTCTTCGGGCGTTTCGTCTTTGGCGGCAGATTCGTACATCTTGGCGCCAATGGGCATGAGCACATCGTTTAGCTCTTTGGCGGCCGCTTCTAGCGCGTCTTTGTCGGCTGCGGTGTCAGCCACCACTTTCTTGGCCTTCTCGACGGCTTCATCCATTTTCTTTACATCGTCTTCGGCCAACTTGTCTTTGTGGTCGGCCTTTAGCTTCTCGGCCTGGTACACGCTGCTGTCCAGCAGGTTGCGAGCCTCTACAGCCTCTTTACGCTTCTTGTCCTCTTCGGCGTGAGCCTCGGCGTCTTTGGCCATCTTTTCCACCTCGGCCTTGTCTAGGCTACCGGAGCCCTGAATGGTAATGTTCTGCTCTTTGCCCGTGCCCTTGTCTTTGGCAGTTACATTCAATATGCCGTTGGCGTCAATGTTGAAGGTAACCTCAATTTGCGGTACACCACGCGGGGCAGGCGCAATGCCGTCGAGCTGGAAGGTGCCGAGTACTTTGTTGCGGTCCATCATGTCCGATTCACCCTGGCCAACCTTAATCTCTACCTGGGGCTGGTTGTCGGCAGCAGTGCTAAACACTTCGCTCTTAGAAGTTGGAATGGTAGTGTTGCGGTCAATCAGCTTGGTCATGACACCACCCATGGTTTCGATACCGAGGCTCAGAGGTGTCACATCTAGCAGCAACACGTCCTTCACGTCGCCCTGTAGTACACCGCCCTGTATAGCGGCGCCCACGGCCACTACTTCGTCGGGGTTTACGCCCTTCATGGGGTCTTTGCCAAAAATGGCTTTGACCTTTTCTTGTACGGCTGGCATGCG
>CAZHYW010000024.1:0-14865 GCA_964537115.1 uncultured Candidatus Saccharibacteria bacterium | reverse complement strand
TCATGATGTGCTCTACTTTGGCCTCGTCGATTTCCATTTCGCGGGCGATTTCGGCGTTGGTGGGTTCGCGGTTGAGCTCCTGGGTCAGCCGGCGCTGAGTACGCAGCAGCTTGTTGATGGTTTCTACCATGTGCACGGGGATGCGGATGGTGCGGGCTTGGTCGGCAATGGCACGGGTAATAGCCTGGCGAATCCACCAGGTGGCGTAGGTGCTAAATTTGAAGCCCTTGTCGGGGTCGAACTTTTCGACGGCCCGCAGCAAACCGGTGTTGCCCTCTTCAATCAGGTCGAGCAGGTCCAGGCCGCGACCCACATAGCGCTTAGCAATCGACACCACCAAACGCAGGTTGGCTTCGGCCATCTGGTCTTTGGCGTCTTTGTCGCCGGCCACTACTCGGTGAGCGAGCGCCAGCTCTTCCTCGGCGTTTAGAAGCGGAATTTTACCAATTTCGCGCAGGTACAGCCGCACGGAGTCGTCGGCTATATCGTCCAGGTAGGTTTGGTCTTCGAGCACAACCTCCTCATCGTCATCTATGAGCCACTCATCGCTCAGGTCGGCAGCGGCTGGCTCTTCGGGCGTCGTTACTTCTACGCTGGCCTCAGCCAGCTCGGTGTAGAGAGCATCGAGTAGCTCAACATTTTCCGGTACATCCGGAATTTTGAGGGCAATGTCTTTGGCGTCCAAATGGCCGTCACGCTTGCCCTGCTCAATTAGTTCGAGTTTGGCCTGCTCAAGCGCGTTCTTGGCATTTGCCGCATCGTCTTTCTTTGGTGCCATAAGGTGTCTAGTCTCCTTGGTTTATACGTAATAATTCGTCGAGTTCGGCGGCGCGCTGCAGTAAGTGCTCGGCTTCTTTAGGGTCGGCCGACTGCAGGTTTGCCACCAATTGATGTTTTTCTGTTCGTACATATTGTGCTACCAGCTTTGCCGAAAGTCGTTTGGCTTCCGAGCCAAGTTCGACCGGCTCTAAGTCTTGGTAGAGTGTCTCGTAGACTAATGACAATATTTTAGCATAGTCTGCAAATGATTGCACCGCTGTTTTATCTGTTCCGTCGTAATCTGGGTGTGCCTGCAGAAACTCGAACACTTTTTTGGGCCGTTCACCGCTAAAGAGCTCCGGCTTTAGCTGGTACAAATAACTGCGCAGTTTCGGTTGCATGAGAGTAAGCGCCATCAGATGCTCCTCGGTACGCTCTTTTTCTATCTGTTCCTGGGTGACAACTCGGGCCGTCGCGGCTTGAGTTATTTGACGGCGTCGAGGCGCCTGGGCCTCGGCCGTCACGGTGGATAGTTTCGTATTCAGTGCTGCTTTGTTAACACTCAGAAGTTGCGCCAGCTTGCCCACGTAGTGGTCTTGCTCCACCGCGTCGGGTAGCTGCCGGACAACCCTTAGGACTACGTCGCTGAGCTCGCGCTTACCGACAGCCGTAGCCAGATCGAGCTGGACGGTGTAGCGGTCAATCAGCCAATCGACAGCATACTGCGGTTTGGTGATTATATCTTCCCAAATTTTCACATTTTGGCGAATAAGCTCGTCGGGGTCTTTGCCGCTCGGGATGCTGATGATACTAAGCTGCACGCCCACCTTAGCGGCAATTGGTATGGCGCGCTCGGTGGCAGCCAGGCCTGCTCGGTCGGCGTCAAAGCTCAGGCGGATGTCGCCGGTAAGTCGGGACAGCGCCTTTAAATGCGGCTCGGTAAGGGCCGTACCGGCCGTCGCCACTACTTGGCGCACTCCAGCTTGGTGGCTTTGTATAACGTCTAGATTGCCTTCGGCCAGCACAACAAATTTGTTCTTGCGGATAGCTTCTTTAGCTAGGTGCAAGCCAAACACATGCCGGCTTTTATCGTACAGCGGCGTGGCCGGTGTGTTTATGTACTTAGGCGCCTGTGGGTCATCCGCGAGTAGGCGTGCCGTGAAGCCAATTACTCGCCCGCTGGGATCACACAGAGGAATCTGCAAGCGACCGCGGAACATGTCGCTGCCCCGCTGGTTGCTCAAACCCGCTAGTTTAATGTCGCTGGCCGTAAAGCCTTTGTTCTTTAAGAAATCGATGAGGGCGTTACCGTTGTTTGGGCTGTAGCCAAGCCGCCACTCGAGCGCCGTTGCCTTGGTAAAGGCACGCTTTTTTAGCACATATTCCAGGGCCGTTTTATTGCAGCTAAATTGAGTCTGGTAAAAATGTGTAGCCAGTTCTAGCGCCTCATACAAGCGCTCCTTGCTCTTGCCGCCGGGCCCGCGGGCGCCAGCCTGTTTGTACTGCTCTAGGTCGATACCAGCACGGCGCGCTAGTAGCTCGAGAGCCTCACGAAAATCCAGTCCTTCCACTTCCATGATGAAGCTGAACATATCGCCGCCCCGGCCGGAGCTAAAGTCATGCCAGATCTGCTTGTCTGGGCTTACGACAAAGCTAGGCGTTTTCTCGGCACTAAACGGGCTCAGGCCCTTCCAGTTGCGCCCGGCGCGTTTTAGCGGCACGTACTCACCTATCACATCTTCTATGCTAAGCCGGGCCTTTATCTCATCCTTCGCATCCATATATATAGCTTATAGCTTTACACCATCAGGTCATAGCATAAGGGCTACTTGGGAGCCTGACCAGACATGACAAAACAGACGCCATTCACTACTATGTTGCTCCGCTAGTTGGTATAAAGTGCTCGAGACATACCAGCCTGCTCGTATGTTTCTGCGCGCTGTTATATTATTAAACATAAGCATGCAACCAAATCAGCCAGCCAAACCCAGCGGGCCGGGGCCACAGCCACCGTATCGCCCACAAGAGTACGCTATTGACCCAAACGCCGTACACAGTGCGCACCCAGCTAAGCACTCGCTGCGCGCTCAAGACAGTGCGCCGCAGCAAGGTGCAAATGGCCAATACGAAGTCCTGCCCGCCCCCACTGCTGCCCCAAACAACGGCCACACCGGTCACAACCCTTACGAATTTATTGTAAATCCAGCGACGCCTCCGAAGCGTCCATTTTCGTTTAGCCTGGGGGGCGGCTCGCTGGTAAAACGCCTGGCAGTTATCGTCGGCGGAGTTGCGCTGTTAGTAATAGTCGGGAGCATTGTGCTCTCGACAGTCCTGCCAAAAGGTAACGCTGCGGGGCTGATTGCCATTGCCCAGCGTCAGCAAGAAATTGTTCGAATTGCGGCCGACGCTACTGGGCAAGCCGGCCAACAAGATACACTCAATTTTGTTACCAACACTCAGGTAAGCATTACAAGCAGCCAGCAACAAATGCTCAGTTACCTGACAACCCACGGAGTTAAAATCTCTAGCCAATTACTCGCTGCAGACCAAGACAGCCAAACCGACGCCCAGCTAGACAATGCAGCCAGCGCCAACAACTACGACGCAGCCGTTGCCCAGAACTTAACAGCCCAGCTGCAAGCTTACGAAATACTGCTACAAAATACTTACAAAAGCAGCAGCAATAAGCAAACCAAAGACCTACTGCAAACATGTTACGATAGCGCCGCCAAGCTAGTTGAACAAGCCAAAGGGTTGAGCGTGGCAGCGGCTAGCAACTAGCCGTTTATGACTAACTGGTACGAGTGCTGTATGAGTGCCTGCACTTCGTCCCATGGTAGCTCACCGCTTAGGACTAGAGTGTTCCAGTGTTTTTTGTTCAGATGGTAGCCGGGCATAACGGTGGTGTACTTTTCGCGCAGTACCTCGGCTAGCTGCGGGTCGCACTTTAGACTGAGATTCACCGGCTCTTTGTCCTCCGATATGAGCGCAAACATTTTATCGCTAACTTTGTACACGGCCACTTCCTCGCCAAACGGGTAGTCCAGCACTGCGTTCGGCATGCTAAGTATGTAGTCTTCTACCGTCTTGTGATCCATCATCTGTGGACATTGTAGCAAATGGCACGAGCTCCGCCTCCGTCATCTCGACTGAAGCGAAGCGTAATGGAGAGATCTCCCTGGAGCACGGACGGGATCCCTCCACTGCGGTCGGGATGACACTACAACAGTCCATGTTAACAGTTGTTTTGGATAGTTATATTGGCGTTCGTGCTGTTTGTGTTGTTCGTGTTGCCACTCGTGGCAGAACCACCGCTTGTGTTGCCAGAGGATGTAGCATTGCCGCTAGTGGAAGTTTGGTTTGATGAGTTCTGGAAATTCACATGGGTAGTGTTGCTGCAATTGGATCCGGGAGGTGTTGTTGCTGCAGCCGACAGATGGTTTGGCGACAAAGCAACCGTGTTGGTTGTGGTGGTTGTCAGCGCCCAACCGGCGCCCCAGCCGGTAGCCGCAAGCACTACACCCATACTCACACTTGCGGCCGTGGCAGCCAGCTTGGCCTTGAGGTGAGAGGGCTCGGGCTTCGGCCGAAACCCGAACAAACGATAGGGCTTGATGGTACGCAGATACGCCGCCAGCCGCCGCGTTTCATTAATCATAATGATGAGTGATGGCAGGTACACGAGCGCAGCAATGCCAACCCACGTTTTGGCCCACATCAGTACCATGCCCAGGTACGGCACGTGCGCCACCATTCTACCCTGCACTAGCCCGCCCACCACAGGTAAATCAGCGCTCGGGTTAGCGTCACCTTTGGTGATGTAGGTAGTAACACCGTGGTTGTGCGAAATCTGCACAATCCGGTGCGTCAGTGTACTGTGCATGGTAAACGGATTGATGTGCGTGATGACGTCCCCGACTTTGAGTGACGAGTCGGGAACGCGGTGCACGAGCACCAACGAACCTGGCGGCAGACCGGGGCGCATGCTACCCGTAGGCACACTGAGCGCCTGCCAGCCCAACGTGGGCCGGTTAAAGAGTAGCACCGCCCCGCAGCAGGCCATAAAGCCTGCCACGCCTAGTGCAATTGCAATCCGCCTAACCAAGTTCACTGTTATACCTCACTCTGAACTAAACACTTGCGGACTGTGTGCCCACGAAGTCAATGTCAAAGGAGTTTACAGTTGTGCCGGGGCCTGAGAAGCTGGATGACAGCTCCGCGGTTGCCGAGCAATTAGTAGTATCCCCCGCGTCCAAGGAGCCGAGCGGCGTGCCGCCAGTGTACTCGTTCAGGGTGCCATTTGCATGGCCCGTGTTGTCACAAGTTATATCCAGCGTAACATCGGCTGGTGAGATAGGTGAGCTTACTAGGGCTGCTTGGGGGATGGCGGTCGTGAGGTCAAGCGGCACGTCACCATTGTTCTTCAGACAAAAATCGACCGGGTCAGAAACCACTCCGGGGGTCAACTTCACGTCGGTGAAGCCAGCTACTGTGTCAGAGCTGAAATCGCCACATGCATCCCCAGTACGACTGCTAATCTGCAGCGCCGCCGTTGCCGACGACAGTGTATTCGGGCTGAGTGCGACCGTGTTAGATGTTAAACCTGCAAACGTAATGCCGCCAACTACGGCAGCCACTGCTCCCATAGTACCGACCGAGCGTACCATAGGGTTGATGTTTCGTAGACTAATCATGCCCACCTCCTTACCTTATTTGGCACGTTTCATTCTGCCAAAAGCTCCGCGTGGGCGGTATGTAAATTTTTACAAAACTTGTACGCAGCGAGCCAAAATAGTCAGTTTATTACCTCCGTTAATATGACTGGTAGGTCAAAAACACAACCAGCCCAAATACACACCCAAATCGGCCTAGTTTGCAGTCCCGAAGACTACGCCTGGTGGTCGCGGAGCCACTGCAGATAGTACTGTAGCTCGGCTATGCTTTCACGGATGTCCGCGGCCGCACGATGTTGCTCCTGCTTTTCAAACGGCACGCCGTACTTGTTCTGCAGCACCAACTTCCAGCTGCTCACATCGAGCATGCGGTAATGCAGTAGCGCGTCTACTTCGGGCCACCATTTTTTTATAAACCGCCGGTCGTTGTGTATGCTATTACCCGCCAGCACCGCTGGCTCGCTCCCAAAATGAGTCCGGATAAACTCCACCATTTCACGCACTACATCCGGTTCCGGCCTGCCCTGCTCACGAATTTGCTGGAACATACCATTCCGAGCGTCCATTTGCTTGGAAAACTCGTTTGCCTTGTCCAGCACATCGTCCGGGTGAAAAATAACCGCTTCGTATGTTGCCAGGGTTTTAAAATCCCAGTCGGTCACTTCGACGGCAACTTCCGTAATCACATGCTCGTCCACATCGAGTCCGGTCATTTCCAAATCTACCCAGAGCAGCTTAGTGCTTGGTGCGTGTTTATCTATCTCCATTTACGTACGATTATAGCAAGGAGCACCCGTAGGAGCTACCACGCCACGGGCACAAGCTCGCTGGAAACTGCGTTCCCAGCATCGTCTCCTATAGTTATCAGACAAACCCTGAAGGGTTTTTCTACGCTACGCCTTCGGCTTGCTACTTTTCCGGTCTGCAGACCGAGAGTCGGTGAATATTGGTTTATCCGTCAACGGCCAAACTGAAACTGCCTTATTCGCCCGTCCGGCTACTTCCGGGCGGCTTTGAGGGCATCGGCGTACCAAATGAGACTTTGTGCCTGCATGGCCAGCTGAGTTTGCGGACCGTAGGGGCGGTCCAAGATCTCCTGCTTAAGCACGCCGCTGTCGTCAATTGATTCGGCCAGGCGGTCGCTAAAGAACAGCGCCTGCGGCACCGTCACGGCGCCTACGCCGGGCAGAGCCATGCGTAAAGAGGCAATTGCTTGCGCGCCACCAGACGAACCGTGCCCCACTAGCGCCACTGGCTTGTCGTCCATTTCGTGGCCCAGCACATCAATGGCGTTTTTGAGTACGGCCGACGTACTGCGGTTGTACTCGGGGGTTACAAACACGTAGCCGTCAAACTGGGCAACTTTGTCGAGCCACTTTTGGGTTTCAGGCGCAGCGACACGTTCGGGGTTGTAGCGCGGGCTAATAGCCTCATCGAGAAACGACATGGGGTAATCGCGCAGATCCAGCACTTCTACCTCGGCCTGTTTGCCAATCTCGGCTGCCACCCATTTGGCCAATTTGTCGGTTTGGCGACCCTGGCGCGTACTGCCCACTACTACTGCTATCTTCGTCATATATCCTCCTTTAAAAGGCGCGACCCGGCGTCCTTCTGAACGAAGTGAAGAATCTGTGCCTTTATTCGTTTCAGATTCTTCGCTTACGCTCAGAATGACGATTATTGAGAGTTATGCTATACTTTATATAGTTAACGATAGGTAGTATAAGCCTATTACTATACAAAGTAAAGTATGGAATTAACAGATATCACCACCAAATTAGAGCCCAAGGCAGGCTGCATAGCCAGCGCCATGGAGATTATCGGCAGCAAGTGGACGGCCCTAATTTTGCGCGATCTGTCGAGTGGCCCAAAACGCTTCGGTGAACTGGAAAAATCTGTGGGGAACATAAACCCACGCACGCTTTCTCAGCGTTTAGACGATCTGGAGAAACACGCCATCATCACCAAAACCTCATTTGCCGAGGTTCCGCCACGGGTTGAATATTCCCTCACCCACAAGGGCGAGGACCTGGTACCTGTTCTAAAAGCCATGTCCGCCTGGGGCGACAAATACTACCAGTCCTCAGGCTGTTAGGCTTCCTTTTTAAACTCTAGTGCGGCAGAGTTAATACAGTAGTGCTGACCATTTGGTGAGCTGGGGTCGTCAAAGAAGTGGCCCAAGTGGCTACCGCAGGTCCCGCATTGTACTTCGGTACGTACCATACCGTAGCGCTCATCGGTTACCAATTTGACCGCGTCGCTATTGGCCGCCTCGCTAAAACTGGGCCAGCCGATTAGCCCTGGCGTAGTCGAATCGTACTTGGCGCCACTTTTAAACAGCAAGGAGCCGCAGACAGGGCAATGGTACTCACCCTTTTCTTTGTTGTAGAGCAGCTCACCACTGCCAGGTATCTCAGTTCCCTGCTCACGCAGCACGTGGTACTGCTCCGGCGAAAGCTTCTTCCGGAGCTCGTCATCGGATGTGTCCATAGCTACCTCCGTGATTTCTTAAGCTTGTCGAGTCGCAGTAGTTTCACTACAACATAGATGATAATAGCTACAAATATAAACTCGATCAGTGCGTAAACAAACGCTCCCCACGCAAACTGAACAGGTTGCGCGCCGTGGTGAAAAGTGGCCGTTTCGTACTTCAGATTAGTACCAATCAACACTTGAATAAAGGGGTTTATAAAGCTGCCTACCAGCTGGTTCACGGTGGTATTGGCCTGCTGGCCCAGCACAAAACCTACAGCCAGACCAACCACAGCGTACTCACGCAAGAAATTAGTAAACCCGCTTACTTGGTCATGGATTAAGTCGTCGGGGTTCTGCAGCGCCTGCACCGCCGACAAATGTCGCCGCTTGGCCGGTACAAAGCGTATGCCATCGCTCGTGGCGACAACAGAATGCGCAGTGTGGACTCCACCCCTCTTGTTCATGCCCTTTTATTGTACGCTTTTTGCGGCCATATACCGAGCCCGCTCCACAGGTTCGAAGTGCTCTAAAGCGTAGCGCAGCGTGGTTCGTGGCATGGTGGCCGCGTGCTTATCTAAGAACAACCTGAGCGGCTTCTTGCTTACTCGCTTGCCAATCTCGCGCAGCATCCAGCCCACTGCCTTTTGGATTAAATCGTGTTGGTCGTGGAGCAATTGCTCGGCAATTGTGAGCGCTTCGTCTGCCCGGTGTTTTCTGATGTAATCAAATGTGGCAAGCATGGCAATACGCCGCTCCCATAGGTCATTCGATGTGGCCAGTTTTTGCAGCACCTTCATCTTCTCGGGTTGAGCTTCTAAATACGGGCCCACCATGAACTCACTGCTCGAATCCACTAAGTCCCAATTGTTCACATTTGCCGTGTGGGCCATGTAGAAGTCGTAAATGTTCTGGCGAACGGCCTCGCCGCCGCGTTGGTACTGACGAACCAAAATGATGAGTGCTAGTAGGCGATCGTCATGCCACTTACTACTAATGAGCTTGTCCAGCTCGGCAAGTGGCAAACCATAGAACTGCTTGGCCACCAAGCGTGTGGCCGGCACCGTGCAGCCCAAAAACATGTCGCCTTCGGAGTAGCCGCCCGGGTACGCTTTGAAAAAGCGCTTGGTGTTATCGACTCGCTCCGGCTTTGCTACTGCTCGCAGCACCGCCTGTGCCGCTCGGGCCGTCTGCATTACATCCGTTCCGGAGCGGCTATGCCCAGCAGCGTTAGGCCGTTTTTAAGCGTATCGGCGTAGTGAGCTATCAGCTGTAAACGCACAGCTTCACGCTCGTCACCAATCACGCGGTTGTGCTCATAAAACTGGTTGAACTTTTGGGCCAGCTCGTACAGATACGTACAGATGTAGTGCGGCATGAGCTCCGCCGTGGCCTTCTCGACCACCTCGGCGTATTCGATGATCTTGCGCAGCAGCGACCGCTCGTCGGCCGACAGTTCTGCCAGCTCACCACCCTCTTTGCCAGCCTTGGCCAAAATACTCCGTGCCCGGGCGTGCGCATATTGCAAATACGGCCCGGAGTTGCCCTCGAGTGCGATTGATTCTTTGGGGTCGTAAATGACATCTCCGCCTATACGGTTCTTGGTAAAGGCGTACTTCACCGCTGCCAAAATGGTTTCTTCGGACGGATTAGTGCCGGTAGCCTTACCTGCATCACGAGCCGCCGCTAAGATATCCTGCGCAGTTACTATGTTTCCCTTGCGGCTACTCATCTTTACGCCGCCCTGCAATTTGACCATACCGTGAACCAGATGAGCGCTACGCTGCACCAGCTCCGGCTCAAACTGCTCAATGCTTTTATATACCACCGCCATATACTGCTCTATCTCATTGGCAGTGATAATGACCGAGTGATCGAAGTGGTAATCGCGCCATTTGGTGAGAATCAGTCCGACCTCTTTGGCTTCATACAATGGAACACCCTCAGAGGTTATAAACACGCGTGTGTGAAGACCATATGGTTCGCCTTTAAACACAACCGCTCCGTCGCTTTTACTGTAGACGTCCTTAGCCAGCTGCTCGTTGACAATCTGGACACCGAGAGATGTAACTTCGCTCTCGGGTATGACGCGGTCAAACGCATGGACGTGAAGTTCACGGTACAAGACTGGGAAGTAGTCATAGCTCCACTGGCGGCAGGTCCAGTAAATCTGCGCGAATGGGCTATCATGATCACTCTCAGCGTGCAGTTGATACACGTGCTTATTCATGACAACTATCTCGGCTTTGGCGGCCTCATCATCCGCGTAAGCATTGTTGCCCTCCACATACCTCTCGCCGAGCCATTTGGAACGCGTAGCTTCAGGTATTTCACTCAGTTTCTCGGGCAGCTCACCACCTAGTTTCCGAATGATGCCCCACATACTCTTAGCCACGTGCAGCCCTACATCACCGCCGTAATTGACGCGAATGGTTTCGGCACCGGCATTTTCAACCAAGCGGGAGATAGTGTCGCCCACCAAAGTAGTGTAGAGGTGTCCGGCGTGCAACGGCTTGAGTGGGTTGGGATCGGAGTATTCCATAACCCACTTTTGACCCGTCAAAGGTTTCGCAGGTTCGGCTTGGAGCGCAGCAACTAGCCCTTCTTCGCTCAGGTACAGGTTAATAAAGCCCGGACCCGCCACTTCAGACTTGAGCAAAACACCATTGCCAGGCAGTGCCTGCGCGATGGCGTCCGCCATCGCGCGAGGGTTCTTGCCAAGTTGCTTGGCGAGCTGCAGCGCTACGTTAGTAGCGTAATCGCCAAATTGTTCATCGGGACGCGTCAGCTCCACGCTCACGTCCAGCCCGAACAATTCTTTCACCACAGCGGCAACCGCTTGTTCTAATTCCTGTTTCATCGGAAGCAATTATAACAGATTACAATCGGGGCTCGCGCTGCATGGCTTCTACAAGTTGCCAACCCACTACGTACAAGCTGCCGAGTAGCACACAGAAACCAAGCGTGGTCGTAAACATGTCACCATGCTGCAAGGGGTGAATAAGGTGGTCGGAGACATCAAACAAGATGCCGGCCGGGTTTACCAGCACGTCCCAGCTGTTCCAGCGCAAGTCCCTGCCCAGATAAATCGCGAAGCTGCATAAAAAGAGTATGATGCCCACCAGCATGCTGGCGCCCTGCAGCGACACTCGTTTGCGAAGCTCGGTGTGCACCATGTACAGGCTGCTAAAACCCAGAAGTGCGGCGGCCAGGATGCAGGACGTAAACACCACCACGTCGTATAGCAAGTTGTGGCGCAGCACGTCCTGCAGGTGTACAAAATCACTAATCATGTAAAAGCTGTTGGGCAGCAAAATGAGCCAAAAAAAGGTAATGACTAGCGGCGTGTAGCTGCTCCAAAGATTAGTACGCAGACTGCGCACCAGCCAGAGCGCCAGTACCAGTGGCAGCCAGGCCAAGAACAAGTTCCAGAGCAAGTAGCCGAACTGCAAGCTATGATTGGCCACGGCGCCTGCCAAAAACAGTGCTCCACTTACCAAAGACAGCCCCACCAGACTCGCAACCACTCGTTCGCGGGGGCTCAAACGCCGACGCATACGCATGGCCTTAGTATAGCGCAGCGACCAGCGATCTGTTTAGCCGAGTGCAAGGGTAAACACCGCGCCGCCGCCTGGAGCGTTACCAGCCTCCAGCTTGGCTTCATTGGCAGTGGCGATTTGCTGCGCTAGGCTGAGTCCTATGCCGTGGCCACTCACCTTGCTCGAGCGTGCTTTATCACCCCGGTACATGCGCTCAAAAATGTGCGGCAGATCCTCCTCGGCAATGCCAGGCCCGTGGTCACGCACGGTAATCACGTACTGTTCGTCTTGCATAAAGCCGCCAATCTCTACTTTGCCGTCTTTGGGGCCGTATTTGGCAGCGTTGTCGAGTAATATGGCCAGCAGTTCGACAACGCTATCGTGGTTTACGTCCACCGTGGCAGACGTAACATCTTGCACAACGTGGATTCTGCGCGTTTCTTTGGTGCACCGCGCTCGTTCCACCGCCGCATCTACCAGCTTGCCCACTACCGTCGGTGCGTGTGACATGTCGCCGTGCTCGTACTTATTTAGGGCCAGCAGATTTGTCGCTAGTTTCTCTAGCCGTTCCACTTCTTCCAAGTTACTGGCCAGCTGTGCTCGTGCCTCAGTCTCACTGAAGTTTTTTTGGCGTAGAAACACCTCATTCTCCAGTTTCATAGCGGCCAGTGGCGTCCGCAGCTCATGGCTGGCGTCAGAGGTAAAACGTTTTTGCCGCTCGTGCGCCTCCTCGATAGGTTTGAGAGTGCGCCCAGCGTACCAGTAGCTAAGCACCGCGCCGGCTGCCAGTAATCCAATGTCAATCAAGAGAAAATCGCGGTTCAGATCCTGGCGCGTGACGTTGGCTTGACGCTGCTGCTGAATAGCAAAATATTGGTCAAGAGGCGACAACTGGACTACATCCGGGTCGTAATAGCGCTGAAAGGTACGATGCACCGCCCCACGTTGAGCGTCATCACCACGACTGAGCTCGTAGCTAGTAACAGCGTGTACGCCAAACGTTAGCAACAAACAAAATACCGCCAGTACGGTAAAGTAAAACGCGGTTAGCTTTAGGCGCGCCGAGTGGAACAGGTTAGTGCTAGGAAATTCGAATTGTGGTATATCCATTGAACGTTTGCCGCTAGATAGCAGTATAGCCAAACCCCCGTACCGTTTTTACTATATTCTCACCACCTGGCCGGTCAATCTTTTTGCGCAAGTTAGCTACAAAGGTCTCCACAGTGTTGTGCTGCACCCGAGCATCGTCAGCCCACACATGGTCCAGCAATTGGTCTTTCGACAGCACCTCGCCGCGGCGCGCTGCCAAGTACTCCAACAACTGGAATTCTTTGGCGGTCAAATGCACTTCTTTGCCAGATTTCGTCACCGTTTTACTGATGCTGTTGAGTACCACATTACCCAGTGTGTAGCTAGTACCTTCGCCAGCAGCGGGGCGACGCAGCAAAGCGCGGATGCGCGCCAAGAGCTCATCGAAGCTAAACGGTTTAGACAAGTAGTCATCGGCGCCTGTATCCAGCCCATGCACACGGTCACCAATGGTACCGCGAGCCGTCAGCATGAGTATGGGCATGAACTTTTTCTGCTCGTGCCAGAGCCTAATTAAGCCCGGTCCATCATACTGGCCCGGAATCATCCAGTCTAGCAGTACCAGGTCGTACGACCCGGCGCCAGTGAGTGTTTCGGCGGCGTCGCCATCCTCGGCTATATCCACCACATACCCCTCGGCTTGCAAACCACGCTGCAGGCTGTGCGCAATTTTGGCTTCGTCTTCGACTACTAAGATTTTCATAGCAAATCTCTCGTTTAAGTACGCTCCATTGTGGCGCACAGGGCTGGAGATTGGCTGTGGACCAGCCCACTAGCGGTACACATACTTACACGTTCTTAAAGGTAGCCGTTCGCCCCTCAGTGCCAAATTCATCGTCAGAACGAGCATAGTCGTCTTCTAGTCGCCAAGTAGTGCCCCGCTCCCGGGTCGATGCCTCAAACACATCACAGTCGGTAATGGCAACAATGCGGTGTTTCTGGCCAACTTGCGTAGTAATGGCCTGGTCCGTTGGTATTTCTACCTGCACCATCTCGCCCTGGTTATTCTCCATTTCTACCAGCGCGCGGCCACTGTGCATAATGTATGTTTCAACTTTCCGCTCGTGTATTTGCAAACTCTGTCTGCAACCAGCCTGAATGTGCATGA
Organism: uncultured Candidatus Saccharibacteria bacterium; assembly: GCA_964537115.1. Lineage (GTDB taxonomy): Bacteria > Patescibacteriota > Saccharimonadia > Saccharimonadales > UBA4665 > JAJZCD01. Next base: position 1,225 of record CAZHYW010000024.1, on the reverse strand, counting down.
TTTTTGCCATGTACTCGGAGTCATTGGGCACCAGATGCAGTTCATACCCCCAGGGCTTCTCAATCCGCCTCACATAGGGCTCAACGCTAAAATCTTTGGGGTCAAAGACTGGTACGTCGCTATTGTTCATGCATTCAATTCCTTTTTGAACTTTTCAATGATGTCTTTGTCGCCCAGGTCTATGGGGCTGACGTTGCTAAGAAACGCCGTGTATAGGCTCACGAAATCGCCGAGCGCTACCGTCCACAGCAGTTGCTGCAGCTCCGTGCCCCCTTTAGCCTCCACTCGCTCCGGCGCTGGCCAGCGGCCACTCAGCAGCTTGTCGCTCAGCTCAAAGCGCTTTTTTATACGGTCGTTGTCGAAGGACGACAGCAAATAGAACACCGTGTACGGCTTTTCGACCGGTTGCGCTGTCCAGCCAGTAAACTCATTGTGATTGAACTCGGGGAAAGCATATTCCCAGGCCACATTTTTAGAGTTCTCGTTGAAGCCGATTTTCCATTTGTGCGCGGCGGGCGCCAGCAGCGGGCCACCGTACAGCACCGGCGACTTACCCATCACCTCCTGTGCTAATTGCTTGGCTTGGTTGTTGGAGGTCGGCACCGTGGGTGCCCACGATTCTAGACTTTCGCGCAGGAAATCTGCCGTGCCGGCTAACTCCTGTACCGCACCGTCTCTTGCCAGTAAGCCTAAGTGTTCACCGAGCGTTACCAAGCCCTTTAGGCCATAGAAACAGCCGTAGCGGGGTGGGATAACCGTGGGTAGTTTTATGAGCAAATAGCCCTTTTCGTTAGCAATTTCTTCGAGCCGACCGCGGGAGGTAATAATAACAATCTGTGCGCCTTTGGCCTCGGCCTGCGCTAACGCCGATAATGTTTCTTCGGTGTTGCCAGAGTAGCTGGAGGCGATGAAGAGCGTTTGTGAGCCTACATATGACGGTACGTCATACCCGCGCATTACCTCAAACGGTACGCGCCACCCCGGCCAGCTCATACTGAGCAGCGCCCAGAGTGCCGAACCGCCCATGCCGGAATGGACCACATTGAGTATTTCGGTAGCTGGCCGCCAGTCGCCGAAGTCATAGACATGCTCCACCTGCTGCCATTGCTTGCTAGTAACACCTAGTGCGTCGTGTGGGTCACGTTCATGAATTTTTTGCAGATCATCGAGCATGTTTGTCTCCCTTTACCGCTATTGCTTATCCCCAAACTTTGATACTATACTC
>CAZHYW010000023.1:0-15934 GCA_964537115.1 uncultured Candidatus Saccharibacteria bacterium | reverse complement strand
CGCTTGAGTTTTTGGGCAATCATGTCGGCCTGGGCCTGCATGCCCCGCTCTTCGTAAGCCTGCATGAGCAGCGTGTAGGTTTCTTTATTGGGCTCCAGCTCTACGGCCCGCTCTAGGGCTTGGAACATCAGCTTTTCGTTACCGAGTTTTTCGTTTACCTTGGCGTACGCCACGTGACGAGCGGCCAGCGACTCTTCCAGGTTCAGAGCGGCTTCAAAGGCGATGGCAGCTTTTTCGTAATTTTCGGTTTCGTAGTAAATGAGCCCCAGGTTGTGGAGGCTCGACGGCGTGGCTTCAATGGAGCTGGCGATTTCGAAGCAGTCAATGGCATCGCGGTACTCTTTTTGCTTGGCGTAGAGTATGCCTAAGCGGTTGTAGGCCGCGGCATTTTTCTCGTCAATCTTTAAGATGGTAAGAAGAGCCTTTTCGGCTCGTAAAAAGCGGTTCTCGCGCATACCCTGGTGAGCTATGTCCCACAGTTTACCCATGCGATCACCCACTTTACGCGAAATTTCGTTGAACTCGTCTACGTGCAGCCGGGTGTGCACTACTGCAAGCGCACCAAAGGCCGCAACTATAAGTAACTCGTACATACGTTGTCCTTTCAGTATAGCACAAACGGGGCGGCCTAAAGTGCTAGCATAAGCTCAGTAAGTGCCAGTTTGGCATTACCACTACGCTCAAGTGCGGCCTGGGCCGTGCTGGCCGCCTGCAGTACATCCCGCCAGCGGCTTACAGAGGCCGCTCCCTTGCCAGCGGCTGCTTCCAGGCTAGCCATAGCCACCGTAGCTAATGTGTCTACAAAGCCTCGTAGTGGCTCCTTCTGCTTGGCTAGGCTGTCGACGAGCAGTAGGCGGTCGTAAGCGGTGCCACCCAATACTTTCTTGACCAAATCCAGGTCGTTATCGGGCGCATCGGCTCCGGCCTGCAGCAGTTGCTCAGCTTCGGCAATGTTCGTGCCCGCTCGCTTGAGGGCGGCCGTCACGGCCTGTTCGGGGTGTCCAGCAGCCACAAAGTGCTCGCTCAACATCTGGGCATCTGGCGCTGGCAACATGACCATCTGCAAACGCGACAGTACCGTCGGTAACAACCGCTCTGGCAGGGAGCTAGTGAGTATGAGTACCGAATCGGCCGGCGGCTCCTCGAGCAGCTTTAGTAGCGCGTTTTGCGCTTCGGTGCCCATACTATCGGCGTCTTGCAGCAGTGTCACACGCTTCACCCGGCCCTTGCCCGGCACCTTGAGCTGAAAGAAGCGGATTAGTTCGCGTACCTGTTCTATAGAGATGCTGTCATTTGTCGGTAGCACCTCACGGTAGTATGGCTGGCTGGCAAGCAGCTCAGCGCCAACCTCTAGGAGCTGCGCTGCGAGTGCTTGGGCCACACGAATCTTGCCACCACCTGGCGGCCCGCTGAGCAGCACTGCGTGGGATGGCGTCTGCACAAAAGCGTCGAGCTGCGCCGAGGCTTGCGGGTGGAGTACGCGGCCCGGGATGTTCACTCTACGCGCTCGCTAAATTCTGGCGGGACCGGCGCCGTAAACACTTTGCGTTCGTGGCCGGCTAAGATGGTGAGCTCCAGCCGCTCGGCGTGCAGGTACAGTCTATCGGCCGGCTCCCCGCCGTACAGCGTGTCGCCCACAATGGGGTGGCCTAGGTGGTTCAAATGCACTCGCAGTTGGTGAGTCCGCCCGGTTTCGGGCTTTAGCTCGACCAACGAGTACTTGTCGTTGGTCGCCAGCGTCTTGTACGCCGTTTTGGCAGACTTACCCTGCATGCCTACTCGGAAGGTGGCTGGAGCCTTGGGGTTGCGTTCAATTGGCATATCCACGATGGCTTCTGCCGGGCTCAATGCGCCCTTCACCACCGCCGCATAGGTCTTTTGGACGTTGCGGGTGGCAAACTGTTTTTGCAGCCAGCTGAGCGCGTCGGGCGTTTTGGCACAGATCATCACCCCGCTGGTAGCCCGGTCCAACCGGTGTACAATCCCCGCCCGATTGTTTATTAAAGGACTGTCCTTTAGATTGGCATTTTTATGGTCTGCTATGCGTTCTCGTAACCAGCTGGCGACGGTAGCTTCGGGGTTAAAGACGCCTTTACTATGAGCCAGCACCCCTACCGGTTTGTTTATAACCACACAGTCGTCATCTTCGTACAACACCGGTAAATTGATGTCCGGAACCTGCTCTAGCTCACGAATATCATAATCCACCATCACCTTGTCACCGTCACGCAGCTTGTAGCCCGCTTTGGTTTGCACAGCCCCATTTACCGTCACTTTCCCGTCCTCAACTAGCCGCGCCGCAAAACCGCGACTAAGCTCCGGCACCAGCTCCACCACCTTCTGGTCCAGTCGCTGGGCCCGACTAATCTCTAAGTTACTCATTGCTTCATATTCTAACAGAGGTAACAACTTGTGTCATTCCGGGCCTGACCCGGAATCTAACACGTTCAGATTTCCCCACTCTTCGGTAAGATCAAGCCACTGCAAATTCTGCTTTTCTATAAGCTGTATTTTCCAGTCACGTTTCCAATTCTTCAGCTGCTTTTCGCGTGCGATAGCCACCTCTATCGAGTCACATTCCTCATAGTAAACCAACTGCTTTACACTGTACTCAGAAGTAAAACCTTTGGCTACACTGGATTTATGCTCCCAAACGCGACGTTCTAAATTGTTTGTTACGCCCACATACAGTGTGCCATGCTTATGGCTAGCCAATATGTAGACGAAGTAGGTATTCATGGACGGCTGTAGATTCCGGGTCAGGCCCGGAATGACACGACTTTAGCGTAGGCCAACGGCTTTTTGGACTTTCAGAAGTGTGGCATTAGCAATGTCATTCATCTGGTTCTCGTCGGCTGCTAGCTTGGCCATCAGAGCCGCCTCATCAACATTGGCTAACCGGTTCTGGAAGTCTGCCAAGAACTCCTTAACCTGCTCAGCCACTTCTTTCTTGAGGTCGCCATAACTCTCTTGGCCATCATGCTTGTCTATAACTGCTTGCAGTGGCTCGTTGGCGAGAAGCGCGTGAATCTGCAGCAGATTACTGATACCCGGTTGCTTCTCTAGATCGTAGTGTACTACACCTTCTGAATCAGTAGCGGCACTCATAATTTTCTTGGCAGCTTCATCGGGATTATCACCTAGGAAGATGATGCCTCGACCACTTTCATCGCTCTTGCTCATCTTCTTAGTCGGATCTTGCAGGTCTTTAATCCGCAGGCCTTGATCTTTCCCAAAGAACTCGTGCTGCTCTTTTACCGCTTTTGGCACTACAAACAGCTCCCCAAACTTGCTGTTAAGCCGCTCGGCGATATCACGCGTGAATTCAAGGTGCTGCCGCTGGTCATCCCCAACTGGCACGTAGACCGCGTCGTACAACAAGATATCGGCTGCCATGAGCGCCGGGTAGTTAAACTGGCCTACCCCTATTCGTTCTGCGCCCACCTTGGCAGCTTTGTCTTTAAACTCGGTCATCCGGCTCAGCTCACCAAAGCCCGCAAAACAGTCTAAGATCCACGCCAGCTCGCTGTGAGCAGGCACATAGCTTTGCCGAAACAGCCGCACGCTGGGGTGATCAAGCGGCAGCCCGGCCGCCACATAGTTTCTAAGCGTAGCCCGAATTTGTGACTGCAGATCGCTGTGGTCAATTGGTGTGGTAAAGCTATGCAGGTCAGCCAGCATCAGGTTCACCACATATTCCTCGCCGCGTGTTTTGGCCATGTCGATTAGCGGCAACAGCGCACCGAAGTAATTACCAATGTGCAGATCGTTATTGGCCCGCAGGCCTGTTAGAATCACCGGTTTACTCATATACAGCGTATTATAACCCACTTGCAGCGCCTGGCTCACATAGATGCCCGCTCGGGTCTGCACAGTTGCGTGCGGCGAGGATCCTCTGCAGCGCCAACGTAGCGAGCTCATCGCTTGTTGGCATTGGCTGTCCGTAGTGGCGATAGGCTGCGCCCTCTAGTTGCGCTGCGGCCGCTAGACCAACAGCCCTGACTACGTGCGCGTTGGGACATAAGTGGCTGGGTCCAATTGGGACTTCTCCTTGTGCTTGATGATACATTGCTTTTCCTTGTTCTGCTTTCACTATTAAAAAACCGCCTTTTCGCGTGGCGGTTTCTTTAGTAGGTTCGAAATTTGTTTAGAGCATACAGAACAGACCGCCACGGTGTGTGCCGGTAAACCAATATTGGCTAGTCTGTTTTAAACTTAACACGGTTGGTAATATACCACAGTTGCGTCATTTTGCTATACTAGAAGTATGACAGGTCTGGAAGCTTACATGGAAAAGAGTGGTTTGCTAGAGCAAATACTAGGCGCCCGAGGCCGAATCTCTCAGAAAGACAAATACCGTAGAGAGTTCGTAGACGTTATGAACCTAAACCTCAAATTGGTAAACTCGCTGGTTTTGGAAGCCAAAAAGCTAAAGAAAAAGGGCGAGGCGGCCGAATCCGATCGTTTGTTTAAGATTGCCCAGGAAGTACTAAATAGTAACGGTAAATTACAGAGTACGGTGGTAGATGTTCTGTCAAAAATAGACTAACATGGCCAGACCCGGACTGGAAGAACAAGTCGAACAAACACAAGTTACTCAACAGAAGGTTGCTAAAGTACTAGCAACCCCGTCTGGTGATGATGCTACACGCCAAAAGGTAGCCAAAATGTTTGTACACTATTATTTCTGGATCTTGATTTTAATTATTGCGGGTGTGCCGCTATATAACTACCTAATGTTTAAACACGCCGGGAGCCCCGGCTTGATAGTCTCGCTCAAAGATGCCATCTTGACTTACTCCGCTGTAGCCGGCCCTACCTTCGGTCTAGTGGTAGCCTACTACTTTAAGTCCAAAAACGACTAGCTCCTCCAAACCAGAAACTCCCCGAATAATCAGGGAGTTTTGGTTCTGAATTGTAGCCCAGAGGAGAGTAGCCGGAGACCTCGGCTTTGCCGAAGCACCGCGCGCTGAGAGGGGATAGTCCCCTCTCAGGGAAGTTTAGCGCTTCGTAAACTGGCGCTGCTTGCGGGCGCCCCGGAGTCCAAACTTCTTGCGCTCACGCTCTCGCGGATCACGGCTCAGTAGATCGGCCCGCTTGAGTGTGCTCTTGTAGTCCGCGTTAAATTCTACGAGCGCCTTGGCAATGCCCAGGCTAATAGCATCAGCTTGAGCAGCGTGGCCACCACCACTCACCACAACCGATACATCGTAGCCTGCGGCCGGGATTTCGAGTACGGCAAACGGCTTGTTTAGCTCGGTCATTAGCGCTTTGCTGCCAGCAAAGTAATCAGTAGCCGGCTTGCTATTAACTACCAGGCTACCTTTGCCTTTCTGCACGCGCACTCGAGCGGTGGCGCTCTTGCGGCGGCCGAGAGCATAGTAGTAATTCTTAGGTGTAGCTTCGGCCATTATTTGCTTCCTTTCGCCGATATTGTTTCAGGCTTTTGAGCTTCGTGGTTGTGCTCGTTGCCAGCGTAAATCTTTAGGCGGCCTAGACGAGCGTCGCGTAGCTTGTTTACTGGCAGCATACCACGCACAGCCTCGTAGATAGCCCGCTCTGGAGTGTTAACGAGAACATCCTTTAGGCTAGTCTCGTGCAGCCCTCCTGGGTGGCCGCTGTGGCGGTAATATTTCTTGTCTTCCAACTTATTGCCGGTTACCTGCACATTGGCCGCGTTGGTAACAATTACAAAGTCCCCGCAGTCAATGTGACTGGTGAACTGGGGCTTGCCCTTGCCGGTGAGTAGGGTGGCTACTTTGGTAGCAGTGCGGCCCAGTGGAGCCTGTGCAGCGTCTATGACGTACCATTTACGAACTACGTCGCTGGGCTTGGCAGAAAAAGTTTTCATTATTTGGACTCCTTTGCGACAGCCTTGGCCGCGGGCTTCGGCGCGGCCTTGGGCTGCTCGGTAGCTTTAGCAACTGGCGCTTCCTTCAGGTCGTCTACAAAGCTCACGCGGGCCATTTCAGCATTGTCGCCGCGGCGAACAGTGGTGCGCTGAATACGTACGTGGCCACTGTTCCGGGCTCCGAGTTTCGGAGCAATTTCGTCTACCAACTTGTGTGCAGTACTTATCTGCTGCAGGCTAGCTACTATCTGGCGCCGGTTGTGTAGATCACCCTTCTTTGCTTTAGTAATGAGCTTCTCTACATAGGGAACCACCGCCTTGGCCTTTGGCAAGGTGGTCTCAATTGACTCGTGAATGATGAGTGACTCGGCCAAACCTTTTACAAGAGCTCGGCGCTGGTCGCGCTCACGATGGAACTTCGTTCCTTTATATCCGTGCCTATGCATGTCTTACAGCTCCAGCTCCGCCAATTTGTCCTTAACTTCGTCGAGTGCTTTGCTACCAAACCCTTTCAAGTCGCGCAGTTCTGCATCGCTCAAAGAGAAGAGGTCTTGAATGGTATGAATGTCGTTGTTGACAAGAGCGTTGGTGGTACGAGCGCTCAAGTTCAGGTCTTCAATAGAGGTGTTCAGTAGGCTGCTATCGTCGCTCGCTACCCCCAACATGCTGCCGCTCGCTGCCCCTTCACTAGTTTCCTGGGCAGTGACACGGGTTTTGCCGGCTAGTGCTGTATATTGATTGACCAAAATGGCGGCGGCCTCTTCGAAGGCATCACGTGGGGTAATTGTGCCATCGGTGTCAACGGTAATGCCCAGGCGATCCAGGTCGGTTACCTGACCTACACGGGTTTTCTCCACCTTGTAGCGAACCCGCATCACGGGGCTAAAGATGGTATCGAGAGCAATAAAATCGCTCTGCTTTTTGGCAGTGCTTTCTTCTACGGTGCGGTAGCCACGGCCAGTGTCCACCACTAGGTCCATGGTGAATGTGCTTTTGTCGTCATCTATGGTAGCGATCAGCTGATCGGTATTTACTACCTCTACGTCGGCGTTGCCCTGAATGTCTTTACCAGTTACTGGGCCCTTACCCTTTTTGACAATTCGAAGTGTTTGCGGTTCGTCGCCGTAAACACGAAAGCGCAACAGCTTCAGGTTGAGCATAATTCCGACAATGTCTTCCTTGACACCTTTTACAGTGGTGAACTCGTGAGTAGCACCTTCAATCTTAAAGCTGGTCACGCCAGCACCGGCAATACTGCTAAGCAGTACACGGCGCAAGGAGTTACCAAGCGTCATGCCATAACCGCTCTGTAGTGGCTCAATCACAAAGGTGCTGCTAGTAGCACCGTGGTCATCGACAGCTACGAGTCCTGGGGTGTGAATCATTTTTGACATAGTTTCCCTACTTTGTCCTTCCTTACTTAGCGTGAGTAGTATTCGACGATTAGCTGTTCATTGATTTCCGGCTCGGCGTCGTCGCGCACAGGCAGGTTAGTTACTTTCAGGTCAAACTTCTTGCGATCCACAGTAATCCAGGCTGGTGTGGTCGACGGAGCGGGACTGGTATCGTCCAACTTTTTGAAGTATTCGCTGTTTTTGCTGTGATCACGCAAGGTAATCTGGTCGCCAATCTTTAAGCGAATGGATGGAATATCTACACGGCGACCATTTAGTACAAAGTGGCCGTGGGTTACCAACTGGCGAGCGGAGCGGCGGCTTGGAGCAAAACCCGCTCGGTAAACGGCGTTATCGAGCCGTTGCTCTAAATACTGCAAGAGAGCGGCGCCAGACTGACCCTTGGAGCGAGAAGCTTCTACCATCAGGTTAGAAAACTGCTTTTCCAGCAGGCCATAAAGGCGCTTTACCTTCTGTTTCTCTCGGAGCTGCAGGGCGTATTGGCTAGCTTTGCTGCGAGCCCGGTAGTTAGCCGCCTGGCCCGGCATGTTGGTGCGTTTTGCTAATGCCTTGTGCGCCTTGGGGTGCAAGGCATAGCCCTCGCGACGGGACAATTTAACAATTGATCGGGTGTCTCGTGCCATAGCCTAGACCCTCCTGGCTTTCCTGGCGCGAACGCCACCGTGAGGTACGCCGGTTACATCGGTAATACTCTCTACGGCTATGCCGACCGTTTGCATGGCGCGGATGGCCGAATCACGACCCAGCCCCACGCCTTTGACAAATGCGTCGACTTTGGCCAGGCCGTACGTTTGCTTGGCCGTGGTACCAGCCTTTTCGGCGGCTACCTGTGCAGCGTAGGCTGTACCCTTTTTGGAGCCACGGAAGCCACAAGCGCCAGCGCTACTGGTGGCGAGAGCCCCGCCGTTTGCGTCGGTGAGAGTAACTATGGTGTTGTTGAAGCTGGCCTGCACATGTAGTTGGCCAGCAGCAACCGAGCGCTTGACCTTCTTTTTCTTGGGTGCAGTAGTAGTTGTAGGTGTATCTGCCATATGAGTTCCTATGTCTTGCTCGCTACTTTCTTAGCGGTACCACCTACCGTTACTTTCTTGCCCCGGCGAGTACGAGCGTTGGTTTTGGTGCGCTGCCCGCGGCTAGGCAAGTTCGCTGCGTGCCGGAGGCCCCGGTACGCTTTGATGTCTTTCAGGCGCTTGATGTTGGCGCTTACCACACGCTGTAGCTCACCCTCTACCGTTAGCTGTTCGTTTATGTAGTCCTGTATACGGCCGACTTCGGCGTCGGTAAGGTCTTTGGTGCGCACCGTGCGCTCCACTTTGGCCGCTTCCAAAATATCGTCGGCAGTTTTGGGGCCAATGCCATAAACGTACGTCAGAGCGACCCAGATTTGCTTATCGGCGGGGATGGTTACCCCGGAGATACGGGCCACAGCTAGCATCCTCCTTCGGAGGTTGCCGCGCGCCCATAGTTCTCTGGCGCAGAAAATGTCTTCGTCATTTTCATGCGCTAACCCTGCCTCTGCTTGTGCTTTGGCTTAAATTTGTTAATAACGTACAGACGGCCCTTACGGCGAACTAACTTGTCGTCGGGGCTAATTTTTTTGACACTTGCACGCACCTTCATGCGGATCACTCGCTCCTTTCAGCTAGTAACACACTGCAATTAATTTAATACCCACTGAACTTTCGTAGGATTGGCCCGTACATCGATTGGCCGGGTGGCCAGTCAGTCCGGATGAACCAATCCCAAGAAAGTTCAGCCTTTGCGGTAGGTGATGCGACCCTTTGAAAGATCGTAGGGCGTAAGCTCCACCGTCACGCTGTCGCCGGGAACGATTCGAATAAAATGCTTCCGCATTTTGCCAGCGACATGAGCTATAATTTGATGTCCGTTCTCAAGCTCTACTCGAAACTGAGTCCCTGGGAGGGTCTCGACGATGGTTCCCGTCAGTTCGATTACTTCTTTACTTGCGGCCATAAATTATACCTTCGATATAGCACCTAAGAACTTAGCAAAACCAAGTGACCTCGGCTTTCCCTCCGTGCTTAAGCGTATAACAAGGTGTAATTATAGCAGTTTTCACAGCAATATGTAAAGAGAAAAAGCCAGTCAAAACAGATATGGCCAAAATCGCACCGAACGTTGTGGAAAAGTCTAAGAAGTACAAACGTTCAGGCTGGCCGGCACATTGTTGCCAGTCGCTACATTTTTGGGTATGCACCCCTGGCCTACCCATATCACACTCCAAGCATTGCCGGCCCCTTTAGCAAGGGCTGAGCCTCGGGAGCTACTGCCATCGGTAGCGAACTGGCCTGTCATGCTTAAATCAGTCTTTACAAAGCCAGGTGCCGTAATACTGCTATTCGGGATAAGCGAGCAGCTGGTGTCCGCTCGCAAGTCGCTGCGACAATACGTCAAAATGGCGGCATTGGCAGCTGAGACCTCGGCCGCAGTTGGCTGAGAGCCGGAAGTAGCTGCTGAGCTCGTCTGGCTAGTCGTAGATGTGGCATTCGAGGGCATGGACACGGGGTGTGGACGTAGCAATAAACCAATTAGGACAGCCAGTGCAAACGGCACCACGAATCCGAGCACGGCAGAGGGGCTAACATGCGTCAATTGTAGCCTGAGTAATCGCATGCTCTTAGCATAAGCGCCCAGCCCTTACGGCGCAACCAGACTCGCCTAGTCCTGCTTTACTATTTTTTGCGGCGGCCGGGCAAAAAGCGCAATAGGCGTGCACCGCCAGTGAGTGGTGTGATGCTCTCGCCACCCCTTGGTTCGTAAAAGAAATCGTCGCTTTGGTATTGGTCGTAGGTGACCATAAGGGCGCGAGATTCCACAGCACGCAACGTCTGGAGCGATACCGACACCAAAATCAGCACACTCGTGCCACCAATGGCTATGTTAGTGCCTACAAACACCTGTGCAATGATGGGCAGTAGCGCTAACGCGCCAAGCGCAAATGCGCCAAAGAGCGTAAGACGGTTCACTGTGCGGCCTAGGTACTTCTCGGTTTGCACACCGCTACGAACACCCTCTATAAACCCACCCTGTTTCTGCAAGTTTTCGGCGATCTCTTTGCTGTTAAATGTGACGCTCGTGTAGAAAAAGGTAAATATAAACACTAGCAGGAAATACGTAATGGGGTAAATGTAAGGCTCCCAGCCGCCGGCTGCAAAAGTGCCAGCCGCCGGCGGTCTAAACCAGGTAGTGAGGTGTGCGCCAAGCTGCTGCAGGTGGGCGCTGTGGTTGGTGGTCAAGATTTGACCTACAAAGGTGGGCACACTCAGGAAGGCCACTGCAAAAATGATAGGTACCACACCGGCGGTTATAAGGTTTACCGGCAGAATGGTAGTGACACCCCCGTACGCTCTATTACCCTGTACCCGCTTGGCGTAATTAACAGTAATCCGCCGAGCCGCTTCGTTGAGCATTACCACTATCCAGGTAACCACCAAGACCGCCACAGCAATTGCCAGTACATACCAAAAGGCCCGTTCGTTAATAGGCAGCGTGTGACCAAAGACATGCCATTTATTGGTTTTGTCGTAAACGCTGCGAGCAAGCAGTGTGGCGTTGCTGGGCAGCTGGCTTACAATGCCTACCGTAATAACCAGTGATATACCGTTGCCCACAGATTTCTCGGTGACAAGCTCACCCAGCCACATTAAGAGCATAGAGCCACCAGTTAGCGCTGCCACCATAAGCGCCCACTGCCATAGAGAGGTATGGGCCGTAATGTCACCAATGCCACCCACCTGTTGGGCTTGTTGCCGGACCAGATATATAACACCTATGGACTGAATAATGGCCAGCGGGAATGTAAGGATGCGTGTGTACTGATTGATTCTCTTCTGGCCCGACTCGCCCTCTTTGTGCAAAGCCTCTAGCTTAGGAATAGCCTTCGTAAGTAGCTGCATGATGATGGATGCGTTAATGTACGGACCAAGCCCGGCAATCATAATCGAGAAGTTGGCTAGGGCTCCACCAGAGAGTACATTTATAAAACTGAGCAACTGTGGTGTGTTGCTATTAAACAGGTTGGTAAGCACCTGTTTAAGAGTCTCCGGGTCGCTTAAGGGAATCGGCACATGCGCCAAGATACGAAAGATAAGTAATATACCCAGCACCCCCAAAATGCGCTTGCGCATGTCTGCCTTGCCGAGCGAGCGGGCAATAATACTCCAGTTCACCTGTTTTCCCTTTTCCTTAAGTCTAGTCTTTTCAGAGTATACAGGGTAAATGACCGCATCGCAAAGTAATTAGACTCCAACTAGCCGTAACATATGTTTTGCTATTTACAACAGCATCATGCATATGGTATGCTCCGCTGCAGTATGAAACGATATAGCCCATTCCAGCGCTGTGCAGCCACTGCCTACATGGCAGGCGGCATTGCTGTGTTTGGCGGTGTCAACACCGGCAACAACATGGGCGTATCGGACCTAATCGAATAATCAAACACTTCTTAGCTCGCGATACGCCTCCGATAGCAGGGAGGCGTTTTTCGTTTCATACAAACTTTAACACCTAAGCTGGAACTTCGGAGGCGAATCGGGATCTAGGAGCCCCTAGTAATCCCAGGTACGTCTTTAACTAAATGAAAGGAGTCCTACCATGGACCGATACAAGGAGAACGCCAAGTGGCTGCTTTGGTTTGCACCATTCCGCGCTCTCTCCATCAGCGCCGCCTATCTGACCCCGTTCTTCCTACAAAACGGGTTGAATTTGTCGCAGATATTCGTGCTGCAATCAATCTTTTCCCTGGCCTGCGTGCTGTGGGAGATACCAAGCGGTTACCTGGCCGATAAGTTTGGCCGAGCCTTTAGCATAAAGGTTAGCGCGCCAATCGCCGCCATAGCCATGGTGCTGTACGGTTTGAGTAGCCACTACTGGCAGTTCGTGCTGTGCGAGCTTGGTTTGGCGCTAGCGAGCGGTCTGATAAGCGGCGTCGACACCGCCTTGCTGCACGATTCGTTGAAGGCCGAGGGGCGCGAACAAGACTTTGTGCGCTTAAGCCAGCGCATAAACGCCTTTGGGTGGGGAGCTACGGCGCTTGGCGTGCCAGTGGCAACCCTGCTGGTACACTTTGTGAGTGTCCGCTCCACTGTAGTGGCAGATGGTTTGCTGACGGCTGTTGGTGCAGTCTTCGTACTACGGCTAGTGGAAGCGCCGCGCTTCAATGGTAGCCAGGAAGCAGTCCGCCTCTCGGCTTGGCACGCCATGAAGCAGCTGGCGCGTAACGCCGAGGCTCGTTGGTTGGTTGCCCTGGGCGCTAGCTTAAGTGCGGCCACCTACCTGGCCTTCTGGCTCAGCGCGCCGTACTACACCCACTTGGGCATACCGGTGGTGTGGTTCAGTGCCATATTGGCTGCGCGCAGTCTGTGGAAGGCTTGGCTGTCCCATAAGTTCCATGCGGGGCAACACCAGGAACGCAGCATGTTTGCCTACGCCTGGTTGGCTCTGCTGGGGTACCTGGGTATGGCCAGTGGCCAGCTGTGGTTAGTCTGGGTAGTGTTGGGGCACGACGTGGCTCAAGCCTTGCAAAGCCAGCCAGTGACGGCACAGCTAAACAAGCACATGCACCCGGAGTTCCGGGCCACCATGAACAGCCTGGTGAACCTGGTACAGCGCCTGCTGTACTCGGCCGCTGGACCGGTGGTAGGTTGGCTGGCGGACCACGCCGGTTTGCCCGTGGCTTTCGTAGCCACCGGCGTAGCCTGCAGCGCTGCAGCCTTCCTGGCTCTAGCCCGCCTGCAAAAACTCAAAACCTTCCAAGCGGACTAACACCCGCCCTGGGGAATCAAAACCCCCAGGGCGTTCTTATGCATCAAGACAAGACTGCGGCTAGAAGTTCGGGAAATTCTACTGTGCCTAAGTTCTCGAGACAAAAATGCCCTTTGTCGGTGTACTCTTTTAGGTTTAAGCCTGGGACTTTGCTACGCAGGAGGTCCACGGTTTTTACTACACTGGGCTCATCATCAGTGGAGACAAAAACAGCCACTCCTTTGGTGTGATTAGGAAATAGTGAGTCGATTGTAAAGTTAAAAAAGTCTGCTGTATCTGATGCGGCCCAATTCTCCGGATTTATCCAAGGCGCTACCAGCGCAACTTTACCGACCTGCAAATCCTTATGCTCGCTCAAATAGCGTACTAAGAAGCCGCCTCCACAACTGTGCCCCACGAGGATGGTTTCGGGAGTGATGTCAAAACGCTCAAACTCCTTTTGCCACTCGTCGTACCGAGGACGAAACGGAAATGGTGGTTCAATGGCTACTGCATGGATGTCTTTAAGAATAAGCTGGCGCTTTAACCAGCTAAACCAATGGTCTTCGCTGTTGCTCGGGCGCGTTGGGTCGTAGTGTTCGTCTTTGTCAGGTCTGCCGGGAACTAGAATTGCATTCATAGTCTAACTATAGCAAAAGGAAGCGCAGGCAGCGGTTTAAACCAGCGTTTGTGAGCAAGTGAATTCTGGGTTAGCATATGAGCAGCTTATGATTTTCTGGAAATATCTTTGGTTTGGGGTTGGCGTGGCGGCCTTTGTCTATATACTTAATTCACTCATCGCCAGGCGACTTATGCGCCCAAAGCTTAAACCAGCGCTGCTTTACTTTACAACCGTAGGCGCGATTGGGTTGTTCGGCGAGATATTTTTAGACACTAGCTACAACTTCTTTGTCGGACATCCGTTGTGGTACTACAACCTACTCCCTATTCAGGGCGGCTATACTTCAGCCTTCGCTATTGTTACGTGGGGACTCTATGGGATTCATTTGTACTTGCTCCATGACACTCTAGCAACCAAATGGTCCATTACCCGCACGCGACACCTAGCGATCATTTTCTCGCTTGAGGCGCTAGTCTTTGAAGCGTTATTGACACTGAGCGCCAAGGCTGTGTTCGGCAAATACTTGTACTATTATCTGCCAGCAGACCTTTGGCACGTTTCCTCTTTCCAAAATATGCCATTCTACTTTATTTGTGGCGCAGTCGTGCTGAAAACCCTCAAGCGCTTTCGACAGAAGCCGCTCTTTTTTACCGGTATGAACACGTTCCTGTTGGTTGTGCTTTTAATGGTGACATAAAAAAGAACCTCCTGCATGGGAGGTTCTTTTGAGTAGCCCGAAGCCTTACTTCTCGGCTTTTTTCTTGGTTACGGGGCGCATAACGCGGGGAGTCACTTTGAAGTCGCCGCCGGCCTTTTGAACTGCCTCAATGGCGGTCTGGCTGGCCGCTTGTAGCTCTACAGTCACTTTCTTGGTAACATCACCACGCTTTAGCAGCTTAACACTGGCGTAAGAGCTACTTACCAAACCAGCAGCGGCTAGGGTCTCGTTGGTCACTTTGGCACCCAGCTTGTCCAGCTGGTCGGTAAAGACGTTTTCGGCCCGCACCTTAAAGCTGCGAAAACCGTGCAGCTTGGGCAAACGCTGCATGAGGGGGTTCTGGCCACCTTCAAAACCGGGGCGCTTGGAAAAGCCCGTGCGAGCACCTTGGCCCTTGGTGCCTCGGCCAGCAGTTTTGCCCTGGCCAGCGGCAATGCCACGGCCTACGCGTTTGCGTGATTTGTGGCCGGCAGTTTGCAGTTCGTTGTACTTCATTACTTCTTGTCCTCCGTAGCCTTAGCAGAGGAAGAAGCCTCCACTTTCTTAGCTGGACTCTTGGGGGCAGCCTTGGTGGTTACCCAAAGCTTGGCAGGAGTTAAGGTTTCTAAAGCGGCAATAGTAGCGTAGGCCGTGTTGGCTTTGTTGGTACTACCCAGCGACTTCGACAGTACATTGCTCACGCCAGCTACTTCCAAAATGGTGCGTACCACACCGCCGGCAATCAAACCGGTACCAGCACTGGCTGGCTTAATGAGTATACGCGCACCGCCTACCTTACCCTCAGCCTCGTGCGGCAAGGTGCCTTTATATAGGTTCACTTTGCTCATGTGCTTTTTGGCAACTTCGGTGGCCTTGGTAGCGGCTGCGGTTACATCGGCGCCCTTGGCTATACCAATGCCCACTTTGCCCTTGTGGTCACCCACCACGACGAGGGCACGAAAGCGGAAACGACGACCGCCCTTTACCACGCGGGCGACGCGGTCGATGTGCACAATGCGCTCATCGAACTCTTTCTTTTCTTCCGGTAACGGACCACGGCCATCGCGGCGCGGCGGACGACCGCCGTCACGACGTGGAGCGTGGGCGCCTGGAGCTTGTGTCTGGGGAGTAGTTACGTCTGCCATAATTAAAACTCCAATCCTTTCTCGCGGGCAGCGCTTGCGAGTGCCTCAACGCGGCCATGGTACTGGCGACCACCGCGGTCAAACACCACTTTGTTTACTTTAATGGCCTTCGCCTTGGCGGCAATTTCACTGCCAACCCAGGCGGCTTTCTCGGTCATGGTGCCAGCAGCGGCTTTCTGACCAATGGTGCTTACGGCAGCCAGAGTCTTCTGAGCGCTGTCATCAATCAGCTGAGCACTCACGTGACGGCTGCTAATGAACACGCTCAAACGAGGGCGCTCAGTCGTGCCATTCACGACGCTGCGAATGCGGCTTTTGCGCTGCAGGCGATTCTTGAGTTTGTTTGCAAGACCGCTCATACTACTTTTCCTTTCCTGACTTACCGGACTTACGGATAATGCGCTCGCCTTCGTACTTAATACCCTTGCCCTTGTAAGGCTC
>CAZHYW010000022.1:0-16610 GCA_964537115.1 uncultured Candidatus Saccharibacteria bacterium | reverse complement strand
TTGCATATTGGCGGGTGGCGGATTACATTGAAACTTAAGTAATTTAGAAGGGGAACCTAAGCATGGTAAGCAAACTGAGTGACACCGAGGCAAAAATGGATGAGCTATTCGTACGCAATGCGCCAGGGCTGCCAAAGGGCGCCAAAAAGGCGCTGGTTGCCTGGCTGCCGCTAATTAGCGCTGTTGTGGGCGTGTTGTCGCTGTGGGCCGCCTGGAACTTGTGGCACTGGGCACACCTGGCCAACCACTACCTAGGCCTGGTCTGCAACGCCTACAGCGTAAGCGGCTGTGGCAACGTGATTGCTTCCCGCTTTTCTATTTGGCTGTGGCTGGGCATCATACTGCTGGGCGTAGAGGGAGTACTGTACCTAATGGCCTACCCTGGCCTGCGCGACCACAAAAAAGATGGCTGGAACTACTTGTTTTACGGCGCCCTACTAAACCTGGTTTATGCCGTGGTGAGCCTGTTTAGCAGCTACAACGTCGTTGGTAGCTTCCTGGGCGCCCTGGTAGGCTCTGCCATTGGCTTTTACCTGTTGTTCCAGGTACGTGATGCCTACACCGGTAAAAAAGATACCGCTAGCCCGGACAGCTCGCCTAAGGCTTAGGCGAGCTGTTCTTAGAGGGCTGCGTTTTAGATAGCTCAGTTCATCTCCCCAGACTCTCCCCGTAGACCCGGCCGTGCGGAAGGTCACCCGGCTGAGGTGTTGATCAAAAGCACAATACCGTTTCCTGTAAGGAAGCGACGCCAAGACTCTGTTCGAAGCGGATACCTCCGCAAGGCGTTTTGGCGATTGTGTCTTTTGACAACGCCTCACCGAGTGGCCTGGAGGGGCCGGGGAGTTTTGGACACTTTTGCGACCAAAAGTGTCAGGAACAAGGAGATGAGCTAACATTCGGTTAGAAGTGTCGTGTTTAGTGATATACGTCCATCAGTATAGACGTATAGATCCTGAAACTAGTTCAGGATGACCGGGAAACTAACGGATGCCTTTAAACAATCGGGCGAAGAGTAGGAGCTCGTCGAAGAGTTTGCCGAGGTTACGCTCGTAGCGCTCCCGAAACTCTTCTTTTATAGATCCATCTTCGTTAAACATCTTCTGCACATAGGGGAAGTAAACGTCCCAGCTGAGGGCCACCAGGCCCGTTTCGCGGATGGCCGTTAGCAGTGACTCCACTGCCCGCACCCCGCCCCAGTTGCCATTACTGGCGCCCGCAAACGCCACTGGCTTGTGGTTGTATAGCTGTAGCTCGCTGTCGAGCATACGTTTGAGCGTACCCGGAAAGCTGTGGTTATACTCGGGGGTAACTATAAAGAATGCGTCGGCCTTGCCTACAATTTCGGTGTAGCGCGGATCTTTGCCCTCCGGGTCATTGCCGTCGCCCGGAAAGTAAAAATCTACCGGGTCTACAAAAATGACTTCTACATTTGGCAGGCGCCCGGCAAAATCGGCCACATAGCGTGCCGCTTTGATTGATTCACGTTGCGCACGGGTGGTTCCGGCCAGTACGGCTATGGTTAGCTTTTCGTTTTCGTCCATCGTCTCTCAGTATACCTCACTCGCCGAAAACTTCGTTTCCGACTGCGTCTCCTATAGTTATCAGACAAACCCTGAAGGGTTTTTCTACGCTACGCCAGGCTTCGCCTGGCTTGCTACTTTTCCGGTCTTCAGACCGAGAGTCTCAGTTGAGCTGCCCTACTCCAGGTCGCGGATTTGATCGTGGTTCAGGCCATAGTAATGGGCGATCTCGTGCCAGAGCGTGTGGCGGATAGCTTCTTGCAATTCTCGCAAGTTCGTTGCCCTATGCAGCAAGGGAAGTTTGAATAGGGTAATGCGGTCGGGCAGGAGAGTAGGGCGACCTTGCCGGGTGGGTAGGGGAAGTCCCTCGTACAAACCCAGTAGGGTTTGGTCGTGTCGCAGGCGCAGCTTTTCGCGCTGTTCGGCCGTGGGCTCGTCGGCAAATAATATAGCCACGTTCTGCACACGGTCACGGTGCGTTTTGGGCAAGCTATCGAACGCCTGATTAATCAGCTCCTGAAATTGGTCGTCACCTAGGTTTTCCACAGCTACCATTGTACCAGGCCGATAATTTGACAAACTTCCCTACATATATTTTTCAATATGTTTGCAATTACGCAAATATTTGACTTTATATGTTTTTATGCCACCCCTCCCCTGTTATGAGCATTCGCCAAGTTCCCGAAACAGCTCACGGAGGTCTGCAAGCGTCGGATCATACTCATACGCCGACAAGCCATCACTCGGTTCTATAGCTGCATGAACTAACAGATGTAAGGCCCCCGCACCAACGTGCATCACTTCTTCGTAGCGTCGCGCTACACCTGTCGCTCCGGCTGCCCGATTAAGTATGTCGCAGAATGCCGGGGCATCGTGAATACCACTAGCCGCGTCAACAATAAATGTGGCCGCTTCCCTGTTACCTGCCCTTGCGATGGCACCATCAGTAGCCGGCAGTTTATCTGCCCGGTTCAGCCACCCAAATGTGGCGGCGTACATGTACGCGCCAAAGTCAAAAGCGCGACTGGCGGCAGGGTCGACAGTGGCGTCGACAGCACCCCGAGCTACGCCCAAATAGCAAATCAGTTCTGCTCGAGCCCGAATCAGCGGTCGTCCATCCAGCTCAGCAAATGAGTGGATTAAGTCGGCATCGGGCCGTTCTCCTCCGAAGAGCAGCTTAAATAGTTGCGCCTCATCCGGGTTAATATCACGGAGCGAAAAAACTTCTGAGCTTAAAATCATAAAACTATCCGGAGATGTTACTAACTAAACTGACCGGCCGCGCAGCTCGCATGCTCTTGCTCTACTTCCAGAGTTGCAACCCCTTGGTTAAGTCATCAGCCTGCCCATTCGGCGCAAAGAAGCTAACACCATAGAATGTAGTGTCGGCCACCGCTTGGTCGCGTAGCCGGTCTACTATTTCGGCGTCGTCGGTAGTTTCTTGCATTTCTTTTATAAACACATGGTGTTTCAGATGTGCCGCTTGCACCTTCTCGTACAGCTTGTGTAGTTCCGGCTCGCTAGCCCGCATAATAATGATCGGGTATTGGCTGTTGCGCGGCAACGCAATCTGGTCGCTAGCCACAAAGAAATCACCGCTCACTAGCTGAGATTTAGGTACTTCATTGCCAATGATGGCCTCCATGTGGGCGACCGCGTTGACAACTTGCCACGGCTCTAGCTCTTTGTTCACAACCGCCACTATGCGGCGAGAGAAGTCCTGCGGCCGAGTGGCACCCTCGGCACCCTGGTGACCAGTAGCATACAGCTCTGGGTACAGCGCTTTAGTCGTTTCATCTACCTCCACGCGCAGCTGTGGGAACGGCACGCCCTCGCGGGCTGTTACACCTTCGAAGATCCAAAATACGCGTTCAGAGAAGCCTAGGCCGCAAGCTGGTGGCATGCCATACTCCAGCATCTCCACAAAGTCTATGTCGAGCATCATAGCCTCCGCGTCGCCAGCATCACGCATGCCCTGCTGCTCCACAAAGCGATTCAGCTGGTCGAGCGGGTCGTTGAGCTCAGAGAACAGGTTACACAGCTCCGAGCCGGCAATTACCACCTGGGCTCGCTGAGTGGTTTCCGGTCGATCTGGATTTACCTTTGACAAGGGACTAATAAAGGTGGGTGTATTAATGAGCCACACTGGCCCAGCCACATCCTTACGAATGTTTTTCCAAAGCTTATCGATGCCGCGTGGCAGGTTTTCAGTCTGCTCAACTTCTAGGTGATGCTCCGCCAGCGCCCGCTGTACTTGCTCGAGCGTGCAATTAAACGGATCGAGGCCGTAATGCTTTTGGATGGTCTCGGCATAGTCCCAGCGTTCCCAATCTTTGGCCAGATCAACTTCGAAGCGACCGAGCTGGAACTGCAGTCGGCCAAACGTCTCTTGCAAGATGTATTTAAACAGATCTTCTTGGAACTGCATGCCAGCTTGCCAGTCGGCGTAGGCCCAGTACCACTCCATGGCAACGTGCTCCGGCAGGTGCTCATCGCTGTAATTTTCATTTCGGAAGCGCGGGCCAATGTCGTAGACCTTCTCGAATCCGGCACCGACCAGACGTTTCAGCGGCAACTCGTGGCTAATACGTAGGTAGAAATCTTGGTCCAAGGCGTCCATGTGGGTTACGAATGGGTTGGCGTCAGCGCCGCCAGTGGTGTGTTCCAGCACCGGTATGTTTACCTCGGTAAAGCCGCGCTGATTCAAAAAGTCGCGTGTAGCCTGCCAGAACTTACTACGGCGCACAAACCGCTGACGCACGTCTTCGTTCACATTCATGTCCACATAGCGACGCCGGAAGCGCTCCTCTTTGTTGGTAAAGCCTTCCTGCTGACTCGGCATAGGTCTAAGCGTCTTACCGAGGAGCTTGAGTTCGTGTACCGTTACCGACATTTCACCGGTTTGGGTCCGCTCCACCACGCCCGTAGCTTGCACAAAGTCACCACTGTCAAGAAGCGGCAACTGGTCTATACCCAAGCGCCCTGCCCCAGCGTCCAGCGGCACCACTGCATCAGAACGCAAAAACAGCTGCAAACTACCACTGGCATCTTTTATAACCAAAAAAGCAATCTTGCCGAATTTGCGGATGTTTTGCACTCGTCCCACTACACTCACCTCTTGGCCCTGAAGTGCCTCAAAATCACCTGTTACCTGGGCCAGGGTGTGGGTGCGCTTACTCTGAGCCGGGTATGGATTAATGCCCAGCTGTTTCAGCTCGGCCAGTTTGCGTAGCCGCTCGTCGCGGTAGTCCTTGAGTGTTGCCATATTTACTCTAGCTTACCCGAATTTACCAGATTGTGCCAGGGATAGAAAAACGGCCCCCAGAGGGGCCGCTCACAGTACACGTTACCAGCCCCACTTAGGCAATGGCAGCGATTTTGTACTTAAGGGTTTCTACGGGAGTCACAATTTCTACGTTGTCACCCTCTTTTTTGCCTATGAGCGCCTTACCGATTGGCGACTCATCGGAGATTTTCTGAGCCAGCGGGTCCGCTTCAATGGTACCAACCACCTGCAAAACCATATTGCGCTTGCCCTGCAACGTCACGGTGGAACCCAAGCCGACTTGCTTGGTGCCTTTGGCCTTTATAACATTCACATTGGCCAAAATGTGTCCGATTTCGTCGATACGACTGTCGGTGCGTTCTTGCTCCTGACGGGCTGACTGGTACTCGGCATTCTCGGCTAAATCACCCAAATCACGAGCAATTTTAATAGCCTCAGCGGTCTTAACGCGCTTGTGCCGTAAAGCCTCAAGTTCTGCCTTTAGTTCGTCAATGCCTGCCTGCGTCAGGTGAAACATTTTTTTCATGCTTTACTCCTTAGCTACTGCGCTTGTATCAACCGTTACACCCTTACGGCGAAATTGGTTGGAAACACATAGTAGCGCCTTAGGACCGGTCGGTCAATATGTTTTTCAGCTCATCCCAGCTTTTCATAGAACTATCTGCTTCGGTGCGCAGCTTATACTCAAAGTTCCCCTGCTCCACCGTCTTGGCACTGACGACCACACGGTGTGGCAGGCCAATCAAGTCAGCATCGGCAAATTTTTCGCCAGGCCGGGCGTCACGGTCATCGTACAGTACTTCCACTCCAGCCGTCTGCAGGTCGTCATACAGTTTATCTGCCACCCGCACCACCGCCTCTTCGGTCCCCAATCGCGCCAAATACACCCGGTACGGCGCTAGGTTGCCAGGCCATATAATTCCTTTGTCGTCATGGTAAGCCTCCACCACTGCCGCCATGGTTCGGCCGATGCCAATGCCGTAGCAGCCCATGTAGTATTTCTGCCGTTTGCCGGTGGCATCAGTGTATTCAGCGTCGTGCATGAGGTTTGAGTAGTGGTACCCCAGCTGGAAGATGTTACCAACTTCTATGCCCCTCTTCTCAACCAGTGGATTACCATCGGGACTGAGCATGCCAGCTTTAGCCAGAGCGATATCCGCCTCAATATCCGGCTGCCAGTCACGATCGATATTGATATTCAGAAGATCGGCGTGCTTACGGTTGTTGCCGCCGTACATATTGTGCACAGTACGCATACTGTGGTCGGCCACAATTACTACTTCGAAGCCAGTCTTAGCGCCCTTCTTGGGGAAGCCCACGGGTGAGATAAAGCCTGGCTCGCTACCCAGATCATCACGAATTTCTTTATCGGTCGCAGCACGCAGCTCCCACGCTCCAGCGGCCTGCATCAGCTTAGTTTCATTTACGTCGAAGTCGCCTCGTATAAGCGCTAAAACGTAGCGCTTGGTAGCCTCATCGAAAAACAGTACATCTTTAGTTTGCTGCCAGAGTGGTAAGCCATGGAGCTTAACGCCATCTTCCATAGTCGTTCCACGTATGGCTTCTACCTCTTCTAGCTCACCTAACTCTTCGGTTAGATTCTTATCATCGACTTTGAACTTGGCCACATCTTCGTGAGCTGCATAGCCACTAGTCTCATCAATAAAGTAAGGGCTTTCGCCCTGATCGCTTTCCGATATAAACTCGTGGCAATACTCACCGCCTATGTACCCGTTGTCTGCCGCCACTACATCGGTACTCAGACCTAGTTCCTTAAAAATAGCCGCGTAGGTGTCCCACATTTGCTGGTAGGTGTCTTTGAACTGCCCTTCGGTGCCAAAGCTGTAGGCGTCCTTCATGACAAATTCGCGTACGCGTAGCAAGCCGCCGCGGGCTCGCATTTCATCACGGAACTTCATGCTGAACTGGTAGATGTTGAATGGTAGGTCTTTGTAGCTGATGTTGAACTTGCGCACCAGGTCTACCGCCATTTCTTCGGCGGTGCCACCGAGCGCAAACTCGGCTTCTCGGCGGTCTTTGATCTTCATAAGCTCAAAGCCCGTAGTGGTGGTACGATTGGTTTCCTGCCACAGTTCTAGAGGGTGCAGCACTGGCATAACTAGCTCTTGGGCACCCGCCGCGTCCATGTGCTTACGCACCACATCGGTAATCTTTTCGTGTACCTTGAGGCCTAAAGGCAGCAAATAGTAGCGCCCAGCGGTTGATTCGCGGATATAGCCAGCTTGTGTTAAGAGTTTGTGTGAAGGTATCTGGTAGTCAGTGCCCTCAGTTTTACTAGTTTTTCCAAAAAGTTGCGATACGCGCATGGTAGTTGTCCTAGATTAGATTTACAGAAAATATAAGTAAAAGAAAAGACTACCGCCGAGGCGGGAGTTGCAACACGAGTATGGGCCGCAAGGTTTTCATTATGCCCTATTGTACCACCCCTTATGCTACAGGCTATAATAGTTTAGCGCAGAGTAATAACGTACAGGCTTACGAAAGCCAAAGCGTTTTTTAGACCGTGCAAGACAATGCCCGGCCAAAGACTGTTGGTTTTTTCGCGTAAGTAACAAAGCACCAGGCTCAGCGTAAAAGTGTCTATGGCGGCAATCCACAGCAGCGGCTTACCGCTGCCAAACTCTAGGTGGGCCATAGCAAACAGCAGGCTGGTAGCTAACCCTGCCCACAAGGGTCTTAGTTTATTCTTAAGCCCCGTATATACAAACCCACGGAACACCGTTTCTTCCACCAGGGGCGGCAACACCACTAAACTCAAAAATGTTAATAACAAGTCGCCGTGGCCCGTAACACTGGTAAAGCCTAGGTCTTGCTTTTGGGTAACGTTTAGGTGTGGCAAAAAATGTTTGGCAAGCGTATAGAACAGTCCATAAACCATAAAGTAGACAGCAAAGCCACTGAGAGCGAAGACGGGGTCCATCCACCGCGGCCGGCGCCAACCAATAGCTCTCAGCCCCGCTCCGCGCCGCCTTATAAACCACCAAATGGCACTAAACGTCAGTGCTTCAGCTAGTAGCACGTACAAAAACTGTGAGAGTACCGAATTGTTGAGCCACATCGTAGTCCGAGGGCTGTTCCAACCTTTGTAGTGCGGATACAGTACGATAATTATGCTGGCGGCCACCTGAGCCACAAAGTAGACCACTACGGCATACACCACCGCTAGCCATGGGCTCCACGGCACTTTGGGAGCACTCGGGGCCAAGCGAGTAGGACTAGGTTCGTCCGTACCCGGCTTTGTCCTTAGCCCTTTGCTCTGCTCACTGTTAGAAGAATCGTTTGACATCCACAACAGTAACGAGCACTATGAGCCCAATTAGGACCGCGAACCCGGCGCTATAAATACCCTCTTCGGCTTGCGGCGATATGCGGATGCGGAACAGACGCGAAACAAGCATCACAAACAAACGACCGCCATCGAGTGCTGGTATGGGCAGCACATTCATAATGGCCAGCGTGAGCGAAATAACGGCAATAATGAGCAGCATAAACTGGTACCCCAGTAAGCTACCGTCTTTCAAGATTACAAATATGCCCACTGGACCAGACACTTGGCTGCTAGCCACCGTCTGCGCATGTTGGCGTGCCACGTGGTTGTTCGTAAAGAAGCCAGCAAATATGCCACCTAGCCCGGCCAGTGCATGCCCCAGGCCCTGGTAAGTGAGCGCCGTGAGCTGCGCAGTCAGGCCTACGGCTACCACCGGCGCCGACCAAGTGGAGCGCCGCAGTGCAAACTCAATTGGCTGTACACCCAGATAGCCCTTGGGACTGCTGCTTTTGCTGCTAGCGCTAACTACCGCTTGGGTACGGAAAGTCGCAGTCGTAGTTCGTGTTTGCCCGTCCCGCACATATATTACCTTGGTGGGCTTGCCGGCAAACTGCTCGGTTAGATTGGGTAAATCCTTGGACGAAGTAACCACTCGGTTGCCTATGGTTACCAACCGATCGCGCTGTTCCAGGCCGGCTTTGGCCGCAGGGCTACCTGGCTCTACAAAGCTTATAAGAACATCATTGCGCACCACCTTGGTGTCGCTTTTAACCGTAAATTGGTTGTCGATGAGCTTGGGCATGCCCACTAGCGCAAGTACTGTAAAGAGCGCAACGGCCGTAACAAGGTTCATGAACACGCCGGCCAGCATAATCTTGACCTTGGTGCGGGTACGGGCGGCACCATAACTTCCCTTGCCCGTATCGCTATCGTGCTCACCTTTGAGCTTTACAAACCCACCCAGTGGTAACAAATTCACCGTAAAGTCGTAACCGCTCTTCATGCGCTTACGCCAGAGTCTTGGTGGGAAAAACAGGCCAAATTCTTCCACGGTCACACCGCCGCGCCGCGCCGCCCAAAAATGCCCCAGCTCGTGTATCACCACCAGGCCGATAAACAAAATCAGGCCAACAACCAGCAGAAATATCCCCATATCTGTAGGTAGTATAGCGGAGTTGGAGCTCAGATTGTAGAGCTTAGAGCTCAGAAGAAGTTTTCTAAGCTCTGAGCTCTTTCATCTAAGCTCTTACTACTGGCCAAAGCGGCGGTGGCGCTGGGCGTAGGCATCCAACATACCGTTGAACTCTTCCACGCTAAAGTCCGGCCATTTGGTAGATGTAAACATAAATTCGCTGTAGGCGGCCTGCCAGAGCATGAAGTTGCTCAGGCGCTGTTCACCGCTGGTGCGGATGATGAGATCGACTGGCGGCACGCCATTTTGCTGCAACCGCTCCGAGATCCGCTCGGCCGTTAAATCATTTGCTGTCACCCCCTCGGCCATTAGTTCTTTCATGGCCTCTACAATTTCTTGCTGGCCGCCGTAGTCCAGACAAAACAGCAACGTGCCGCGCTTGTTGTCTTTGGTTTCTTGCTCGGCGTTGTGCACCGCCCGGAGCAGCGCTTTACCAATGCGCAACTTGTTGCCCAGCACATGCACCCGTACACCGTGGCGTTTCAAGTTGGCCAGCTCATGCCTAAAAATCCAAAGCAATAGCTTCATGAGTTGCCTAACTTCATCGGCTGAGCGGTTCCAGTTTTCGGTCGAGAAGGCATAAATAGACACGTACTCAACACCGCGATCAATAGCCGCCTCCAGGATACGCTCTACGTTACGATAGCCTGCTTTGTGCCCCTCATAAATTGGCAAGCCATGTTCCCGCGCCCAGCGCCGATTACCATCCAAAATTAGTCCTAAGTGCCGCGGCATAGCCGCTTCGTTTGCATTACTCATAGTGCTCCATTATATCAGGGCGGAGTTTGGAGAGCAGAGAGCAGAGCTAAGGCTGCAGTTTAGCGATAAGGGCATTGAGCATTTTCTGAACCTCTTCGTTAAGAGATAACTCCCTAGAAACATCTAGCTCCGGGTACACTTTCGCGGCAATTACTAGCTGTGTCTCAAGCTAAGCTGCTGAGCCCAGGGCTATGCCACAAAAATGGCTATACTCACCTGTTTTATTCCTGCGGTAACCTTCAGCTATATTTGACGCTACTGAAACCGCTGAGCGTTGCATTTGTGATTTCAGACCATACCGCTCAGATACAGGCAAATGTTTACACAGCTCATAAGTGCGCACCGCTAGCTCTACGCTTTTCTGCCATACAATTAGATCTTTAAACCCAGCCACTTTGCAGCTCCTCTGCCCTCACACCTCTGCTCTCTGCCCTATTAAACTGTCATTATCTCTTGTTCTTTGGCTTTGGAGGCGGCCTCTATGCCGGCGTGTGCATTTTTGGCGGCGTCTTCCACCTGGCCTTGCAGACGCTTAGCGTCATCTTCGCCAACTGCTTTGTCTTTCTTGGCTCCATCAATGGCGTCCATGGCGTCACGACGCACATTGCGCACTACTATAAGGGCTTCTTCCTGCTTCGCCCCCAACTGCTTGACAATCTCGCGGCGGCGCTCTTCGTTCAGCGGCGGCACCGGCACGCGTACCACGCGGCCATCATCACTGGGGTTGAGCCCCAAAGCTGGGTTGTCGCGAATGGCGCTAGCTATAGCCTGCAAATTACCGGGGTCAAACGGTGTAATCTGAATGAGCTGTGCTTCTGGGGCGGTTACATTGGCTACCTGGTTCAGCGGCATACTCTGGCCGTAGGCTTCTACCGTCACGCCATCTAGCATGCTGGCGCTGGCCCGGCCAGTACGCAAGGTCTTAAGCTGTTCGGCGTAATGCACGAGTGCCGCGTCAAATTTCGTTTTAGCATCACTCACCACTTGGTTTGGATTCATAGGTCTCCTTGTTTCTGAAGATATTATACAAGATGACCGCACTGAGCCTACTGTCGAAGCCAGAAACTAGGGCAGAGGCGTGAGAGCAGAGGGCAGAGTTTACTCACTTCTCTGCTCTCACACCTCTGCCCTAATTATGAAAAGACCACCCGAGTGTTTTACGCCCGGGTGGCGGGAAAGAGTTTTAATAAAATAAGCTAGCGGCTCTCGAGCGCGAGTTCACCGAGGCGCTGCAGCTGCTCTGTTGTCAGGTCAGCCAAGGCACCGCCTGTGGCGCGCGGGACGAGTTTGATTGGTTTTTGCTTGCTCATTTTGTTTTAGACTCTTTTGGTTTTTTGTAACCTACGCACTAATATACACCATTATTGCCAAAAACGCAAGCACTTTGTAATAAATATTGCGTTTCTCTCTGTTTATTTTAAATTGCCATAACAATCGCGCCAGTCAAAAAAACCGTCAGGCGTGCAAAATATATGCCACCACGCCCGGGAAGGTCCGCGTTTGGTTGTTGCGAAGCACCACAACCGCACGAGTGACTTGAATAGCGGCATCATCTTCGGCGGCGGATAGCTCCAAGCCTAATAGCCGGGCCACTCGTACATCAATCCCCCCAGCGTATGGGCCTTCGGTCCGCGCTCTGTCGCCTTGCCACACTGGTACGTAGAGGTGCGGTGAGGATCTGGTTATAAGCGCTGCGGCCACACGAATTCTCTCGGCCCTGGTGGCCGCGAGCTCACCCGCTTCCGCATACCGGACAGAAGTGTCGGCGTCGGTAAACACTGCTTCAATCTGCAATCCCGGCGAACCGTGATATCCGTAGTCTCGAAAAAGGGCGGTGGTGGTACCCACCATGGCGTCAACGCGGCTATCCGTGAGCATAACGCCTACGTCCTGCCAGCCCACCGGAATAGCCCCCTGGTGGGTATGCGCTAGGTCGTCCGGGCCAAATGCCGGAAAAGTGCCTTGTTCATACAAGCCCGTTTCTACTAGGCCCATAGCAAACTCCTGCTTACGTAAGCAGGAGTTTACCGCTTGGGTTGTGGTTTGGCAATACAGACATAGACAGGCACAAACCGACTGACAATTTATGCAGCAGCCGGGTCGCCGGCGACAGGTGCGACATAACGAGCGGCAACCACCCTATCGTGGCGGGCGGCAGTCAATTCATGTCCAAGATTCTTGTGACCGTGCAGTAGCCAGCTTACATTACTAACCACTCGCGGTTCGCCCGCGGCGCTTGCCACCACTGCGTACGCACTTGGTGTGGTTGGCTCTTCCTTTTGACCGGGAAGTTGCAGAGCCTCCAGGCGCGCCACCCAAACATCACCGAAACCGGCATGGGAGTCAGTACGCGGACCGGTGTGGTAAACGGGCACAAAAGTATTACAGAACCTGTCGGTAGCCATATCAGGCAGCCAAGCAGCTACCCTCATCAACACACCTCTATTCAGCCGAGCCCGCTCTACTAGTAAGGCTGCAATTGCGACGGCGACTATTGCCTCAGCAGTCGGCACATTGGCAGCTTTAAACTGGCGGCCCGCCTTTTCTATCCCAGCAAACGGTTCCGCAAAGACATCGCGCACGCCCCGACGGCTGCCCACTAGTACCGCTTCCGTATCAAGTTCGGTCGGATCACTACCATCTACCGGCCCCCTTATCAGTTCAACCCCGCCCAAAAGGCCATGTATGGGACCACTGGTTAGTGTTACGGCTGGATATATACCCTCACTCACCCGGCCAACACCATGGTCTAAGCCCTCTCTATCGGCTTCGGTAAACTCTGGAAATGCACCTGGGCCATATAAGCCGGGCGCAATCAATTCGGCCACGCAGGAACTCCTACTTATATAAGCAGCAGTTTACCTCGCTGGAAGCGATTTTGCAATATTTGTGCTAGTTTGCCAAGCGTCTTAGGCGACTTCGCCGAGGGCCATGCGGTTAAAGCGGCGAACCAGGATGTTCTCGCCCAAACGAGCATTGTGCTCTTTTACGTAGCCACCCACGGTCTGGTCGGGGTTCTTTATGAACGGTTGGTCCAGCAAACAACGCTCGGCAAAGTATTTGGCCAGCTGGCCGTCCACAATTTTGCCAGCCATGTCGGCTGGTTTGCCCTTTAGGGCGTCGCTGGCTAGTAGCTCTTGTTTTTTAGCCTCACGGGCCTCAGCTGGGATGTCGTCGGCGCTCACATATTCGGGGCTGCTAGCGGCAATATGCATGGCCACGTCTTTTACCAGGTTGGTAAAGATTTCGTTGCGAGCTACAAAGTCGGTTTCGCAGTTTACCTCCACCAACACGCCTATGCGGCCGTCATGGTTGTAGGTGCCAACTACCCCTTGGCGAGCTTCGCGCTCGCCACGCTTTTCGGCCTTGGTGAGGCCCTTCTTGCGCATTTCTTCCAGTGCCTTGTCGAAGTCACCATTGGCTTCGTCTAGTGCCTTTTTAGCATCGGTCAAACCAACGCCGGTTAGGTCTTTGAGCCGTTTTACGTCTTCAATAGAAACGCCCATTGTCAGATTCTCCTCGTCGTTAGTTATTTGGCTTCTGCGGTCTCAGTCTTGTCGGCTGGCTTAACAGCCTTGGCTTTGCCAGTGCTTACGGCCGTCTCAAAGTAGTCGGCCGCTAGCTGCAATGCCTTGATGGCATCGTCGTTCATGGGTACTGGGTAGGTAATACCTGTTGGGTCGGCGTTGCTGTCGCAAATACCCACAATGGGCAAACCGAGCTTTTTAGCCTCTTTAACAGCGTTGCTGTCGTGCACCACGTCGAAGACCACTACGGCACCAGGGCGAGCATTTAGCTCTTTTATGCCGCCGTACAGTACGTTCATGCCGTCGATTTCCTCTTGGAAACGCTGAATTTCCAGCTTATTGTACTTGCCAGCCAGTTCGCCAGAAGCCATTTTGCCTTCCAGCTCGACTAGGTGCTTAATCTGCGCACCAATGGTGTTCCAGTTGGTAAGCATGCCGCCCAGCCAACGCTCAGTTACATAGGGCTGCTTAGTGTCTTCGGCCAATTTCTTGACGATGTCTTGCGCTTGGCGCTTAGTACCGACAAACAAGATTTGTTTGTCTTTAGAAGCAGTTTCCTGCAGGAAGCTGAGCGCCGCCTCCAAACGATCGACCGTTTTGGTAAGGTCGATGATGTGTGAGCCACCGCGCTTACTGTGAATGTACTGGCTCATTTTGGGGTGCCAGCGGCTGGTTTGGTGGCCAAAGTGTGCTCCGGCCTCCAGTAGTTGTTTAATGTCGACGTCTGTCGCCATAGGTAATAGATTCCTTTCTTATCCTTGTTCTTGGGGCGAGGTACCTAGTGGCTCCTACACGGACGACCACCAGGAGGATAAACCCTGCCTGCTTCGTTAAGTTGACTAGACCATTATAACAGATTGACCGCCTGCCGACAACCACTAGACATGTAGGGGCTCGAGAGGCAAGCTTAGTTGCTTCCAGAAGGTCTATAGCTTGGCTGCAGGTGCCAGTTTAGCGACGGGTTGCGAATGTCTGCTCGGAGGTCGTCAAATGTGTCGTGGAGTGCAAACAGTGCCTCGGTAGCTATCCGCCGTTCTTCTACTGTATAGTCACGGCCTGGCTCGGGAGCGCTACCCCTACCGAGCAATTCCGGCTCGCCCAGCACGAGGCCCAAAGACACAAGCCCTCGCCTACCTGCTAGCCGCTCCGGGCAGCGTAGTGTTTGCAAATGAACGCCAGCTGCCACTGTTGGATCACGCCTTACCGTGCGACCAGGCAACAAAAAATCAAACTCATCGTACACATGCAATCTGGTTATAATGCTAACGCGGCCCAGGCGAGCCGAATCGTGCTGTCCACGCCGTACTTCAACCATAAAGGCTTCATCGGGTAAGGCTCGCGGGCCCACAGGCAAACGGGCTAACAGGTGCATAAATGTCTCCAAGGCCCTAAGCCGCCCGGTATATATAGTTGGCATGCTGGCAAAATCACCACGAACCGGACGTGGTGCCGGACAGGTAGCTTCAAACGAATCCGTACGGGCCATACCTAGCTACTATTTTACCATAAAAGCGCCACTTTTCTACGTACTCTTGACGCGGCATAACAGAGGTGATATACTGCTGCACAACTGTTTGGGATTGGCACGACTGCACTTCGCCCAGTGCTAACCGGCCACCAACATACTTCAAATCAACCAAGGGCAAGAGGAACATATCCTATGAAAAAGAAGATTCACCCGGACAACTACCGTTTGGTAGTCTTCCAAGACCTCAACAACCAGCAAACCTACCTCACCCGCTCCACGGTGGCCACCGACGAGAAAATCACCCTGGACGGCGCTGAGTACCCGCTGGTAAAGGTGCACATCACTGGCTCATCTCACCCCTTCTACACCGGTGAAGAGCGCGTGCTTGACATTGAAGGCCGCGTCGACAAGTTCAAGGCTCGCTCTGAGGCCGCCAAAGCCGCTAAGGATGCGCGTATTGCCGCCGCCAAAAAGCAAAAGAACCGCGCTGCCGCCAAAGCCGCCAAAGCCGCCGACGCCCAAGCCGAGTAGCTACATAGCTTCAAAACCACTCGTGGATGTATGTTCCGGGTGGTTTTTGTTTGTATACTAAGGAATAACCATGGAAGAAAAAGAAAAGCAGTTACGTGATGAGTTCGTGGAGCTAGAAGCAAAGCTGGCTGATCCCGGTGTTTATAACGACTCCGGTTATCCAAAACTAGCTAAACGCCGGAATTGGCTGATTAATGCGCTGGAACTCTTCGACATGAAGGAGCGGCTTAACCGAGAACGAGATCAGGCATCTGAGCTCGCAAAAGGTGATGATGAGTTGGCAGAACTGGCTAAAAGTGAGCTAGTCAAACTGGCAGATGAGATTGCCAAGAATGACGAATACCTGGCCGAGGCACTGACGCCCAAAGACCCCAACGATGAAAAAGATGCGATTGTTGAGATTCGCGCGGCGGCCGGGGGCGACGAGGCTAGTTTGTTTGCCGCCGATTTGTACCGCATGTACGCTCGCTGGGTGGAACGCCATGGCTACAAAATGGAACTTATCTCTGAGAGCCCAAGCGAAGTTGGCGGGTTCAAAGAAATCATCTTCGCCGTACGTGGTAGCGCCGCGGCAGATGAACTAGGCATGTACAAACAACTGAAGTTTGAGGCTGGCGTGCACCGGGTACAGCGCGTGCCGTCTACCGAAAGCCAGGGACGCATCCACACCTCTACCATCACCGTCTCCGTTTTGCCTGAGGCCGAGGAAACCGACATAGAAATTAAGGATTCCGATTTGCGAATTGACGTCTACCGCTCCGGCGGCCATGGTGGCCAGAGCGTAAACACGACCGACTCGGCTGTGCGCATTACCCACTTGCCCACCGGTTTGGTGGTATCTAACCAAGACGAAAAATCGCAGATAAAAAACAAAGCCAAGGCGCTGGGCGTGTTGCGCTCGCGTTTGCTGCAAATGAAAATCGAAGCAGAGCAAAAGGAGCTGTCGGATGCCCGCAAAGCGCTAATTGGCAGTGGCGACCGCAGCGAAAAAATCCGCACCTACAACTTCCCGCAGGACCGCATAACCGACCACCGCAT
>CAZHYW010000021.1:0-17894 GCA_964537115.1 uncultured Candidatus Saccharibacteria bacterium | reverse complement strand
CATGTTTGTCTCCCTTTACCGCTATTGCTTATCCCCAAACTTTGATACTATACTCATTGTAGACTAAGTGAAAAGTTAATTGTGAAATGCTCGCCACCGGCGGGCCAGGGGGTAGGGATGCTTTTCGGACACCAAAATGACGACACCAACCAGCCAGCGCCTGCAGCGCCTGTTTCTGCGGACCCTGGCGTAAATCCTTTAGCCGTCGACCAAGCAACTGGCGTCAGTCTGCCAGCTACTCTGCCCGAACCACCCGAGCCACCAGAACTGTCGGTACTCAATCAACCAGCCGTACCAGCACCAAGCGACCCAACAGCCCCAGCAGACGCACCCGAGCCAGTCATGCCAGACCCAGTCGTTGAGCCAACTCTGCCGTTCCAAACGGACCTTCCAGACGACCCTACTCCCGCACCTACGGATTCCACATCCGAACCAACTGCCGAAACACCAAGTGACACTAACGACAATAGCGCCACCGCCGGTTCAGCACCATCGGACGACACTCTGTTGGATCTGAAACAACAAGCAATTACCCAATTGGGCCCGCTGGTAGACCAATTGGACCAGACACCGGAAGAAAAGTTCCGTACTACCATGATGCTTATTCAAAGCACCGACAACCCCCAGCTCATTCAGGAAGCATATGAAGCTGCCCAGGCTATTAGCGACGAGAAGGTGCGCGCCCAAGCTCTGTTAGACGTCATCAACGAAATCAACTACTTCACACAGTCCAAGCCCGAAGCCTAGTACGAATCAACGTCGTACGTTACTTCTTGAAAAGTCAGGGTAGTGTTTTTGGCGGTTTGCAAAATATCTACGCCGCCCTGAATTGATCGGCCAGAGGCTTCAAGTTCTGCCAGGCTAAGCCATACGTTTTTGCCATTGCCTGCCGCACTAACCGGGTGAAGCTTGCCGCGTGGGTTAGTAGCCGAAAACACAAAAAAGTACTTGTCTTGCCGCAACTTGTTTTCAAACCGGTCTTTAATGTGCCGTATGCCGCGCAACTCCATATCGCACGCTAGGCCAGTTTGTTGCCGCATGGCTCTCACCGCCGCTTCAACAACGTCCTCGCCAAACATAATCTTGTCGCCAGGCGTACCATAAGTTCCTTTGTACGGCACCATCGTGCGCTTCTGGAGCAGGAAATACTCAGTGCCATTTTCGATTTTGCTTAGCACCACCCGCACTGCCACAAATCCCTGCACTATGAAGCTATTGTGTTTGGGCGAAAGCATGAGCGCGCGGTCTTTGCCGTTGATCGTTAGGCTGTACTGATTGTCGGCGCCCTTTTCTACCACGCCCCATTTCACTAACTGACGCAGATGGTATGAGAATTGATCGCTAGGGACCCTGTCGACATTAAGCTGCGCGAAACGTAATCGTTCACGATAAAATAACTGGCGTATAATGCCGGCCTGGACGCCATTAACAGATAGGTCTCGCATGCGCAGCAGTATACCGCAGCCACCCCTGAAACGTAAGTGTGGAAGCCTTCACTGGGCGTACCTTCACTAGATTGGGCTTTTGTGTTTTGGTAAGTTTTTGGCATGACCTCCGCGCAGCCCAAGCATCAAGCCTTCAACATTGGCGTGAAGGCTTTGGTAGTGCGCGGCGGATGCATTTTACTACTCAAGCGCCGCGACGTTGCCAAATGGGAAGTACCCGGTGGACGCATAAATGTCGGTGAGGACGCCACGCAGACCCTGCTACGTGAGCTGCCCGAGGAATTACCCGGCTGCCAAAATGTCCAACTGAGCCACCTAGTGCACGCTGCGCAACAAGATTTTATACTCCCAAATGGTAACCGGCTCATGCTGCTGTTCTTCCGGGTTACGGCCGACCTGCCGTACATTGTTAGCCTGAGCGACGAACATATCGCCGCCGACTGGGCGAGTGCCGCCACCCTCGCATCGTACCAACTACAAAAACCGATTCTGGAAGCCGCCCAGCTCGCGCTGCAACCGTAGTATCATAAAGCATATGCGGGTTTCGCTGCGACAGGTAAACAATGGCCTGTTCTGTGCCATTGTGGCTATAAACGTGTATATTATTGCGGCGCCACTGTGGCCACAGGTAGGTTTCTGGTGGCAGTCCCATCACAGCCACCGGCAGGCACAGCTCACAAAGGTTATTCATAAAGTGCCTGCCAAATCGGGAACACCAGCTAAATCCCAACCGAACAGCCTCATCATCCCTAGTATTATGTTGGAGCAGCCCGCCCTGGAGGGGCCCGAGAAAGACTGGTTTGCACTGTTGAAAGAGGGTATATGGCGCTGGCCGGCCAGTAGCACGCCCGACAAAGGCGGCAACACTGTGTTTCTATCCCACCGCTTTTCCTATACCGGGCCGCATGGGGCCTTCTACTACCTAAACAAGGTCAGAATTGGTGATGAGATTGGGGTGCTGTGGAACAACAAAATGTACCGCTACAGGGTTGTAAGTAGCAGCGAGGTGCCCCCCACCGACACTGCCATAGAAGCTGACACCCCAGGCGCCCAAATTACCTTGTTTACCTGTACCCCTCTCTGGCACCCAGTGAACCGGCTGGTAGTAGTTGCTAAGTTGGAGGCAACCTTGTGAGCGAGAAAACCAAGTTTTGGCTCCTGCTAGGCCTGCTCACTATGAGCCTTGCCCTGCTAGTGTACCTAAGCCGCACCAACGCCAAGCTGTTTATTGGCTAGGGTCGTCATCTGGCTTGGTCGACTTGCGCGGGCGACGCCAGACACGCACTATCATCGCCACCAGCAGTATAGTGGCCGCAATAGCCACAATCCCTACCACAGCAATACCAGTATTGGTGAGCGTTCCAGAGCCCCCGTAGGTAGAGGTATTGTAGGGGCCACGCCCGTACGTCGCAGCCAGTAACCAGTGGTAGTAAACTGTTGTCATTTTGCCTTAACCGTTGTTGACTATAACACGCTTATGATATCATCATGTTAGTTAGTAGCACTAAAAGAATCGAGGGTAACGATGTTCTCATCATTTGCATTTCTGGATCTTTCCACGACAGATTTGCTCATCATCCTGGCTATCATCCTGCTGCTGTTCGGTGCAAAAAAGCTGCCCGAACTATCTCGCAGCTTAGGTAGCTCAGCGCGTGAACTCCGAAAGGGCTTAAGCGGTGATGGCGAAAAGACCGAAAAGAGCGACAACGCCAAGACGACCCAAGGTTAGTCTTTCGTCCAACGACAAGCTCCCACTCATAGAACACATACATGAACTCAGGCGGCGGCTTTTTTATG
Organism: uncultured Candidatus Saccharibacteria bacterium; assembly: GCA_964537115.1. Classification (GTDB taxonomy): domain Bacteria; phylum Patescibacteriota; class Saccharimonadia; order Saccharimonadales; family UBA4665; genus JAJZCD01. The sequence goes on along the minus strand of CAZHYW010000021.1, from coordinate 14,652 downwards.
TCGCCGCCTGTGTTGCGGTGGGTAGCGCCGTGGCGTACGGCTTTGAGCGGAAGCTCATAGATATTTTGCTGCGCCCTAGTCACGGTCAACACTTTATATACACATCGCCGCTGGGCGGTATGAATTTCCTGTTTAGCGTCTGCTTGGACCTTGGCTTAGTGGTGGCCACACCTGTTATCATCTACCAGCTACTAGCCTTCTTAAAGCCCCTCATGGAGCACACCACCCGACGTTTTTTGCTGGCTGCTTCGGCCACAGCGGGCATTGTGGCGCTCTGCGGCGTGTTATTTGGTTACTTTATAGGCCTGCCGAGCGCTCTACACTTCTTACTGCACCAATTCACCACAGTGCAGGTACGGCCACTCATTACTATTCAGTCGTACATGCAGTTTGTGGCGCTGTATTTGTTTGGCTCGGCACTCATGTTCCAGTTGCCACTTATTCTGCTTATTATTAATCGCATTAAACCCCTCAAGCCTAGCAAGCTCTTTAAATACGAGCGTCACTTGGTTGTGGGATCATTCATAATCGCCTTCATCATGAACCCCACACCAAACATTGTTGACCAACTGTTTGTAGTATTACCGATGATTATTACCTACCAGCTAGGTGTTGGGTTGGTCTGGCTCGTTAACCGTCGGCCGCGCCCCTCACCGCTCCAGTTACTGCGCGAGCAAGATGCCCAGCGCCAAGCCGAACGCGCCGCGCGCCCTTTAGCACTCTTTACCTTGCCAGCACCGGCAGCTACCAGCACAAATGATGTATCGGCCGTACCAGCATCCACCCCTGCTCTCGCACCAGAGGCCACCCTAGCACTGACCAGCCGCCCCCGGCCTTATGCCGACAGCTTCGGCAAGAACTCTAAGCGCTCCCGTTATAACTCACTCCGTGGACAATTGGTTCAATAGGCCTTAGAAGGTCCTATTGACTTCCATGCTACTTGTGCTTACAATCGAACTACAAGTCTCAAAATAAAAAAGAAACTTAAAAACTAAAAGGAAACGTAGCATGAACGCACAGCTCTCGGAGCTCATGGACAAAGAAGTCTCCCGCAAGGAGTTTTTAGGCATGGCCGGCCTGGCCGTGGCCTCCATACTCGGTTTTGGCACTGTCCTAAAGGCGGTGACCGGTAGATCATTCGGCACTAGCCGACAAATGGTCTCCGGCTACGGTGCCATGCCCTACGGCGGCGGCAAAGAACAGTAGTCTCCTATACACATAAAATCTCCCCAGATTCACTCTGAGGAGATTTTTATGCTCGCTGCTTTCAAGAGAGCAATCGGACTGGTAGTGTAGCCCAAGGAAGGAGCAGGAGCGGTTCGCCGTCAGGCGAATTCGGATTCATTCCGAAAGCTCCGATGAGGGAACCTTCCGGTTCCCTCATGAGGCGAAGCCGCCTTACATCATGCCGCTCATGTCGGGAGCACCACCTGCGGCAGCCTTCGGCTCAGGCACCTCTACTACTAACGCACCCATAGTCATGCTGGTACCGGCAATCGACACGGCGTTCTGTACGGCTTGCTTAGTAACGGCCACCGGGTCAACTATGCCCGCGGCCTTCATGTCTACCAGCTTCGCCGGGTCATTTACGTTTACACCCTGCCCTGCCTTGGCCTTTCTCACCTGCGGTAACCATTCATCGGCATTGAGGCCGCTGTTGGTCATCAGGATTCGGAATGGCTGCTCCAACGCCTTTACTAGTAGCGTCTTACCAGCGCCAACCGAGTCGTCATCGTCATCGGTCGCGGCAGTCGCAGCCAAGTTTACTAGCGTTACCCCGCCACCAGGTACAATTCCTTCGCTTAGCGCCGCCTTCACGGCCGCTACAGCGTCATCCACACGGTATTTCTTCTCTTCAATTTCGGTTTCGGTGGCACCACCGACCTTAATTACCGCAACTTTACCGCTCAGGGCAGCCCGGCGCTTCTCCAAGTTCTCCTTGTCATACTCGCTGGTAGCGGCCTCAGCTTGGGTCTGAATTTGCTTAATTCTCTCTTTTACATCGGCCACCGAGCCGGCACCCTCAATGATAGTCGTTTCGTCCTTGGTCACAATCACCTTGCGAGCCGTGCCGACTACTTCTAGCCCCACGTTCTCGAACGTCATACCACGGTCTTCGGTAATCACCTCCGCGCCAGTCAGGATGGCAATGTCGTTCAGCATGTCTTTGCGGCGGTCACCAAAGCTCGGCGCTTTCACGGCCACGGTGTTAAACACGCCCTTCAGGCGGTTCAAGATCAAAGTCCCGAGTGCTTCGCCCTCTACATCTTCGGCAATTAGCACCAGGTCTTTCTTGCCCGATTGCGCCAGTTTCTCGAGGATGGGCAAGAACTCTTGAACCGAAGAGATCTTCTTGTCGGTAATCACCACAGCTGGCTTGTCGTATACCGCTTCCATGCGACCGGTGTCGGTCACCATGTAGGGGCTCACGAAGCCGCGGTCAAAGGTAAAGCCCTCTACCACTTCGCTTTCCAGGATCAGGCCCTTGCCGGCTTCCACGGTTACCACGCCGTCTTTGCCTACTTTTTCTATAACTTCGGAAATGAGCTTACCAATTTCGGCATCGCCAGCGCTGATAGTGCCCACTTCGGCCACCCGCTTCTTGTCGCCCTGGATGTCTTCGGCCATACCGCTCAATTTGGCTTCTGCCTCAGCAGCAGCGGCTTCCAGGCCTTTGCGCAGCAGCATGGGGTTGTGGCCAGCGGCAATCAGTTTGTTGGCCTCGTTCAAGATGTGGTAGGTCAGTACCGTTACGGTGGTGGTGCCGTCACCGGCTACGTCGTTCATTTTGTTGGCGGCTTGCTTAATTAGCTCGGCGCCTACCTTGTAGCCCAGCGTCTCGTCGTCCACATCGGCTATATCCACGCCTTTGGCCACAGTCACACCGTCGTGCGTCACAGTTGGCGCACCGAAGCTCTTGGAGATAACTACATTGCGGCCCTTTGGCCCCATGGTAGTCTTTACCGCGTTGTACAGCACTTCGGCCCCGCCCAAAATTCGGCGGCGCGCGTCTTCGTCATAAAATACTTTCTTGGCCATCCCCAATTACCCCTTTACCGTCGCAATTACGTCTTCTTCTTTGATTAAGATGTACTCAGTGCCATCTACTTTTATGGCCGTCTCGCTGTAGCCCTTGTAGATGATCTGGTCGCCTACCTTTACACTTTTAGCGTCTTTGCCCACGGCCACCACCTTTACCACCTTGGGCTTTTCCTGCGCACCGCCAGGCAGGTACAACCCGCTGGCTGTTTTAGAAGCCGCTTCCACCGGCTGCGCCACCACGTAATCTGCCAGTGGCTGAATGGGTACACTCATGCTTGTTTCCTCCGTTAGTTCAAGTAAGCATTAGCATTCAAATGTGCTGACTGCCAATACATCAGCACTCACTATAGCCGAGTGCCAGCCCACACGTCAACACCTGCGCGAACCGCTTATTGCTATTACACCCTCAATCTGTTATTATAAAGATTCCTGTTCGTTCGTCGAGAGGAACAAACGATGGCCAAACCATCGGAAAGCGGTAAGGGACACGGGCCCAGCATCAGCGCTGAGTTCGCAGACCGGACCATCATGGTGCACATGCCCGATTGCAGCCGCACCGAGCGCCGACTCGCCAAGTGGGCCGCTCGCCAGGCGGGTGCCAAGTTCGAGCGACTGCTGCTTACGCGACTCCGTAGCAGTCAGGAGCACGTCCTTCTGGCCGAAGTGGGCACACAGTACGGGCGCCGCGACAAGATCGAGGAGCACGTGCGCAATGTGATGGCTCGGCTGTGTCAGCTCGTCCGTCAAGCAATCGCAAGACGGCGCGCACAGCTCGTACACCAGACCAACAGTTCGGGCACTACCCTGATCAAACACCAGCCCGGGCGTCCGCGGCCGGCGGTCGCTCTCATCTGACGATACGACGGAACCTCGGTAGGACGAGCTGGGCGCGAAGCCACCAGCGGAGCGCTCAGCTCGTCACCGGGAACCGGGTCTACTTTATCTTCGTGAGGTCATTTTTGGCTTCTGCTTCACAGGCATCAAAGCAAGGTAGTAGACTCGGTATTTTCGTGTTCGGGCGTTTTTAGCCCCGTCTTTTATACCACACTGCCCCGCCCTAGCAATAATATTACGCACATTGCACCTCGCAGCTCGCTTTGCTACACTGGCGCCCAGACTATAAGGGGTCATACGGCCAAAGGAGTTTCTAGTGAATCCAAGAAAAATCGTTAAGAAACTGGTGCCCACGACCGCTTTTAAACGCCTAGAGCCTTATGGCCACCGCGCCGAAGCCGCCCTGACCCAGCTGCGCCAGGGCTACCCTGCCAAAGGACTCCGCGTCATTGGCGTTACCGGTTCGGCTGGCAAAACTACCACCACCACGCTCATTGCCAGCATCTTGCGCGAAGCTGGCTACAAGGTTGCATATTTTACAACAGCAGAAAACGACTTTGGCGACGGCAAGGCGGTCATAAACCTCACCCGCATGACCACCGTAGAGGTCGCCCCCCTGCTCCGTAACATTGCTCGTGCCCGCCGCGAACACAACATCGACTTTTTAGTGCTCGAAACCACCGCTCACGCCCTGCAGCAGGGACGTGTGCTGGGCATCAAGTACGAACTGGGTGTGCTCACCAACTTCAGCCACGAGCACCTCGACTACTTTGGCACCATGCCCAAGTACCTGGCTGCCAAGCAGTTGATGTTTAAAAAACTACGCCACAGCCATGGCACGGCAGTCATTAATGCTGACGATGCTTACGCTAAAGATTTCTTGGGCATCGCGCCCAAAGACGTTACCTATGGCCTACACAAATCCGCAAGTGTTTATGCCACCGGTATTAAAGCCTCGGTAAACGGCAGTAGCTTTGCCCTGCACGCCGGCAAAACTACCGTGCCCGTTCAGGTGAACCTGCCCGGCAACTTCAACGTCTATAACGCCCTGGCCGCGGCCGCCACCGGCCTACAGCTGGGCGTTCCGGCTGAAAAAGTCGCTGCGGGCATTGCCGCCCTAGGCAACGTACCCGGCCGCATGGAGCGCTACGCTACTAGTGCCGGTTTTACCGCCATCATAGACTTCGCTCACACTCCAGACTCGTTCGAAAAGCTGTTTAAAGAGCTTCGGCCGCTCACCAAAGGCCGCCTAATTGCCGTCTTTGGCTGTGCCGGTGAACGCGATAAAGCCCGCCGCCCCATACAGGGCAAATTGGCCGCCGACTACTGCGAGGTCATAATGCTCACCGAGGATGACCCCCGCTCTGAATCCAATGAGCAAATCGTAGCGGAGATACAGCAAGGAATTGCGCAGAGTAAAAAACACCCCCAGGTTATGGTAAATCTGGTGCGCGAAGACGCTATAAAACAGGTCGTCTCGCTGGCCCGTAAAGATGATGTTATAATGCTTCTTAGCAAAGGGCCTGAACGAACTATAGAACAGGCTGGTGGGCCCAAGCCGTGGAACGAGCTAAAGGCGCTTAAAAACGCCCTTCGCGCCCACAATATTCGCATAATGTAGTTAGGTATTGAATTTAGTATGACAAGATCTCCTCTTATGGAAGAGCTGCATGAAGCTTCCCCCTACACCACGGAATCTCTGCCGGCAGCAGCGCTCGGCATCGACTCGCCAGCTACCGTTCGGGTAGATCGTTGGACCGCCCCCGGCGCCGCAGACACCGACGCGGCCGCTCAGCATTTCGCAACCTACGGAGCCGTTCTGGTCGGACCAGAGTTTTACCTTGCAGGTAGCGACCAAACTGTTGGCGAAGCAGTCCGGCCGGTAGTTACGGCCACTGTTGAGACGCTTGGCGTCTACGTCGATGACCCAGATGTAGTAAGGCCAAAAGTCTACACCGCATACAACGGTACCGAACGACGGATGCGTACCGTCTCATACCCAAATGTTATCGAATATTTCGACCCCGTTATGGCGCTGCAGCACGACCTATTACCCACTGTTCGTGCCATTGCGCGCGACGAAAGCGTGGAGGTCTCTGTCGACCCAGACGAGGGTACGGTTATAAACCTCCAGCTCTTTAATGTCACCTCAACTGACCCGACCGAGCGTCAGCAGCATGGCGCCCACACCGACCGTGTTGATACTACTGTGGTAGTGTGCCTAGATAACGTTGGCCCAAATGGTGACCTGGTGTTTGCCCACGGCTACACCGAAGCTTGTCAGCGACTCGGCTTAAATGAGCACGTCGACTTCAACACCAACCTACGGACCATCTTGGCGCACGATCCGACCACAATTACATTCCGCGTGCATCCTGTACAGCCAGGCGGCCTAGTTATGATTAAAAGCGCCGAGGATGTACACTTTATAACTCCCAAGACGCGCGCTGATGTCGATGCGGGCATAGAAGCCGGCAGGCGGCCTATCGCCCTAGGGGAAACCCTTATGGTTGGTCGCACCATCGTAAATATGGCCTTCGAAACTGGCGAATGCCGCGCTATCGACGCAGTGGCACGTAGCGTTGAGGAAATAATGGCCGCAGACGAGCTGTCGGGTGCCAGCTTCTACGATAGGTTACATGCCGCTATTGCTAGGCTTGAGGACGTGCCAGCAGCATGGCATCGAGCCATCATTGGCGCCGTTGTAGCGCGTGGGTCGGCTGCCGATCTTTACGGCAAAGACACTCCATCAGGAACTGTCATCTAGCGCTTCAGCGCTTCGCGCACAGCCGTTTCTTCACTCCACTTTGTCTCTTTACCACCCATCATGCGGTAGTTCTGGTGGCCGATTCCGGCTAGCACCACCGTGTCGCCCTTTTTGGCGTCGGTAAGCGCGGCACGAATAGCCTCGCGGCGGTCAGCAATCACGGTTGTTTTGTTTTTGCCATCTGCCGCCGCAATACCCGCGTACACCGCTTCGCGAATTGCGTCGCCGTCTTCGGTGTAGGTTTCGTCGTCAGTCAAAAAGACGTGGTCGGCCAGGCGCGCTGCCACCTCGCCCATGGGCCCGCGCTTGGTCTTGTCACGGTCACCCGTAGCGCCAAATACCAGCATGAGCCGACCGGCCGTTGAACCTCGCAGCGCCGTCAGCACCTTTTCGAGCGCATCCGGTGTGTGCGCATAGTCCACAACCACCTGAAACGGCTGCCCCGCCCGGACCTGCTGCATACGCCCCGCCACGCTATCTAGTGCCGCAATTCCCTGCTCTACCTGCTCGCGCGTCAGCCCCACGACCCGTCCCACGCACACCGCCGCCAGGCTGTTATACACGTTGAAGCTCCCTGGTAACTTACTGGCTATGTGGTAGGTCTCGCCCCACGCGTCGGCGTCATAACGCGCGCCGTCAGCATCGAGCACAATGTTGGTGGCTCGCACCTCTCCAGCCTCAACTCCATACAAAATGGAGTTTTGGGTCACCGCGGCAAAGTGCGCGCCATTTGGGTCATCGGCATTGGCAATCCCCATCTGCAAACCCTTTTTGTTATGCTGCGTCAGCGTAAACAATCGCCGCTTAGCCTCAACGTAGCGCTCAATAGTTCGGTGGTAATCCACGTGATCTTGCGTGATGTTCGTCAGCACCGCCACGCTATACGGCACGCCCCAGGTTCGGTACTGAGCCAGCGCATGGCTGGTCGTTTCCAGCACCAGCCACTCCACCCCAGCCCGCCGCATTTCCCGCAACCGCTTCATAAGTAGTCGCACCGGTACGGTCGTCATATGCAATGTCTGCGGCCGCACATCTTCGCCAATCGCCCAAGCTACGGTGGTCATCAGTCCCGTCTTGCGCCCTGCTTCGCTCAACATGCGGTAAATCATGAAACTAGTGGTCGTTTTACCATTGGTACCGGTCACGCCAATTACCTTCATATCGCGCGCTGGGAAGCGGTACAAACAGTTGTACACGACCGCCTCGGCCAAATGTCCCCACGGCGCTATCGCCATTAGCCATCGCTGCGGCAACAGCCGTTTTACTATTTGCCGTATATGCATACTCCTAGTATACAAGGATGCCTTGCACCATGCGGGCGACTACTCCGATGTATTTAACCCGTTTATCTCCGCTGGGCTTAGAACGTACCGATAGCCAACGGGCAAATACCTGGCACTCGCCCACGTTTGATGGTTGTCGTGTAGTACTCTACCCACCACATCGCGCAGTTCTGACCCGGTCAGATTGACACCCTGGGAATGGGCAAAACTAGACACCCCATCCCACACTGTGTCGCCCGAGTAAGCTAGTGAGAGATCTACCGGCGGCGTCGGAGCTGCAGCTGGCAATCCGGGCCCCGCTGACGCCGGCGGTATATGCTGGCCACGATTTGCCAAATACACCCCTGTGGCAATAGCAAGAATGGTGGCCGCCCCACCAAGCACACTGGCTACCACGCGTCGGCGTTGGCGTTCCCCGTCCCGCTCTTTGTCACTTAACCAATCGCGGACCCGCAAAACTTGCGCACCCGCCCAGGCCCACCCCGTCTTAACAGCTGCGGCCCCCATAGCTAACACCCCCACCGCTCGAGCCGTCCGGCGACGACGTGCAACCGGCGGCGCTTCTACTTCGTCTGATTGACCATGCGAAGCCGCCGCTACTACCTCCGGCTCGGGTATGAGTGCCAGCCGCCCCAACACTCCGGCACTCTCCCATGTATCCTCGGTCACGGCGGATGGCCGCAAATCTTCCAGGCGGTGCCGCCCGTGGTAGTCCCCTGCTTCCCCTGTGGGACCGTGCAAGTGCGACACGTCATAGCCTTCGCGCTCAGCCTGCCGCAATGCATCGCGGTACAGTAGGTTATCTAGATCGTACCGCTCCACTACATCCGTGCCTAAGCTCAACCTTTGCTGGTCCACCAGCAATTGCACATAGCTGGTGGCTAGCCGGCGATCCCAGTACTCTATCGGCGGAGCCATGGGGGTGGCCGCAGCGGGGTTCTCGCCCGACAAATCTTCCATACCGCCTAAGTGCCCGTCGGAGTTAGTTGACGGTGCAGCAACCGCTGATTCACCCATAGTACCCTCCCTGCAAGCCGTGCCATTCGCACTTGCCTAGGGAATAGCATGCGGCGCAATTTGCTACACTAGTAACCAATGATTGTTCTGGGCATTGAAACGAGTTGCGACGAGACAGCAGCGGCAGTAGTACAGGATGGCCACATACTACACAGCAACGTGGTGGCTAGCAGTATGAATTTGCACGCCGCGTACGGTGGTGTAGTGCCGGAAATTGCCGCGCGCAGCCATATAGAATCGATCATGCCGGTGATTCAGCAGGCGCTGGATGAGGCCCATATGACCTGGGATGACATCGACGCCATAGCCGTCACCTACGGCGCTGGGCTGGGCGGTTCCCTGCTGATTGGCGTGCTGAGCGCCCGCACCCTGGCTATTACCAAAAACAAGCCGTTGTACGCTATAAACCACGTGGAGGGCCACGTATATGCCAACTTCCTGACCGAGACCAGGCTAGAGAGCTACACACTGCCGGAGAAACAGCCGGAATTCCCGGTGCTGGCGCTGATTGTCAGTGGGGGCCACAGCCAGCTGGCGCTATTCCGTGATCACTTTGACTACACACTGCTGGGCCAAGCTCAAGATGACGCGGTGGGCGAAGCCTTCGACAAGGTGGCCAAGATAATTGGCGTTCCCTACCCTGGCGGCCCCAACATCAGCAAAAAAGCGCTGGAGGGTAACCCGCGCGCCTTCGCCTTTCCTAAGGCCAAGCTGGCTGGCAAGTACGACTTTAGCTTTAGCGGCCTTAAAACAGCCGTTTTGCGGGCCGCACAAGCCGCTGTGGGTGAAGACTATACTTTTCCCAGCTTTGGCCTGCCAGAGCGCCTCAGCGAAGCCCAGAAGGCCGATATTGCCGCTAGCTTTCAGTACATAGCAATTGAGACGTTGGTAGACAAAGCCATGATGGCTTACCAAGAGTTTAACCCCAAAAGCGTCGTGATTGCTGGCGGCGTAGCCGCCAACCAGGAGCTGCGTAGACAGATGGCCGAGCGCTTGCCTATACCGATCGCCTACACCGACATCAAACTCTGTACCGATAACGGCGCCATGATTGCTACACTGGGCTGCTTTACTGCCCTGCACGGCCGACCAGCGGCCGACCCCTACACGCTGGACATCGCCCCGAACTTAAGCATGTAGCCCTACCCTCTCACCGACTCTCGGTCGCTCACCGGAGGGCTACAAGCGGGGCGGCTAACGCAGGCTTTGCCTGCTGGCCGCGCCTCTTATTACATTAAAGGGGAACCCGTAGGTTCCCCTTACGCGCACGCCCGGCCTTCCGCTGGAAGGCCGGGCTGGCTATCCCTTCCGGACACAGGGCTGGACGTCAACGGAGTTTTCACGTGAACTATGAGCGTAGTGGCATCGCTAGAACAGAGGTGATATACTGCTGGCTATGTTACGCGTGTCTGTGATCGGTTCCGTACGGTTTGGCGTCCCTCGGGGACTGTAATTTCTCTTTCACCCAAAATTACCATCACTTACACCTTGAAGGACTTTTGACATGCAATTACCAAAAACCTATGAACCGGGCGAGTACGAAGCCGATATTTACGCCCTCTGGGAGCAGAGCGGGGCATTCACAGCCGACCCCACCTCCAACAAAGAACGCTTTAGCATAGCTATGCCACCCCCCAATGAGACGGGCACACTGAGTATTGGCCACGCCCTGTTTTTGACGCTGCAAGACATAATGGCGCGCTACAACCGGCTGCAGGGCAAAGATGTGCTGTGGCTGCCCGGAACAGATCACGCCGCGCTACCCGTAAACGCCATCATAGAGAAAAAGCTGGCCGACGAAGGCACCAACAAGCACGAGATTGGCCGGGATGAATTCTTGCGCCGTACCGTGGAGTTTGTAACGCAGAGCAGGGGAACCATGCTGGGCCAGATGCGCGCCATGGGCGCTAGCTGTGACTGGAGCCGGCTGCGCTATACGCTGGACGACGCGCTGAACCGCTGCGTAAACGAGACGTTCGCCAAGATGTACAGCGACGGGTTGATCTACCGCGGCGCACGCATAGTAAACTGGGACCCCAATCTACAAACTACCATCTCTGACGACGAAGTAGAATACGCCGAGGAGACCACGCCGTTTTACACCTTTAAATATGGTCCGTTTGAGATTGGCACCGCCCGTCCAGAAACTAAATTTGGTGACAAGTACGTGGTGATGCACCCGGACGACAAGCGCTACAAGAAGTACAAGCACGGTGACACCTTTGTAGCTGAGTGGATCAATGGGCCCATTACCGCCACAGTGATTAAAGATGAGGCGATCGACCCCAAATTTGGCACCGGCGTGATGACCATTACCCCTTGGCACAGCCTGGCCGACTTTGAGATTGCCGAGCGACACGGCCTAGACAAGGTACAGGTGATTGACTTTCACGGGAAACTGCTGCCCATCGCTGAAGAATTTGCGGGCATGAACATAGCCGAGGCACGGCCGAAGATGGTGGAGAAGCTAGCCAAGAAGGGGCTGCTCGTTAAAACCGACGACAACTACGTACACAACATTGCCCGCAACGAGCGAGGCAAGGGAACTATCGAACCCCAGATCAAGCTGCAGTGGTGGGTGGATGTAAACAAGCCGGCGGTAGAGTGGAAAGGGAAGCGCTGCAGTCTGAAAGAAGTGATGCAGTCGGTGGTACGCGAAGGTGACATTGAGATTATGCCTGCGCGGTTTGAAAAGGTGTATTTCCACTGGATAGACAACCTGCGTGACTGGTGTATAAGCCGGCAGATCTGGTGGGGGCACCGCATACCGGCCTGGCACCGTAGTCACGCGGATGGCACTACCGAAACATATGTGGGGCTAAAGCCGCCCATCGATGACGAAAGCGAAGGGTGGAACCAGTGGGAGCAGGACCCCGACACGCTGGACACTTGGTTTAGTAGCGCGCTCTGGACCTGGAGCACATTAATCGACCCAAAGTTGACTGACGACTATTCGCTGTCGCTCGGCGACCTACTGCGCATGAGCCCAGATTTCCAGGCTTACCACCCAACCAGTGTGCTGGAAACCGGTTGGGACATACTGTTCTTCTGGGTAGCGCGCATGATCCTCTCGACCACCTACATGACCGGCCAGGTGCCATTTAAGACTGTGTACCTACACGGAATGGTTCGGGCCGCTGACGGCCAAAAGATGAGCAAAAGCCGGCCGGAATCGATTATTGACCCACTAGATGTGATTCCTAAATACGGCACCGACGCCTTGCGTATGGCACTGATAATGGGTGTGACCCCAGGCAATGACCAGAACTGGGGTTGGGGCAAGATAGAGGCCAACCGTAACTTCTGTAACAAGCTGTGGAACATTGCCCGCTACACTGAGGGAGCTTTAGGCGAAGGTTACATACCTGGCGGCACGCCAGAGCCACAGAGTTTGGCTGATCATTGGGTGTTGCAAATGCTACAACATTCGACGGATATGATCGCGAAGCATTTAGACAAATACCGCTTTAGCGAAGCCTACGAGGTGCTGTACCATTTTGTGTGGGACGAAGTGGCTGACTGGTACATCGAGGCCAGCAAGAGCCAAAAGAGCAGGGAAGTGCTGGGCTACGTACTGGAAAGCGTGCTTAAGCTAGCTCACCCATTTGCGCCATTTGTAACTGAGGCCATTTGGCAAACGCTGTATAGCAACACCGATAGTCTGCTCATAACCAGCCACTGGCCCAAGATTATCAAGGCAGATAAGGTGGCAGCTGCCCAGTTTGAAGAGCTCAGGGCCATCGTGACCGAATCACGCGCTATCATTCGTACTTTAGGACTCAGTAAGCCAAACCTGTACTACCACGACGTGCCGTTCTTGGCTGAAAATGCCGAGCTGCTGACCCGCATGAGCGGCCTGAACAGCGTGAGCGAAGTAGCGAGCGGCACGGGCCTAAAACTAACTAGTACCCATCACAACTGTTGGCTCGACGTAGACAGCGCCGCCCTGAAAGCCTATGCCGACAAGGTAGGCGAGCAGATTGCGGCCCAGGAAAAGGCGATTGCACAGCTGCAAGGACGGCTAGACAACAAGGGCTACGTGGCTAACGCGCCAAAGAAGGTGGTGGATGAAACCCGTGACCAGCTAGCCGAGGCTAAGGCCGCTTTGGAACGCCTACACACCGAACATACCCGCTTCGAACAGAGCTAGCTTCCAGCTCTCCTCCAACAGTTCACCTCCCCCGACTCTCCCCCTAAGTCCCGGCCGCACGGAGACTGACCTGGCTCGATCCGTTTGTGCAAATGACAATACCGCTTTCCGCTAGGAAAGCGACGGCGAAACTCTGTTTGTTCATGAGGAGCACGCGCAGGAGCTTGCTTCGAGCATGTGACGAAATGCGAGCTCCGTTAGGAGCTTGTGAGGGTAGCCCCGACGAGTCGTTTCGACGATTGTCTATTTGTACAACGGTCGACCAAGACAGTCGGAGAGGCCGGGTGGTTTTGGTGACTTTTGCCACCCAAAAGTCACAGGGAAAAGGAGATAAGCTAACATTCGGAGAATAGTGCCGCGTTTAGTGATATACGACGGAAGATGAGATTACGAATCTCTTTTGACTAGATCCCAGCTTTCGCTGGGATGACAACATTGGTGGTTAGTTGAGGATTTGTGGAGGTGAACCGAGGCTACTGCCCACTCTTGACTCGTGACTCTTGTCTCTTAACTCAGCCCTAATCGGCGGGCTGGAGGGCGGTGCTGACGGCCACGATGGAATCGGCCGCCTGATAAGCATGGAAGCTAATGGTCTGCCAGCCCAGCTGGGCGGCGGCCGAGAGATTCTGCTGGTCGTCGTCTACCAGTAGAATCTCGTGCGGAGATGCCATGCCAGAACGTTCGGCAGCAATTTGGAACATCTCTGGCTCGGGCTTGAGGGCATGCACCTCGGAGGAATCAATGATAACGTCGTAATGCACACGGGGTAGGATACCATTTTCGAGCATGGGACCAACCAGCCCCGGTAGTGTGTTGGTAAGTACGCCGAGACGGTAATTTTCAGCCACCCACTCCACTAGGTCGGCTATGCCTGGCGTAGCCTCAACGGCAGCCAAGTAGTACTTGTTCCAGTCGACAATCATGTTTACACGCTCGGCGAGTACCGTGTTTAGTTCATCTATGCTTTTGTCGCCTCGACAGACATCATTGTTAAATTGCCAGAAAACGGCCTCTACAATGTCGGGCGTAACACCGCTGTCGCCGGCCAGCATGTGGGCCGCTTTGGTAACCGCTGATTGCACTAGGCAGCCGTTCATATCGAAGTAAACAAAGCGGACACCGTTGCGCGAGATTTTCTTTTCGTTGACCGTTTCGGGAGTGATAGCTGGCATGGACTTGCCCGTGGCAACGTCTTTAAGGAGTTCGTCAAGACTAACCCCCAGCGTGGCGGCCAGGTGCTTGATGGTAAATACCGACGGGGCGCGAATAGCGCCGCGCTCTATCTTAGCCAGCGTAGAGTAGCTGAGGCCAGACTTTTGGCAAAGGCCTTGCTGCGTTAGACCAGCGCTTTTGCGCGCCAGCTGCAGCACACGACCCAGCCGCATTTCCTCGGTTAGGTTCCCACCGCTAGAGTCCATCTAGCCTCGCCTCGTTCGGCAGAGGATTGCGCTCCACTCAATCATGGCCGTATTGTACCAGCTGGAAGGGGCAAATTGCTAGTAGAAATAGCCGGAAATGGTTAGTTCTGAGATCCATAGCGCACAAAATGTCATTCCCGC
>CAZHYW010000020.1:0-20127 GCA_964537115.1 uncultured Candidatus Saccharibacteria bacterium | reverse complement strand
CCCCCGGTCGCCGTTAGCGACTGTCACTCCCTATGCTGCCCGGACTTTCCTCGTGGATACCCCTAAATTACCAATGGTCGGCGGAATAGGTTGCTATGCCCATATTTACCCGGTGGCCGCCTCCCTTGGTCGCTTAGGGGTATCCACGCGACCAATCAACAATCTGGCATAAGTATTATAGCACTTTAGACCTATCCTTGCCAGTAATCTATCGTCCACCTCCCAGATTCTCCTCTAGTGGCCCGGCCGCACGGAAGTCGTCCCGGCTCAGGTGTTTGTGAAAATGACAGCTCCGCTCACGAAGTGAGCGCGCCAAAACTCTGTTCGTTCATGAGGAGCACGCGCAGAAGCCTGCTTCGAGCATGTGACGAAATGCGAACCCCGGAGGGGTTTGTGAGGATACCTCCGCAAGATGTTTTGGCGGTTGTCATTTTCATCAACACCTGACCGAGACAACTGGAGAGGCCGGGTGGTTTTGGACACTTTTGCCACTCAAAAGTGTCATGAGCAAGGAGATAAGTTAACATTCGGAGAATAGTGCCGCGTTTAGTGATATACGAACGCATGAACTGAACGTATGGGTCCTGAAACAAGTTCAGGATGACAGCAAGGAGGTGGCTACTGACCCTTTAGGGCCTCGTCCAGAGCTTTGTTCACTTCTTCGTCAGCCAGCTTGTTGAGCTCGCGCGGTACATGGTCAAAGGTAACCTTACGGAACTTTTTAACCAGTTGCTGGCAGGCATCATGTATGGGCCATAGGTCGCGGTTCTTAATTTTGAAAATATTTTTCATTTGGTTTATGACTAGCATGCTGTCCATGTAGACGTGGAGTTCGTGAGCTTGGTAGTCGCGCAGGGCGTGCTCCAGCCCGAGCTTGAGCGCCTGGTATTCAGCCTGGTTGTTGGTGGTTACGCCCAGGTACTCACTCCGCCGAAGCACCACTCGCCCGCTCATATCCATCAGCACATAGCCGCTGGCGCTGGGTCCAGGGTTGCCCCGTGAACCGCCATCAGCGTACAGTTGTACCTCTGTTATAACTGTTGTCTTTTCGTCAACGATTTCTTCCGCCTGCTCGTCGGTCTTAGCTGCAGCGAGGGTGTCGATGGTGCGTGCCAGCTCATGGTCACGGTCGGTAATCTCCATATCGTGCTCGTGCGTGCTCAGCCATATGTCTACTACATTCCACTCGTTTTGCCAGCGCGGATGGTGGTCCATTTTGTTGGCGGCGTCGGCCACCCGCTCCATGAACGCCCAGGCCTCGCGGAAGTCATGGAACACAAATTGTTTATAAAGTCCGTGTTTGGTTTTCTGCCACATAGCCATATAGTATCACGCTCCCTGCCGGGGCGCCGCGAGTTACACTGGAGCGTCAGAAAGGTTTAGGCTTGCGCCGTTATAGATCTTTGGCAAGTGCTAATGCACCCACGACCGCCACATTGGGGTCAGCTACCAAGCTAATTGGCACATCCCCGAGCCAGCTATCATGTACCGCACCCTTTCGCACAAAACGTTCCTTCAGCTCTGTTCTTTCGGCCAGGTATTCACCGAGAGCCAGCGCCACGCTGCCCGTGAGGTAAATGCCGCCAGTGGCTTTGTAAGTAACGGCCAAATCGCGCACAACCGACCCCACCATAGCCCCCATACGCTCTAGTATGGTTTGGGCAGTCTGCTGATCTAGACCCTGCCCTTCGGTAGCATATGCCAGCAAGACCGCACCCACCGGTCGGCCCTCTTCTCTCGCGCTGCTAATGGCAATCGCCAATTCATCTTCTTTGAGCTTTGGCAATGCATGATCTACCAGATTGTCTATGCCGTGCTTGCCAGACAGAGCTAGCTCTGCCGAAGCGTGAGGGTATTTAGCATGGAGATAATTGAGGTACTTCTGTTCTTCCTCATTTTTAGGCTGGAAGCCAATGTGGCCGCCCTCGCCACCTAAAATGACGTACCGCTTGGAGCGCGTATCCCAAACGGCCGCCGCTACACCTATACCGGTACTCAGTGATATTACTAGCTTGGTACCGGTGCCGGTAGCCGTGCCGGGCTTAAGCTGGACCAGCTCCACCCCTGTCTCCTGCAGCACTCCGGCGGTTGTAGCCACCATGTCGTTAGCCGTCGTAAACTCAATGCCGTAGGCCTCGGCAGCTTGCTGAGGGCTAAAAGCGGGCCAGTGCGTATTGGTTAGCTTAATCTCTCCAGTTTCGTCATCCCTCGGCCCTGCCATACCCACGGCAAGCTTGGCCGGCCGAGCGCCCATGGTCTGAAAGTAGTCGGCCAGAATAGCATCCAGACTGTCATAATCGGGGGTATTGTAGCGCCGAATAGTAGTACTAACCGTATCGGCAATATGCACCTTAGTACCACCGACGTCGATGCCAGCAATAAGGTCTTTCCTGATGGGGAGTTCTGAGGTTTTGGTTGTCATGTGCTATGCACCGCTTAAATAATACTTGAGTATACAGCAAATAAATTAGTATTGCTCTGTGGCATAAGCTACCTACCTATCCTCTAGGGTCTTGGCGGGTTGACAGGACTAGCGCCCTGCGGGCTTTATCCGAGCGATCGTGCTCGGAGTAAACTCCTGTGCTCGCTCGCCCTCCAAGACCCTACGACTACGATATTTTGCTTTGCAAAATCTCTGTCGCAGAACCAAGCCCTTATCCCGCAGCCAAACAAAATAGCCCAGACAAGCTGAGCCATTTTGTTTGGTCGGGGTGACAGGACTTGAACCTGCGACCTCACGGCCCCCAGCCGTACGCGCTACCAGGCTGCGCTACACCCCGACAACTACTACTTGAATTATACCAGCAAGTTTCTGGGGCCGTGAGCCTCACGGTCACGATCATACTTGCGAGCTGCTCTCGCAAATCTGTCTCGACCCCGCCTCAGCTTGGCGACATTCGTCGGCCAGGCTTCCGGCCTTGCAAAAGCCCACTGGGCTTTTTCACCCCAGCCGTACGCGTTTGCGAGGCTGCGCTACACCCCGATCTAGACTTCGCTATTATACCTCATATCGTCTCTGTAATCACCCCTGGCCAGGATGCGAGATCTGTAAGGTGTATGACTGTGTGACACCTACTCAAATGCTGTAATAGCAACTACAAACACAAGGAGGGTCCATGAGTGGAAATGTACTAGCTAACCCATCAGCAACGGAAGGAAATCGCATCGAAGATACGGCAGCCACGCTGTTAAAGAGTGGTATGGTTGGTCTTGCCGTTGCGGCTATCACAACAGCCGAAGCAACCCTGGGGCTACTTCCGGGCCCACACCACATTCGACCTTTACGCCGACAGTTTATAATCTCATAGCAAATGACCACCCAAAACTAAAAACCCCGAGGCTGTAAAAGCTTCGGGGTTTTATGTAGCTGGGCCCGCCCGACGTGACTAACCTGAATTGCTCCAGGTGGGTGTCCACCTCTATAAACCACGGTTTAATAGATTCAGGACTCCCTAATGATTAGTATTCAGTTAATCATTTGTCGGCAGAATGCCTTTTACGGTATTCATGAACCCAGCTACCATCTATTATACCCGATGCATATATGCATGGCAGACTACGAACACCGTACGCTCAAACCATACCGCGAGTAAGCAGTCGTAAGACCAATGCTACGGCAACAGGTTGAGCACCCAGTCATTCAAGTGGACCAGCACACCCCCAGCGCCGCCCCACAGCACCAATGCAAAAATAATAAAGAAGCCAAATGGCTCAATACGCTGCATGAGTTCTTGTACAGGCTCTGGAGCAAAGGCGTACAGCACGCGCGAGCCATCCAGTGGCGGGATGGGTACTAGATTAAAGATGGCCAGGGCTACATTTAACTCCACGAAGAATGCCAACGCTTGGTTCAGGAAGCCACCGAAATCGACCAGCCTAAGCAGCAGTGCCGTAGCAAACGCCATGGCTAGGTTGCTTAAAGGTCCGGCGGCAGCCAACATGGCCGCCCCGTATTCATCGTATTTGAGGCGCCGCGGGTCAAATGGCACCGGCTTGGCAGCCAAAAATGGAAATTGAAAAAGTACTAGCGTAATGGCTGGTAGCAAGATAGTCATAATGGGGTCTATGTGGTGCAAGGGGTTAAAGCTAATACGCCCATGCTCCATAGCTGTGGTATCACCTAAGCGAAAGCCAACATAAGCATGCATAAACTCATGCACCGTCATGGCCACCACTAGACAGACCAAGATGATTAGCACATTGGTGATGGTAAGACCATGTAGCATGACCCCTAGTATAGCAGCTGGATCCGTCCACCTTTTACCTTTCACCATGAAGCCCCATGGTAACGGATAATGGTGAGTGGAAAACAGTGGACGGTAAACGTAATTGACTGTTATCTGTTATTCAGGTACAATAAACTCCTGAATTCAAGGAATACGTTATGCAGAAATGTGAACTCACAGGTAAAGGTAAACAGTACGGTAACAGCGTTAGCTTTAGCCAGCGTCACACCAAGAAGGTTTGGAAGCCTAACCTTCAGATGAAAACCGTAACTATCGACGGCAAAAAGGTGCAGCTCAAAATTAGCACTCAGGCTATTCGTACTCTCAAGAAAAAGGGCTTGTTAGTCTAGTTCTCTAGAACTTACACTAAAATAAAGACCTGAAAAGGTCTTTATTTTTACTGTCACGCGAGACGTGACTGCGGGCCTTAATCAAGCATAAGCTTACTTTAGAGCTTCTAACACAACTAACTGAGTAGTGTCGCTTGCCTCACCAGCTTTAAAGTGCAGCTTAGCAGTAGTTTCCGTGGGCTCCATGGCTAAGCCCGTCAGTGCCTCAGCCAGCTCAACTGGAGGCACTTCGAACTTTAAGCTCTTTTCAGCGTAGTAAGTGGGGACCACAATTTTAGGCTCAACCGCTTTTATAAGTTGCAGGGCGCCGACCGGATCAAGCGTATAGCCGTGGCCACCCACTGGCACAAACATCACGTCGACAATGCCAATCGCCTCTAGCTCAGTGTCGGTAAACTTAGGGAAAACGTGGCCAGTCACCAGTACACGCACATCGCCCCACGTAATCTTATACATAACTGCGCTTTGCGTCCCTTCTTCGTCAAGGTGAGCACGCGCCTGCAAGCCAAAAATTGACACCCCGCTCGCCTCATACTCACCGGGCATGTCGATAACGAGCTTTGGCTTGGCAGCCAACGCCCCATGACTGCCCGTAAAGAGGCAGATATCGCCATCTTTGAGTATGCTCTTGGCACCTAATGTTGTAAGGTTATCATCAATTGCTACTCTGTTAGTCTTGCTTGAGAGCACAATACAGTTTGCGCCGTAAAATTGCATGTCCATAAATATGTGTCGTCTCCTTGTTAGCTCAGCAAGCCCGGTTTGTCGAGCAATACCTGCTTTTTGCTGCGTAGTACATTACTCATAAAGCGGTCTTTGATTTGTAAACGATATGTGAAGTCGTCTAACGAGAAGACGGTGTAGCGTAAATCTTTGCCCTCTTGGCGTTCCAGCTCGGTAACGTATTTGGCCAGAGCGTTTTGGTTCACATTGCCCACAATGAGCACGTCTATACCAGTGCTATCATCGCGAGTAAACTGGCCCATGAGTGCTGCAATCTCTACATTGCCAAGTGCTTTAAGATCGGCCGTCTCGTCTGCAAGCGGCAGCTCAATAGCTTTAGCAGCTTTGGGGCTCCTAACGCGTGCTTTGGCTGTTCCCGCGCCAAAGATTTCTTCGAGCGGCGCATAGAACTCATACTTTTGGTTTACCTCGTAGTAGACTTTGTGGTTGCTGGTGTCGGAAGTGATAAGACCAGTGTTTAGTAAATTGGCAAGTTCGCGCCGCACTGAGTTAATTTGCTCATCAATTTTTCGGGTAATCTCACGGACGTAAAACGAGCGGTTTGGATTAGAGTAAAAAAGCTGCAGTAATTTGACCCTCGTCTTGCTGCCGAACAGTTGTTCAATCATGACTTCATTGTAGCAGATTCTGCTGCAATGGCTAATTAGTTTTGTTCAGGAACGTTGTCACAAAATCTACAGCATAACTTCGGTCGGAGACCCACTGAATACTAGTATTACGTTTGAACCAGGTGCGCTGGCGCTTCGCTAAGTTCATAGTCGCGTTTATGATTCGCTCCCGGGTCTCATCTATGCTTTGCTCGCCAGCAAAGTACTGACGCCACTCCACATAGCCAATGCCCTTCATGGGCTCGGCCTCCCAACTATAGCGCTGAGCCAGCACCCGCACTTCGTTTTCCAGGCCTGCAGCTAACATGTCATCGACCCGAGCGGTAACTCGCTCACGCAACTGCTCACGCTCAGTTTGGATGCCGAGGACTAATGTGTTTGGCCGCAGCTCGTGTTTACTCGGCCGGACACCATTGTTCTCAATGAGCCGAATTACTCGTCGCTTGTTGCGCAGGTCGATTCCGCTCGTGTCCAAACCAAGCTCATCGGCGCGTTTTAGTAAGTCTTCTAAACTCTGCGCATTTAGTTCGCTACGCAGCTGCGGGTCCGATGGCGGCAAAAAGCTGTAGTCGTACAATATGCTATCTACATAGAGCCCCGTACCGCCCACCATGATAGGCAATCGGCCCCGTGCCCATATACCGACAATCGCTTCATTGGCCAACCGCTGAAATACCACCGCGCTAAAACCCTCCACCGGATCGGCCACATCCAGCAAATGGTGAGGCACTCGCGCTTGCTCTTCGGCAGTTGGTTTGGCCGTAGCAATGTCGAACCCACGGTAGACGGTCCAACTGTCGGCGCAAATAAGTTCGCCGTTGAACTGTTCAGCGAGTTCTAGGGCAAGCGCTGATTTGCCACTGGCCGTCTCGCCCACCACTACCAGTAGTGGCGGTTTAAGCTTCATACCCACTCCGACGCGCTCGGCGGTACTTAAACTGCACCAATGGCTGTTGCGGATTATCGGCTCTTTTTTGCGCTCGGAGCGCACGCAGCTCAAAGGGGTTTAACGCCGTCGCCACTCCCCACGAGAGCCCCGATACCGCCAGGAGCGCCACAAGCCCTAGTCCAGTAAGCGCCGGGATGTCTTCGGTTCGCCAGCGATGTTCCCCAATTGTCTCGGCTATACCCAGTACGCCGGGTACGGCAATGGCTGCCGATATAGCCAGGGACCAGAGTCTGCGCCGCCTAGCTGCACGGACAAAACCGAGGCGATTATAATCAGCTGCCATTTGCCCCACGCTGGCAGCATAAGGGTAGACGTCGCGCAATTTACCCCGCCGCACTGCCGCCTTCGGCACACCTATTTGGATCTTAGCTCGGGGCGGATCGTGACTGCTCTTACCAAGACTGACTCGGGCCGCAGTAGAGAATGGCCAGCGTGTGGTATGAAACACAATAGCCGGTACGCCTTGCTCCGCGCCGCCTTTTGCAGCTGCAGTGGCCACCATCTCTGCCAAGGCGTCGTCTATCTCTAGAGTCGCCCCGTACTCATCGAGCAATGCCTGTAGTCGAGGCGAAACCACCGGAGAACTGTCAGGGCTATCGGTCCCGAGGACTTCCACACCAGCAGTGGGCGCACCACCTACCATCTAAAGCAAGGCCTGCTGTTTCGGTTCATTTCCGGGCGGCCACCATAGGAGTGTGCGGACATCTACATGCTCGTCCACCACCTCCATACCTTCGGCCCGCAAATGCACGGCGTGCCCAGCACGACCACCCGGATACCCCGCCGCTAATCCCCCGCTTTTGTTGACTACACGCTGCCAGGGCAAAGCCGGGTTGCCAAAATGGGCAATTCCGCCCACAATCCGGGCCGCCCGCGCGTTTCCACAAAGTGCCGCCAGCTGGCCATAGGTCATTACCCGGCCAGGTGGGATCTGCGAGACCAGTGCCTCGACCCGTTCCCGGAAGCTCGGATCAACTGATTCCACGAAAATACTCCAACACCGCCAGCCAATTGCCACAGCGTTTCACCCCTGCCGGCACAACCGCGTCCCTGTTCCACGGGTAACCGCCAAATAGCAGGGCTGCCAGACCCAAGTCGGCCGCCGCTATGCAGTGCTTAGGCTGATCATCTATGAGGTACCGCGCGCCAATGGCCTGCAAAATCTCGGCCTTGGTGCGCTTGTGGGCCGCCGGGTGCGCATCGTCCCATATGCCAGCAAAAATCTTTTGGCTAAACACCTTACCCATATGTTTGTCGAGCCAGTCGAGCGTTTCCTGGCGAACCATCTCCCGCCGTGAAGTCACAATCACCAGCTCAAAGCGTTCGGACAATTCCGCCAGAGCCTCGCGCGCCCCAGCTAGCGGCTCATAACTTTTGTTGATGCCCGGCTCATGTAGCTCAAGCGAACGGCGTTCGGCTTCCTCGTGGTCCACGCCCCACATAGCTCCCCAGAATTCCCGGTAGTCGTCCACCGTTAGCTGATGCCGCCAGTGCTGGTTGCTATAGGCAACCACAAACGCCGCCTCGGCGGCTAGCACATCGTCGATATCTACTGCAATGATTGGTTTCTTCATGGTAATAGTCTACACAGCCTGTCATTCCGGCGAAAGCCAGAATCCAGTCACATAGTAGCGGCAAGGCCGCGCGTTATCCAGCTGGATTCCGGATCAAGCCCGGAATGACAACAACAACTACAGGCTGGTTTTAGACACCCGGCTCTTGGCCTCGTGGGCCACCGTCTTTAGAAACTCGTCGGCCGTATAGCTCTTTGGCTCCGCCGATACGACTAGGTCGGATCGAATGCGCGGCGTCAGTTCCCCGCCGCCAATCTCTTTCTCGCCAATCACCACCGTATACGGCACTTTCCACACCTCTGCCTCGCGGATCTTTTTGCCCACCGATTCATTACTGTTGTCGACGCCCACGCGCAGCCCAAGCTCTTTGGCCTTATCTACCAGTGCAGATACGAAGTCCGTGGTCACTTTTTCTTGGTTCACCGATATCAACCGAACCTGTTCCGGCGCGTTCCACACCGGGAATCTCCCCGCCGTGTGTTCTATGTAAACCGATAGGAACCGCTCGTGCGACCCCATAACCGCGCAGTGCAGCATCACAATCCGCTCACTCTCGCCCTGCTCGTTGGTGCAGGTCAGGTCAAAGCCCTCCGGCTGGTTAAAGTCGAGCTGGATGGTTGCCACCTGATGCTCGCGGCCCAGCGCATCACGAGCCATAAAGTCTATCTTGGGACCGTAAAAGGCCGCTTCACCCACACCTACGAAGTAGTCAGCACCAACCTTGGCCTTCAGGATGTTCTCCAGCTGCTTCACGCTCGATTCCCACTTCTGGGCGTCACCCGAGTAGCCAACCATATTTTGGGGGTCGTGGGTAGACAAGCGGTACTTGAGATCCGAAAAACCTGCGCCCGTATAGAACGTCTCGATGATGTCCCACAGCTTAAAGGCCTCTTCCTCTATCTGGCCAGTGCGGCAAAACACATGCGCATCGTCCTGCGTAATGCCACGTACTCGGCTCAATCCGCCCAGCTCACCACTCTGCTCGTCACGATATACCATGGTCGAGTCCCTATATTTAATAGGCAAATCGCGGTAACTGCGAGGCTGCGAGGCGTAGATTTGCGTGTGGTGCGGGCAGTTCATAGGCTTCATGGCAAACTCATGGCCCTCCCGAGTAGTGATGCGGAACAGCTCATCTTTGAACTTCTCCCAGTGGCCACTGGCCTGATACAGCTCTTTTTTGGTAATGTGCGGAATGCTCACCTGCTGAAAACCAGCGGCGTCACGCAGTTCCTGCACGAAGTTATCGAGCTCGTTCTTCAGCACCGTACCCCTGGGCGTCCAGAGTGGCAGGCCCTGCCCTACCAGGTCGCTAAACACAAACAAGTCTAGTTCCTGCCCCAGTTTGCGGTGATCGCGCTTTTTGGCCTCTTCCAGCATGTCTAGGTATTGCCGCAGCTCTTTGGGCGTCGCGAAAGCTACACCGTAAATGCGCTGCATTTGCGGGTTCGTATCTTTACCCCGCCAGTAGGCGCCAGCTACGCGCATTAGTTTAAAGGCACCCACCTTGTCGGTCGATTCTACGTGCGGGCCGCGACAGAGGTCGGTAAAGTCGCCGTTGCGGTAGAAGCTTACGCTCTCCACCTTGCTGTCGCCGTCAGCCGCCACACCGAGCGTGTCGGCATCCAGGTCTTTAGCCACTGTGGTACCGTCGCGCTGCAGGTCGTTTAGCAGCTCCTCTTTGTAGGGCTGATTGTACTTACGTGCCCAGTCTATAGCTTCCAGTATAGGCATCTCTAGGTGCTGAAACGGCTCACCGGCCTTAATGATCTTAGCCATTTCGGCCTCAATCCTCGGGAAATCCTCGGTGCTAAGCTGGTAATCACCAAAGTCCGCATCATAGTAAAAACCGTTGTCTATGGCTGGCCCCACGCCCAGTTTCACATCTGGCCACAGATGCTGTATGGCCGTCGCAAAAATGTGTGCTAGGCTGTGTCGCATGGCATAGAGTTGGTCATGTTGTTTTTGATCTGACATTTAGTTCACTCCTTTCAGGATATTGAATGCTTTGTGTACTGCTACAGCTTCCGGGTCGTTGTCTGCTATCAGCCCAACTTCTGTCTCGTCAATCCACTTGCTCTCGCTGTGATCCTCAGGGTTGAGCATCGGCTCATTACCGGGCAATAGCCGGCACAAATAGCAAATCTCTACCTTAAACACGCCCTCGCTCTCATAGGTAAACGCATGGGTAATACAAACAACCTCCACCTCTACCCCAATTTCTTCCCTTACCTCACGCTTAAGAGCCACCTCCAGGTCCTCACCCGGATCGAGATGACCGCCAAGAATTTCGTAGTTGCCTGGCAAAGTCGCTTTGGTATCAGCCCGTTTGGCCAGGAATATCTTGCCATCACGCTCGATAATAGCGCAGACCACGATGTTGGTGAGACGTTTGGACACTTGCTTCCTTTCCGTAATGCTGAGTGTATTTCAGTATGACAAAGCAGTTAGTTATTAATCTAGATCGGATTCGGCCGGTGTTACTAAACGATAGTGTTTACAGCGCACCGGCTGCACGGTTGTGGTAAGGAGTTTAAAAGGGTTGATTCTCATGCGTTCTCCGCAGTTAGATTATTGGGCGAGAACTTTCACAAAATGGTGCAGTGTGGGATGGAAATCGAGCACCTTCAGCGCAAGCGTATTAGAAATACGCTGGAGCGAGGAGCGGAGCTTTTCGCCTGCAATGCGCTGTTTTGTGAAAGTTCTAAAAAAGACGTGGAATGTGGGCATTACTATATATGCACACACTTCACGTCTCGGGCCCCTGTTACAGGGTGGTTCCACCGGACTTCTCCCCTAAACAGGGGAGCACTCGTATCTGGCCGTTTTACATCTGCCCGACTAGGGATGAAAGCTCCATGGTTGGTGAGTCCACATCAGCGCTTCATCTCTAATATACCAGTTCTGTGCCAGATTCCAAACCTGGCACATAGACCGCTAGGTGGTACTGAGTCAGATGAGCACCCCGCCGCCTCGGCTGGTCTGCAGCCCAGGAAAGGAGAGCCCGAGCGAAAATCACATTTTTCGCCCGAAGTGCGGAGGGAAACCTAAGTTTCCTTCCAGGATCTAAAAAACGGTTGGATGATCTCGCAATGTCATCCAACCGCTCAGACCGAGTAAAACCTCTCGGCAGAACTTCGCCTCACAAAAAGGAGTATACGGCCTGTAGCCGCATTTGGCTAGTACTTTTTTGCATTTTGCTTGTGCATAACTTTCGCCTTGTGGAAAAGATTTCTTGCTGCGATTTATGCCTTGTATGGTATACCTCAAACTAGCCTCTTCCGGCCACCGCCTATCATAGCCCTGCTTCAAGCCACCCAGGCTCATCAGTCTTCAGTGTGCGCGTCGCACAATGCATTTCACACAGCAAAGCTTTTGCGACATAGCGGTCACTGGCCCGCCAAGTCTGCTATATTAAATCTATGCTGGCCACACCGCGCGACACATTGCCACTCCGCCCTAACTCCGAGGGCTATTTTACCGATGGTAAAGGCAACATTTTAGCTCGGCCCAGCGACAAAGGTTATTTGATTTTCCCCGGTGGCGGCGTTGAGCCCGGCGAAGATCCAGCCGACGCTTTAGTGCGCGAGACTCTCGAGGAAACCGGCGCCCGAGTTCGTATTACTGAACAGCTTGGCCATGTTGTTTCCATTTGGCCGCCCGACTGGGCAAAAACAGATAAACAACGAGCGCGCTATAAACAGTTTCGAGGTGACGATATGCACTTTTTTGTTGGGCTCATAGAAGAACTTACCAACCAAGCCGAGACCGAAGAAGACGCCTGGCCCGACCCAAAACTCATGCCCATAACAGAGGCCATTCGGTTCGTGGAAGCCATGCAGCCCTTCCCGCCGGACCTAGCCAACTACTACTCCGCCCAGCTTTCCTTCCTTAGAAACCTTGCAAACTAAAGTAAGACCACCCCTGTTGGGGTGGCCTTACTTTAGTGGGCGATAAAGGATGTGCTCCGCTTCTCCGCTCCGGCGTGCTCGGAACAAGTTCCTGCGCGCGTCCTCACTCCACCGAACCTTCCGTTCGCTTCGCTCACTCTTCGGTTCAAATCCTCTTTCGCTCCTGACCACATAAAAAGCCCCGGAAAATCGGGGCTTTTTATGTGGTGGGCGATAAAGGATTCGAACCTTTCACCTCCACAACGTCAATGTGGCGCTCTAGCCAAATGAGCTAATCGCCCCTACCACAGCTTGAGAGAAACCTAGGTTTCTCTCAACGCGCCGGGCGAAAAACGTGGTTTTCGCTCGGGCTGCTCTTTTCCTGGGCTACAGGATCACAGGGGTTTCAGAACTTAGAATACTATAGCGGATGACCCCTGGGAATGCAAGTTTCCACCCCTGTTACTTGAGCTTACCCTGTAGGCCTGGCTATTGACACGGTGCGCCCGCCAGCGTAAGATGGACGGGTTAAACGAGGTGTTTTGGTTGAGTACCAAACAACAAGCGAACTCGCTTGCGAGTTTCGAGTTGTTTTATGAGGAACTGCCGGCCGTCAAGCGCACTACGCGCATCCGTCGTGTCCGCCCTTCATAAAGCAGCAAACCAGTTTACGCCAAAAGAAAATTAGAACCGGAAGCTTAAACTAGCTTCCGGTTTTTGCATACTCACCCCTGTTAACCACGGACGATAGACCCGACTTCACCGACGTCCGGTCTGAAGACCGGAAGGGTAGGCCAGCCAGGCGGAGCCTGGCGTAAGCCAAGGGGAACCCTTAAGGGTTCCCCTTTAAGACTATAGGAGACGATGCTGGAAACTTAAGTTTCCAGCGAGTTGCAGCCCAAGAGGTTAGGCCACCCTTCCCCAGGTTCTGAGTAGTTTTCCACTTGATAAAGCAATAGCGTCATGTCAACATGTAGGCATGGTATGCAGCGGCTTCGCCTCATGCGACACCCTTTCAGGGTTTCTCATCGCGCCGGCAAAAAGATGCGACTTTTTGTCGGGCTGCTCTTCCCGAAACACACAAGGAGGCAAATGGTTTGCATATATTGCGGCGGCAAGACACAAGTAACCAATTCTAGGTTGCAAAAGCGTTTGAACCACACCTGGCGGCGCCGAGAGTGTTACCAGTGTGGCGCCATATTTACCACCCAGGAAACACCCGAACTGGGGACCAGTCTAACCGTACGGCACGGCAACGGGCCCATGCAGCCCTTTAGCCGAGATAAACTATTTGCGAGCGTACTGCGGGCCGTCGGGCACCGCGAAGCG
The DNA here is from genome assembly GCA_964537115.1 of uncultured Candidatus Saccharibacteria bacterium. Classification (GTDB taxonomy): domain Bacteria; phylum Patescibacteriota; class Saccharimonadia; order Saccharimonadales; family UBA4665; genus JAJZCD01. The sequence continues at coordinate 6,457 of CAZHYW010000020.1, read as the reverse complement.
GCCGTAGACGACGCTAGCGCCCTGACGGCTACTATTACGGCCAAGCTGCTTGGCAGCAGCCACAACGCTTCTGTGAGCCCCATAGACATTATTCAAATTGCCCTAACCACCCTGCAGCACTTCGACACCGCCGCCGCCGTTCAGTATCAGGCCTACCATAGAGTCTAGCGGCCAGAAACAGCCTTGGCACGTCCCATAATTGACTCGAGGTTACTTAAAGCCGAGGTTAAGCCGACTACACCGTAGTCTTCTTGCTCTTGCCAGTACCGACTACGACTGCTTTTTGCGTTACATCAAACTTAGTTAAGTACCACTTGAACATTAGGCGAGTTTGGCTGTTAAACGCGGCCAGCGAGTTAAAAAACAACGTAGTGATTGGAAAATACGCCCATTGCAGCACCATAAAAATGGTGCGGTGGCGTTTGTAGCGTGCCGGTTTAGGCGGCAAGGTGCGCAGCGCCATAAAAATAGTAATAATAAGCACTGCTATACCCACGGTCTGCACGCGACTAACAATTAGGGGTAGCTCATTGGCTGTAAAACTCTTTGGGTGAAGCAGCGCCGGCACAAAACCACTAAACAGCACTAGTATGGGCCCCACGGCCCAGGTTACATGCCCCTCTAGCAGCCGCCAAAACTTGGCTACTAAATCGGCTTTGGGTATTTTGTTTTTACGGAAGAAGCCGTAGTGAGCAAAGTACGCTATGTCGGAGGCGCCGTATGTCCAACGTCTTAGCTGGCTAAACTGGGCGCGCACGGTTTTGCGGTATGTTTCGGCTAGCACGGCGTCCTGGCCGATAGGCAGATGTAGCGGCAGCGCACGGTATTTGCCCTGGAACGTAAAATACGACCGCCAAAACTGGTGGCCGTCCTCTACCACCGTGCGTACGCTCCAAAAATCGGTCTCGATGAGCGCTACCATGGGCTGGCCATGAGCCGAGAAATTGCGCAAGCTGTGCAACCGCAGGGAGTACATTAGGTGCGACAGCGTGTTACCAGTAGCCAGCACACGCATGGGCGCCGGTGCATCCCAGATGTTGTTAGTATAAATGGCGACCGGCTGGTACGAGGTATGTACCGGGTCCGGCGCGGCTACATAAATGTAGCTGAGCGCGTTTAGGTAGTTTTTGTCGGGCCGATTGTCGGAATCTAGAGTTGTTACCATGACACGCAAGGGGTCAATGTCGCGCTCTTTCAGGTACTGCTGCAGCTTGCGGCCGGCATAGGTTATGTTGCCACCCTTGCCCAGAGTCTCACCGGGCAACACCGGGTGTTTAACTGCTATAAAGTCCATAAATTTGGTTTTGTACTCGGCCGCTAGCTCGAGCGCCTGAGTCTCGGTGCGCTCCCCTGCCCGGCCTTCGTAAGCCAATATGAGCAGCACTTTTTGCATGTCGTAGTCGTTCGCCAGCACCGATTCTATGGTCGGCACCAAGACGTCTCTGGACTCTTTGTAGGTGGCAATTATGACAGCGTGAATGACTTGGCTGGGCGGCATGAGCAAAGGCTGCACCTGACTGCGCTGCAGTACATTTACGTGCCATTTCGGTCGCACCGCATTGCTGCTTTTAACCTTTCCGGCTTCTAGCTCGCGTAGCATCTGCGCCCATGGCAGCTTCTGGTGCGCGCGCATAACATGGTAGGCGTGCAGTGAGCGAATAGCGCCAGCCACACCACGTACAAAGTTAACCAGTAAGTATATGAAAATAAAGATAGCGGCGAGCGTAATGTTAATTAAGCTCAGCAGCACCGGCACGGCGAGCATAAAGTACGACAGCAAGCCCGGTAAAACCTCGAAAAATCGGTAATGGCCGTGACGATCTTTTTCGTAGGGGATTTCGGGAACAGCCATGAGTTTGTTTACCGCTTACCGTTCGCTGTTTGCAAGCTGTTATATGGCAGGTGTTTGTCACTACCATCTAGCACCCCCCGAGAGACAAAATTGTTCATGCGGGCCCTACCTCAGCACCAATAGCGCGTTACTAACAACTATTAGAAACAATAAGAGCGGTATGGTTAGTACCAGCACCACCAGCGACAACTCGCGCCGAACGGCGTAGGAACGGTAAGCCAGCACCAAGCTAACGGTAAAAATAAGCACCGCGGCGACCGCGAAGCTGAGTATGTCGCGTGCCGTACCATTTATATAGCTCCCTATGCCAAGCGAAGAGCGATACGAGGCTATGAAAATAGTCGTGCCCTGCTCGCTGCCCAGTTTGAGCAAGATGAGGGCCACGGAGGCAAGTGTCAAAAAGGCCGTGCCGCTCACCAGGAGGAGCGCTGTTCTATCTTGCAGGAAGTGCTTATTTGTTGCCATTTACCTTGACCTTTATTGTAACAAACTACGCGCATTCCGGCGAATGCTCCCACACCGAAGCGATGGTTCTTGAGCCTATGTTTTGTTCACCGTCTGCAAGTCTACGACTTGCAGAGCGTGATTGGACAATTCCCGTACTACATAGCCGTCGAGCTCAGCGTAATTGGCGGTCAGTGGGCTATTCATAGGAACCTGCCCGAGCACACGTTGGGCGGCCAGCATAGTACCGTCGTGGGTAACCACAAGCGCTCGCGCACCGTCCGGCAGGCATGCCAGTAGCTCGTTTATGAGCTCAACCAGCGCCGCGCCGGCCGTTTCCAAAGCTGGATAGACAGCTTTTAGGCTAAATAGAGCACCAGCTACGCGCAGTGGGTGAGTTGCTTTTAGTGTGGCGACTTGCTGTCGCAGCTCCTCTGGCACACGTGGAATCGCCGCCCGTTCGTCTAGCTGTGGCTGCTTGCCGGTAAGTAGCTGTGCCGTCTGAGCAGTGCGAACAAATGGCGAGGCATACACAAGAGCAAAATTGGGCAGTTTAGCAGCCCTACTCTGTGCTGCCCGTTTCGCTGGGTCGGTCAGAGCATCAGTTACCCCGTCCCAGTTACTGTGCCGTAAAACGTAGACTTCTTTCATGAGTAATTATGGTGCGGGTACAGGGAGTCGAACCCTGGTCTCAGCCTTGGGAAGGCTACATAATGGCCGTTATACGACACCCGCATACCGAAACCTAATAGTACAGATAATGCGCCCTAACTACAAGATTGGCAGACCCCGCCCTAAAACTTCAGCCCAAAAATCATCACCCCGAGTATCAAGAGCATCCAGAAACCAATAAAAGCGGCGCCAGCGATGAGTGGCAAGGCTCCGACAATCCGCCAAATAAGAGAGCGAGTAGCCACCGGCTGTCGTTTGAGAATACCCGTCACACTGTAAGCCATTAGTAGTGCGGCGCTGGCCGCTGCGCCTAGTAGTAGCAACATCGCCGGATTGCTAGCAACTACTATAAATATGATGCTCAACCCTAGAGCAATATAGAACCAATACGCGATGTAGTCGCCTCGTTTCATGGTACTTATGCTATTGTACCCCGGATTACGGGCAAGACCCCATACGTAGGAGGATTATATTGCGGAGCGATTAGATCTATTTTCTGTAACTCAATGGCGAGACGATCGGCCGGGCGATTACGCAAACGCACGTTGTGTCGGCAAGCTTCGGGATTGTTTTCAAAAAAGACCTGTTCAATCTTTAGATCGGGAAATTTTTCCTGCATAGTAGTGCATAAGCGCTCGAGTTCAGGTGCGGAGCAATAGCGTATGTCGTTGATGGCTACACGGCGGCCATGCGAAAGATCGGCGCACACAGCCGCAAAGTTTGGGCTACGACGAGGGTTTGACCTATCTTCTTCCGGGGTGTCTTTTTGGTAGTCATCATACACGCTATCTACCCTGCCCTCTGCTAGTAGCTTCTGTAGATAGGTTGTCTTGCCCGATCCGGGCATGCCCACAACCACCAGCAAAGATGGAGTTTGGTAGGAATTTTTGTGCATAAGATGGAGCCACCTGCCGGGATCGAACCGGCGACCTACGCGTTACGAATGCGTCGCTCTACCAACTGAGCTAAGGTGGCACTTGGGTAGGGTGCGCTCCCCTACTGACCGCACCATTATACAAGCAGACAACGCCCTCTTACAAACAGGGGCCGATAACATGTACAATGGAGGCAAGTAAAAAGCCTGGAGGAAACATGCTACAAGAGTTCAAAAAGTTTATTTTACGCGGCAACGTGGTGGATCTGGCAGTGGGCGTGGTAATTGGTTCGGCCTTTGGCGCTGTAGTGACTGCTTTGGTACGCGATCTCATACAGCCACTCATAAACGGCATTACTGGTAGCAGCAAAGGCGCCATCCAGGGGGTTGCCCATGTAGACCTCGTACACCGGCATTTTATGTTTCCCTGGGGCGACTTTGTGACCATACTCATTTCGTTTCTACTAATTGCTACCGTTGTCTTTTTCTTGGTAGTCCAGCCAATCAACAAACTACAGAGTCTGACCAATCGTGGTAAAGCTCCAGCAGAGCCCACCGACAAAAAGTGCCCAGAGTGTTTGAGCGCCATCCCCAAAGCCGCCAAGCGCTGCGCTTTTTGTACCAGTAAGCTTGCTTAGACTCCTTCAAGTAGTCCGCTGTCTATGTAGTCGGCTAATGCAGCCGTAATATCGTGGTATGTTTCGTACTCAATGACCTTGGTGGCCACACCCTCAAAGATAGATTTGTACACCACGCCCTTTTTAACCGCCACAAAGATTGGCAGCGCCAGAGCATAGGCTATGCCAGTTTCTAGCACCCGTCCTCCGGTGGGAGCATCGGACACATCCACCAGCAGTGCATCGCACTGCGCCAGCTCTTCCCGAGAGCGTTGCCAAACTTGCTGGGGCGTATCAAAAACTTTTTCATAGTGTTCGATATCGCGAATGAACGAAAAGTCGGCTAGGCCAGCCGCCCGTACCGCTCCACAAAGCGCTTCAACAGCCTGTTCGTCGGCACCCGAAAAGCGCGAGGTTACATACACTTTCATAAGCGCCCATAATAGGCTAGCTAGGCCAAAAAGAACAGTGCGGCGGCCATGGCCGCTAGACCCACGTCGCGGAAGGTAATAACGAGGTTGTGGGGGTTGGCGGTAATGATTCCGAGCAGCGTAAGCGCTCCCAGGCCAGCCGCGTAGCGCAAGCCCTTACCCACCACCAGCCAGAGCGCCAGCACCAGTTCGTACACGGCGAGTACTTTTATGAGCTGTAGGGCGTGGCCTGTACTAGTAACGAAGGTGGGCAGATAGCCCGCCCACTCGGCGGGGTGCTGCAGCGAGGCCACACCAGCGTAGCCGAACACAAATGCTAGGCCCAGGCGCAAGATCCAAACGCCCAAACCCGGGTTGTGCAAACTTTTTATGTTTACCATGCCCCTACTATACTGCAGGTCCAAGCGAACGGATAGCCTTAAGCAAGGCGTAGCCGGGACTACGCCTGGGCTGGCCCGGGTGGTAGTGGCCCGTACACCATTCGCTGGAACTTTTCGCTGAAGCCGTCATAGCCACGTATCCAACCGTCCTCAGGATTCCGGTATGCATGAAATAAGGGACTACGATGATCGACTATGAATGCCGCTTCGGTAATAGCATTGGCCATGAGCGCCGGAATGGCACTATCAGCTGGGTACCATCCTGTACACCAAAGATAATTTTCGTAAAGATCAGTCATGCTGGCCGCTACCATACCCCGGTTGGAATGCATAAATGCGTGGAAGCCATACACATCATCGCTACCCGGCAAGATGGTTTCGCCCCAATGTAGCTTGTTGGTAGAGTCCTGAGCAGCGTGTAAGATGTCAGCCGGACGGTGCGGTGTCCTGCTAGATCGATTGCCTATATATGGTAGCTGCCTATCGCCACGCAGCCTAAAGTACTCTGTTAAGTTGGGAAAAGCTTCGCTGTCGACACTACCGGCACTAGTATTTAAAAAGGTCACGGCGCTATCAAATGCCTCTACCATACTCATGAACATGAGCGGATTTTGCCGCGTCCATTGCAAAGCACCTTGCAAACGATCACCAAAATTTCCTTGGTGGTCAGGGTTGGCCGCTAGGTATCCCAGAAATTGACGGGCCCGCTCAGGCGGCATGGTATCGCCGCTACGGCCCCTGTTGTATGCCCTCAGGTGCATTTCGCCAACGCGGTAAAGATTATACAGAGGAGATCTGTCGGACATCAATGGCATATTATAGAATCATAATCTACTATACTCAACCTATTGACCTCCGGGATTGCTTTTTGCCCCTACCCTTGCTAAAATTACCCCTGTTACTTTGCTGCCCTGCAGCCAAAGCCAAATTTCAAACCGTACCGTGACTAGTGTTTGAGATTTGATGAGTTAAATTGTTCCCGGAAAAGAGCAGCCGGAGACGGCGGATTCATTCCGCCGCCCCGCGTTGGTGAGAAAAACCGGAACGGTTTGTCTCATTACTAGGGGCTCGTAGTGAAGAGGCCTATCACGCCTCCCTGTCACGGAGGAGATCGCCGGTTCGAATCCGGTCGGGCCCGCCAAAGTAAAAGGCTCAAGCCGTAAGGTTTGGGCCTTTTACTTTGGGCA
>CAZHYW010000019.1:0-21365 GCA_964537115.1 uncultured Candidatus Saccharibacteria bacterium | reverse complement strand
CACAAAAGCCAGGGCATGAGCCTGGACGGCGCCGAAATTGACCTGTCCCGCAGCTTTACACCGGGCATGGGCTATGTGGCTCTCAGCCGCGTGCGCAGCATGGACGGCGTGTATCTAACCGGCATAAACCAAATGGCGCTGGCTATGCATCCGCTAATTTTCGCGTTCGACGGAGATCTGCGTGAGGCCTCTGAAGCGCTGGCCAACATCACCGAAGATGTCGCACCGGAAGAGGTGAGTGCCAAACCCGGCAAAGACGGCGTGGGCGTACCCGCGCCCTACGACGAAGAACTGTTCGAACGTCTGCGTCTGTGGCGCTTCAAGCGTGCCAAAGCCGACAAAGTCTCAGCTTTTATAATCGCCCACAACAGCCTGCTCGAGGAGCTAGCGCGCCGCAAACCCAAAACAGAGCAGGCATTACTCGGCGTAAAAGGCTTTGGCCGCAGCAAACTAGAAAAGTACGGCCCCGAACTCTTGGCCATCATCAGCGAACCCCAGAAAGTGAATCTATTTGAGTAGAGCCCAGACAAAAGAGCTTAGAGCTTAGAAAAGTTCAGTTCACCTTCACCGACTTCCCCCTAAGCCCCGGCCATGCGGAACGATCCTGGCTTGGTCTGTTTGTGAGAACTACAACTTCCGTCAGGCGGCGCAACTTGTTTGAGGAGTAGCAAATCATGCCAGTGGCATGTTTGCTGCGACGAGTTGTTGCGTCGGTTGTAGCTCTCATCAACGGCCAACCAAGGTTGTGGAGGGGCCGGGGAGTTTTGGTTACTTTTGCGGGTCAAAAGTAACAAGAGTAAGGAGACACACTAACACTCAGAGAGATGCGCCGCGTTTAGTGATACACGTTGTCAGATGAGAGACTACGGACACTGGCTGACTGGATCCCAGGTCAAGCCTGGGATGACGGAGAGGGGGAGATCACAGCAGAAACCATAAGCTTGACAATTCTTAAAAAGATATTAAAAAGTTGACGAGCAAGGTCAGTATGTGGCAGACTTTCAGCAAACCTTAAGTTCCAGGAGATGCCGCTATGACCACCCGCTCCCGTGTCCGAAATCGTAAGAAACTCTGGAAACTCTTGCCACTCGCAAGGGCAATCGGTGTGCTCAGCGCTGTTGGCGTTGCCACCACACTCGTTACCTTCGCCGCCATTCAAAGCACCGGCAATGCCCTAACGGGCAACACCATAGAAACCGCCACAGCCAATTTGCAAATTAGCAAAGATGGCACCAACTTCTTTGCCAATGTGGCTGGCTATGACTTCAGCGGTCTAGTGCCGGGCGGGGCAGCGCAACCGGTTAGTTCCGGTGGCTATTTGGTGGCACTCAAAAATACCGGTAGCGCCACGCTACTACTATCGCTGGATGTGCCCGTGCAACCTAGTGTCACAGGTATTACTGACCTCAGCAAGGTTCGGGTGCTCCTCACACCTCCCATGGTCAATGGCGTTAGCTTCCCGGCGCAAACCTTCAAGCTGTCCGATCTCATCGCCGGCCCAGTAGCGCTTACGGGGAGTGGCAGCAGCCTCATCCCGAACGCCACCACCCAATTCCGACTACAAGTCGCTATGGATGGTGATGCCGTAAATGGCAGCGGTGCTACTATAAACGGGCTCGACCTTTCATTTAGCGGTAAGCTTCAGTAACGAGCATGCACGTATTTAAGCTGGCTTGGTTGTGGTTGCAGATAGTGGGCGGAGTAGGGGCCGGCTTGGCGGCCTTGTGGCTCTTTACGCAAGCCGTTTTTCAGGTACATTTCTTAGCCGTGCAAACCGGCAGCATGCGTCCCACTTTTCGGCCGGGCGATGCACTCATTATGCAGCGCACGTCTATCGACCAGCTTCAGACAGGCATGATTGTCTCGTACCACAGTTCGCGCAATTCCAAAGAACTAGTAACGCATCGCCTGGTCAAGTTGTCTGCAACTAGCTTCCAAACCGAGGGCGACACGCTGGCCTCACCGGATCCGCCAGTTCGGGCCAGCCTGCTAGCCGGTCGTGTCGTGGCCGTACTGCCCGGCCTGGGCAGGGCGCTCAATTGGCTGCGGAGCTTGCCCGGACTTGTTATCTGTGTTTACCTTCCGGCACTCGCTATCGCCGTGAGCGAGCTCATGCGCTTCGAATACGCAGAGAGCAGTAACCATCCATACTACTTAAGCGAGACATAAGTGGTATTATGATATGATGAACCGACCGCACCGACCGAACCGCCCTCAAAAAACGCCCCCACAACCTGATTCACCGCCGCTAGGCAACTACGCATTTATAGATAGTCAAAACCTGAACCTTGGTGTCCAGAAAATTGGCTGGAAAATGGACTGGCGTCGTTTCCGTCTCTGGCTGCAAGAAAAATACAACGTCACCCACGCCTTCATGTTCATAGGCTACATGGCCGAAAACGAATCACTCTACGAACTCATGCACGAGCATGGTTATCTTATAGTGCTCAAACCCACGCTGGAAATCAAAGCCAAGCCCGAAGAGGAGCAGCCGCCAAGCGGGGAAGAACAGAAACCAATCGTCAAGGGTAATATTGACGCCGACCTAGTGCTCTACGCCATGAAGGAGTACCGCAACTACGACAAGGCAGTCATAGTGAGCGGTGATGGCGATTTTTACGGTCTTATTGAGTTCCTGGCCGAGCGCCAAAAGCTGCTCAGGCTCCTCACCCCCAACCAGCGTTACTCGACACTGCTCAAACAGTTTGAACCGTATATAGAGGGTCTTGATCAGCACCGCGGCGAGCTGGCTTATCACGACCGCAAGTTTGGCCGAAACGGCAAACCCAAACCCGCTGCTAGTAAATAAGCTGTTTACCTCTCAAATTGGTACCTAATCTCACTGTGCAGCGCTGCGCTTCAGGCTTATACTAGCTACAGCAGTTGTCAAAAGGAGGTGCCGCATGAAAGTCACCAAACTAGGCCATTCGTGCCTGCTGGTCGAAATGCCAAGCCCGGTCAATCGTACCGCGCTATTCGACCCCGGCACCCTCAGTACGGTAAATGTAACGGCTCTACAGTATCTAGACGACATTTTTATCACCCACGCTGACTACGACCATTTTGACGCCTCTCTAGTCCAAGAATTGGTAGCCAAGTTCCCAGAGGTACGTATTACCACCACGCCGGAAGTGGTAGCCAAACTAAAGGAGCAGGGCATTACCGCCAGCAGCGATGCACCTGAGGGCGTGGCCTTCTTCGATAGCCCTCACGAACTCATCCGCCCGCTGTACGCGTTTGACCCAGCCCAGGAAATTGGCGTGCACTACCTAAATAAACTAAGCCATCCGGGCGATAGCCACAGCTTTCACGAAACCAAGGATGTGCTGGCGCTGCCAGTTACCGCTCCCTGGGGCCACCCGGTGCGGGCCACAGAATTGGCACTCGAGCTAAAGCCTCGCTACATTGTCCCCATCCACGACTGGCACTGGAGCGATGCTGCCCGCGAATCCAACTACGCGACTATGGAAAAGCTCTTTACCCAGCACAACATAACCTTCATAAAAGCAGTGAACGGCGAGCCATTTGTGCTCGACGATGTATAAACATCTGTCGAGAACGCTTCTTGGTTAGAGTTTCTGCCTGGCTGCGTGAACAAGGGCAGACTACGACCGTAACATAACATTGACAAAATGCTTAAGTTTTGTTACAGTGTATTCACTATTTCAAAACAAATAGTAAAACAATCCTCCTGTACCAAAGCTTCGGAGGACAAACCTAAGACAAACAGATGAAAAAGCAAGACCTACACCGACACCTGCACCCCATCCACTGGCATGGCAGCATGTTTCTGGCAATTGCCGCCATATTGCTCACCTCTTTTAAGACTAGCGGTGAAATGCTCCGTGCGCTCCGTGCGGTTCCTGTGCAGCCGGCGGTCATGGACTCAATCTACATGCGCGACGCCGAAACGGGTCACAGCCCCATCATCTTAAATATAGGTACGCGTGGCGCTACCTTGAGCGGTAAATAGTTTATGAGACAGCTTAGCAGCCCTCACTCTACTGCACGGCCTGCTCCGCTCAGTCCGGCTGAGCGGAGGCGCATGAATCTTCGCAGACATCTCGTACCGTTGGCGGCAGTTGCTTTGCTGGCAACTATGGTCGCAAGCATCGAGGCGGGGCGGGGCAGTAGCAAATCCGACCCGTTTAGCCCTGACCAGCTTAAACATGATAAACAGATTGCCATGGTTGCCCACGCCGGCGACAGCCCTTCCACCCTGGTAGAAGATATTTATGGTAAAAGTTTGACGGGTGATCAGGAGGATGCCTTGGAGGCTTATATTCTGGACCAGACAGCCCCTGACGCCCAGGGCCGCTATGAACTGCATGAGCTCGAGGGAGTGGAAGTTCCACTGGTGCCGGGCTTTGAGGCTAATCCAGTGTATGTGCAGCGGGCCCAGCCGCCGACTGATGATCGCCGCTAGTGTATTGCTAGCACAGGGAATGGCTATATATAGCGCACGCTGCCGATTCGCTGCAAGCCTGTGGAAAAGTAGTGCCAAAAAACCTTAGGTTTTAAACGTTTTAACTATAAAAGTACTTGCATGTGGGTAAGAGTGGGTAGTACACTCATGTCAGTGGGTAATCGTGGGTAGCCCGTAAACATCCAGCTACCCGCTTTAGAAACAACCTGAACCGCAGCCAAAATTAGCTTGCAGGCAAGGGAAGCAAAAACAAAAAACTCACTAGCAACTTAAAACTAACCAAACCATGGCGCGTGAGGACTATTTCCAGAGGAAACTCGATGATAAACGGCGGTTAACCATACCGACCGAGCTTCGAAGCGAGTTTGCCAGCGGAGTAGTCATAACTCGTGGGTTTCAAAGCTACCTGCATGTGTACCCCAAGCACGTCTGGGACGACGAAGTCGAACAGCGGCTGAAGGGTGACATATTGGACGAGCGGATTGCCGACCTAAACGTACAATTTAGGCGCGGTAAAATCGAGGCCGATATGGACACCAAGCAGGGGCGTATCACCCTGGAGCAACATCTGCTGGACTACGCCGGCATAGACAAAAGTGTAGCCTGCGTACGGGTTGGAAAGTACTGGCGGCTTATGAGCGATTAGAACCACTGTAAGCCGTAGAAGAGCACCTTAACAATTAGGCAAAGAATAGTTTACCGTTAACCGTTTACTATTTACCGTACATTTACCGTTAACCATTCACGGTGAAAGGTAAAAAGAAAATGGTAAACGGAACTCGTATGACGAGTTCGGCTATTCGGCAGTCAACACGTGGACCAGAGAAGGGCACCACGTTTTAAAAACCTTTCGTTCTTTCCATAAAACACCTCCCAAAACTCCACCTCACACATAAGTCTCTCTATGTCAGGAGAAGCCGAAAGTATCTCAGGTTCCTCTCCCAAGTGGTTCCTCGTTTAGCCTTCTAGGCTAAACATCTTTACTTTCAGTACGGCGTCTTCTGACACCAACAAAAACAAAAACTTCAAAAAACAAACAGTTGGCTGCTGATTAGGTGACCTTGTCGCCAGACCGCCATGTGCGGCGCATTTCGAGCGAAAATTCGGCGTGTCCGATCCTCACCGTGCCATATGCACGGCTCCGGTTCGGTTCTCGATTTTCATCTCGAACTGCATCCACACATGACACCCTGGCTTAAAACAAACACCAAAACAAAAATAAAATTCAATATATACTAGTGCGATATGCACGTTAGGCAGCAAAATGAGCACATTCCAGTGCTCGTGCAGGCAACCATAAAGTATCTAAATCCGCAGGCAGGTGACTCATACCTGGACCTGACGGCCGGGTACGGTGGGCACGCCGGTGCAGTGCTGGAACATACCAAGGCTCCAGATAGAGCGGTATTAGTCGATCGAGACACGAATGCCATAGCGGCACTGCAGCGTTTTGAAGAACTAGGAGCTCGGCTGATGCATAGCGATTTTCTGCAAGCTAGCAAACAGCTAGCGGTAGCAGGCGAACGCTTTGATCTTATTTTGGCTGACCTAGGCGTATCATCGCCGCACCTTGACAAAGCAAGCAGGGGTTTTGCGTTTAAAGAGGACGGTCCATTGGACATGCGCATGGATCAAACGCAAGCGCTCAATGCGGAAACGGTTGTAAACACCTATAGCCCAGACAATCTAACACGGATTATAAAGGACTATGGTGAAGAGCCGCGGGCTCGTACTATTACCCAAGCAATAGTAGCTGCCCGACCGCTTAAGACGACCCATGAGCTTGCAGAAGTTGTTCGATCTGTAATGCCGAAAGGCAGTAAGATCCACCCGGCTACTCGCACCTTTCAGGCGCTTCGTATAGCCGTGAACGATGAGTTGGAGCTCCTTAGGGCCAGCTTGCCGACGTGGGTGGAATTGCTGTCACCGGGGGGCAGACTTGTCGTCATTAGCTTTCACAGCCTGGAAGACCGCTTGGTTAAACAGGCCTTCGCGGAGCTTACCGGAAATCGCTATGACGCCGAGCTACAGTCACTTACTAAGCACCCCGTCGTAGCAGACGAACAAGAATTAGCTTTCAACCCGCGTGCCCGCAGCGCTAAACTGCGTGCCGTAGTGAAAAAATAAAAATACAAAAAGAAAGGGATACGTTATGCCATTTCGTATAGAAGTAGTCAACAAGTCCCGCGCCCAAAAGGTACACGTCAACGTGCGCTAGATGGCAACCAGTTGCCCTACCTCCTAAAAATAAGGGGGTAGGGCAACCAAAGAAAACAAAAACAAACATGACATATTCGAACGCGTTGGCCTTAGGCCGACAACCCGCCATGCAGCGCGGGCAAAATTCGGTTAGCTTTCGGGTAACCGACAAGCGGCTTGGGCCGGTAAGCAACACCATTGTGCTGATTGTACTGGCATGCTTGCTTGGGTTGCTCTATCTAACCCAGGTTACCAAAACCAATGCCTACGGTTACCAAATTAATAGCCTAAAAAAGCAGCAGAGCCAGTTACAGCAGCAACACGAGGACCTTACCGTGGCCTCGGCTCGTTCGCAGTCCCTAAGCCGCGTGAGTAGCAGCTCAGAGGCGGCAGCAATGGCACCAAGCACCCCAAGCGGCACGGTGCAGTAGATTCGCTTACGGTATAATAAAGCCAATGACTGAACAACCGGCTCCCGGTACTGACCCGGTGCAGCGAGTGCGTATTTGGTACGCGCTGCTTCTAGTGGTGTTCGGCATTTTTGCCACCCGCGTCTTTTATTTACAGGTTATTCGTTACGATTATTACAAAAAAGCGGCCCTGAGCGACCAATTGAAACAATACGTGGTGCCTGCTGAGCGGGGTATTATAACGGCTCATTTGGGCGATAGCACTGTGCCAATTGTGCTAAACCAGAAACTCTACACACTTTACGCTGATCCAACGGTGGTAAAAAATACCGATAAAGTGGCGGCCAAACTACAACCGATCATTGGTGGCAATGTAGATGATATAGAGAAGCTACTTAAAACCGATGGCGGACGACGTTACGTTATTCTTAAGAAAAAACTTACGCCAGCTCAAAACAATCAAGTCTTAAGCTTTAAGTTTCCCGGTGTGGGTACCCAAGAGCAAGACTACCGCACGTACCCGCAGGGTACGCTGGCGGCGCAACTCTTAGGCTTTGTGGACGATGAAGGTACGGGCGAATATGGCATAGAACAGGCTCTCAACACTGAGTTGGCCGGTAAACCCGGCCAACTTAAAGCCGTTACTGATATAAACGGCGTCCCGCTTGCCGCCACAGGCGGCAATTTGTCGACCGCACCGGTAGCGGGTGATGACGTGCAGTTAACTATTGATGTAGGCATGCAGTCTGAGGTGGAAAAGATTGTTAAAGCGGCCCAAGAGAAAAATAAGTCGAAAGATGTCAGCGCTATTGTAATGGACGTACACACCGGCGCTATCAAGGCTATGGCCAATTATCCCAGCTATGACCCAGCTAGTTACCAGAAGGTAGACAATGCCAGCCTGTTCCAGAACGATAGCGTAACTGAGCCTATAGAGCCGGGCTCCATAACCAAAGTCTTTACCACTGCGACCAGTTTGCAAAAGGGCGTCATAACTCCTCAGACGACGTTTTATGATCCTGGCAGCTGGGCAATTGACGGCGCCAAAGTGAGCGACGTAGAGGAAGACCACAGCCAGGGCCAGGAAAACGTGCTTTCTACGCTCGATAAGTCACTCAACACCGGTGCTACCTGGATGCTCATGCAATTGGGGGGCGGGCAAATTGATTCCCAGGCGCGGAACACCTTGTACGATTACTTTTTTAATCGCTTCCGCCTGGGCCAGCAAAGCGGCATAGAGCAGGGGTACGATCCGGCCGGCTACGTGCCTAAACCTGCCGACAACGGTGCTGGCATAGACCTTACGTACGCTAACATGTCTTTCGGCCAGGCCTATAGCGCCTCGGCGCTCCAGATGATTAGCGGCTTCTCGGCCATTATAAATGGTGGTACTTACTACCAGCCGCACCTATTGCAGCAACTGGTAGCACCGGATGGCAGCGTAGGCGGCAATCAACCCAAAGTATTGGCCAAAGATATCATCTCCAAACAAACCAGCGACGACGTCGTAAGCCTGCTCGAACAAAACAACGCTAACCATATTCGGGAGGGCTACCCCTACCTCAATTTTGGCTCTCGCTATAGTGTGGGTGGTAAAACAGGGACTGCCCAGATTGCCAATTCGACTACGGGCGGGTACCGAACCGACCGCGAGAACGGTACTTATTTGGGTTTTATAGGGGGCGATAATCCACAATATGCAATTGTGGTGTACAATCTAGAGCCAAGCAGCTATAGCGGCTTTGCCGGGGCGGGGACGGCTCAGCCGATTTTTGCGGACATTGCACATATGCTAGTCAACAATTTTGGCGTGACGCCGAAGAGCTAGAGCGATGTATAATGAAGCTAACTAAAGGAAACTAACAACCATGCATGACACAATATCAATAGCGCTTCGCACGCACACTCTCATTCACATTTTACTGCTCGGCTTTCTGGGCTTTGCGATCAGCATGATCATAACGCCCATTTATACGACCTTAGCGTACCGCTATAAATGGTGGAAGAAGCCTCGTACCACCGATGTTACCGGTAAAAAAGCCACCATACTCATGCAACTGCACGCGGAAAAGAAGCGCCCCGACACACCAGCCATGGCGGGTGTGGTGTTTGTGCTGGCAGCGGCTATTGTGACGCTAGCTTTTAACCTCAATCGTAGCCAAACATGGTTACCGCTGGCGGCTATGGTGGGTGGTGGGCTAGTAGGTCTTATAGACGACATTATAAATTTGCGTGGTAGCGGTGGCGGTATTGCTGGCCTACGGAGCAAAATGAAGCTAACGCTCACCACCTTGGTGGCGCTGGTGGGTGGCCTGTACTTTTACTTTAAGCTCGATGTGAGTAGCATGCATATTCCGTTTATGCACGGGGCCTGGCAGCTCGGTTGGTTAATTGTGCCGCTGTTCGTGCTGGTGGTGGTAGCCACGGCTAACGCTGTCAATATTAGCGACGGTATGGACGGCTTGGCGGGTGGTTTAACGGCCACGGCTTTTGGGGCGTACACGGTAATCGCGTTGCTTGAGCGGCGGTTTGCTGTAGCGGGTTTTTGTTTCACCATGGTGGGCACATTGCTTAGCTACACTTGGTTCAACATCAATCCGGCTCGCTTCTTCATGACCGATATTGGGTCGTTCTCCTTGGGGACCGCATTGGGCGTGGTGGCTATGCTGACCGATACGGTGCTGCTTCTGCCGGTTATTGGGCTGGTGTTTGTAGCCGAGGCTGGCTCCAGCGCTATCCAAATTTTGTCTAAAAAACTGCGTGACGGCAAAAAGGTGTTTAGAATTGCGCCTATCCACTATCATTTTCAGGTAGGCGGCTGGCCGGCCACCAAGGTTACTATGCGGTTCTGGATTATAGGGCAAGTGGCCGCGATCTCTGGGCTGGTTCTGTTCTTAATTGGCTGGTACGTGTGATTACGACCGCCGTGTTTGGCACATTTTGGGCGAAAGTCTCCGCTGCTCGCTCCAGCGTATTTCTAATACGCTTGCGTTCCGCTACTCGATTCTCAACCCAAACTGCACTCAAACACGGTGGTCGCACAGTCGGTGGCTATTGACGTGGGGGCGATTCCGCTCAGTCGGGCAGGGGAGTCACCCATGGACGGTTCGGCAGTACGCCGGCATCGACCGGACTACTGGCTGCTAGTATTGGCTGTATTTCTGGTAGTCATTGGCTTGACGGTAGTTTACGCTATTAGCCCAGCTTTGGCCGCTACAAGCGGTGGGTCGGGTGCGAACTACGTGTCGCGGCAGATGATTGAGATTGTTTTAAGTATTGTAGCCTTTATAACAACATCACGTATTCCGCTGCGGGTTTGGCAGCGCTGGCAAATGCCACTACTGGTCTTGGCGGCCATCGGTACGCTGGTGGCCTTAATCACGCCGGTCATTCCAGCCTATCCTGCTCACCGTTGGATCCGCTTGGGCGGCTTATCGCTGCAATCGGTTGAGCCGCTAAAATTTGCGCTCCTTATTTGGCTGGGCAGCTTTTTGACGATACGTGCACGCGACGGCAAGTTGGCTGACAATAAAGCCACGCTGCACCCGTTATTAGTTGCCCTAGTGATTATTGGCGTGGTAGTGGCCGGGGTGCAAAGCGATCTGGGCTCCACAGGTGTAATTGTAGCAATGATGGCTGCCATGGCGTTTATAGCGGGACTACCACTGCGCCGGGTGCTGATGATTGGGGCGATTGTGGCTATAGGCACCGTGCTGGCCGTATCGGCTATCCCATATCGTCGCGAACGACTACTTACATATTTGCACCCGGCTAGCAACTGCTTAACCACCGGCTACCAAGCCTGTCAGGCCTTGATCGCGGTCGGGTCCGGCGGTATGAGCGGGCTGGGGCTGGGTCGGAGCGTGCAGGCTTACGGTTATTTGCCAGAGGCTCAAAATGATTCCATTTTTGCCATTTACGCCGAAAAGTTTGGCTTCCTAGGCGTTATGTTGCTGCTGGGCTTGTTTGTGGCGCTATTTGCACGCCTGCGGTTGATTATAGAGCGCGCACCAGATATGTTTAGCCGGCTCGTAGTTGCTGGTGTGCTGGCATGGTTGAGCACGCAGATGATTATAAACGTAGGCGCCATGATCGGCTTGCTACCACTAAAGGGCATTACACTGCCATTTGTAAGCTATGGTGGTACCAGCGTATTATTTGTTGGCGCTGCGCTTGGCCTAGTTTTCCAGATTTCGCATTATACTAGTTTTAGCTCCCGACATGTTCGGCGCGGCGCAAGTGGCCGGTCGGATGGTAACGGACAAGGAAGTAATTATGAAGATAGTGATGACGGGCGGCGGCTCAGGCGGCCATATCACCCCCATCTTAGCGGTCGCGGCTGAGATTAAGCGTCTGAATTCGGACGCTGAAATTATTTATATTGGCCAACGTGGCGATAAGCTGTCAGATGTACCAGCGGCCGATCCTAACATTAGTGCCGTTTACACTGTATCGGCCGGCAAGTTCCGCCGCTATGCCGACGAGGGCTGGCAGCAATGGCTCAATGTTTATGTACAGTTTTTAAATATGCGCGACGCCCTACGGACGCTAAGAGGCACTTGGCAGAGCTACTGGCTGCTGCGCAAACTAAAACCCGCAGTGGTTTTTACCCGCGGTGGGTTTGTAAGCGTGCCGGTGGCGCTGGGCGGCCACTTAAACCATATTCCATACATTACTCACGATAGCGACAGCGTACCCAGTTTGGCCAATCGGCTCATAGCCCGTTTTGCACACACGCATGCTGTGGCCTTACCGCCCGAGGTTTACCCCTATCCGTTAAGCAAAACAGTTATGGTGGGTGTGCCAGTCAGCGACAACTATCGGCCGGTGACCGATAGGTTGCGGCAACGGTATCGTAAAGAGCTTGGCCTAACTTGCGGCCAAATGGTTTTCCTGACCGGCGGTGGTAACGGTGCGCGGGTTTTAAATGAGGCACTGGTGGCGAATACTCGCTACTTGCTCGCTACCTACCCAGACCTAGCCATTGTGCATGTGGCTGGCCGAACACTTGAAGCGGAAACGGTTGCCGCCTATGACGCCTTGGGTCTCGGCAAGGCCCGCGGCCGCGTTCATGTACATGGTTTTGTAACCGATCTTTACCGCTACAGCGGTGCCGCCGATGTGGTAGTTGCTCGTGGGGGCGCTACCAATCTAGCAGAATTTGCGCAGCAGCAGCTGGCTTGTGTTATTGTGCCCGCTCCTCATCTAAGTGGATCGCATCAGGTAAAAAATAGCTTGGCATATGCTAAACGAGGTGCCATTGTACAACTAACGGAGCTGCAAGTGGAGCAGCCTGAGCGGCTGGGGCGCACTATAGGCGAGCTGCTAGAGAACTCCGCTAAACGACAAGCCTTAGCCAAAAAACTGTCAGCCTATGCCCATCCGCAAGCGGCGTACGAGCTGGCTAATTTGTTGCTGAAAATAGCCGGTGGGGCAGGGTATGTTCCGGCGAAACAATAAAGATAGCTCGGAACAGGGGAGCGACCGTCGCCGCGCCTCAAACAGGGGGACGTCTCCTAATCCTGCGTTCTCGTACTACACTAGCACCCGGAGTGGCAATAATACGGTTAGCGAACGAGCCCAAACACGTCAGCAAACCGGTGAGGTAGGGAAGGGTGGCAACCTACCCCGTTCATTCTGGGCGCGACTGCCCTCGTGGCTGTTGATTGCCCTAGCACTTGTTTGCACCCTAAAGGTGCTATGGCTCAGTAGTGACCCCAAGGTTGTAGTGGTGGGTCGTACCGCCACTTCCGCTACCTATTTGCAATCGAGCACTGTTTACGCAGCGGCTGCTCGCAAGCTTTTGGGGGGCAGTCCTGCCAACCACACCAAGCTTACGGTTGATTTAGGCGGTACTGCCCAGAGCCTGGAGGCTACATTTCCAGAGCTACAAAGTGTTTCAATAGGTCTGCCGCTTGTAAGTAGCCGTCCGGTAGTTTATGTGCAAATTGCCCAGCCTAGTCTAGTGTTACAGACCACTCACGGCAACTTTGCGCTCAACAAGTCAGGTTTAGTGCTGGCGCAGTTGCACGCCATACCGTCTCAGATTCCTCTTGTGGTTGATCAGTCGGGTGCGACACCCCATGCTGGCAAGCAATTCTTACCTGGTAGCACGGTCGGATTTGTACAAGTTGTAGCGTACCAATTGGCGGCCGCCCATCTTACGTCGAGTGCTTTTGTCCTGCCCGCTACCAGTCCGTACGAGCTGGATGTGCGGTTAAGCGGACAGCCGTATGCTATTCGCTTTAATTTGCAGGCCGATGCGCGTACGCAGAGCGGTGCCGCCATAGCCACTATTCAGCAACTGGGCGCTGCCGCCCCTGGGCAGTACCTAGACGTACGGGTACCCGACAGGGTGTACTACAAGTAGCTATTTACCATTTACTGTTTACCGTTCGCCGTGATCCATTCACTGAGGAGTCCCACCAATGAACTGTAAACGGTAAACGGCCTCCCTGCCACCCTTTTGCAGTTCGTAAAATGTTCATGTATTAGTAGCTACTACAGGAGTGTAGAAAACATACTAAAAATATATTGCGACGTGCATGTCAAATAATGGAGCAGTGGGGCGGGAAAGGCAGGGGACGCATATAAATATGAAAAGCGTGAAAAAGCAAATATTTTCACGACAAAGCTGTGGATAAGTCAAATCTTACCTTAGTGCCACGGCTAAAAAGCAAACGCTATGGGTCTGCATGGGGATGTAATAAATCTTACAGTTCGGTCTACGCCAGTGCTTAGGGAGCGCTGTGAGCGTTTACGTACAGCCGTTTATAAATGGAAAATGGTGATCTGTGAATTGCGAGGCCATAGGCCTCACCCTATCCCCTGCAGAAGAGGTATCAGTGAGTGTCTTCAGTCGGTATATTAGAGTCGCAAAATATACATTGTGCGACATCTGGTCTATGCTCCACGCGGCTCCCCTCACACGCGCTGTGCTCCAGTTTTTGGAGCCCTCTTGCCCGCAGCTTCCTAAAATTTTTTCTGCCCTGCTAGCTGCTCTATGCTCACATTAGCCCATAGCCTAGCCGTATTCCCATAATTGCCCAGTCTCAGCTGCACAGCCCTGTTCGTAAATTGTTTATATATTACGAACACCACAATGCGCACATATCTGTTCGCATAATGTTCGCTATGCACAAGCCCCTACGTTTGCTGGCGTTGGAGCATTATTCTGAGGTCTAAGTCGTGAAGATAACGATCGCCGTCCGCTCCATCCAGAAATTGGCTCCCGCCAAAATCAATCCAACTAAAAACTCCGTGTACGGTCCGGTAGCGCTGACCCTGCAGGGCTCTGCCGACTTCAGCCTCGGTTGCAGCATTCAGCCGCTGGGCACCAGGGATAATGGCTACATCCGCGATTAGACCGTAACCATCTGGCAAAGCAGCATGCGCACACTCGGAAATACCGTCTGCATTAGTAAGGCGGGCAAACCCCCAATGATGGTCTACTACGGTAGCACCTACTAGGCTGGCTGCACCTGCAAAAACGGCATCTGCCGCCTCTACCATCCCAACTAGAGGGATGCCTCTTAGAATATGGGCTATGCGCACGTAACGCTCAAATCTTTCCCTGTCTTTGTAGAATTTGACGGCATTAGGGCCATCTGTGGGCCGGGGTGGTCTCATAACGATGCCCGCACTAGAATAAACCGGCAATGTTATGCCGTCATGTGTTATCTCGCCAACGATACGTCCCATATGCGCGAGCGCCCTCCCGTGAGCCTACCCTGTCTCGGCAGTTGGTGCGTTGTCTGGGCCAGCAGGCATTTGGACTGAGCCTTGCCCTGCGGGTCTGGCCGAACGACGGTTCCTGTTGCAGAGTGCCTCGTACACCAACACTAGCTGCGGGTCTACGGAGGCATCAGGCAACAGTTCATGGTCACCTCTTTTTCGCCCGGTCCGCACTAGGTATAGTGCATCGCGAGGAGCCTCCACTGGTATTACGGGAGGGCCAAGGAGTGGGTATACCATAGAACTCACGACTATGCCGCCTGGCCCGTTAAGTGCGCTGGGGCGAATTAAATAATAGGTAGTTGGCAAGGCTCCTTCCGACCTAGGGTCGTAGCGTCTAGGTATAAAAAAATGAAACGCTAACGGGGACTGACGCTGTTCTAGCAGATCTGAGTCTCTCTTGATAGTCAGGGCCTCTTCACCCTGTAGCTCAAAGGTGTAATAACTAGTTATTTCCACCTCGCCTTCTTCGGCATCGGACCGTCCACTGGTTTGGGGCAGGACGGGTATCGGGAGGTAGGCGTAGTGACCGTCTACCAGGTGCGCTTCGGGTCCCAAAAGCACAGCAACAGAGGCATCATAGAGAGAGTCAACTGCTAGACCCTCTGCCACTACTTTTCCTACTCCGCTAGTTCGTAGGTGGCTTTGGCCACACGCTTGAACTGAGTCTTACTCTGCAGGTTCAGCAGAATGGTGGTTTCTTTGACGAAACGGCTCTTCAGCACGCGCTTGACGATCTCGTCACGGTGCAGGGGCTCCCCTGCCTCGCGTAGTACCTCGGCAATTATGTCGGCCACGGTGCCCTTCTTGTAGCCCCATTCCTTGAGGGCATAAATGCCACGACCAATCAGTACGAAGCGCTTGTCTTTTATAAGTTCGTTGTGAATAGCCTGAGTGGTGACGTCTTTGCGTTTAAAATCGCTGGCCTTTATAGCTTCGGCAATCTCGTTAAAGTGCATGTGCTTGCCGTTTTCGCTTAAAATA
This sequence comes from uncultured Candidatus Saccharibacteria bacterium, assembly GCA_964537115.1. Classification (GTDB taxonomy): domain Bacteria; phylum Patescibacteriota; class Saccharimonadia; order Saccharimonadales; family UBA4665; genus JAJZCD01. The sequence continues at coordinate 5,612 of CAZHYW010000019.1, read as the reverse complement.
ACGTAGATTTTGTCGCGGATGTTCTTGGGGTTCACCGTAGGCCACTTTACAAGGCCCCAGCGGCCGTTTAGGGTGGCGAGCTGCTTAGAAGTGCTGGCTAGGGCCGTAACGTAGACATCGTTGGGCATGCTGGCGGCTTGGCACAAATCACGTGTTTCCATGGGCTTGCCGTTTTTGGCGATGGTGTCTACCAGCTTGGCTACCTCTGTCTTAATAGCTGCCTCGTCGTGTACTTTGGCGTTGCCGGCGGCTTGGTAGAAATTGTCGTCTTCGGAAATGGCGCTAATGCCGGGGGTAAGTTCGGTCAGGAATGCCAGGCGGGACTGGTCGGTGCGGCTGTTTTCGGCCGTCAGTTCGGCGCCAAGCGTAGTTATACGGGCGGTCTGCCCTGCTGCCTCAATGGCGCTCAGCAAGGTCGCTTCCACCTCAGTAATGTGCGGCAGTTCGCCACTGGTGGTCCGCAGCCGAGTCATAACAGACTTTTCTAGCTGGCGGACACGCTCACGGGTAATGCCCAGCAACTCGCCGATCTGCTCTAGGGTTTCCTTGCGATCGAATAAACCAAAGCGGCGAGCTATAATCTCGCGTTCGCGTTCACGCTCAATACTCGCCAGGATGTCCTGGACGATAGCTTCTGTGTTGATGACCGACATATCTACACTCATGGTCCCTCTTACTATAAAACTATTGTTGTTAAAAGTCAACGCCTTTTCCCACCAAAGATATAAAGTATAGTAGCATAAAATAAGCGCTTATGCCTAGTTTGTGTTGTAAAAACTAACTAGCCCATATCTTGGCAGGCGAACAAAATATGAAAGAACTCCCCTCCCCTTGGGGTAATTGTGCGCGAAAAGCAAAGTTAGTTATTGTTATTTTTGAATGGCGCGACGACGAAAGCCGCGTCGCTTACCCTCTGGGGCTTCGGCGAGTAGCTTCTTGGCTTGTTCGTGAGTTACTTCCCGTGGGTTGGTCTCTTTGGGGATCTTGGCGTTCTTGGTGCCGTCGGTTACATATGGCCCAAACCGCCCGTTTAGCACCTTTACGCCGTCACCAAAGTCGGCAATGTTCTTTTCTTTCTCGGCCTTCAATTTGGCGGCGTAGAGCTCTTTGGACTGTTTGAGGCTAATGTCACGCGGGTCTAAGGGTTTTATGCTCACAAACAGTTTACCAACTTGTATGTATGGCCCAAACCGCCCGACGTTGGCCTTTATATCTTGGCCGTCATCGGTCTGCCCTACTAGGCGTGGCAGCTTGAACATCTCCAGCGCTTGTTCTAGGGTGACCGTTTCTAGCTTCTCCCCTGTTGGTAAGGGAGCGAAATCGGGTTTGGGGTCGTCACTAGAACTTCGGGGTCCCCGAGAAGGCTTGCCTTCTTGGGGTGGAAGATCGCCCTTTTGCAGCATGGGTCCAAACCGGCCAAATCGGGCATAAATGGGCAGACCGCTCCCCGGGTCTTTACCCAGCAGGCGGGCTTGGGTGGCTTCGGCGCGGGAGACATCGGCGCTGGCCTCCACCAGCTTATGGAAGGGGTCGTAGAACTCCTTGAGTACTTCTACGCGGTTTTTGTGGGACCGGGCGATCTCGTCCAGTTCTTCCTCTATGTCTTTAGTAAAGTCGTAGTCCATGACTTCGGCAAAGTACTTCACCAAAAAGTCGGTAACCACATTGCCGGTGTCGGTTGGGAACAGTTTGTTGCTGTCTTTGCCGTACCACAGCTTCTCGGTACTTTCTGCTACTTTACCCTTCTCGAGCACGAGCCGTTGAATGTCTTTCTCGACACCTTCCAGGTCGCCCCGCTCTACATAGCCACGGGTCTGAATGGTGTTAATAGTGCTGGCGTAGGTGCTTGGCCGGCCAATGCCCATCTCTTCTAGCTTTTTAACAAGGGTGGCTTCGGTGTAGCGGGCTGGGCCGCGAGACAGGTTTTCGAGCGCTTCGGCGCGCTGCAGCTTTAGCTCATCGCCGCTGTGCAGCTCTGGCAAGATGGTATCGTCTTTGCTCCGGCCGTAGACCTTTAGAAAACCGTCGAACAGCACGACCTGCCCCTTAGCTTCGAGCATCTCTTTACTCTTAGTGGCGGCAATAGTGACGGTAGTGTTTTCCAGCTCGGCGGCCGCCATCTGGCTGGCCAGGGTGCGGCGCCAAATGAGGCTGTAGAGCTTTTGCTGCTGGTCGTCCTCGCCGGCGACCTCTGTTCCGACATGGGTGGGTCGAATGGCTTCGTGAGCCTCCTGGGCGCTAATGCTCTTGGTGGCGTAGGTGCGGTACTGGTGGTACTTTTCGCCGTACTTGTCTTTTATAAAGGCGCCCATGGCCCCCAGGGCTTGCGTAGAGAGGTTTACGGAGTCGGTGCGCATGTAGGTGATGTGTCCGGCCTCGTACAGGCGCTGCGCGGCCCGCATAGTGCTGCGGGGGCTATAGCCCAGCTTGGCTGAGGCCTCTTGCTGCAAGGTACTGGTAGTAAATGGTGCGCCTGGGCTGCGAGTGCCAGGTTTTTGAGCAACGTCGGTGACGGTAAAATCACTGTCGGCAAACGCTTCTAACACCTTGCGAACAGAGGCGGCAGTGGTGAATTTGGTAGCGCTGGCGGCCGGTAGCACCGTGCCATTTTTGAGCTTGAACTCGGCGGTCAATTTGAAGGTACTCTCGGGCTTGTGGCCCTCAATCTCCCCTTCCCGCTCCACTACCAAGCGCACGGCCACGCTCTGCACCCGCCCGGCGGAGAGGCCAGCCCGTACCTTGCGCCACAGCACTGGCGACAGCTCAAAACCCACTAGGTAGTCCAGCGATTGCCTAGCCTGCTGGGCCTCCACCAGGTTCATATCTATAGTGCGGGGGTTCTCCACCGCCTCGTCCAAAGCGTCTTTGGTGATCTCGTGAAAGACTATGCGTTTGGTGGTTTTGGGGTCTAGCTGCAGTACCTCGGCCACGTGCCAGGCTATAGCCTCGCCTTCGCGGTCTTCATCGCTGGCCAGCCAGACGGTTTTAGCTGCCTTGGCGGCTTTCTTTAGCTCGGCGATTACTTTGGTTTTCTCGGGGTCAACCTCAAACTTGGGTTTGAAGTTGTGTGCTACATCTACGCTGCCGTTTTTGCTGGGTAGCCCGCGGATGTGGCCTATGGAGCTTTTTACTACAAAGTCTTTGCCTAAGTATTTTTCAATAGTCTTGGCTTTCGCCGGCGATTCTACGATAACGAGGTTTTTGCCACTCATCTTATGCCCTCCTCTATTAGGTGAGAGCTTCGCTGGTGAGCGCCGGCTAGTGGTTCTTGTGAGGAGACGGAAGAGGTTGCGTGGACCAACAAAACCGGTAGTCGGTGCCGCCAGGAACGATTGCGTTTGGAGGCGGATATAAGATGAGTGGTTAGCATAAGTATTTTTCTAGTATAACGCGCATACCCCGTTTTCTGGGTATACGATTGATCAGCTTAGCGCATAACACTATACATTTGCAAGTATTAAGGTGTTGACGGCAAATCGTGATAAATATCACGCCGCCATGCTATTGACATACCACCGGTAGAGGCATAAAACGGAAAGCATAACAATTTAACATACTCTGGCAAGACGCCGTCAGATCGGCCGCTACCACTCATAAAGGAAGCGTTTAAAATGGCGAGATTGCTACACGGTGACCAGGGCGCGCTGCGCGATGCGCTGCGGGACTACTTTACGACTCCTATTTACCCAAGCTTAGTAGATAAGCGAGTGTGGGCGTATGAACGCAAACGCGCCGAACGCCGGGCGGCTGCCCTGCCCGCTACATTGTTTCTAGCGCATGCGGCGATTGCGGGCGCCTAAAGGCTAGAGTAGCTATGCTGAGCTATAAATAGTTCTTGGCGAGCTTGTAGCCGGCCCACAGGCCGACCATGGAGCCAATCAGGCTACCCAATATGCTCCAGCCACCCAGCCAATTGCCATGGTCTGGTAATGCGCCCAGCCAAGCACCTACTGTGCCGCCCACAGTGATCCCAACCCATATGGCCGTTTTCATACCGCTTATTGTAACAAAGTTACCCCACCATTCTCGCGGTTTACCCTACGCTTGGCCGGGCCAACTCCTGACAGATCTGCAGTATCCGGCTGCCGAGAGCGTGCACAGCGTCCTGGCCTTGCCTACGAGAAGAAAGATCAACAACGCAGTGTTCGCCGTCGATCCCTACCATGGCAATCTCGCGGGCGCCTTGACCGAAGTGTGCCATAAGTGCCCTGAGCACGGGACTGTCGCGTACGCGATCTGGTCGGTAGGTTGTGGGGTCGAACAAAAATATTGGTCCGTCTGGCCGTGTCGTGAGCGTCCCGTCAAACTCGGCACTCACGCTTCCCTCACCGTAAGCAAGTGGTTTTAGCAGATTGGGTCCGGGTTGTCTCCCAAAGCAAGTGCGCCCCATGGTTACAAGCTCCTATTTTAGCGACCAATGGTTGTTGCCTAGCGGACGCACTTTACCACTAAGTTCCAGCATGGTCAGTACTTGATTAAACTGCACGGCCGGCAGCGTGCTCTGTACCAGCAGTTCGTGCCCGTCGCTCGTCCCACCATATAACAGATCTAAAATGGCCTGCTCCTCGGCGGTGTCGCCTCGCCTACGGACTGGCTCAGCCGGCAGATGGCTGGCCCCGAGGGTGTATAAGATGTCTGCCACCGATGTAACAGGGGTAGCTCCGGCGCGGATGAGATTGTTGGTGCCAACAGAGGTGGGGCTAAAGATGTTGCCAGGTACGGCCAGCACATCTCTCCCCTGCTCCATGGCAAACCGGGCGGTGTGCAGTGTACCGCTCTTTTCGCTGGCTTCGGTGATGAGTAATGCCTGCGCCAACCCGGCGACTATGCGGTTGCGGGCTATAAACTGAGTCTTAAACACTGGGGCGCCTGCGGGGTATTCGCTGAGGATGGTGCCGCCCTGCTCTAGTAGGCGCCGGCCCAGCTGGGCGTTGGTGGCCGGGGCGATGTGGTCCAGGCCATTGGCTAGTACTGCTACCGCCGTGCCGCCGGCGTCCAGACAGGCAGTGTGAGCAATGGCGTCTACTCCGAGTGCCAACCCACTGATGATAACCACGCCGTGCTCGGCCAGCTCACGGGCAAAACGCTCGGTTACCTGCCGTCCGTATGGGGTTACGCTCCGGCTGCCCACCATGGCCACGCGCGGCCGACTGAGCCACTCCGACGGGTCGGCACCCAGGTAGTACAACTCCTTAGGTGGGCTGCTCAGCTGCTTGAGCTGTGACGGATAGGCGTCTTGACGGAGAGTAAGTTTCTGGACTTTCATGGGCGTTTCGGCAAATACTCCAGTTAGTACCGCCAATTGTCTCCTGGTTGGCCTATTTTTTCAACCTATGCGTAAGGAAATAACCGCACTAGCATGCCACCCTTGCCCCTGAGGTCTGGGCAGTCAAACGGCGATTACCCCTACCCTACCTCTGTTACCTGGGCTCCGCTTAGCTGCCCTGCTAAGCGTAAGCGTAACGTGACAATGAAAGATTTTTTACTTACTCACAATTTCATGCAAATGTATTGACATATAGACATGTTTTTGCTAGAATAGCAACCTGTAAGTCGTGGCAACACCCCTTACGCACCTTATATCCCCCATTCTAACATTTTGTTAGATTGTT
>CAZHYW010000018.1:0-21578 GCA_964537115.1 uncultured Candidatus Saccharibacteria bacterium | reverse complement strand
GCAGAGCTGAAAGAGCTAAACCGAAAGCTAACTAGCTAAACACAGCGCTTCGTCAGTAAACTGCTTACGCTTATGCTACTATAACTGCAGCAGTACGTAAGCAAAAGGAGTTTTTATGCCTCCAGTTGAGCCCGTGGGCCCACCCCAACCAAACCCTAGTTCAAACGGCGCGGACTCTGCGTCCAATCCGTCTATGCCCCAGCCAACTCAGCCAGCAGGCCCCGCGCCGCTTACTCCGCCCAGCCCCATGGCATCCTCACCGGTTTCAAGCACGCAACGTTCAAAATTACCCTTCGTTATTGTAGCTGTAGTGTTGGTTCTAGCCGGCGCAGGCGCCTACTGGTGGGTCAAACAGCAAACTACGCCAGACAAAGTGTTTCATGCGGCCATAACCAAACTACTCAGCACCACAAGTATTACTCAATCGGTTGGCGACGCGAATAATATGGGCGTTGTTTCCTACAACCTGAGCAACCTAAAGGACCCCCACGTCAGTGTTAGCCTGTCTATAAAAGCACCCGGCGAGACCATAAAGCTCAGTGGCTACGGGACACTCCAAAACGACTACGTGAAATACAACTCGTTTGGTGACCCTACTAGCGACCGAGCTCTCAGTGGCATTGTGAACAAGTGGGTGCAAATGCGCACCAATGGCACGCTTGCCACGGGCGCTGACCCCAGCATAGAAGACCTAACGAGCCCCCGCTATCTAGCCTTTGGAGACATTATGATCGGCAATTTCTCGGCCGCTCAGCGCCAGCAAATCTTACAGTTCATACAGACCAACAACATTTACAGCTACAACGCCAAAAAGGTCACCACAGCAACGGTAAACGGCAAGAAAGTCTATGTGTACCCCATAACCGAGAACATAGCCAAACTAAAAGAACTCAACAAAAAAGTTGCGCCCATGATGGGCCTAAGCACCAGTGACATTCAAGATGTACTCGATACGCTCGGTACCAGTGGCAACCCCAAACTGTACATTACAGTTGGCAGCAAGGAGATCGTAAAATATACGCTACAAGAAAGCGGCGCCACTGCTACTGGCAGTTACACCGACTACGGCAGCACAACTCTGCCCAGTGAACCCACTGGGGCCATGAGCTGGACTGAGTTTGAACAAAAACAGGCCGCTATAAGCAACCAACTGCTTGGCAGCGACACCTCTGGCAGCAGTGGCCTGACATCCGGCGCACAAAGCATATAAGTTTGACAACCGCGCTTAATTAGCTTATGTTTAAAAGTAATTCGTGCGTTAGCTATGCGGCGCTTGAAACAAACATTTAAAACAAATATGCTCTCACCCGCCGCGGGTGGGCACGCACGAAAGAAACACCGGGCCTTAAACCGCCCGGTTTTTCATTTTGCCCCTTTACGCTATAATTACCTCTGATCTTTCCCTGCCCCCTGCAGCCTTGCAGCCCGGGAAAAGAGAGCCCGAGCGAAAACCGCGTTTTTCGCCCGGCGCGTGGAGAAAAACCCTTCAGGGTTTGTCTCCAGCTAGTTTAGGGGAGTAGCTCAGTTGGTAGAGCACCGGTCTCCAAAACCGGGTGTCGCAGGTTCAAGTCCTGTCTCCCCTGCCATATAGGACGCATGCTTAGATAATCTTTAACACCCTCGTTGCAAAGAATAGCCCCACGAAAACCGCCCCTGCAGCCAAACCTGCGAAGATTGTGGCAGCAAACAGGTTTGCCCAAGAGCCCTCAGCGACACTATGCCATAGCGAAAAGCCAATACCGGCGACAACCGAGAAGCCAACCATTGCACCTGGCTTGCGTAGGGCAATGAATGGTGCGTTGTTAAGACCCTTAGCTGTGCGGAACATAGCTAGCGCATTGGCCCTTCTCGCTATCAGGAGGAGGCCGAATACTACGGTACTTACCAGCAGGACCAGAAAGAGCGCTATAGGCCTTGAAGTGGCTCCACCGTTCACTACCCAACCAGAGGCGGCAGCCACTACTACTGCAAGCGATATGGCCTCAATAAATATGAATGACCTTACTACCGTTCCGCCTTGCTTCCGTTCGATGACGAGCCGTAAAACTGCAAAGGCTACCAGCAGCGCTACTATGATCAGGGCGTAGGAAATCACGCCGTCATAGGGGTCATTTGCCCACGGGCTGGCGATGTGTTTGGTAAGTGTTATGAATAGGACTAGAGTCGCCATATTAATAGCACCTAGAAGAAAAATGGACTTGCTCGCTTTAACTTGCGTAAGGTAATACATACCCATGCTAGCGACTGCGGCACACCCTCCTGCAAGCAACCCCAAGCCTGAGATAATGACCATTAAGACCAAAGATTGGGCAACAGATGTATGCCCCGCCTTATCAACCCACAGAAACGAAAAGCCTAGGCTGAAACCGTATACCGCACCACGTTTTCTAGCCTCTCGGCTGTCTTTGGCAGCTACACCCCAGACGAGTGCTAATAACCCCCAGGGTACAAGGCTCAGTGCTGAGCCTTTAAATAAGTACCATGAACTAATGCATGCCATTAAGAGCGCTACAGTAACAGGAGCAATGTACTTGTTTGGAAATGATTTATGTATAGACATACTTAATAGTATAGACCCTGCCATACTATGCCCCGTGCGGCCTGCGCGAACTCTTAACTCTCTCCATCGCTTGGTCTGAGCCTGCGCTAGCTGTCGCGCGTTTCCCGGGCATCAATCCTCGGCTCATCAAAAATTCTTTTCCAGAGCTGAAGCCTCCGCCAGGGATTATTTCGCCATGTTCATTGAGCCAGCCACAACACGCATGCTATGCTTGCTCCATGGATAAGCACAAGCTGGTTTACTTCCGCTTGGTCGGGGGATTATTCTTACTAGCCGGATTGATCTGCTTTCTTGCCACGCTACCCTTCATGAGCACTGCGCCAGCCCTTTTTAATGGGCGGGAACTAACGACCTCAGCTGGCTTTTGGCTGAGTCTTGTCGGTTACTATGGCACTTACACGGTCTTTCATTTTCAGAACAAACCCTACAATCAATACCATGGCAACAAATCGCTTCTGGGGCTCGCTTTGCTGCTTCTTGGGCTCGGCGGATGGGTTTGCTATTACTTTTTTCGCGTTCAGGATCACATGGGGTGGTACGAAATAGTAACCATCCTGGCCGGAGCGATAACCTTTGGAATGTTTGGGCTCTTCACGCTGATTATGACATTGGTGCAGCTAAGAATGCGTCGGACTGTCCGCTAGCGCCATCTACGGCCTAGGCGCGCTATAACCTGGCGATTGGGTTCGAACCCTGCCACCTCTACCAAAGCAAAACGATCTGCCGAAAGGCAGGTTGTTTTTCTTTACTAAGGCTCCGTGATGTTGCTAGTCGTTCGGCAAGCCCAGGCGTTCGCGGTAAGTGTGGGCGGGCTCAACTTTGTTCATGATTTCGACAAAGGTAGAGACGGCTGGCTTTAAGGCTTCGGCTAGAGTATCGGGGGCATACGCTTCCCACTCATGCTGTTCTACCGAGTGTATTCCATGGTCAAACGTACACTCGCATGAAACCCCAAATTCAACTTCGACTCGCCATGCTGCCGGTGGCATAGCGTCATCGTCAGCCTGATGCTCTTTGTAGATATATAACTCCAGTTCGATGTGGCCCGCACGCGGTCCGTTACCACCAAAAACAATGGTAACACTTAAAGCGGGAACGAGTTTATTGCGCGCAATAAAGTTAACTGACCCCAGGTACCAAATAAGATCAAGTTTTGCTGTCGCGGCGGCATCTTCCAGCTGCTTAGTCACCTGCAAAACTTTGGCTCTGTGCGAGGATGACAGCGTGCTAAGAAAATCATTGGGCGGCATGTCGGAAAACTTGGCGTAGTTGCCTTTGGGTGTAAATTGGTTGCTCATGGCCACAAGTATACAGTAATCGCGGCTAGCGCAGTGTGGGGCAACTGAAACCTCAGAGGCTTCTTTACAATCCCGCTCGTTTTTGGATGATCTGGTAATCACTTTATAATAAGGCGTAGATGTCGGAAGCCGATAAAACTTTTTGGGTGCCGCTGCAATTTGGGGATGTAGTTGAGCGCGGTTATTACGACGGGGTTCTGCACTGGACTGATGAGCTTTTTGTGGTAATTGAGCCTAGCGTAGGAAGCGTGGAGGCAGCGCAAGTACTCTCCGACAGTCCGAGGAATGGAGTATTCTCTGATGCCTCACAGTCTGTACTAACAACCATAGGTACCATATGCGATGCTATAAGATGTGTAGCCGAAGCCCGGCGCTGGACACCTGCCGAAGTCGCAGACGCCATGGTTAGATGCGTCTACGATGAGCCTGGGCCGAACGATACAGCAGAGAAAGCCCATTTAGCCAAGCTAAAGCAAGAGCTCACAACATCCCTGGCTCATAGGGTTACGCAGCAAGTAGTAGAGTACCGCTACACAACACCGTCGGATTAAGCTTACTAAGCTCTCCATTGCTTAGTGTTGGCCGCCAAGGCACTGGCTTGTTTTTGCGTATAGCAACAGCCCTCGCAGTGCTGCGAGGGCTGTTCGTTTATATGTGTTTATCTAATCCGCAAACCGAAGTGTGGGTGGCGCACTGGTATGTGTCTCCCAGGTTGACACAAAGTCCCAGGCGTCAAATGGTGGATTGGTGCTGTTGTTATTGAAGTAGCTCGCAGATTCGTCTGTGCAGCCAACCTCGCTTACCGGTTCGTTGCTGTCGTTGTAGTTTCGCTCGCAGTGCTCCTGGCCGGAGGCCGTGGAACTCCAGTATGCGTCAACCACGTCGTCACCACAACCGTCGGTACAAACCACACCGAGTAGACCAGCCGTGTCGGCATCTTCATCGCCCAAACCGTTCACATTGCCCAGCGCGAATGATTCGGTTACGTCGCCAGAGAAGTTACCCACCAGACCACCCAGGTAATTGTAGGCGGTCACGTCGCCTGTGGCATATGAGTTTAATATGTCACTGTCTGAGTACGCCATAGCACCCACCAGACCACCGGCATCCCCACCGGTATCCATGGTGGTAACGTTACCAGTAGCGTAGCTGTCCGAGATTTGAGTGTGATAGGCTTCGCCAATTAAGCCGCCGACGCCGCCCAGCATGCCAGTCTGGTCGGATGCGTCTGCATCGCCAGTGGCAAAGACTTGCTGTATGCCGATACCCACGCCCTCAGCGCCCTGGCTAAAGCCAATCAAACCACCTACATAGCCACTTTCGCCGGTGCCGGCGATTGCACCACCCGTAGCGTATGAGGTATCTATAGTTGTCGAGAGGAGGCCAGTGTAACCAAGTTGGTCAACCTCACCGATTAATCCGCCCACATAGCCATCGTTGGCCGAAGCGGTGCCCGTGGCGTAGTCTAGCTGAATGCCTACGCTACCGCCTGCGTAGCCTACAAGGCCGCCAACATGCACCTCCCCACTTATTACTCCCGAGGTGTGCGAGGTTACCAATGCTGCTTGTACCTCCGTGCCCAAGCCTTCAAAGTCGCCGACAACACCACCGACGGCATTACCCGCGCCAGTACCGGTAACATTGCCGCTTGTCGCAATATTGCCGATGATAGCGCCATCGGTACCCGCCAGAGAACCGACTGCGCCTCCTACGGCATATTCACCGCTGACTGGCACGTTAGAGGTAATGTCCTCTACTTCTGTATCGTCATAGGCTGCGCCAACCGCTACACCGACCGCAAAGTAGCCGGTGACTGAGCCGCCGTCAAAATCAATGTTATGAATTATGGCATTGTCCACCTGGCTAAACAGGCCTTCCCCAAAGTCTGAGGTGTCGTTGATGTATAGGTCGCTGATGGTGTACCCCTGGCCGTCGAATGTACCGGTGAACGCGGTTTCGCTATTGAGGCCGATAGGAATAAAGCCAGCTCCATCGTTCCAGCCAGAGCTAGCCGAACAGTCAATGTTATTGTCTAACACAAAGGAGTCAGCCCAGGTGCCGGGGCTATCATTTATGGCCTGCAGCTCTGAACAGGTCGTAATATGATGCGTGGTGAGCGCCGCGGCATGGCCTGGCGCCCAGACGGCAATCTGGGCACAAAACGTGCCTGCCACGAGCCCCACGCTCGCTAGCATTGAGCTTGCTGTGCGTTTTATTTTCATAGTGCCTCCCCTATGTATTTAGGTTACCGGTTCCGTTGCTACCATACAGCGAAACACAAGCATATACGCGTATGAATTCTTACAGATTTAGCAACCTTCCACCGCTAAAGTCACCGTGGTATGCGTACCATCTCTGCCATTTGCACAGCTATTGCCTGTACTGGGTTGGTCGTGGTCGGCGGAGTTGTGTTGGCACATCACCGCGCTAGTCAGTCGCCAACCGCTCGAGCAGTGGCTTCGGCCGCAGCCACCCTGCAGCACCAGTCAGCGCCAGATGTGCAGGCCGGCGCTTCGTCGTCTGCGCCGAATAGTAGCAGCGGATCGTCGGCCGCGAAAACCTTGGTGGCACCGAATGCATCAGTTGCCACTCCCATGCCGACACCACCTCAGTCGCAACCTCCTATTTTAAGAGGCAGCATACAACAAGTGACCAGTAATGGGTTTGTGCTGCAAACTGCCCAGCATACCATTTTGCCTATATGGATTGACTCACATACCGCGTTTTCGGAACACGGGGCCAAAAGCTCAGTTAACCACCTTGCAGTGCATGCATCGGTAATACTTGTTTGCCGAGCGGATGCAAGCGGTCGGCTGCTCGCAACAGCAGTTACTGTAATTAAGAGCTAGGGCTTGACTGCAAAACTGGCGCTCCTAGCCACCGGTTAATTAGCCTGGCACTAGTAGTGGTACTTGGTTGTGTTGTCTAGGCTGTCGGCAGCTTTCGATTTGTCGAAGCCTTGCATCATAAGCTGAATCTCGTGGTACTGCGTTGACTGAATGTCTTGCGGGCTATCACCTGCCGACTGTGTGTACATAACCATGATCACATCATTCGGTTCAATGGTAATCGGTCCGTAGGGGTTGCCAGCGTTAAAGACGCCAATGACATCGCCCGCGGTGTGCACCACGTATTGCTTACCCGAGGTTGCCTGTAGAGTAAACTCAGTCGCACTAAACTTTACCAGCTTGCCTTGAATTTCATATGACTGCAAAGTCGGGTTTGGGCTGACAGTGGGATTCGCGCCGCCCTCTCCTGTCCGCAGCACGTCCAGATTTGGCAGATTAATACACGAGGCATCGGTGTTGCCATAGCACGCTGCACGTTCGTGGTATGAATTTTGGGTGCTCTTCGAGAGATATGCCGAAGCCGGGTAACTCAGCTTAACCACCGCAGCTACATCTTTACCATTGGCTTTCATGAGCAGCGCCAAGGTATCGCCCTGTTTGAGTGCGCTTGCTGGCACTATGTTGCCCTGGAATGCAACAGCTACATCTTTGCCAAGAACGATGTCGCGTAGCGCATGTGTATCATAGTCTCGAATGGTTAGGTTATTGCCATGCACTTTCGTAATGGTAAAGGCGAACGCTACATAACTGGGCTGCGAATGAAAGCTTTGAATAGCCCAGTTTTGAATTGCCTGAATTTCGCATTGTGCTGCCAAAGCTTCTGCCGCCCCGGCAGCCGTGCCAGTGCTGCCGTTGGTAATTTCCACTGTGACCTTTTGGTCTTTGGTATAGCAGTTCTTAACGTCGATAAGCGCTTGGCTCCGACCGTATTGCCTGACCACAGAGCTCACTTGGGCGCTTGGGCTGAGCCACAGAGTATAAGCAGCGTACGCCGTGCCCGACACAACCAGACCTAGCAGCACTAATAACGCTATAGCCGTTGCCCTTGGCAGGTGGCGGAACCACCCAATTAACGACCGGCCGCGAGCACGTTTTTCGCTCCGTAGTGTTTGTTCGAAAGTTTGTGTCGAAGCAGCTCTACGGACGGCTTGCATGGTGCGGCGTACAAACGCTGCATTGGTGCCTTGGCCTACACCGGCCGAAATCAGGCGCTGCTCCAGAGTAATAGCTGGTTTATTCATGACAACCTCTCTTTCAGTTGCAATTTCGCGCGTCTCAGGCGCGAGCGAACAGTATTTAATGGAATGCGTTCGGCGTCGGCAATTTCTTGGTAGCTTTTGCCTTCCCAAAAGTACGCCTCTATAACCCGTCGAAATTCTGGCGGTTGCAACTGGGCTACCTGTTCGATGAGCTCTCGTTTTTCGTCTTCTTCTATATGTGCGGGCATGGTGGCTTCGGCGACTAGCTCAATATCTTCTACGACAATGCGCCGTTTGTGCGCTCGCAAGAAGTCGACTGCCAGGTTGGTAGCTATTTTGTACAGCCAAGTCGAAAAACGCGCTTTCTTGGGGTTGAACTTGGCCAGCTTCTGGTAGGCTTTTATAAATGCTTCCTGGGCAATGTCTTCGGCATCGTCCCGGTCGCCCACCAATTGCTCGCAGTGTATGATGAGCCCCACGTGATACAAGTGAACCAGCTCCTCGTAGTAGTCGGCACCATTTATAATCTCTTGGATGATTTCGTCTTCGTTTTTCATGCTAGTTATACGTCTAGGCATGGCCAAAAGTTCCCACCGACATTTTCTTTAGTCTCTATTTCTTTGTAAGCATGAAAGAATCCATCACCAAACCGATCACAGGCCCCTACACAAGCGCCGCTACCCTTGCTACAAAGGTCTGTGACAGAGGACATGCTACGATTAGAGTATGAAACTTAGGTTTAGTCTTGCAATAGCCGTGCTGTTGTTTGGAGCAGCTGCGGCATGGCTATGGTTTAAGCAGTGGTGTAGTGGTAGCTGCCCCGTCGCACCTGCTGGCACCACATTTGCACAGGCCGCGCAGTATAATTGTGCTACAAACCTGGTCTGTAAGTTGGGTAGGCCGTATGCGTGGGTGTGCATTGGCGCCGCGCTTCTAGCTCTCGCAACTTTGTTAGTTATAATGGTGACACGTCGAAGAAAGGCTTAGCTAGGTAGCGCCGCTCTGCTCTGGCTTTCGAAAAAGCGGAGCAATACTGGGGGTAGTAATGCGCCAGTCGGTTTCCTTTTTCATGTCAAACCATATAGCTGCTTCTAGGCGCGACAGTGTCGGCAGATAGACTAGCGCTTCACGGATCCAGGCCGCCTTGTCGCCACCCACCGGGGCGCAGCCCATTTCCGCCACCCAAATTGGCTGCTTGCCCAGTTTGGCAATGCGATCATAGTATGGCTGAAACACTTCCTGGCACGACTGCCATTTGCTCCAGGGGCGCGCAGTGCCCCAGTTGTAGACACTCAAGCCCAGCACGTCTACAGAGTCGGCGCCAGGGTAAAACAGCTCCATAGGGTACTCCGACGGCATGTCACCAGCATTTGGCGCCCACACGAACTTGGCGTTAGTTGCCTCCTCGGCCACAAAAATACCATGAATATAACGCCACGCTTCAATAAATAGCTTGGGGTCGTGATGACCGACTGGCACACTCCACTGGTTCCAGAAGCCGTTCATTTCTGGCATGGGGCTTACATAAATAGTACGGCTACAGTCCCGGATGCGAACGGCCCATTCGCGGATGTAGGCGTCGTGTTTGCCATCCACAATAGTTGCCAGCGCTAGTTCGGGCTGCACAATCTTCTTGCCTGGTTTCCAAGGTTCCCACTTTATGTACACGTCGCGGTCATCAACTGACGACACCCATTTCGGCTGGAATTTGCTGGCCCGTTTGCCGCCTTGGAGTAGTCCTGCTTTCCACCAGGCATACCACATAACCACATCTACGTGCCGTCCCAGCACCTTCTCCGCCTTTTCAAGCCTGCTCACACCATCCCAGATGGGAAACGGGTGAAAATAGCCGCCAAACTTTACCATGCCTTTATTATGCCACGCCGGCAAAACGTTTACGCTACCGTGCGGCTGCGATACACTGCCACTATGACAAACCCTCCAGCCCAATCAACAACTAGCTTTTGGAGCTACACACTGAGCCAGGAACGCAAGAAATTCATAACCTACACTCTGCTACTAGTGATCGCCTCGGCCTTGCTGACTATGTGGGCCATTCAATACAATACCGGATCCAGCCCAAACAAGCTTGGTGGTCGGCCTCAGGCCTGGGTAATTGTGCTGCCGGCTGTTTTATATGGCGTTTGGCTAACTGGTTGCCGCCGGCGTTTCGCCGATCTCACCCTGCGTAGTTTCGCAGCCGCAAAGGGCTATCAGTTTACCGCTCAGGATAATTATGGTGCCAGTTACGGCTTGCCCGACTACAAGATCAAAAACGATAGTCCCCAGATCTCCGATGTCGTCACTGGTACGCTGGACAGAACTCCGTTCCGACTGTGTCGCTACAAGATACCTTACGGCCAATCGTATGCCTATGGCACCCTGCTTGACCTCACCGTTAGCCGGCAGCTACCCCCGGCACTTTTTGCCGGCCCCACCCGTCACCGGGGCTACTTAACCCTTGTAAGAGATTACGGTGGCCCGCACCAGGTATCACTGTCCAATGCTCCAAAAGGCTTTGTGCTCTATGCGCCCGAAGACAGCGATGAAGCTGCGCGGGCTATCTTTAGCACAGATACGCTCAGCTTCATGCAACAAGCTTTTAGTAACTATACTATTCGCACCGCGCCAGGCCATATGTACATCTACGTTAAAGAACGTTCCCCAAGCCAAAAAAGTCTCGACCAGTTATTTGCTCTGGCTACTCAACTGCTTGGTTAGGTACCGTAGGCAAACTGCTCAATACTGCTATACTGCATGTATATGCAGTTCCTAGGGGAGGACCAACACAGCGCCGTGTCGGCTATTGCCAATTGTGTAGTAAGTGGGCTCAAAAGCGGCAAACGCGTACTGTGGCTGGTAAGTGGCGGCTCAAATGTGGGCCTAGAAGTGCAGATAATGCAGCTGCTACACAAGCGAGCCAAAGACAAACTGGGCAGTCTGGCCATTTTCCCCATGGACGAGCGCTATGGACCACCAGGACACAAAGACAGCAACACCGAGCAACTGCGAGCTGCCGGCTTTAAGCCCGGCGAGGCTAGTTGGGTGGATGTGCTCATGCACAATGTATCATTTGAACAAACTGTGAGCTTCTACGGAGACGTCGCAGCTACAGCACTGCAACACGCCGCTATAGTGGTAGGTCAATTTGGTTTGGGCGCAGATGGCCACATTGCCGGCTTACTGCCAAACTCCCCCGCCACCGAACCGACTGATGACGCGGTGATTGGCTACAAATGGAGCGACTATACGCGGCTCACTTTGAGCCCGGCAGCGCTCCGCCATGTACAAGTGGCCTACGTACCAGCATATGGCACTGGCAAGAAGCAAGCTTTGCAGCGTTTACGCAACCACAACGAGCCATTTGCCGAGTTACCGGCTGAATTGCTCTACGAACTTCCCAGCGTTTATGTTTATAATGACCAATTAGAAAACAAGGAGTAACGGTAATGAAGATAGCGATTCATGGGTTAGGACGGATGGGCATGCAAATTGCACACAAGCTAGCGGAGAGTGGCGAACACACGGTAATTGCTCACAACCGTAGCCCTGAGCCGATTGACGAAGCGACTGCTTTTGGCGCGGTTAAGGCCTACGAGAAAGCGGATGTGCTCCGCGAATTTGGCGACGACCAAGTGGTTATCTGGATCATGCTTCCCGACAATGTCGTCGACGCCCAGCTAGACGAGTGGCTGACGCTGGTGCCAAAAGGCTCCATTCTCATCGACGGCGGCAATTCGGACTTTCGTGTTACCAAGCAGCAAAACGAGCGGGTGTCCGCGGCCGGTTGCTACCTACTAGACGTTGGTGTGTCCGGCGGCATTTGGGGCTACCAGAATGGTTTCCCACTGATGTGCGGTGGCGACAGCGCAGAAGCGTTTGCCGCGCTTGAACCAGCTCTTAAGACGCTGGTGCAGCCGGGTGGTATGTACAACCATTTTGGCGCAAGCGGTGCCGGGCATTTCGTAAAAATGGTCCACAACGCTATTGAGTACGGCATCATGGAATCACTGGGTGAAGGCTTCCGAATGCTCCATGACGGGCCCTACAAGGGCATGGACCTTGCAAAAGCCGCCGACCTTTGGCAACACCACAGTGTTATCACTAGCTGGCTCAACGAATTGAGCCGGGACGCGCTGGCCGAGAACCCCGAGCTCGAAGGCATAAGCGGCTACGTGGCCGAGAGTGGTGAGGCACGCTGGACGCTTGAGGCCGCCAAAGACATGGACATTACCTTGCCCTCCATTCAAGCCGCCTTTGACGTGCGCGTAGCGAGCCAAAAGGGAGAGGTCAACTTTGCTACCAAGGTGGTAGCCGCTCAGCGCAACAAGTTTGGCGGCCACAACCTAAACGGCGAAGGTGCCGAGGCAGGAGTGCGCGAACAAGTCGCCCACCAAGGGGGTGAGGGCGCCGCTTAAGATGAACTACGAGCGGCTCAAGCAACCGTTGGTACTGGTGATCTTTGGTATTACCGGTGATTTGGCGCAGCGCAAGCTGCTACCTGCCCTATACCAACTGGCCAAAGCCCGCGAGTTGCCCGAAGAGCTCTGCATTATGGGCATTAGCCGACGTGATGTGTCCAAAGACGACGTCTACGGACAACTGCAGAAGTTCGTTGCCGACCCGGATTACAACCTCGGTGTAGAAGAGCATCTGAAGGACCATACCGAAATGCGCCAGATGGACCTGCTGGATCAGTTAGCCTATGAAGCCTTGCTGGCCCGCTTACAAGAGATTGAAAACGGCATGGAGCCCGGTGGCAGCCGTTTGTACTATCTCTCCATTCCGTCGCAAGCCTTTACGCCCATCATTCAACTGCTGGGTCAGACTGGTCATAACGCACCCCTGTCAGGCGGCAGCGATGCGCCGCGGTTACTCATAGAGAAGCCGTTTGGATACGATCTAGCCTCTGCTCGAGAGCTTATAACGGTGCTGGGCGAACACTTTGGTGAAGACCAAGTGTACCGTATAGACCATTACGTGGCCCGGGAGACCGTGCAAAACATTTTGACTTTCCGCTTCCAGAACCCTCTGTTTGAAAGTATTTGGAACAACCACCACATTGACCGCATATCGGTTATCGCACACGAGACAATTGACATAGAAGGCCGCGCTGAGTTTTACGAACAAACCGGTGCCCTGCGCGACTTTGTACAAAATCATCTACTACAACTGCTGGCCATGACCACCATGGACCGCCCCTCGCAGCTTGCTAGCGAGGAGATACACGCTGCCAAATTACAGCTGCTAGAAGCCATTCGGCCCATTCCGCCAAACGAAGTTGGCGAACTGGCAGTACGCGGTCAGTACGAAGGCTACCGCGATGAAGTCGGAAACCCTCAGTCGCTCACCGAAACATTCGCCCGGGTAAACTTATGGATAGATAATGAGCAGTGGACAGGCGTACCCGTCACGCTAGAAACCGGCAAAGCACTACACGAGAAGCTTACCGAGGTAACGGTATGCTTCCGCCAGCCTCACAATGCTGCTGACGCCCAAAACAAGCTTACCTTTCGCATACAACCGCGCGAAGGCATAACTTTACGGCTGCAAACAAAACGGCCTGGCATCCAGAACATTACCGAGAGCGCCGACATGGACTTTGACTATGCCCGGTCCTTCAACCAACGACCAGCCGAGGCTTACGAACGAGTGATCGTTGACGCCATACGAGGGGACCAGACCTTATTTGCCAGCAGCGCCGAGATAGTACGTTCTTGGCAGATTGTGGAGCATGTACTTGAGCAGTGGTCAAGATCCAGCGAGAGCCTTATTCCCTACGCCAAAGGCTCCACTGGGCCTGTGGAAAGCTAAGTCTTAACTCATTCTTAAAGCATAAGCATTAACAGTTGTGCTCGTAGCTTTTTTTACTTATACTTTAACTATAAAAACGAAACGGTAGACAATTTGGAATAACAGAGGGCAATGAAAATACTGATGCTCGGGTGGGAACTCCCGCCTCATAACAGCGGTGGTTTGGGGATGGTATGTCTCCAGCTGTGTAAGTCCCTCTCTCGCCGTTCCGGAATTGATATTGAGTTTGTACTCCCCTACCGCGCCGACCACGGGATTGATTTTATGACTGTCACTGCGGCTACACCTCACGGTATAGCTAGCGTTATTCGTTCGGGTATAGCCTACGACAGTTACAAGTACGTCAAGGAGGACGGCAGCGTTGAGTGGCTGAACATTTACGACCAGCAAGAGCTTTACGAGCATGCTGTCGCCCAGCTGGCCGAGGAACGTGAGTTTGATATTGTGCATGCCCACGATTGGCTCACTGCTCGAGCTGCTATGCGCATTAAAGAAAAACATGGCTGCCCCATGATACTGCACCTTCACTCTGTGGAATCGGACCGCTCCGGAGGGCGCGGTGGCAATCCGTTGGTGTTTGAGATAGAAGAGCTCGCAGTGCGCCTTGCTGACCGCGTGATTGCTGTTAGCCAGCACACCAAAGATTGCATAGTGCGTGACTATGGTGTTCCGGCTGACAAAATTGAAGTAGTTCACAATAGTATTGACCCTGCCGATGTGGAGATGCAAGACGCAGACAACACCTATAAATACTTGCAAGCCATGCGTGCACGAGGCTACCGAGTAGTGGTAAATGTGGGTCGACTCACTATTATGAAAGGCTTGCCCAACTTACTTCGAGCAGCCAAAGAAGTGGTGTACCGGGCACCAAAAACCCTATTCCTAATTGTAGGCAGTGGTGAACAGTACCATGAGCTTATCCAGTTGGCCGCCGATCTTGGGATTGGCAAAAACGTGCTATTTACCGACTTCCAACGTGGCAAACGCTTGCGTGACGCTTTTGCCATAGGCGACCTGTTTGTGTTGCCTTCATTATCTGAGCCGTTCGGTCTGACGCCCCTAGAGGCCATTGGCTACGGCAACACACCGGCACTCATTAGCAAGCAATCGGGTGTTAGCGAAGTCTTCCGCAACTGCCTAAAGGTGGACCACTGGGACATCAACGAAATGGCCAACCAAATTACAGCCGTCGTGCAGAACGATCCTTTGCGCGACACACTGCTGGAAAACGCCAAGGCCGAGTACCTACGCATGTCGTGGGAAGGCGCCACCGATAAAGTTATCAAGCTGTACAACCAGCATATGGCAGGGGTCACCGCATGAGCAACCCTAGCCAAAAAGCCATCGTGCTCTACATGCACGTACACCAACCATACCGTGTACGGCACTACACTGTCTTTGACAGCGGTGTTAAGCACGACTATTTTGACGCGCCCATAGATAGTCGTGAAAGCAACGAGACTATTATGCGCAAGGTAACCGAAAAGTCATACTTGCCCACTAATGCCCGCTTGCTCCGAATGCTGCAGGAGGTACCAGAGTTCAAGCTTAGCCTGTCCATCACTGGTACAGTGCTCGAGCAGATGGAGCGCTGGGCGCCGGAAGCACTCCGTTCCTTTAAAGAGCTTGCGGCAACAGGCCGTGTAGAAATTGTGGGCGAAACATACCACCATAGCCTTGCCTTTTTCTACTCTCGTGCTGAGTTTGAAAAACAAGTAGACATGCATGCCCGAAAAGTTAAATCGCTTTTTGGCCAAACTCCCAAAGTCTTCCGCAATACCGAGCTCAGCTATAACAACGACCTAGCCTACTGGGCCGATCAAGCCGGCTACAAGGCAATTCTGGCAGAAGGCTGGGACCCCGTTCTTGGCTGGCGCAGCCCCAATTATGTGTACCGCCCCAGTTACACCAACAACATTCGGTTGCTTATGAAGAACTACAAGCTGAGCGATGACATTGCCTTCCGTTTTGGCGACCGAGCGTGGAGCGAATGGCCCCTAACCGCCAGCAAGTTCACTCGCTGGCTCGGCGACAATCAAGAGGCCACCAATTTTAACTTGTTTATGGACTATGAGACCTTCGGCGAGCACCAGTGGCACGAAACTGGCATCTTTGAGTTCCTTGCTCACCTGCCTAAAGAATGGTTGACCAACGAGCACCACACTTTCATGACTGTATCGGAGGCAGCCGAAGCCTTTGAGCCAGTTGACTATGTAGACTCCCCAAACACTACTACCTGGGCCGACACCGAGCGCGACTTATCGGCATGGTTGGGCAATAGTATGCAGGCGGGTTCTATAAGCGCCCTGTACGATCTAGAAGACCGAATTATGGGCACGGCCGATCTGAATCTGATTGAGGATTGGCGCCGCCTGACTACTTCCGACCACTTTTACTATATGTGCACTAAGTACTTCAACGACGGGGACATCCACGCCTATTTTAGCCCCTACGAAACCCCCTACGAAGCCTACATGAACTTTATGAACACCTACCATGATTTGCAATTCCGTCTGGCCGAGAAAGGCATAGAGGTCTAGCTGTGCAAGCGGTGGGCAATTTGGGGAAGGAAGCTTAGGCCATGGGACGTCCTGTCATACTTGGCAACGGCAGCCTAACGGTTGGCCTGAACGAGGCCGGCTTAGTGCACGATTTTTACTACCCCTATGTAGGGCTAGACAACCTAACTAACGCCCGCAGTTTGCCTCACAAGATCGGAATCTGGGTGGACGGCATGTTCTCGTGGCTCGACAGTGGCGAGTGGTCTACCAAGATTGACTTTGAGAACGATGCGTTAGTTAGCCAAGTTGAGATGCAGTGCGATCGGCTTCAGTTAAAACTGGAGTTTTGTGACTTCGTCGACTACGAATTCAATGCCCTCTGTCGTCAACTAACCGTTCAGAATCAGGCCGATGGCCCACGCGAAGTGCGAGTGTTCTTTCACCAAGTATTTCAAATCTCACGGGCCGGTCGCGGCGACACGGCTCTGTACGTGCCCGAGGGCAACTACCTGCTCGACTATAAGGGCCGCTGCACACTTATTATTCACGCCCAAGGGGCTGACGGAACTGGTATGGACCAATTCGCTGTCGGTAACTATGGCATAGAAGGCAAAGAAGGTACTTGGCGCGACGCCGAGGACGGTGAGCTATCTGGCAACTCAGTAGAGCACGGCGGCGTTGATTCGGTACTACGCTGCTCGCTGAGCCTGGCGGGTAAGTCCAGTGAGATTGTTAACTACTGGATAGTAGCTGCCGATACCCAGTTTAGCGCCGAGAAAATACACGACCAACTCTTGAGCTCTGGCATTTCCGGCCGGCTCGACATGCTACGCAAGCACTGGCACGAGTGGCTCAATGTAGCCGTGCCCCACATTAAAGATTTGCAACCAGCCCACCAAACAGCCGTTCGTAAGGCCCTACTAGTCATAAAGGCCCACACCGACAAGCGCGGTGGACTTATTGCCAGCTGCGATTCCTCCATTTACAACTACGGCCGTGACTACTACAGCTATGTCTGGCCCCGCGATGGCGCGTACGCCATGTGGCCACTCATACGACTTGGCTATACCGAAGAGCCGCGCCGCTTTTTTAGCTTCTGTAGGGACATTGTGAGTCCTGACGGCTACCTTATGCACAAGTACCAGCCCGACCGTGCCATTGGCTCCACCTGGCATCCACTGCTCCACGGCAAACGCAGCGAGCTAGCCATACAGGAAGACGAAACGGCTATTGTGGTCTACATGCTCGGCGAATACCTAGAAACGAGCAAAGACGAAGAGTTCGTGGAAAGCATGTATAACACCTTCATTCAGCCAGCAGCCAATTTTATGACCGACTTTAGGGACGAGGCTACTAAACTACCCCATGCCAGCTACGACCTTTGGGAGGAGAAGTTTAGTACCAGTACATACACCACGGCCGTAGTCTACCGCGCCCTGCTCACAGCAGCCGACATGGCAGAGATGTTTGAGTTTCCCGATGATGCCGTTCGCTGGCGCGACACGGCCGCGGAAATTGCTAGCAGTTGCCACGTACTTTTCGATGAGCAGCGCGGTGCCTTGCGCAAAGGCTACCTACTCCAGGAAGACGGTTCATTGCAGTTCGATAACACACTTGATGTATCGAGCGCCTATGGCCCCCTCATGTTCGCTACGGAGGCGTTTGGCAGCAAACCTATTCGCAGTACTTTCAAAGTTATTGAAACCGACCTACTCGGCAAATCCCCCTCCGGCGGCGCCCCTCGTTACGAGCACGACAACTACTTTGCCTGCGACCCGCCTCATCTTGGCAACCCCTGGTTTGTTACTACCCTTTGGATAGCCCAATACTACCTACAGCTGGCACGAAACCCCGACGCCGAACAGTTAGTTGAGTGGACTCTGGCGCACGCCTTGCCCAGCGGTGTCCTAAGCGAGCAGATTAACCCCACCGATGGCTCCCCTTTGTCGGTAACACCATTGGTTTGGAGCCACGCCGAAGTCATCAATACTCTCCTCGACCTAAAAACTTAGCATTTGACAGCCAGTAGGTAGATTGTGAGCAGCGGCGCTCAAACAGTGCTACTCTAGACAGGTGATTCAAGCCATAGCCTTCGACATAGACAATACTCTAACGGACAATGTGTCTTGGCTAAAGATGACTGAGCTACTGGGCGCCTCAGTAGCTGCCCACGAAGATTTATTTCGACGTATGCTGATTCATGAGTTGTCGTATGTAGAAGCGCGCGATCAGCTTGTAGCGT
Organism: uncultured Candidatus Saccharibacteria bacterium; assembly: GCA_964537115.1. Lineage (GTDB taxonomy): Bacteria > Patescibacteriota > Saccharimonadia > Saccharimonadales > UBA4665 > JAJZCD01. Next base: position 3,115 of record CAZHYW010000018.1, on the reverse strand, counting down.
TGTGGCAAGCCACTGGCAACGCCAATCAAGCATATCTAACAGACATGTTTGCCAATTGGCAGCTCAAGGCGGGCGCCCACGAGCTAGTGTCGTACATAGTGGACCAGGGCTATCAAACAGCTCTCATTACCGGTTCGGTTGACTTGTTTGCCGAAGCCATAGCGCAGCAACTACACATTCCTCACTGGTACGCCAACGCGACACTAGAGTGGGACAAAAGTGGTAACCTGAGCACTTTCCACTACACCCTGGACCAGGCCGGCCGCAAACTGGAGCAACTGCAAGAGTTTACCACTAGCGTGAGCGTGCCACTAACCAGCTGCGCTGTCGTGGCAGACGGCGCCAACGATACCGAAACCTTCCGTGCCACCAAACATGGGATCGTTGTGGGACCGGGCGAGATTTCCCTGCTTCGGGTTTCGTGGAAACGAGTCAATACACTACCAGAAGTCATTGGCGTTTTGGAAGTCGCGCGGCGCAAATAAAAACACCGCTCCAAGCGGTGTTTTAAAAATGTAGACCAATTTAGTGCTTGCGAGGTTTAACTTCGTTGCGGCCGAGGTTTTTCTTGGTCTCTACAAACAGCACGTGCTTACGTAGTTTGCGCGAATACTTGCGAAGGCTTAGCTTCTCTGGCGTATTCATGGTATTTTTGCTGGTGTAGTAAATGCGCTCACCGGACTCTTCGCTTACGAGCCCGACTAGCCTGCGCTTGTCACTTTTCTTTGCCATATCTACGGTAGTTTAACAGATGGGTGGCAATTTTACAAGCCTTAGAACTGCACCACAGCACCACTCACTGGTTGCCGCCTCAGACCAGTAAAACGCATGGAATTGTACAGCTGATTCTGCCGGAGCAGGCACTGCATAGTAGCTTCTTTAAACAGCTCATTATCTGCCCCACCCAGGGCTAACACCTTGGCGATAACCGCTAGAAGGTCTGCAATTTCTTCAGGATGCTCCACCATTCTGCAAGCCTGCAGAGCGTACTTATACGTACCTGCCGCCAGACGCTGGTGGCGCATTGCAGCTGGAATTGACGGCTCAGGCATGGCTACTGCGAGTGTGCCAGCGTCAAGATTAAACTGGGCATCGGGGGTGCCGACAGTACCATACAAGCCACCAGCAGGACTTACAGCAGACGCATGATGCCAGGTCAGCGCTGCCGTTAGCTCTAACTGCAGTGAAATATCCCAAAAGTCTCCGTCTTGCTCATACATCAGACCTGTTCCATCTGGTTGCGCCGCAAAACGCTGGATATGCACGAACCCACCCCTGTGAGGCTCACTACGGAACCCAACCAGGTAGCCAGCTGGAGGCATCAGGACCTCCATGCCCTCTGCAGCAAGCCCAATCGGATTGTAGCCGGGAGCATGAACGAACAAAGCTTCGTGCGATGGCATCCTCGACACCTCTTCAGGCACCATACTCATATCTCAACTTTAGCAAGCTTTTACTTAAAAACAAAAAGGCCGGCTGATCAGGCCGACATTTTTGTTTTCCTTCTTGCAAGAAAAGAAAAAGAATTTTTCCGAAGCGTATTTCTTTTGGATTTACACTCTAACCCAGATGGTACGCTGCTTATGCTTATGTGTCAAGCCCTTTTACACACAAAGACACCGCAGCATATAGCGGTGTCTTATTTAGTAACCTATGGAGCCACCTTCGAGACTTGAACTCGAGACCCCTTCCTTACCATGGAAGTGCTCTACCACTGAGCTAAGGCGGCAAAATACCGCCAAATTGTAGCAAATTTACCGATGTAATACTAGGCCTGCACAGTAGGAGCGCCCGCAGGCGGGTCTATAGTTGGCGCCGTAGCTTCTGTGCGCTCCAAGATTATGTTCCGCAGTCGTTCGTTGTCCTTCTCTTTGGTGTGCTCCCACCAGTCACGATGCTGTTGATACCATTCTATGGTGTTGGCTAGGCCGGCCCGGAAATCGCTAAACTTAGGCTCCCAGCCGAGTTCTCGTTTCAGCTTGGAGGCATCGGCGGCATAGCGCACATCATCGTTGGGCCTATCGGGCACGCGTTTGTAGTCCTCGGGCGAACGCCCCATCAGCTCTAGTAGCAACTGGGCGGTCTGCAGCACGCTGCTCTCCACACCAGCACTCACCATATAGGTTTCACCTAGACGGCCACGTTCCAAAATGGCCAAGACGGCCCGGCAGTGGTCTTCCACGTGTATCCAGTCACGCACACTCGCACCTTCGCCAAAAACAATTGGCTGGCCACCATGCAAGATGTTGGTGATAGTGTGGGGAATGTATTTCTCGACATGCGAATACGGCCCGTAGTTGTTTGTACAGTTAGAAAGGGTCGCCTGCACGCCAAATGAACGCACATAAGCCCGCACCAGCATGTCCTGACTAGCTTTGGTGGCCGAATAGGGGTTTGACGGTGCATATTTGGTGTCCTCAGTAAATTTGACGGTATCTTGCGAGGTAAGTGAACCGAATACCTCATCGGTGGACACGTGATGTAAGCGCTTTTGGTGTCGCCTAACTGCCTCTAGAACGGTATACATACCGACGATGTTCGTATCCACGAATACGCCCGGGCTTTGTAAGGATTTATCGACATGCACCTCTGCAGCGAAGTGCACCACACTATTGCAGGCGGCTACCAGTTCATCAACCAGGGTCTGATCTGTTACAGAGCCCTCCACAAAGCGGATCTTATGCCTGATCGTCTCTAGGCTTTTAAGGTTGGATGTATAAGTGAGGGCGTCCAGAATGGTTATTTCCCAGTCGGGCCGTTCCTGGCAGATTAAATGGGCAAAATTTGAGCCGATAAACCCGGCTCCACCGGTGATGAGCAACTTCATAAGCGTAGTATAGCAAAAGGTATCTGCCGGGCGTAGGCGATGCGGGGAGAGGGGTTTGCCTCGCGCGGCAAGCGCAAAGTGTGCTACCCTAGCTGATCGGAGAGGGATTTGACCTTTTGCTTCGCAAAACCCTTCGGGCTTCGGGCGCCCCGAGTCCAGTGGACTCGGTCGTTCAGGTCCCCTTCGCCTCCATAAAACTAAAACGGCCTACTCACTGGGTAGACCATTTTAGTTTGGTGCAGCATTGTCTACGAAGTAGGAACGCTGCTTAGAGGTTATTCTACAGTT
>CAZHYW010000017.1:0-22344 GCA_964537115.1 uncultured Candidatus Saccharibacteria bacterium | reverse complement strand
CGACATTCTGCTTAAGAGGCAGACGCTCTAACCAGCTGAGCTACTGGCCCTCGGTAATGAGACACCCGTAAACGGGTTTCTCATCGCGCCGGCAAAAAGACGTGACTTTTGCTCGGGCTGCTCTTCCCGGCCAGTGGTTGGCCAGCTTTGCTCTTTTCCCGGGCTGCAGGGGAGGGAAAAGGGGATGCAACGGGGGTTAGTTTAGCAAAATACCTCTGTTTTGGCAAGGTTTTACACGGCGGCCTGCTGCCGAGCACCCCGCTTAAATAGCCTGCCTTTGCGCTGCACAAACACTTGGTTTAGCATGTCTTCGCTAAAGGCTGGGGGCACTTTGTGGGAGGCAGCAAAGTAGAACAGAGCAATATTTACCAGGCTATTGGCGAACGAGCCAACAATGGCTAACACCAATATAACGACCAAGTACGCTATAAGGAAGGCGTAGGCCGTAACCCAGTGTTCACCAGACACGGCAGAGAAGAAGCCAATCAAGAATACAACCATTGCTAGTAGATTCATGAAGAATAGCGGTGTGTTGACGCTTACCTTGGCGGTAATGTTCTCGCCCCAGGTGTGCTTAAAGAACTTCACCGAGTCTTTTATGGACCGTACGCCGCTGGGCTGCGGACTAGTAACAATCAGCGGTATAACAAACAATGTACCGAGCGACCACAATGTGCCGAGCAGCCACGATATCAGCAGACCTGCCCAGCGGAAGCGCTCGGCAATGTAGCGGAGCACTACGCCTACGCTGGCTTCAATGGCAGAGTAGGCCAAAATTGGTCCGGCCTTGGACCACGCCAATTGCATGTACTCTTGGTATGACTTGCGGTTGCCCTGGAACAGGTCGAGCACGTTGGCAGTTAGGCCGGCGGCGTATAGGTTGACAAAGAAATACACCACTAGGTAATCAATAAAGGTAAGCAGCCAGCCGACGTACCGGTAGGTATTGTCGGACATCTGGTAAGCTAAGTGGTCAAAACCGGCATATATAAACGCAAATACTATGGTAATGCCAAACACCCATGCGCCGGTCATAAACAAATAGCGTAGCAGGTAGCGGTTGCCATTTAAGACGGTCATGCTTTGTTTAAACAATTGCCAGCCGGTGCGTATGCGGCCGCGCCTTCCGGCATTGGCTTGAGGTATTGCGCCGCCCGTAGAGGCAGCCACCTGTTCGCCGCTTTGGTGGCTGGCCAGAGATGTGGGCATAATGCTGGACTGAACATGTGTAAAGGCGGCATGAATATCGTGGTCTTTCCAGCCACCGCCGCGCAGCTGTTCGGTAATCTCGTTGGGGGTTTGGCCTGACTGTAGTTGTTGCTGAATATAACTAGCTAATTTTTGTTGGTGATCTTCCATATGACATCATTAAAACATATGCTACGTTTACCGTGAAAGTGGTCGTAAGCGTTCACCTCTGGTAGAATAGGGGTCATGAAAGTCTTAAACGGCCTAGAGCTGGCCGGTTTTATAAAAGAGCGCCAGGCCCATGAAGTGCGTGGGTTGCGCCAAGCGCACGGCATAAGACCCAAGCTGGCCATTGTGGCCACCATTGACCACCCGGCAATTGAGGTCTACATGCGCATGAAAGCGCGGTACGGTGACGACATACTAGTTGAGGTGGAGACACACCGCGTGGTTCAGTCCGAAGCGTCGGCGCTCATCCAGAAGCTAAATACTGACGACAGTGTACATGGCATAATTGTGCAGCTGCCCCTGGAGGATCCGTCAGGGACCGAAGAGATTGTCAATCTGGTAGCACCCGAAAAAGATGTCGATGCCCTGGGCGCGCACGCCACGCTCGATCCAGCTACGCCCTTAGCCATACTGTGGCTACTGGCAGGCTACAATGTAGACCTGGCTGGCAAGAAAATTGTGCTGGTAGGTCGCGGCAAATTAGTTGGGGCGCCGCTGGAGCGCATGCTGCTAGCTTCTGGCAACGATGTAACGGTAGTAGACCGCAAAACGCCCGATGCCGCCACCATCATTCGAGAGGCGGACGTGATTGTGACTGCCACCGGTACACCCGGCCTGGTTAAGAGCGACATGATAAAAGAGGGCGCCGTGGTGGTCGATGCTGGTGTGGCCGGCGAACAGGGTAAAACCGTGGGTGACCTGGCCGACGATGTGTACGAGCGCCAAGACCTAACTATCACTCCCCGCAAGGGCGGTGTGGGCCCGCTCACCATCTGTGCCCTCTTCGAAAACGTCATCCGTGCCGCCCGCGCCACAACAGCGAGCCCTGTAAGGCATGCTGGAGCCTGAAGCCCTTAATCGCCTCCGCACTGGCATACTCCGTAACTGTTTTGGCCCCTACGATGGCACGCACGCTAGCGGTGATTGGTCCAACAACAAGCTTGACCTAGAGCTGTTAGAGAACTGTCGTGAGCTCGCTGCGCTGGCAGTAACTGGGCTGGCGCAGATCATTCGACCGTACAAGCCCGATTTACTCATACCAGTTCCAAATGGAGCTAATTGGTTGGCCCGTGAGCTTAGGCTGCGACTTGGCGTAGACGTAATGGAGCTGTCTAAGGACGACGAGACGAAGCAAATGAGTACTAAACCCAATCTCGAAGCGCTCTATGCTGATACATGCCGTCTTGTGGTGGTGGAAGATGTGCCCAATAGCTTTACAAACACCCGCAACGTTTTAGCGCTACCCTGGATAGCCGCCCGTACTGTACTGGCTGTAGTGGGAGTATGGGACAGGGGTGATGCTGCGATGCGCGAGCCACTGCCCGTGCCTTGTAAGGCAGTTATAAGTGAGCACATTCCGCGCGTATTGTCCGCGGGCGCTGAGTATTGGCGGTATGCAGTAACTTAACCCAAGGCGTTTACGGCGTCTTGGAAGCGGTCGCCTTTGTCTTCAAAGTCTTTCCAGAGCAGGTAGCTGGGGGCGGCGGTACTGAGCAGTACTACCGAGTTTTCGGGGGCGTGTTCGGCGGCGTAGTGTACGGCGTCTTCCATGGATTTAGTCTCGAAAATCTCGGGTTTGTAGCCGGCCGGCAGAGCAGCTTTCATCTTGGCCTCGGTTTCGGGGAAGAGCACTAGGTGGGGCACGTTATGCTCGGCAATTAGCTTCATAACATCGGTGAAATCGTAGTTGCGGTCTTGGCCGCCCAGCAGCAGGCAGCCCACTGGGCCAATGGTTTCGCTCACTGCCTTCAAACTGGCAGTGGTAGATTCCGGCGTCATGCCTATGGCGTCGTCTATGTAGGTGCGCGTGTTTTTGGTGGCGACCACTTGCATGCGGTGCCGCAGCGGAACGAAGCTTTTGAGCGCGGTAGCACTCACCGCGTCGTCCACCCCAAACTGTCGGGCAATTTCGCGCGCCACCAAGTAGTTCAGGCCGTTGTGGGCACCAAACAGCTGAGCACCGCTTAGATCGACCGGCTCACTTGGGTTTACGGCGATGGTTTTGCAATGGGCCGCTGCCGCCCAATCGCGCAGTGGCGGGAAATCGGGGTTGTATATAAATGTGTCATCCGACCCGGCAAAACGCATAATGTTATGCTTGGCTTCCCAGTAGCTTTCCAACGAACCGTGCCAGTCGGTATGGTCGTTGTACAGGTTTATACAGGCCGAAATGTGCGGGCTAAGATGCAGGTCAGACAGCTGATAGCTCGATAGCTCCAACACAAAAACGGTGTCTGGTGTGGCATCGGTCAACGCCGGCAAGGGCGATACGCCAATGTTGCCGGCGAGTACCACGTTTTCGCCGCCTTCTTTCAGCAGATGGGCGGTGAGCGCTGTGGTGGTGCTTTTGCCTTTGGTACCGGTGATGCCTACTGTACTCAGCCCATGTGTGTGTGCTAGCTGGAAAAACAGCTGCATAGCCGTTATATACGGCACGGGCATGTCGGTGCCGGGTATGCCCTCGTTTTTTACGAAAATGGTGCTAGCTTGGTCGTACTCTTTTAGGAAAGCTAGCGGGTTGTCTCCCGGCTGCTTATCTACCCCGGTAAAACTTTTGAGCTGGGCGTACTGCTCCAAAAATGGCTGGATGCCGGCGGCCGCTCGGCCTTTGCCCACGCCCACAAACACTACGTCTTTGCCGTTAAATTCACCCAGGTCGAAGGTCATACACTAACTCCTTCGCGCAACTCGGCCATTAAACCCTCGCGCAGCTCCGCCGGCAGAGCTTCGTCTGGCTGTAGCGCTAGCAGTGCTGCCAGTTTTGCCTGCCAGTCGTTTTGGTGTATTACGCCTCGCTCCATTGCAACGCGCATCAGGTGGGTGTCGTGGTAGCGTCCGGTTTCGGCCAGCAGATTGACCGATAGCACCAACTCCTCCACGGTACCCACGCAGTCCAGTGGTGGCTCGCCCTCCACGCCGGTTAGCTCCAAGAACAACTTCTCGAGCGACGGTTCATTTAAGAAATCAATTTCAAATATTCGCCGCACCTCCTCGTCGGTTAGCCAAGGGGCCAGTAGCAGATAGCTGCTCAGGCTTTTGGGACTCTCTAGTCCCCAACGGCCTACCGGGCGGCCCGATGGGTCAATACGAAATACAAAGTTGTCGCTAGTAAAGACTTCGTAGTAGTCGGGCATCTTTGCAAACAGTTTAGCCACACCAATAGACGTGAGCGGCCGAATGGCACTAAAATACGTTACCTGAGCCGCAACTGAGGTCTGTATAAAACGCTGCAAAGACTGTTCAAACCTAAACGATTTGCTCCATTGGTGGTTAATGGCTCGTTCCTGCCAGGTTACGCGCGGAATGCTGGCGCTGGCCTCATTGGCGACTACCACATGGGCTTTGTCTAGGGCAATAGCCAGGGCTGTGCCCGTCAGTCCAAACAACATAGAGATAGGCACATGCCCGCTGTAGCTGTCGGGGTGGTTTTTAAGACTAATCAATTGTTCGTCCAAGCGACGTTCCACTACCTGCAGCTCCACGCCCATGGTTTTGGCTACGGCGGCAGCTTGGCCTACCTGCTCACCAGTTGCTAGCACAAAGCCTGTCACCGGAACGTCCAGTTTCTTTAGTAGCTCGCCGGCCACGATTGAATCTTTGCCGCCGCCAATACCCAGTAGTGCTCCTTCGGCTGTGCCGCCCGACTCGCCGTTGTAGCGTGTGCCGGCTTGAGCGGCAAACTTGGCCACTCGTTCCACCGGCAGTTTATTGACATACAAAAACTCGCCCAGGCCGTTTTGCCATACATCGTTCCAAAAAGCCGCTTCGGTCTCGTCCATGGCGTAAGGGTGCACGATGCGCGTCGGCAAAAACTTTTTGTAGTAACTGACGCCGGCTGCCAGGTGCAAGGCACGTAAGGCTCGTTGCTGCTCGGGCGTATCTTTGAGCGCTACTGGGAAGGTGTATGACTCGACAAACGTGTAGCGTTCATTACCGTGCTCGGTGCGGTATTCAAAATCGACCGTTCGCCGGTCGTTGCTCACTCGAAACTCCGTGTACACAAACTGGTCTTGTGGCATGAGCTCTGTAAGGCTTTAGGTCGCCAGTTCCTGCTTAACCATCTCGGCCACCTGGCGCGGTGTCATCTCGGCTTTTACTATAAACCGGCGCACGCCTAGCTTTTCCAGACTGCCGGGGGCTTCCTGCTCACCAACGTTAGTAAGTATAATAACCTTGGTGTTTTTGCCCCATGCAGTGGCCCGCAGTTTTTTCAGCATCTCGTCGCCGTTCATTTCGGGCATCATTAGGTCGAGCAGTATAATATCCGGTCGCATTTTTTCGGCTAGTCCTAGCCCTAGCTTGCCGTTGGCCGCCGTCTCTACTTCGAAGCCCTCCGCTTCGAACTTTATGCGGTACATTTGCGAGATAGCCTGATCATCCTCGACTATGGCAATCTTGGTCATAGCCATATGGTAGCCCTTCCTATGCCCGTGAGCAAGACCCCTCATTGACACAAGCGTTATGACATGTTACAATAGCGGAGCATATCAATAAAGTATGCAGACAGGCATTAACCTACAACTATGACCACGGTTGTTTCATCGGCAGAATCCTGGCCTCCGCAAATTGTGGAGCCAGAGCCGGGCGATGCCTTGCCCATACTTACTCCTGAACTCTTAGTTGGGCCATCAGAGCAGCCTGCCCCCCAGTCTGTAGATGGCTTGTATGCCCCCGCCAGTGAGCTGGTTACTGGTGAAGTCCCTACGGTCTCGGTAAATGGTACGTCCGAGGCCGCCAGTGATAGTGGAGTTGCGCCAGCGCCTAGCGTGTTTACTGTTGACGTTCAGAGATTATATCGCCGCGCTGACGATTCGACCCGAGAACCTGCTGCGAACGAAGCTGCCGCAACGCCAGCGGCAGGTGGTGGGGACATCGAGGGCGAGATTATCGATTCGACTACGCTGGAACGGCATGTTGAAGCGAAGCCACATCCTGTCGGGGGGCGACTGGCACGGTATATCGGGCGCCCCGCGCTGAAGTGCGTGGCTGGCGCCGCTGCTTTTGCTACCGTAACAACCGACACTATATCCGATGCTATATTTCAGCCGCGCAGTATTCGCCCTATGCGTTTTCAGAGCGTAACCCATAAAGTTGACGAGCGTATGCTCGAGCTGATACGGAACTGGCGTGATACCCCTGGGATTGGACTGAAGATGTATGCTCTTTTGGCGGCCATCCTACCGGCAGTCAACTTTGGTCCCGTTGAAACTGGTGAGATGGTTATCCAGGGTAAAGCAATGGATGCGGCACACGCCGCGAACATCACCGAAGCCCTGCCGACGTTCCTGATCGGTGCTGGCGCAGCTGGTGTTACAGGAGTAGTTTTTGAGGGTATTGCTAACTGGATAATTCGCAACAGATACAAACCTGAGCGACTGGCTGCGGCTGCAGCTGCAGCGGCCAAAGGCGAACCAGCACCATCGTTGACGCTCGGTCAACGCATAAACAGCTTCATATATGGTTTTGGGTATGGCAGCCCGTATCCTGTCAGCAAGAATCAAGGTGAGGGTATAGGTGTATCAATGGCAGGCTATCAGCTGTACGCGCTTGGGCGATCGGCGCTGCTGGCTTTCAGTACTGGCGCTGCTCTAGTTGCCGACTCGCCCCCCGTGACGGCCGGTGTGACCGCTGGTCTAGTCTGGATGGCTGCGGTGAGCGGAACGCATGATACTCTCGGCGAGGAGACGCGTCGTACCAGGGCTATTGATGCCTTTGCACACTGGGCACAGCGGACAATTGCAGGCTTTGACGACAAGGGCCGAAAGCGCTTCGAGCCTAAGCGTAAGTTCAACCTCAAACTGGCTGCTGCGACCCTGGAAACACCTCAACCTGCTGAGTTGGTCAGCTAGTGTTAATTGCTCCAACTGAATTTTTGCTGGCACAAGCGGTTTATAATAAGATCCGTCGCTAAAGCGACTTGCGCTAGCTATGAGCGAACTCACCCTACCGGCTCGTCATACACTGCATCGCCCTAAAGAACGGGCGAGGGTTAAGGCCCATCATTTGCGGCGGGCGGTACACTACACCAGCTGGTTTGGTGTGTACGGTGTAACTGCATTGGCCGAATTTATGCATAGCTACGGCACTTCGGTGCACCTGGACAGCGTAGCCGCCAACGCCCGGCATTACCACACTACGGCTCGCTACATTGCTGCCCGCAGCGTGGGCGCGGTGCGCACTTGGCACGCCAAGCCGTGGTCCCAGGCTAAAGTGGCCGGACCCATAGTTGGTTCGCTGGGCTGGGCAAACCTGGTGTTTGGCGAGTCCATTGCCCTAATAGGCCAGGGCTTGGTAGAACGCGCCAATAGTAGTGGGGTAGCTAGCCTTGTGACGCACATGTGCCTGGCCGCACTTATAGAGATTGGCTTTACGTACCCGATTGCGGTGCGCAACGATCGCCGGCGAGCAGCCGGCGCTCACACAGCTACCACACGGAGCGATGTGGTGCTGGCGGCTGCCACAGCCTTCTGGCTGGGTGGTGCTATGGGCGTGGACGAGAAAAAACTGGGACGGCGGCACATGGCAGTACCCATTGCGTCGTACCTGGTGTTCGCGGTGCTGCTGGCTACGGTCGGCAACTACCGCAACCTGGCCGCTACGGTCATTGGTTCGCCGGCCTTCTTTATTGCACTAGTAGCTCTAGGGCTTATTAAAAAAGTTAATAGTCTCGCGGGCTACAAGGGCCGCATTGAACGTTTAGCCGAGCGGACCGTACGGGCGGCCGAGCGGTTCACTCGCCGGTAGCTCCTTGCCTCAGGCCGCTACGGCTTCAGCCTCGGTTTGCGTACCGGCCTGGTCGGCGTAGTGCTGAATGAGGTAGCTGGCTGTACAGTCGCGGTATTCGTCGCGCAGATTGGCCGGTAAGTCTTTGTAACCGGTAATGTGACGGCGGCACTTGGGCGAGCCGCACAGACACGGCACCGAGCTCATTGGTCCGGTCTCGTACTCGAACATAGCGTAGTCGACGGCTATGTCTTCGCCGGCGGCAATGGGACGGCGGGCGATTATGTCGTAATGACCCATGGCGTTACTGCGAACCCCCACATTTGGATCACAAGAGTGGTTCAAAAAAGCGCCAAAAATAGTCGGTTCAATGTGCCGGCTTACATCTACCTGGAAGCTGGTACGAGAGCGCTTACGTACAAATTGTCCGCTCACTCTAAAGAGCAGTTCTGCAGGCATGAAGTCATGTTTAGCTTGCAGACCGCCAATGCCCATACCGGCCATGGTCAGGTGGACATTCTTGGCATATTTACTGTCAACCATAATAATGCTTGGGTGCGGCAGGGTGTGGTAATCGGTAAAGAACGATGTGCTGTAAGCACCGGCGTCACGAACCGTGAGGACGCTGCCCTCGGTGGTCTCGCTGCCTAGCAGTACGTCGTCGCCCAGTCTGTCGTCGGGGTCGAGCGTTTTACCGGCTACCGTAAAGGGCCAGGGCTCGCCACCGGCGTCGCTGCTGATGGGGTAGCGGAATTTACCGCCACTCTCTATGATCTCAATCAGACCGCTATAGGCATTGGCGTTCACATAAAGCCATTGTTGATCGCTGCGGCTCAAACGGCGGGTCACGGTTGTCTTAAGCGCAGCCGCCGGCCCGGCTATAAAGCGGCCAGGCTCGGCTATAAAGCGTACGCCCTGCGGAAAGCGCGTTTGGTACATGTGTAGCAAATCGCCAATTTCGGTTAGGCTGGGCAGGGTTTCATCAAAGGCGTAGGGCAGGGGAAAGCCGCTGCCAATGTTTACGGTACGTAAACTGGGGAGCATGCTGTAGTACTCAGTAAACAGCTCAAGGGTTCGGCGCAGAGCCTTGTCCCACGGTTCCAGCCGCATACTCTGCGATCCCACCATAAAACTAATGCCGGCGACAGGCAATTGGCGCTGGGCGGCGTAGTCCAGAATCTCTCGGGCCTCGTGCAGGCTGGCGCCAAACTTGCGCTTGTAGTCGTACAGACTAGCGTTGTTCATAAGCGCCAGGCGTAAAAAATACCGCGCATTCGGCGCGGTATGGGCTAAGCGTTGCAGCTCGCTTAGGCTGTCTAGGGTAAACATGGTGACCCCGAGCGCCAGTGCTTCATGTATCTCGGCTTCCGTTTTTACAGGATGAGTAAACAGTATAGCCTCGGCGTTGACACCACGGCCAAGCAGGAGCTTTATTTCACCCAAAGTGGCGGCGTCATAGTGGGCGCCAAATTCTCGTAAGGTGTCGAGTACAAGCGGGTGCGGGTTGGTCTTGACCGAATAGTACGGTGTAATACCAGGCAGCGCTTCTAAAAATTTGCGCATTTGCCTGCGGATGATCTCGGCGTCAATTATAAGTGCCGGGCTGCCAAACGTGGGAAGCACTTGTTCTATGTCTGCCGAATCGAAGTATGGTGTGCTCTGCATACATCCAATCTATCTTTTTATGCTAATTCTACTCTCATAATATTGACACAAAACTCCCCTACATGCAAATTATTTGCATTTCTTATTGCATTCTGAGATTATCAAATAAGCGTTAGAACTTACAAACAGTATACGCTTAAATGATGCAATCACTCCTTACCCGCAAGACTAAACTACTCATTACTATTTGGGTGGTAACTCTGGGGTGGTGGATTGCCATGGCCCTCACGCACACCAAGTACACCGAATGGAACTATTGGTACCAGGTGCTACTGGCCGTAATTCCTCTTACGGGCGGTCTATTTGGCTTTTTAAATTCGCGCAAATGGGGCGGGCTAAAAAGCCGCTTAGGCCAAGCTACGTTCTTTATTGCCGCTGGTCTCACCACCTGGGGCTTGGGCCAGTGCTATTGGTCGTATGCCACTATCCGTCAGCTAACCGAAGTACCCTACCCATCCTGGGCCGACGTAGGCTATATAGTTAGCTGGCCACTTTGGACCATTGGTATCATATTGCTGGCCATGGCCGCTGGGGCGCGTTTTTCGCTGCGCAAACATGCGCCGCTCAAACTGTACAGCGGAGTGTTTGGTCTCGCTGTAGTTATTATTGCTCTTTCGTACTACTTGCTTATTGTGGTGGCTCGCCACGGCTTAGCGCTATACGGCGAGGGTCCTACGCGGCTGTTCTTTGACCTGGCTTATCCCATTGGTGACGTGGTTATCCTAACCATCGCCGCGCTCACCTACACGTTTTTGTACCGCTATTTGGGCGGTCGCTACCGGGCAGGCATTGGGCTTATCATCTGTGCCTATGGCCTCAACTATCTAACCGACTTTACGTTCTCCTACGTTACTACGGCCAACACGTACTACAACGGCCATTTTGTCGATCTTATGTTCCCTACCGTTATGACTGTCTTGTCGGTTGGGTTAGCTACGCTGGAACCGCCCAAGGTGGCGATGCCGGCTACGGAAAGCACGAGCAACTAACATGCCCACAGATATTTACGCCGTAATGGCCCTGAGCATCATAGATGAGCAGGAGAAGCTGATTGGCCCCATTGCCTACCAGCAGGCGGCCACCGTGCCTGGCCTATCCGTCAACAAAAGCAGCCACACTGCCAGCATTAGCGGCGATGCCCCCAAGGTACTCACCGAACTTATTGAACGCTACAAAGCCTTTTTTGGTAACGTGGCTGTAGATGTCTGCAAAGAGGCCATCGCCAACCTAAAAGTTTCGCTCCCACCCGAACAACTACCAGCAGTGCTTCGTTAAGCCGCTCCAACCGAATTCCGACACCCGAAGTATCGAAGTATAGGAATAACGCTTCCAGTTCACCTCCCCAGGCCCCCCTATCGGCCCGGCCGTGCGAAGCGACTCTGGCTCAGCCTGTTTGTGAAAGCTACAACTTCCGACAGGCGGCACAACTTGTCTGAGGAACGCAGATCTCTGCCAGTGGCAGAGTCGGAGTGACGAGTTGTTGTGTCGGTTGTAGGTTTCATCAACAGCCGACCAAGGTCGCGGAGAGGCCGGGGAGTTTTGGTTACTTTTGCGGTACAAAAGTAACAGGAACAGGAAGATAAGCTAATATTCGGAGAATAGTGCCGCGTTTAGTGATAGGCGCTGATTGATGAGATTACGGATATCAATTGACTGGATCCCAGGTCAGGCCTGGGATGACGGGGAGGGGGATTAGCTGTTATGCTTATAGCTAATGGCTAAATCTACCGCCAAAACGCCCGCCAAACGCCGTGTCGTCAGAACGGCGTTAGCCCGTTTTACGCCGCGGCAGTTCAAGCGCATTACCACCGAGATGTACCAGCGCAACCTGGAACTCTCGCAGCTTAACAAAACGCTGTCGTTACTGCGCACCATTGACCAGATTGTGCTCGGTGACGGCGAAACCTTGCAGAGCATTACCGCCAAAATATCTTCCGCTATAGTCGACGAATACAAAAGCTGCGCGGTTGCCGCGGTGTACAGCCATTTAGGCGCTGCAGGCAAGCGGCCACTACTGCTTGGTAATTCCCAAGTTCCGGCCGCCGATGGCGGCGACGCCCCACATGCCGAAGGCTTTTTGTCTAGCATAAGCATTGGCTACGCGAAGCTCCAGGCCGAAACAGCTACTTTCTTTAGTATGGAGCAGGACCGTGGGCGCATAGCTCAGCTGTTTGGCTGTAATGCCGAGGCGCTGGCGGCCTTTACTCAGACGTTCTACATACAGGGTTTTTACGTGGGACTGCTTATGGCCAGCGGCGGCCCGGTGGGCATACTGCTGGTGGGGCTACACGAAGCTGGCGATGAAAGCACCCAGACACTGCTCGCCCGCGTTACCGAGGTGATCAGTAAGGCCGTCGAAAACAAGGTGCTGCAAGACGAAAACCAGCTTATTCTGCAAAAGCTGCGCCAAACCAACGCCAAGCTAAAAGCGCTCGACGCCACCAAGGACGAGTTTATAACCATGGCGTCCCACCAGCTGCGCACGCCGCTCACGGCCGTTAAGGGCTACCTGAGCATGGTGCTCGAAGGCGATGCCGGCAAGCTCAACCCCAATCAACACAAACTGCTCGAGCAATCCTACATGAGTTCGCAGCGCATGGTGTACCTTATAGCCGACCTGTTAAATTTGTCGCGCCTAAACACCGGCAAATTTGTGATTGAGCTCACGCCGGTCGACCTGGCGGAAGTAGTGCAAACCGAAGTCGACCAACTGGCCGAAACCGCCAAGGCTCGCGGCTTACAGCTGGTGTATGCTCGGCCAGCTGGCTTCCCGCGCCTCATGCTAGATGAAACCAAAATTCACCAGGTGGTCATGAACCTTATAGACAACGCCATTTACTACACGCCCACCGGTGGCACGGTCACGGTGGCGCTGGCTCAAACACCTACGGCGGTAGAATACACGGTGACTGACACCGGCATAGGCGTCCCCAAGGCCGCCCAGCACAAGCTTTTTACCAAATTTTACCGTGCCGGTAACGCCCAGCGGGCTCGCCCGGACGGCACGGGCCTAGGGCTGTTTATGGCCAAGAAGGTCATTGTGGCGCAAGGCGGCTCCATTATATTTGACAGCGAGGAGGGCAAGGGCAGTACCTTTGGCTTCCGTTTCTCCAAAACCGGCCGGCTAGCTGAATAAAGAGAGAACCTTACGCGGCCCAAGCGGGTCCGCGGCCATAACCTAACGACGCTACGCTCGTGTCTACAGAAAGAGCCCACCTGGGCTCTTCTGGGCCGGGTTTTCTCTTCGCGCCGGCAAAAAGACGTGACTTTTTGTCGGGCTGCTCTTTCCGACCCCCGCCCGGACGCCAGTTCCAGTTCACCTCCCTAGCCTTTCCTCGTAGACCCGGCCATGCGGAAGGCTACCCGGCTTGGCTGTTCGTAAAGTCGACAACTCCTCTTGCGACAGCAAGAGACGGCGAAACTCTGTTCGAAGCGGATACCTCCGCAAGGTGTTTCGACGGTTGTCGGCCTTTACAACAGTCAACCGAGAAGCCTGGAGGGGCCGGGGAGTTTTGGTTACTTTTGCGATCCAAAAGTAACATGAAGAGAAAGATGAACTAACATTCGGAGAGGGATGCCGCATTTAGTGAGAGGCGAGCGGGAGGGTGGGTTCCCGCCTGCGCGGGAATGACAACAAGGAGATCGGAGCTGAGTGGAGGTGAGCTGAAGCTTTTGAGCTCCACGCTCGAGCACCTAAAATCCTGGAGCTTCCATGGCCCATGCCCACTGCTTCGCTGCGATTCAGCGCCGTTAAGGGCTGTTGTGAAAGCACCAAAAAGGTTGTGGCAAATATTGACTTTTCCCCCTGTTTCTGGTATATTTATAACATCCTTGTTATGGGGCGTAGGAGATAACTCCATAACTGGTCATTTACAAGGTGGGAACAGGTAAAGCAGGCCAAAAGTCTGCTCTTTCTTGCTACCAGCCGGGTACCTGGCTAGAAGTTTTATAACAGGGGTACGTTTACAAATCAGATCATTACAGTACATAACCCTACGCTACTCTAAACGCGTAGGATTTCTGCTAAAGGCCCCAGGGCAGATCAGAGCAGGTACGGGGTACACGACGCGCGGTAACAGAGGCGGCTAGCATTACATGGCTAGCCGTGCAGTACCATCCGCGCTGTTCCCCCGCCTGTTCTGGTCTGCTCTGGTTGAGCAGTCGCCTAGAGCCCTACGGCTCGGTGTTGCTCCCGGCAGCAGAAACTGTAACGCTAACTCTAATTGCTTTTTGTAAGTAGTTTTTTGTGGAATTTGTTTTTGGCTAAGCAAGTGCCTGTGCCTTTGTGCTAGGTGAGCAGAGAAACGTAAGTTGGAGTCGTGAACCTTTGACGGTTGCCGCCGTGCTGGTCCAAGTAGTTTTACATAACTTGGCCGGCAGCGCGGCGACCATCAACTGGTTTCCACTCCCGCACCTCCCGCTCACCAACAGCAACAGGAAAGGCTTCCATGACCGACCCCAAGCGTCCGGACGACGGCTTCGGCGACGACCGCGAAGACGACGACCGCGACCCCGCCGCCGGTTCGCCCTACGCCGACCCCGGCTACGGGACTTCGCCGGCCGGTGCCCCCGACCCGTCGTTCGAGTGGCCGCCTGGCTACGCGCCGCCGAGCTACTCCAGCTCCCCCTGGACGCCCGCCGGTTACGCCGCGGAGCCCGACGACGGCCTGTCGCGGACCGAGGCCCGGGCCCTGCTCGACGCGCTCATGCAGCTGCGCCGCGGCATGGTCGCGAGTATCGACCTGCTCGACAACCGCATCGACGTGCTGGCTCAGCAGATCGGCGTGAGTCCCGCTTCGATCGCTCGCGTGGGCATCAGCCGCCGCGACGAGGACCCCATCCCCGTCGAGCGCCCCGCCCCGCCCGCCCGCAACGCCCCGCTCGGCCTCGGCCTCGGCCGCACCGCTGCCGCCCGTCCGGTCGACGACCCGCCGGCCGACGAGCCGAGCAGCAACCGCCGCCGTCGGGGCACCGGCAACCTGTAGTACCCACCCGTACAGTCCGTAAGCAACACCGACCAAAGGAAAGAGGTATTGACCATGGCCATGACTTGGCCGTTCACCCTCAATGCTGCGTTGTGGACGATCAGCGTGCTGACCGGGGGGATGGTCTTGTCGACCTCTTTCCCGAGCCCTGCTGGCGTCACCAACCGGCGCTACCTGTGGGCCACCGCCTTCGGCTGGCTGCCCATGTACCTGTACGTCATCGTCCGGAACCTGTTCGTGGTGTTCGGTTGGTTGCCGAACGCGTACCACGTGCAGTGGTGGCCGGGCTGGGGGACCTTCGGCGTGCTCTGTGCCTGGTTCCTGGCGAGCGTGGTGCTCATCATCATCGCGCTCTTCGGGTTCCCCCGGCTCCGGTACGCCATCTGGAGCGTTGCCCTCGCGGCCGCGATCTGGATGCTTTTCGTTGTTCCTGTGCCCGACCCCCACGGGGCCTGGCAGTGGATCTTCACCCTGTTCATGTGGGCGATCGCCGGCGTCGGTATCGGCATCTCGGTCCACCACCGGGTTACCACCGCGCACTGGCACCTCATCCACCTGTGGGCTATCCCGCTGGCGGCTCTGGGCACGGTGTTCGTGGCGACCCTGCTGTTCTGGGTGTTCTACTGGATCATCTACGGCCTGGTCCACTTGTTCCACGGTGACATCGTGGCGCAGTGGATTGGGTTCGGCCTGCTGTGCGCGGCTTTCGTCGCACTGCTGGTCGTCGCGATCATCCAGGCGGTGCGCCACCACTGGGGGATCATGACCGCGCTCTTCATCGCGGCCGCGATCTTCCTGGCAGGCGCGCTGGTGGCTCTGTTCGCGGGGATCCTGCCCGGCAACGGCAACCCGGTCAAGCAGGTCGCTGCCCAGCTGGCCGACTGTAACCCGCCGGCCGACAGCACGGGCATGAGTCTGGTGTCGTACAACACCCCGGCGAGCCTGCCGAAGGTGAACTACGCCGCCAACTACGCGCCCAACAACCAGTTCGGCCCGACCTACACCGGCAAGGTGGACACCAGCGCCAAGACGGCCAACACGCTGCTCAAGCACTGGGCGGCCAAGGTGTACAGCGACCCGATGTTCGAGGCCGTGCAGGTAGAATGGTTGGTTCAGGGGCACAAGCTCGTCGACCCCAACGGCGGGGAGCTTGTGACCGCCACCAACCGGCTGGCCGCCGCTCTGGCGCACGACTCGGCGACCCGCATGGCCCTGGCCGACGCGCTCGTCGAGTGCGTCAAGTCGGCCAAGGTGGTCAACGGGCCGGCGAGCTACGAGACCCTGGGCGCCCGCCCGAACCGGTCGGGTATCCCGCAGGTCTTCCGGAGCCAGCCGAGCAACGCGGCCGGTAAGGTCCTGGAGATCGAGTTCTGGAAGACGGACGCCAACGGCGCCTACGTCACCCGGGACAACCGAATCTCCTGCGACAACCAGCCGGTCGCGCGGTACGTGCCCCCGTCGCACAAGCCGGGCCCGCCCCCCACGGGTCAGCCGAAGCCGACGCCGGGCCACACGTCGAAGATGACGTGCCTGACCGCGTTCGGCCCCGGTTACTCGGGAACCTTCCCGGCGTGCCCCAAGGACGGGTCGTCTCGGGTTCAGCCGACGCAGCCGCGTCAGGCTCCCGGTACGAACCCCGCCCCGGCCCCGGCGTCCAGCGGCGACCCCGGCTCCAACCAGTGCTACTCCCTGGACAAGGGCCTCCCGGTGCCGCCGAACCCCGACGGTTCGTGCCCGGCCGGCTCCTTCGGGGGCTGAGTAGACACTGAGGTCTTTGGACTAGCGCCCATTTAGGCGTGAACATTACGGCCTCCAGCCGTGACGTCCAAGGAGCTCATTCCACGCACACAACTACTAGGCAATAAAGGCAACACGGGTCAAAGCGTTACGCGGGCGGAAGATGGTCGATTATCGGCGAATTCTAATGGCATCCAGCCATTAAAATTCAAAGAAAATCCCATCTCCGCCCGCACGACCCCATGTTTTGTAATGATCTGATTTGGTAAGCTGGCTTAAACGGCCACGCGCCTTAACAATTTATAAAACGATAATGCTTAGCTAATATAATTGACAATACACAACAATTATGCTAAGATTGACTAAACCATTAGCCTTGATGTGAGGTGGAAACTGCACACGGGATGGCTAACGAGCTTTAACAATCTACTATAGCGAACGGTAACGTACATATAACTTTAATTTTGTAGTCTAAACCGAAAGGAATCTATACACATGAAGATTTCACGCCTATTGGCGGGCGCTGTTGTAACAGCGTTTGCCCTAGTTTCTACGGGTACGGCTTTTGCGAGCTACTTCCCGGCAGATCGTCCGACTTACACGTGCAAGACCCCTACTAACTGTACGGGCGCTAACCACGTAGTCTTTGACTCATTCACCAACAACCCAGTTGTAGGTGACGAGCGCCCCTTCCTGGCCGGTAGCATCGGTGGTGCTAACGTACAGGACCGTCTAAAAGTAAAAGATGGTGACACAGTAGTAGTTCGTGCTTACGTGCACAACAACGCTGACGCTACCCTTATGGGTGGTGAGGCTAAGACAGTTGCTAAGAGCGTAATGTTCAAGCTGCTGGTCCCAACTGCTAGCCAGACCGACACCAATTTGATTGGTTTCATATCGGCCAGCAACGCTAACCCTGCCATGATTAACGACACCATGAGCCTGTTCGGTGACAGCGCCTTCACGCTGGAATACGTAAAAGGTTCTGCGGTCTTTAGCCACAAGGCAGACGGCGTGCACCAAATTACCACCAAGCTGAGCGATAGCATTGTAGCCGGTGGCGCCTCTTTGGGCGACATCAACGGTTGCTTTGCCTACTCTGGCTACGTTACGGTGAGTGTAAAAGTACACATGCCTACCAAGCCTCCGGTAACTCCTCCGAAGCCGGCTGTTAGCTGCGACCTGTTGCACCTGACTGTCGACAACGAGAGCCGCAAGGTAACGGTAGACAAGTTTGCAACCAGCCAAAAGAACGCTACGTTCAAGAGCGCTGTGCTTACCTGGGGTGACGGCAGCAAGACCGGTGACATTACCACTGTGCTTGGCCAGAACCACACCTTCAGCGGTAACGGTCCGTTCACCATTAGCGCGACTGCTCGTTTTGCAGTAGCCGGTAGCAGCGACATTACTGCCAGCAGTGTAGCTTGCACCCAAAAGGTCAGCTTTACCACTACGCCGCCAGTAACTCCGCCCGTTACGCCACCTACCACTCCTCCGACAACGCCGCCTACGCAGCAGTTGCCGAACACCGGTGCTGGTAACGTGATTGGTCTGTTTGCTGCAGTAGTAGTTGCCGGTACCATTGGTTACCGCGCCTACCTAGGCCGCAAGTTAGCCCGCCGCTAGAGTCTTTTAAAACAGACTTACGGCACGCGCGAGCTCGACTGACCGCTCGTTCTTTACCCAACAAACCCCGCCTGAAACTCTTACATAGAGAATCAGCGGGGCTTTTGGCGTACAAAATATATACTTAAGTAATATTGCTTACTTACGCGCTAGATGGCTCATAGTACCGTGGTGGAGGGTAAGGCTAACAGAGGGGAGACAGCTATGGCAGTACTACGGCGCTTGGGGCAGGTGAGTTCTAAAAAAGTATCATTTATAGCGGGCTTGGCCATGGCGCTAGTGGCACTAGCCGGGGTGGCCTACCTGAGTCTGGGCCGGGCCGGAGCAGCGACTTGCGACAACAACAACATCATTCAATGTGGTTTTTCCAGCAAGTCAGAATTTATAAATATGGTGCAGTCTAATAACGACGGCCACGGGCACCACGACCTGCAGGCCATTTACGCGCACTATGGCTTTACCTCTGCCGACTACACTAACTTTATTAACCATGCACTACCCGGCGAAGCCATGCGTGACGGCCGCATAGTCGTGAACGGTAAGGTGGTGGGCACTGCCAGCCGAAGTGTGGGCCGCCAAAAGCTAGAATCGAGCGACACCGCTGTTCCCATAGGTGGCACTACGTACTTCGAAAATACCCTAGACCAGCGCTTTGCTAGCGGCGTGAGCCAGCTCGCCGTGTTTGTGCTGTTTGATTCGTCGGGCACACCCGAATTCACCGTCATGCCGTCTTGTGGCAACGAGGTAACGCCGGTGCCGGCCAAATCGAGCGCGGCCTGTCAAATGTTGAACAAAACAGCGGTGGCCGGCAAGGCCAACACATTTAACTTTACGGCCTCGGCTACCCACGTCGGCAATGCCACTATTACCAAGTTTGTGTACGACTTTGGTGATGGCTCACCCACAGTCACGCAGACCAGCGGTAGCACTGTAGTAACTCACACCTACACTAAAACCGGCACCTTTACCGCCAAGGTAACGGTGTTTGCCAGCGTGCCTGGTAACGATAACTTGCAACTGCCGGTTATAGCCGACTGCACCAAGCAGGTGACTATTGCGGCGCCTCCGGCCGTGGCAGTGTCTTGCGTGCAGCTTATGGCGGTTATGGTAGACGACAACAAAATGGCCTTTACCTTTACGGCCACAGCCCAAATGAGCGGTGGCGCCAAGCTAACCAGTGGCGACTTTGACTTTGGTGATGGCACACCAGCACAAACGGGCGTGCAGCCGGCTTCTACCACCACGGTCACCACCAACCATACTTACGCCACCGCCGGCACCTTTACGGCCAGTGCTACCTTGCACTTTTTGGGCAACGACGGCAAACCGGTAACAGCCCCCGCCTGTACTACCTCAGTTACGCCGCAGGCGCCTACTCCACCTACTCCAACTCCCACCCCTACTCCAACGCCACCTACACCCACTCCACCGGTAACGCCGCCCGTACCACTACCCAACACTGGTGCCGGTAATGTGGTGGCGCTCTTTGCGGGCACTTCTATTGTCGGAACGCTCGGTTACCATCAACTACTGCGTCGGCGTAAGCTCAGCCGCGAATAACCACGGCACAGGTGTTAAAAGTCGTGTGCCGGAGCACCGGCAGGTCTATTGGTGATAGTTTGGTTGCGGCCTGACGCAAGATATGCGACAATCAAGCTAACTAAAGCGTAAGGGGATTTGCGGATGTTAGGCCTGGGGCGTGCCCTAAAAATACATAGCACAAAACTGGTTTTTGGTGCCGGTTTGGTACTAGCGCTCATGGGCTTATTCGGTGGGCTAGGCCTTGGCGTGGGCCAAGTGAGTGCGGTTGACAACAACAAGGACTGTGACCAGAACGCGCTTATTAGCTGCGGCTTTACTAGCAGGAGCGACTTTATAAACAAGGTAAAATCCAACACTAGCGGGGGTAGTCCGGCTAGCCACGATCTAATAGCCGTCTATGCCCACTTCGGCCTAGAGTCGGCCGACTATGACAAATTTATAACCTCTGCACGTGACGGGCTTATTTACCGCGACGGCACCGTAAAGGTAGATGGACAAATCGTGGGTAAGGGCGCTATTACATATGGCCGCAGCAAAAGCACCCACGGGAGCAGCGCCATTCCCGAGATAATAACGGTGAATGGCGCCCAGGAGACGCTGTGGGGCAGTGCTCCTGAGCAGAACTTTGCGGCCGTAGCCGATAGCATTCCAGTGGAGGCTATGTTTAATAGCAAGGGGGTTATGACCTTTGCGGTCATGACTTCCTGCGGCAACACCATGCACTTTACCTCGATTACTCCTAACTATAGCTGTGATGCGCTGAACGTTAAGCCGGTAGACGATAAGCCGGGGACATTTAACTTTACTACTTCGGCTACGGCCAACAACAATGCGACTGTTGCCAAGGTAGTGTATGACTTTGGCGATGGCACTACCCAGACGGTTAGCGGTGCGGCCGCGCTTTCTACTGTAGTACCACACACCTACACCAAAACAGCGAATTACACCGCCAAAGTAACGGTGTATGTTCATTTGCCTGGCAATCAAACAGTGGTCGTAGCGTCGACTAAATGTCAGCACGTGGTGCAGGTAACGCTGCCGTTCTTCCAGTGCGTGCAGCTGGACGCTGCCATTATTGGCCAGAGCGACCCAACCAAGCTGGTCATAAAATTTGTGGCCCAGGCTAAGGTGGTGGGCGGAGCCACACTTACCAGCGGCGACTTTGACTTTGGTGACGGCACACCGGTACAGTCAGGCGTCAAACCCGATAGCGCCACTACCGTAACGGTTACGCACACCTACACTAGTATTACCACCGACTCCAAATTTAACCCCAATGCTACGCTGCACTTCATGGTAGCCGGCCAAGCCAAAACGGCCAACGGTTGCCCGGCCCTGGTAACTCCTACGACGACTACGCCTGAGTGTAAGCCTGGCATTCCAGTAGGTAGTCCCGCTTGTCTGCCACCCTGCCAGCCCGGTAGCTCGGTGCCACCTGACTCACCCGAATGCACGCCCCCACAGTTGCCCAAGACTGGCGCGGGCAATACCATTGCTATATTTGCGGCGGTAGTTATAGCTGGGTTTATGGTGTATAGGCAGCTATTGTTCCGTAAACACCGTGCCGCTTTCTTGGCGGCCGAGCAAGGTACTTCACCACTACCGTTAGGCGATCCGCTTAGCACTGACGCACCACTAGCCGGTACGCCGCTGGCTCACACCGCTAAACATCGCACCTTACGTCGCAAGCGGCACTTCTAGACTACTACTGAGCAAAACTGTGGATAAGCACTAGCATAAAATGCAAAACTATGCTAGTCTATATAACCAGTACTAAAAGAGCTCTCATGACTGACCGCTCAAAACATAAAAGCTCCTTAAGCTCCTTAAGGAGCTTTTGCGTGGGCACGCTCGTTACTATTGCTTAATCATGGTATAGTATAGCTGTTCTTGTGCGGCGAACTTGCTGCGCGCGAATGTATGGGTGTATGTTTGACTGGCGACATCGAACCGAGCAACGCTCCTTTCGGGTGCTTTTCGAATGTACTTCCAACACAGTTGGAAATGCCTTGGCAGCCCTGCTAAGGTACCTCAGCATCACGGGGGTGAAAGAATGCTGAGATGGTTTTTGCGTTTTCTTCGGCGGTCCCGATCGACAGACACGGTGCCTAGCATTGTGTCGGTAGACGACGGCGAGCCAGAGGATGACGAGGATCCGAGATTTCTTCGTATCCTCGGTTTTGTGGAGGAGATAGCCGACCTGCTACCTCCTGTTCCGCAACCGAGGCGCGGCGATAATCATTAACCTCAACCAACTCCAGGCGGTGGCGGCTTGGTATGTACACTTTGGACCCTTCCGGGCCTTAGCTTGTTTCATACCATGCCGTCGCCGTCGTTTTCTATGTGCGTGGCCTCTGTTCAGGTGCTAACAGATGTGATATCATGGGCAGGTCAAATTTCTGATGAAATCTCTATCGATAATGCGGCTCCACAAAAGCCGGTACGCTTCCTAGGCGGTGATTAATCAGAAAGACTGGCCCCATGATTGCTTTTAGCAATCGCTGGTCCGAGCGCTACGTAGTGTATCGTTTCGGCCCACGTATGGCTAAAGCTATACGTGCCCATTTTCTCGGAAGATGGAAACATGCAAGCACGTTTCCGCCTTCCTTCGAAAATGGCCCCGTCGTCCAGCGGTTAAGACATCGGGTTT
>CAZHYW010000016.1:0-22999 GCA_964537115.1 uncultured Candidatus Saccharibacteria bacterium | reverse complement strand
AGGGTGATTTTGGTACCGATGTCACGACGGTCCTGTATGCCCAGCTTCTTTTCAGTAAAGACTTCGGCTGGCAAGCCGTGGCAGTCCCAGCCCCACACCCGCTCCACACGTTTGCCCTTCATAGCCCAGTAGCGCGGCACTACGTCTTTGGCGATGCTAGCCAGCAGCGTACCGTGGTGCGGCACGCCGGTTATGAACGGCGGCCCGTCGTAAAAGACATAGCCATTACCTTCCGGCCGCTGCTCGATAGACTTCTCGAACGTCCTGTTTTTCTTCCATTGCACCACCAGATCTTTCTCGTACTCAATGGCCTTGCGCCGATTCCCCGCAGTAAATTTCATTGGTTTATTCCTCCCCTCTTATCATACGTACATAAGGAACGGGTATTGGTTCTAAGCCGTTCCGGGTATTAACAATGGTTGTACGAACTAGCTTGCTGTCTGGGTTACCTTCTATAGAAAAGCCCCGTTTGGTAAAGAAACGAAGCATACCCGGAAGATTCTCTTGCACATCTACGACCGTTTCAACCTGACCCTCAGGATCTAAGCACTCAGCCGTATAAGCACGAAACAGCTCGCCGCCAATACCTCTCCCACGAAGGTACGGATTAACGTATAGGGTCAGGTAATCGCGTGGCCTAGGGAAAAGGTCCCTTCTGACCGCATAGAGTCCGGACATGTCTCCTTGCACGACTGCCAGGCTTTGGCGATAACATACTTCTCCGTCAGATTCTCGCTCGTCATGAAGAAGCGGCAGCTGAGGCCGGCCTGCGTAATCCGCCACAACTTCTCTGTCTACGCCCGCGGCCATCATTTCTTCGCACAAGCAGCCCCTGGCCAATCGGTTTGCCGCCTCTAACTTACGATCTGACTCTACGGGCACTATTTCATATGATCTTAGTCGCATTGCATACTCACCTGAGGGTTAATAAAAAGCCACTTCTTTTGGCTACTGTTGGAACCCGGGGCTTTCCCTGGGCGGTACCATCCAACTTCCAAAAGAAATGGCTCTTTACTGCTTGGCAGAACTGTTCTGCCAAGAATTCCATCTTTTAGCGCTTGTTTACCTGATCTGACGGGTCACTTCCGGTGAGTTCTACTGAGGTGAATATTATAATATTCTGGCCTGTTCCTCTCGCTGCTTCGCGGGTGATAGCCGCTCATGTGGTTTTACCCACAACGCATTTCTCTTTTATGGTACCGCTTGGTACCCCTGATTGCAAGTCTGCCTGACTACTCTGCCTTTGACATAACTCGTCTGGCAGGATCGGCTATACTAGAAGCTATGCCCATGCAGCTAGTTATTTCGCTGGCTATCTCCATACCCCTGGTAATTTTTTGGGCGTGGATGTTCAGTGACATGACCGAGAATTACCGCTTGGCACCTCAGGAGCGGCAAACCTGGCTCATACTTTTCATTTTTCTAAGTATATTTACTGCCGGTTATTACTACTTTACGCAGTACCGCGACCGGGATTAACGGCTAGCTATAGCTAAGCAAATAGCCCGCAACTTCATCAATGAGCGGCAGGTCGCTGCCAGCCCAGTGCTTTACGTAGCTGCCGTCATCATTCACCACAATCATGCTAGGCTGGTCTGTGGCTTCGTACAGGCTGGCGGTGGCTGCACCTTCACGGCTATCGTAGTCAAGCACTTCTAGTTGATTCTCGCTAACGTTGTGGTGAGTCTGCAGGTCGCGCACAAAGTTTTCTACGGCACGAGCAAATTCAGAATTTGGTCGGTAAAGCACAAGTAGTTTCATCGCTACTAGTGTAACCCACTTAATGGTTCGTTTCTACCCGGACGTCAGATGAATTTAAGATTTACTTAATGTTTGTCCCAGGAGCTATCATTTGGCCACAAAACCAGTACGTATTGACAGTATATAATCGGGTCGCGACCGCTCTAGCTATAAGCTAGGGTTGGCCAAAAAAGTCAGAAGTATAGCCATTCTCCGCGGCAAGCCTTGCGGCATCGTCCGCCGACCCGCGTTGTAATGTGCCCGGTAGATCGGCAGTAGCGGCATCAGCACTATCGCTGTACGCCCTATAGACACCGGTACCTGGTTGACCGGCGAGTATTATCTGCTCCGAGTTAAGCTGATTGTACCGCGATCCGGGTTGGGGGATGGGGCTAACATATACATGGCCGTCAGCAGCGCCCAACGCACTGATCGGCACTAAAAACATATTTCCAGCTCGTTGCAGAGGTCCCGGCACCTCTGCGTCCGCCTCAGTTACCGGAAACTCGAGCGCTAGCTCTTCTGAGCCGTCACCTTCGCGTACCATCGCCAGCATAGGGTGCACAACGTATCGAGAAGCAGTGAGGGTCACTTCCTGGGGCTTTACTTGGCTGTGCGCCGGGTTTGTGAACACCGTGGTCACTACTTCCGCGTGCGTACCGGCTGGCAGCATGGCGACACCGTCAAGCATGGTTGCATGAACTCTTTCGGCTCCCGAGCGATGATGGTTTCCTTTTTGTGTAAGGGCCAAGCCAGCGCCTGCAGCAACTACGGCCAGGGTGGCTACGGCCAGAGCTACTCCCCTCCTTGTGCGGCCATGGGGACGATCATGATTGTGAGTGTCGTGAGTCAAAAAGTCGTCGATTGGATAAGCATCTTCTAGCGCTGCAGGTCTTTTTCTCATTGTCTAAACATTAGCATATAAAGCTGGAAAAGTCAATTCGCTATCTACGCCAACGATGTTAGCTATAAAAGAGGACGCTTCAATGCGTCCTCTTTTATGGTACAGCTTGACTGCTACGAGCAGCCAGTGGTACTACCACAGCTGGTACACACGTAGCAGCTGCCGGAGCGCTGGGTTTTGTTGCCACAGTTGTAGCACAGCGGCGCAGCCGGGTCTTGTACCACGGCCTTCTTGCCCTCTGAAGCTTCCGCAAAGGACGCCGCGCCAAAACTCGCAGGAGTCTCTGCTGGAGCCTTAGGCTCCCCTGGCCGGTCGGTCAACTCCTCAGCAATCACGGCCGTAACCGTAGCCGGAGCCGCTACCTCGAGCAGGCTGGTTTGAGCCTCAGGCATGTCCTCAAAGCTGGCCAGACCAAGCTCCAGGCGGTCGTCGAAGCTCAGATAGTCTAACGCTAAACGCCGGACGATATAATCCGTCACTGAGCTGGCAGTGCGAATATCGGTGTCGTCGGTGATGCCACTCGGCGCAAAGCTCATGCCACGTAGTGTCTTGACGTAGCTTTTCAGTGGCACGCCGTACTGCAAACCGTGACTCACGCTAATGGCGAATGATTCGAACACGCCAGCGAGCGTACTTCCTTGCTTACTGATATTTACAAACAGCTCGCCGGGCGTACCGTCTTCGTACTCGCCAACCGTGAAGAAGCCTTCCAAATCAGCCACCATGAAGCGGTAGGTGCGGCTACGACGCATGCGTGGTAATTTGCGACGCACAGCGCCCTTCACCACAATTCGGCCATCGAGTGTTGCATCTGGTGCCGCTGGAGCGGCAACCACAACAGCTGGGGCCGGCTCCGCCACAGCAACAGGCACGGCAGCCGTAGCGCCTGCGGCAGCAGCTGCTTCAGCGCGGCTTTCCTGGGCACCCACTTTAGCATCGGAAGCTTTGTCGCCTTCCTTTTTGGCCATGCTGAGTGGCTGGGCCACCTTGCAGTTGTCGCGGTAAATGGCCACCGCCTTCAGGCCCATTTTCCAGGAATCCAGGTGAATCTGCTCAATATCTTCTACGGTTGAGTCTTCAGGCATGTTCACTGTTTTGGAAATAGCGCCCGATATAAACGGCTGCACCGCGGCCATCATTTTAACGTGCCCCAGGTAGTGGATGGCGTTGTCGCCCATGCTGCAGGCAAATACCGGCTCGTGGTCCTTTTGCAGGTGCGGCGCACCCAAAATGGTTTTTTCGGTGTCTATGTAGCTCACAATGTCTTTGACCTGCTCTGGCGTGTAGCCAAGCGCTTTTAGAGCGCGGGGTACCGTTTGGTTCACAATGCTCATGGTGCCGCCACCGACCAATTTCTTTACCTTTACCAGGCCCAAGTCAGGCTCAATACCAGTCGTGTCACAATCCATCATGAGCCCAATGGTACCGGTTGGCGCCAGTACAGTAGCCTGACTATTACGTACCCCGTACAGCTCGCCCAGCTCAACTGCCTCGTCCCATGCCTGCGCAGCAGCGCTCAGCAAGTCTTCTGCCGCCAAAGAAGCGTCTATGTGGTCCACAGCTTCACGGTGCATACGCAGTACATGCAGCATGCCTTCGCGGTCTTTATGGAAGCCAGCAAACGGGCCAACTTTGCGCGCAATCTTAGCGCTAGTAGCGTAAGCATGGCCAGTCAGCAGCGCTGTAATAGCCGCCGCCTGTGCACGTCCTTCTGCTGAATCGTAGGGCAAGCCCTGGGCCATTAGGAGCGCTCCCAGATTGGCGTAGCCTAAACCAAGTTCGCGATAAGCTTTGGCGTTTTTGGTAATGCGCGGCGTGGGGTACTCACTGTAGCCCACCAAGATCTCCTGGCTGGTGAACATGAGCTCAATGGTGTGCCGGAAGGCCTCAATATCGAAACTAAAGTCATCGTTTAGGTACTTTAGCAGGTTGATACTGGCCAGATTGCAGGCGCTGTTGTCGAGGTGCATGTACTCGCTACAAGGGTTCGAAGCGTTTATGCGCCCAGCAACTGGGGTGGTATGCCACTTGTTAATGGTGGTGTCGAACTGCAAACCTGGGTCGGCACACTTCCAGGCTGCTTCGGCTATTTGGCGCCAAATGTCGCGCGCTTTTACGGTACGCAGCGGCTTGCCGGTGGTAACGGCTTTTAATTGCCAGTCGTCATCGTTTTGCACAGCCTTCATGAAGTCGTCAGTCACACGCACGCTGTTGTTGGCGTTCTGGTACTGCACGCTAAAGATATCGCGTCCGTCCAGGCTCATATCGAAGCCGGCTGCCTGCAACACGCGAGCTTTGTCTTCTTCGATTGATTTACACCACACGAACTCCTCAACGTCGGGGTGGTCCACATTCATAATGACCATCTTGGCAGCCCGACGCGTCTTGCCGCCACTCTTTATAGCGCCCGCCACGCTGTCAGCGCCGCGCATAAAGCTAAGCGGACCCGAAGCCTTACCGGCACTCTTTCCCAGCGGTTCCATGCTAGAACGAATAGTGCTTACATTTACACCACTGCCCGAACCACCCTTAAAAATCATGCCTTCGTCGGTGTACCACTGCAAAATGTCTTGCATGGTGTCGTCCACACCCAGAATAAAACAGGCGCTGGCCTGTTGGGACCGTTCCGGCGCGCCAATATTGAACCACACTGGGCTGTTAAAGGCGGCACGTTGAGTAGCCAGCACGTACTTTAGCTCCTCGCGAAAGGTCTCGGCGTCGGTCCCAGAGTCGAAATAGCCTTCCTGCTGACCCTGGCGTACTACGGTGTCTGCTACACGGTCAATCAGGTGTCTTAGAGATGTTTCACGCTCGGGCGTGCCCGGCGTACCGGTAAAGTATTTCTGAGCCACAATGTTCAGCGCATTTAGCGACCAGCCTTCCGGAATCTCTACATCTTTCTGCTCAAACACCGACTCACCGGTAAACGGGTTCTTGAGTTGCGAATCGCGCTTGGCCCACTTTAGTTGGTCATACGCCTTAGTCTTTGGCTGGGTGAAAAACCGCGCCACCCCACTATTAGTTGCCTGCCCCATATTGTTACCCTCACTCCCTGGTTGCCACCTCTGACAACCTCTTATTTTAATTTGTTTTTGTTAGAGTCGCCCCTAACCTGTTTGCCCCTGCTGTGTCGCGCGGCCTCCAGGCCTGCCTAAGAGCAAGCTCTCCATGGACTTTAAACCTCGCTTAGTTTAAAGCTCAGGGGGAGCCGACTGTTCCGGCCCGTTACTACCACGCTATTTTTTAAGGGGTCACGACCGCGTCGGTCGTTTTGCGCTCGCGAATCTGCGAAAGCTCGCGCTCGAAACTGGCAATATCTTTGAACCGCCGGTAGACGCTCGCAAAGCGCACATACGCCACTTCGTTTAAGCCCGCCAACCTGTCCATCACCAGCTCGCCAATTTTGCCCGACGGCACTTCCGACTCCGGGCAACTATAGAGTTGCTGCTCTACGCTCGCCACCAGTTGTTCCAGCTGTAAGCTAGTAACCGCGGTTTTCTCGCAGGCACGATACAGCCCAGCCAGCAGCTTGCTGCGGCTAAACAATTCGCGCGTGCCATCGTTTTTTATAACGATCAGCTGTGGTCGCTCTAGGCGCTCGTAGGTGGTAAAGCGATACCCGCACGTCGGACAGGCCCGGCGACGACGAACGGCATGGCCGGCATCGACATCGCGGCTCTCTATGACTTTGGTGTCTTCGCCGTTACATTGGCCACATTTCATCTGAAGGCCTCCTTCTTTTGTAGTTAGCAGACACCATAGTGTCTTCTGCTAACAGTTAGCATTTAAGGTACGGCCTTTTTGCAGTACCCACACCGGCGAGAATGCTGGGCCTGGCTACTACATATAGCGTTTTACTGGTTCATAATACCCCCAGTCATAGCGCTCGCGCAAGCGAATTATCGGTGTATTATTTAGTACAAGGCCAGGCAGGATACCCCTGTTATTTGTCGGTTTTTTCAGATTCGCTCTTGGGATCAGTGTCGTCCTTGCGGCTACGCTTCGTCAGTCGGCGTAGGAAGGAAGGCCGCTCTAGCTCATCCTCCTCGTGGCTCGATACCACCGGGCCCGCCACCTTAGAGTCGTCAGTGTCGTCATCTGCGTCATCGTCGCTTATGGACCAAATGTTAGGCATGGGTTTGTCGTTCCCAAAGTCGCTAGCAGCTTCGGTGTGCTCTTTTAGGTCCATGTCGATGTCTGCCATGTCGGCGTCGGTCGGCGTGGCGACTTTGGGCGCAACCACCGATTCAACTTCGTCATCGACGGATGTCGTAGACGAAGTAGGAGTGCGCTTGGAAAAGTAAGACGCATCAAAGCCAGTGGCAACCACCGTAATAATAATTTCCCCGTCCAGTTCCGGGCTAATGGTAGCACCAAATATAATATTGGCGTCTGGGTCGGCGGCGGCAGTAATCGCTTCGGCGGCGGCGTTAATTTCGTGCATAGATAGGTCGTTGCCGCCAATGACGTTAAATAGTATGCCGCGGGCACCATCTATGGAAACTTCCAGAAGCGGACTATCGATGGCCTGCTGAGCAGCCTGTATGGCGCGGTTCTCGCCGCTGGCCCGGCCAATACCCATAAGCGCACTGCCCGCACTACTCATGACTGCCTTCACGTCAGCGAAATCTAGGTTGATAAGTCCATGCACGGTTATGAGGTCGGAAATGCCCTGTACACCCTGGCGCAGCACATCGTCGGCCACCTTAAAGGCCTCGAGTAGCGGCGTTTGACGATCAATAGTTTGCAGTAGACGGTCGTTGGGTATGATGATGAGCGTGTCGACTGACTCGCGTAGGTTCTCAATGGCGGTGTCGGCGTTACGGCGACGCTTTTCGCCTTCGAAGGCAAATGGCTTTGTTGCGAACCCTACAACAAGTATGTCGAGATCCTTGGCAATCTGCGCCACTACATGGCCAGCGCCGCTGCCGGTACCACCACCGGCCCCAATAGTCACAAACACCATATCGGCACCTTCCAGCGCTTTACGGATCTCTTCGGACGACTCTTTAGCGGCCTTTTCGCCCACATCTGGGTCAGCTCCGGCGCCCAGCCCGCGCGTGGTGTCGCGACCAATGTGGATTTTTACGGTGGCTTTAGAATTTTGTAGGGCCTGTGCGTCGGTATTTACCGCCACAAATTCCACGCCTTCTATGCCAGCTTCCACCATACGGTTAATGGCCGCGCCCCCGGCACCGCCCACACCAACTACCTTTATGCGTGCGAATGTCTCAATTGCCGGGTCTACTGCTTGTGCCATGTCACCTCTTTTTCGTAACTAACTAGCTAATACCAGCAGTATACCGGCTTGCCGCCCCCGTAGCAAGGCCGCCCGCACACATTTTGGTCACGCCACAAGCGTGTCCGAACAATGTGCCGGACCGACCATTTCCTGCTAGTCTCGGCGCCTTGGGCTGGTTGAGTACTAAATTAGCCTTCTAGGTGTTACGATCGGCGCTTACGAAGCCCGCAAAACTTGCCGCGGCAATGCTCTTGCCGCCCCTGCCCGCCTGTCACCAAAGGCTTCATCTAGGTACCGACCCACCACATACCCCATTTCCTCAGCCGGCCAGCTGCTGCGATCATTGGTGTCGGGGTCTGGCAAAAGTGCCAGCAGCAAACCGCCACGAGCCGTACAAGCCAGCGGCCCATACTTAGTGCCAGCTTCGGACGTTATGGGCTCAAACGCAACTTCATAGTCATCGGCCCCCTCTTTTGCTTTGCCAATCAGACGGGCTGGCGTATCTACTGCATACTCTTCGTCCACGCCGCCAGTAGTAGTACGGACGACATACCAATAGCCCACTTCCAGATCCGCGGCCTGCAGGCTAGCTGCTTTGCCAGTCTCGTAAGTGTTCTCATCTACTAACTGCTGGCCGGGCTGAAGCTCGTCCATTATAGAAGAGCTGTTCTCACTCATATCTTATATTATACCTTGTTCCAGGAGATGGCGTCTGTCAGCGCAAGCAGACGCTAGCCACCAGGACTGCCGTGCACCTGCCCACTCCAGCTACCGTAAGCTTCAACTACCGTTTGCGGACGAGTCGAACGAGGCTCACGGGAGCATAACTGGAGTTATGTGCGGGCACAAGTAACAGCTCTTCCTCTAGGTTGAGCTCAGCGAGCAGTGCCACCGTCTCCTCATCGGACAGGTGGTCGGTAATCTGCAGCTTACCGGACACCGTGTCGACTATCATATCTGCCAGCGTAGCTTTGGCTGTGGCCGTTATGCTGTCCATCTCCTCGCCCATGCGGCCATTCTGATCCGAATAATACGAGCCGTCCATGTATATACCGTCCTGGGCAAGCACCCGTGCGATTTCTCGGTAAAATCGCTCCGCGGTAGCTTTATCTAGCGCGCCAACTAAACCGCTACTGGTCGCGACATCAAAGCTCGCATCTGGAAATGGCAGATCGTCTACCGCCGATTCAACCAAGCTAGTACCAGACGCAGCAGCCTCTTCCGCCAGGGCCAATAAGCTACTGTTTCGGTCCACACCAACTACCTCGTCCGACCTCGCCTCCAATTTAGACAGTGATTTGCCAGTACCAGTACCTAAGTCGAGAGCCCGGCCAAACGACCCGCCGTCCGAGCGCTCGCTCAAAAGTCCGTCGAGTACCTCCGCCATGGCCGTCTCGATTTGTGCGCCACTAAATGTTGTCAGCGTATCGAACCATGATTTGCCGTTTGGAGCCCGCTGGGCCATGAGTGCATAGCGATCGGTCGGCTCGGCAGCCCGTACTTCCTCGGCCAAGGCAATCAGCTCTTCGCCGGGTATATCGTCAGCCACGGCTGGCCTATGGCGCCTGTCGCCACTAATCCAGCGGGCGGGTCGGTCGGCTTCTGCACGGACCAGCGCAACCGCATCGTCCCAAACTTCATCGTCTTCCGGAGCGGCCGCAAACCGTTCGAGTAGTTCACCCCGATAGTCCATCAGCCATCCTTTAGCGGTCTCAACCGCGTCCTGTCCCCGTCGCCTGGTGGTCGCATCAAACGCCATATCATGCCGAACACCATCCAGGACGTCTTCAATCATGTTGGCGCCGGCCGCCACCGGCACAGGCAGACCGGCCCGCACAGCCGCATAAACTGGCCTGGCCGCCCTAGTAATGGTGAGATCGGCAGCGCTGCGTACGTGGGACGCTTGGGCGTTGATTGGCTCATGGTAAGCCGCGGCAACCTGGTCTAGCAGCAGCTGCGTTTGCTCGGCAGCAGACGGCTGGCCCTCGCCATCAGGTGGCGGTGCTTCTGGGTGTCGGTCTGAGGCTGGTGATTGCATGTTTTTGTTTATAGACTAGTATGGCCGCTTGGGAGACCTATGGTTTAAGCCTGCCAAACAGTTTGCCGATGGCGCCGGAAATATTGCCGCCCATTACTTGGTGCGTGGCCGCCTGGTCGTTCACATAAGGTGTCAGCAATATGTCTAGCAGCATCAGACCAGCGGCCGTCGCGTAGACCGGCGTATCGACCGTGTCGACCAGACCGGCCAGGCCGCGAACTTTGCCTATCCGGGCGGGCAGCTGCAGTTTATCACGGGCATAGTCGGCCAGGCCCGGCAACGCGGCCGTGCCGCCCGTAATCACAATACCACCCGGCAGCTTACGGACGCGGTGGATGCGCTGCAACTCTTTCTCCACGTATTCCAGCAGCTCCTCCACCCGCGCTTCAACTATCATGTTTACCATGCCGCCTGAAAACTCGTGAGCGTTGCTGTCTACACTTACTTTTACTGGCTTGTCACTGTCGTCGCCCAAGCGCGCATGTTTTACCTTTACCGCCTCGGCCACATCTAAGTCGGTCTTTAGGCCAATGGCGAGATCGTTGGTAATGTGCGTACCGCCCATGGGTATAACGGCTACGTGCTGAATTTCGCCGTCTTCAATGACGCTTAGATTGGTAGTACCGGCCCCGATGTCCAAAACGCAAGTGCCCGCCTCTTTTTGCTTGCGGTCCAGTGCAGCCTCGGCGGCGGCCAATGCGCTTACGGTATGATGCTGCGGCCGCACCTGAGCCTTTTCGAGCGCCAAATCTAGGTTGCCTACGTTGGGGCTAGCGGCCGTTACAATGTGGCAGTCCACCTCCAACCGCACGCCATGCATGCCTACCGGGTCCTTTAGATTGTCCTGCCCATCGAGCCGGTAGTTTTTGGCAAATACCTGCACAATCTCGCGGTTAGGCGGCAGTTTTACTATGGTGGCAGCTTCTTCCACGCGCTCCCGGTCATCTACGGTAATTTCACGGTCGGGGCTAGAAATGGCAATCACGCCGCGACTATTTAGGCCGGTCACGTGGGCACCATTTACATTCACCGTAGCTCGGTGAATTTGCACGCCGCTAATCCGTTCGGCCTCGGTTATGGCTTGCACAATCGCCTCAGCCGCGTCCTCTATGTGCATCACCACGCCTTTGCGCATACCCTGGTTGGGAGCGCTGCCATGGCCAATCACCGAAATAACATTCGGGTCGGTAATATCCCGCGTGCCAACCACGCACCGAACGGTGGCGGTGCCAACATCAAGGCCGACGTAAATTGGAGCGGCGGAGCCTTCGCGCATATGTTAGGAGTATACTGCTTATTCTTCCCTGAAAGCAACTCCGGCAACCTTCCTAAGACAGCCCCCTAGGCAATACTAGATTGACATACACAATAATAAAGGCAATTATATACTTGACGTTACCAATCTACTCCTATAAACTAAGAGTATGAATGCGGGTAATCTCATCGACTTCTTCAACCAATTTGCCTCAGAAGCAAAGTGTGCCGAGTTTATAGCACAGCAGCGTTGGGGAAATGAGATTGTCTGCCCAAAGTGCGGTGTAGTCGGCATCAAAGCCTACAAACTCGCCAGTGGCCGCCTGAAATGCGCCGAGTGCCGCAAGCCCTTTACTGTCCGTATGGGCACCATCTTTGAAGACAGCATGATTCCACTACAGAAATGGCTCCTTGCCATCTATCTCTGCACGAGCCTGAAAAAAGGCATCTCATCAATCCAACTCGCCAAATACTTAAACGTCACCCAAAAGACAAGTTGGTTCATGCTCCAACGTATCCGCTACGTCTTTGAGAATGGCACCTTTGAAAAACTCAAAGACGCTGTAGAAATGGACGAAGCCTACATTGGCGGCAAAGATAGCAACAAGCACGCCCACAAACGCACCAAAGCTCTAACCGGTAAAGGCGCTCAGGGCTTCGGCAGCAAGAACAGTAAAACGCCGGTTGTCGGCATGGTTGAGCGTGGCGGCAGCCTGCACGCTGTTGTCACAAGCGATACCGGCAGCGCAACCCTCATGGGCTTAGTCCGCAAGCACATTGATATTGACGCTACGGTTTACACCGACGAGCACATGCCGTACCGCACTTTGCCCAAGATTGGCTACAAGCACGAAAGCGTCAATCACGGCGTCAAAGAGTTTGTAAATGGCATGGCCAGCACTAACACTGCGGAATCGTTTTGGTCACACCTCAAGCGTGGCATTAACGCTATCTACCACCATGTCAGCCCGAAACACTTACAAAAATACTGTGATGAGTACAGTTACCGCTGGAATACGCGCGAGATGAACGATGGCGAACGGTTTGAGGAGTGGTTTGGGAACCTCAATGGTAAGAAATTGACGTACAAAGCGCTTATCAAGAAAGCCTGATTACCCCTGTTAGGCTTGCCCCCACCTAACCCTCTATTTTGCCCCCACGGGCGAGGGCAAAACTTGTCAGAGTCTAATCTGTTGCGCTAAACTTTCCGTATCCTCTATCCTTACAAGTAGTGGTGTAGGTGGGGTTGGCTAGGATTGTGTTTGTCGGTATCTATATAGAGAACAAGTAAAAAAGCTAAGAAGATAAACAGAGAAAAACCTAAAAGAAGAACTACATAAACCGAATTTAAAAAAACTAACTATCTAACAACTAAGAATAATCTGCATATGACTGAATTGCCTAAGTTAACAAAGAAGCAACAAGAGATATTGCGATTACTGTACAGTTTTAGGTTTTTGAATCGTATCCAGATACAAGCACTACTCAGACACAAAGACCCAAAAACCATTAACCTGTGGCTACGGGATTTGCGAGCCAAAGGTTATGTCGAGTGGATTTATTCAACGCACTTCGCCGAGAAAACTAAGCCAGCAATCTACTTCCTGGCGCTCAATGGCGTGCGCTACTTACGCACTCTCACCAGGAAAAGCAAAGATGAAGATGGCAAGATTGTGGTGGTTCCTAGCTACCCTCCAGAAGAACTGCGTAAACGCTACAAAGAACCAACCCGCAGCCAGACCTACGTTGACCGTTGTGTGCTCGTGGCGGATTGCTGCCTGGCTCTAGAACGGGAGAATACCGTTTATGAAGCCAAGGCCAAGAAGCTGCGCTACTATTATCAGACCGAAGCGGCATATTTACTCGAACGTAGCTACTACCATTTCGTGCTGGATATAGACGATGAGCTGATACATCCGCACCTGATCTTTTGCCGGGACAAACTCAATAAAGACGGCAAAGAGGAGCGAACACTCGAAAGCTATATCCTCGAAATCTTTGACCCGACGCTGCCGCGTTACCGCATGAAGAAACACCTGAGTGATTACGTGAAGTTTCTGGACGACGAAGGCAGCACTTGGCAAGAGCAAACCAACACCGAACAATTGCCAATTGTTTTGTTTGTATGCCACAGAATGAGCGATCTTATTTATGCCAAACGTAGAACCAGAGGGCTTATTGCTGAGGCATGGTACTGGGAAGATGAGGACACTGAGAAGCCGAGAATGCGATTTACCACGGTAGACAAATTAATGCAAAGCGGCTTGTTGACAAAAGAGATTTGGGAGCAGGCATGAGCCAATTACAGAACTTTCGTTTGTACTCAAACGGAAGTTGCCTATTTGCCGAAGGCGAATAGGTTTGAGCCCATCGCTTTAGGACGAGGAGGCGACTAATTGCTCTGGTAGGCCAGTTATACAACAAAAGCAGTACAGATACCTACGCCCAGTACCCTCCGTGCCCGTCGCTACCAAAGCTCTCTACCTCATCCCATTCTACGGCTTCGTGTTTGATGACCATACCTTGAGTTAAAAGTTCGCCCTTTTCAACAGACACTGCTGCATCGGTAAAGTTGAGTAGCTGGATTTTTATTTCATCCTTGTCACCGTTAAAAAATGGATCAATAACCCCGATGCCATTAGCCAGTAATAACCCTCGTCTGAGGGGTGTGCTGCTCCGTGCAGCCAAAAGAAGGAAATATCCCTCCGGAATCTTAACCGCAATATTAATGGGCACCAGCTTAACTTCGTGCGGTGGGATAACAATAGCTTCTCTGCACGTTAGGTCAAACCCAGCAGCGTGTGGCTCTGCCGCCGGTAAGGCTAAGTCTTTATCAAAACGCTTAATACGTATTCTCATAATGTCTATTATTGCACGTGTAGACACTCGCCTACGCGCTAAATAAGTTCAAATGCCCTGTAGCCGCTTGACCGTCTCTGTGGCCGTAAGGTGGGTATTGTCAATGATCTCCCAGCGTTGTTCCTCGTTGGCACGTTCGACAAATCGTTGATAGAGCCATTCAATTTTCGTTCGACCCAACTTTGACCTTCCTTTTCGCTCATTATCTCTGCTAATAAGGGCTTCTTGCGTCGGTAAGATCAAGAATATCTTGAATGGTAACTCGTGAAGCGTCTTGCAATAATAGTCGAGCCGTTCTTTATCTGTAACGCAATCGTCAATTATCACAGTGAATCCATTGTCGTAAAAGTTGCGAGCGAGTTGAGCAGCATTCTGACTACTAAGTATGAGCTGCGCCTGGCCTTCTTTGGAAAAGGGGTCCGACTCGCCTTGGACAATGAGCTTGCGTATCTCATCGACCTCTATGAGAGCACAACGCTCAAGTTGTTCAGCAAGCAATCGTGCCGTTGTCGTTTTACCTGCCCCACCCGGGCCATTGAGTATGTAGATGGCTGCCTTCATTACTTAGCATCTTCTCGAGTGGTCAACTTAGTAGTGGCTATAGCAAGTATCGCTTCGGCGGTCTTAGCTGGCGTGAGCTCAGTATTGTCTAAGATTGTCCAGCGTGTCTCAGTCTGTTTCCATGTGCTAAAGCGGTCATGGAGCCAGGATATTCCTGCTTCGCCGAGTTTTGATTTCCCAGTTCGCTCCGCGTCGCGTCCTACGAGTGAATCTTTACTCGGCAGTAAAAGGACGTTCACTAAATAAGCATCACCCAGTGTTTTGTAGTAGATGTCGAGATACTCTTTGCGCGTAGCACCTCCGTCAATAATGACATTCAAGCCAGCATCGTAGAAATTGCGTGCGAGTTGTGCCGTATTGTGCATTCCAAGCATGTACTGCTCGATGCCTTCCTTTAAAAAGGGATCGATAAATCCTGTCACAATCATGTGTCGTACTATGTCGGCATCCACAACTGCACATGTATCAAACTTCTCTGCGAGTAGTTTTGAGACCGTTGTTTTTCCGGCGCCACCCGGCCCATTCAGTAAGATGATTATAGGTGCCGTCATCTATCTATTTGACGTTCATTAGGTTCAGCTTTTTTCTAAAGTAGGCAACTGACGCAATGCTCAGGATGTGGAATTTTACTTTTACCGATGGTAGTTGCAGATTAAGCTCGGGGTTGATTTCGCGATTGATTGAGCGCAAGTCAAACTGAATTCCTTTGTACTTTTCGGCAAAAGTATCGAGATCATCAAAGATAACAAACTCACCGTGATTGAGCCCATCCGGACCAGTGGTTTCTGGCTTTGGTGCAGTTATTTCGCAGCAGTCGACGCGCCAACCATCAAAAATGATTGGTTCGTGGAGGCGGAAAACCGTCAGCGGCCGTCCGCCAACAGTTGGTTCCGCCAGCAATGTGGCAACTGTGGCTAGTTCTGTCTTCTTCTGCTCGTATGCCTCCAATGAGGTGGTCGAATAACCTATATGGTCGAGCTGGACACAGTCCGCAAGGTCGATACCGGCTGCTCGGGTCTCGGCTAGTAGTCTTTGCAAAAAATCGCGGTAGTCACCAATAATAGCTGCCAGTTCCATGTGCGTATTTTAACATTGAACTGGACTAAAAATGACATGTACCTGCGCATGTTACTTTCTTTTGGCTGAACCTGCTAGTTAGTAGTCGTTTTACGCTAATTCCAAGACACGGGTATAATGATGGCGGGAGTAATCCATGCCAAACAGCAAACCTACCAAAGAAGAGTTAGAGAAGTTATCCAAGCAGATTAAGCAAGATCAGCGATCATCGAGCCCTGCCGAAAAGCGAGTAAAGATCGGCATGTCTTTTAAAAAGGCAGTCAAAAAGATCGTCCAGGCTTCGCCGCCCAAAAAGAAGGAAAACTAGTTCTTTTTTGGGTTTGGTAACGTCAGGTATATAATTGCCATAATAAATGCTATAGTAGCGCCCAATGGCAAATGAATCCCACTATAGGGAAGTCACCGTAACGGCGTATGACGTTTCTAATACCAGTCTAGCACCTTTGCTGGAAGAGGCTGCAAAGCTACAACCTGACCAACCCAGCATATTAAGAGAACATGAGGTAGATTGGGATCACCCCGATACCCGAGTGGTATTTTACCTTTGTGCTCGCCAAGATGGCCAGCGTATCGGCCGTTTTATGGTCCACTCTACCCACCCATCAGCTCCCGATAGCCTGGGCGGAGTGGCTGCGGGCAGCGTGGAGATGCCCAGGGACGCCTTGCCCGAAACGATGACACCAGTAACAGAAGATCGCAGTCGTGACCTATCGCTTTCTGGAGCACAGCAAAGACTGGTCTTGAGACTGGCGCAGGAGTCCATAGCAGCCGGACTAGATCCTTACTATCATAGCTAACATTGTAACGCTCAGATTGTATGGGCAACACAGTCTGGCGTTGCAACACCGGATGAACGATTATAAGATAAGCCTAGACTTTCCCCGTGTGAGGGTCGAGAGTCGTTATTTGACAACGTAGTAAGCTCCAGTTGCGCAACGAGCGCGAGTAATCACAAGTTACGCGCGTCCCCTGCGCAACTGGACACCCCGTCCTGGTTGTTGGCATGTGGAGGATAGATGAACGCCACTTTGCAGACCGCCGAACAAGGCGGAGCCGCAGCTCCGGTTGTGGTGGCATTGGCCTGTGTCGAAGCATTCGGCGTTGTTCGCAATGGCAGCCCGCTTTTTGCCGCCCTCTACGGCGCGGCAGCGCCCGTAAGGGTGGACATACACCCCGATGCCATGGGGGCGTTGCTGGTAGACCCCAATGTGACCGAAGCCTCGATCGTTGAATGCATCAAGCAGGGTAGCGGCAGGCACATCGTCGACTATGACGAGTGGGCAAGAAAAGTTCGAGTAGTGGTAATCCACGCCGCCTGGCGGCGCCACCGCAGGCTCTGTGAGGCAGTCAAGAGCCTGTTCACGACTGCCGCCTTCTTCGTCAGCAGCGGGGGAGAAACTTCACCCCTCGAGAGTGGCGAGCCGCTCTACGCCGTGTTGGAGTCGCACCAGCACCCCTTCTGCTTAAGATGTATAACACGGATGCGACCCGCAGGAGCGAGTGCCTACGTCTGCCCCGCCTGTGGCAGCATCGCATGACTGGCCTGGCGGCGGGTGCGGATCGGCAGAAGCCGAAATGCGTGCGGGCGTCCGTTCGGACATCCGCCCCGCCGCCACCGGCCCTCGAACCCCCAGCTTACTACGTTGTCCCACCCCATGTTTTATAACTGCAATCAAAATCAATAAAGGCGTAACGTGAGGCTCTACTGGTTGGGGATTGATGCTGGCAGGTGCCGGCTCGCTCCTTACCCCAGTAGAGGCTCTCACGTGGCAACCTCCTTGGTCAGGAGGTCTTGGTGGGTGACGCCCAGGAGCTGCACAGAGCAGCCAATAGGAGCGTCACAAGGACAAGGACGTACACGGCCGCGAGTATCAGCATCGTGTGTCCGACGATGCCGTACACCCACTCCGGGATATGGATCTTCGGTTGTACCGCGGCGAACACCACGACACACACGAACATCGATGGCACGAACGCACGTTCCCTGAACTGGGCACGTCGCGCTGCGCATCGCGCGGCTTCATCAACGATCACGGCATCTACCGTATCGCTGCCGGGAATGGACAATTCTTCCTCCTCGTCTGTTTCCTACACCGGAGTTATTTATACCATATTTGGCACAGATTTACACCTGGGTCAAAATCTCGTGGCCGGCGCGGGTAACCAGCACAGTGTGCTCAAACTGGGCGCTGCGGGAGCCGTCTTGGGTCAGCAACGTCCAGCCGTCGTGGGCCTGAAAAATGCGTGGGCTTCCCAGTGTCGTGATGGGTTCTATAGCAATCGTCATGCCAGCCTTCAGAGTCGGCCCAGTACCTTTCTGTCCATAGTTGGGGATTTCTGGGTCTTCGTGCAAACTGTAGCCCACACCGTGTCCCACCAGCTCCCGCACAATGCCCAGACCGTAACTTTCCAAGACCGCCTGAATAGCAGCCGATATGTCGCCCACGCGCGTACCGTCACGCACTAGGTCTATGCCGGCATAGAGTGCCCGTTCGGTACCCTCGAGCAGGCGCTTTCCATCGTCGTCCGCTTTGGCAAGCCCCCCAATACACACCGATATGCCACCGTCGGTAATCATTCCCTCCACCACTACACCGAAGTCGAAGTTTACAATGTCGCCAACCCGAAACGGCCGGTTGTTTGGTATGCTGTGCTGCACTTCATTGTTAGTGCTTATACAAATAATATCCGGATAGCCCTCAAAGCCTTTAAATGCCGGCTTGCCGCCCAAGCGATCTAGCTCCCGTGCAGCTACGGCCGAAATGTCACGCGGCGTCATACCGGCTCGTACTTTTTGCTTTATAGTTTGGAGCACGGTGGCCAAAATACGCCCGCTGCGGCGCATGGCGTCTAGTTCGTCATCGGTTTTCGTTTGCATAGAGTCATTATTAAGCTACTTAACAGAGGCGCCAATTAGATCTTTAGTGCCTTACAAATACGATCATGTACTTCTGCTGGACTGCCTTCGGCGTCAATTTCAAGTATCTTTATGCCTTTTTTCTGCATGTATTTAAGTAGCGGACGAGTGACCGCCTCGTAGTCGTTGTAGCGTTGGGAAATTGCCGCTTCGGTATCGTCCAATCGAGCACGCTTTTGCAGCCGGTCGCGAATGGCGCCTTCGCCAATTTCCAAATTGACCACCACCGGCAGACGTACACGTCCAGCCTCTACCTGCATGAGCAGCCAGTCAACCTGGGGCTTGGTGCGTGGAAAGCCGTCGAGTATAAACTGCTCTTTGGTATCTATAAATTCCATAACCCGGTCAATAACTCGTATGACTTCGCCGTCACTTAGCAGTCGCCCTTCCAGCATTTCATGTCGGCGGCGACCAGTGAACAGCACGCGGAAGACTTCGCCGCTGGAGATATACGCGTAACCATATTCATCGGCCAGTTGGTGACCCTGCATGCTTTTGCCGGCACCGGCCGCGCCCATGAGCAGTATCATGCGCTCAAACGCTCCTTTACTAATTGCGCTATCTTAGCACCGTCAGCTGTATTGCCCACTTTGGCTTTCACTGCGCCAATTACGGCGCCCATGGCCTGCATGCCGCTGGCGCCCTGCGTTTCTACCACCTCGCCTACGACCGCTTTCAGCTCGTCGTCACTAAGCTGCGCCGGCAGATAGCCTTCTATAATAGCCTTTTCGGCCAGTTCTTTGTCGGCGCGCTCCTGCGACCCGCCCTGCACATACAAATCGGCGCTTTCCTGGCGCTTTTTGGCCTCTTTGGCCAGCAGCCCCAGCACGTCGGCGTCCGGTATGCCGCCGCTGTCGCGCGCCTTAGCGGCTACATCAGCGTATAAAATTGTGCTTTTTAGGCCCCGCAGCGTGTC
This sequence comes from uncultured Candidatus Saccharibacteria bacterium, assembly GCA_964537115.1. GTDB lineage: Bacteria > Patescibacteriota > Saccharimonadia > Saccharimonadales > UBA4665 > JAJZCD01. Next base: position 3,491 of record CAZHYW010000016.1, on the reverse strand, counting down.
TACCTTTATAGAATCACGGGCAAGCAGGGCGGCCTTTAAGTCGTCGTCTATCTGTTGTCGTAAACCCATAACTTTAGTGTACCGTAACTCGACAAAAACAAACAAAAGATTCGTTTACTCGAGACTGCGACTCGCTGGTGTTTTTACTTCTGACCTAACTTGATTTTGCGCAGTTTGAGCGCCTTGCGCTGGGTGCGCACAATGGCCTTAGCGCGGCGTTCACGCTTGCTCATGGGCTTTTCGAAATATTGGCCTTGTTTTACAGCAATTACCAAACCACTCTGCTGTACACGGCGGTTAAACCGGCGTACCAGGTTCTCGGTAGATTCTTTGCTGTCCTTGCGAGTTACTTCTATCATATGAGGTTCAATTATAGCCTAACAGAGGCGGCCACGCAAGCTGGAAATAAACGTTTGAGGGACAAACTAGCTTAACTGCGGCGGTGCAGAAAATTGTGTGTGGAATAAGTTGACGTTTATGTTACCTTCTGCGTCCAGTCTGGGTTCACGTGCGGGCTGCTCCGGGCCTGAGTATGCCTCATGGATGGTCACACCAATCACGGCTGTCACTGCGGTACCCGCGAGTACCAAGAGGGCAGCGTTACTGGCGGCTTCCAGGGGAAGCGGTTTACCAGTTAGAGCGTCAAGCCCGACTGCGGCAGCTGGAGCCAGCTCGGTAGCCAAAATAGTAGCCACAAAGACACGACCCGATAGCACATGACCTAGTCGCCGGCAGACTCTATCAAAGAAAGCACCGGCTCGAGCCCCTCGTGACAAGCGGTCAGGCTGATTATTGACAGAGTCGTATCCTGGGTGTTGTTCGGCTGCCATTGCTAGAGATTATATAACTTAATTCTATAAAGCCAATACTTACCTTCTCTGCTACCGCTACGCGACGTGGCGTTTGGTCTGAGTACGCTGAGACTTTAGAACTATGCTCTGTAGCTCTTTAAAGATAACGAACTGCTTGTTGGTGTGGTACATTTTGGTATTGCCCTGCTTTTCGCTGATGAGAAAGCCCGCTTTCTCGAGACGTTTCAGTTCGCGCTGTATATTACCGGCGTCTTCTTTTATAAGTTTGGCTAGGCCACGGACGTGGGTTTTAAAATCGGGATACTTCGCATAGATGACGATGATCTTGCGCCGTACTCTTGAGGTGATAAATACATCTAACATAGTTTCCCTGCTGCTTCCCAAACCACTTACGTCCTTATTGTCTTTCCGACAACGTACTTTTTAGTATAGACAGGCTCCCTTAAGAATTCAAGTTGAAATGATGGGACCACGCCCTGGGGCGTCCGCGCAGGCCTTTGGCCTGCTTGCCGCGCCTCTTACTACATTAAAGGGGAACCTTCCCAAGTTCCCCTTACGCGTACGCCGGGCTCTCACCCGGCTGGCTATCCCCTCCAGTCTGCGACCGAGCGTCAGATTGGTTGGCGGCGAATGGTAAACAGCGAGCCGTTAAGAGATAATAACCCCATGAACTACTACGAGGTGTTGGTGGGAACTATGACGTACCACGGCGAGACCGCGCTCACCTATGGCTGCGCAGAAGCGTTAGCGACTGGGCAACTTGTGCGAGTACCCTTACGGGCTCGTAGCGCGCTGGGCATAGTTGTGCAGAAAGTGCACAAGCCTAGCTTTGCGGTAAAGCCCATCACCTCTATTGCGCCCTGCCCGCCACTACCCAAACAAAGCTTGCAGTTGCTCACTTGGCTGCACGCTTACTACCCAGCGCCGCTGGGCGCCGTTGTCCGCTTGTTTGTACCGCCCACCGAGGTGTTCCCGGGGAAGATTAAGGATGAACGATCAAAGATTAAAGGAAGCCCTGCCGCCCCTTCGTTAATCATTAATCATAAATCGTTAATCAATTCAGCGCCGCCACTGACAACCGATCAACAAAGCGCCCTGGCAGCTATAGCCGGGCCCGGCACCTTCCTGCTCCATGGGGTTACCGGCAGCGGCAAATCGCGTGTTTACATGGAACTCACTGCCCGCGCGTTCGCCGCCGGTCAATCGGCATTGGTACTGACACCCGAAATCGGCCTGACGGCTCAACTAACCAAAACCTTCCGTGAAGCCTACCGTGACCAAGTGTTTGTGCTCCATTCGCAGCTTACGGCTGCTCAGCGGCGCGATATTTGGTATGAATTACTGGTCCGCACGACCCCGGCCATTGTTATTGGCCCCCGTTCGGCGCTATTCTCGCCGCTCCGTAACTTGGGTCTAGTAGTGTTGGACGAATCGCACGACACTGCCTACAAAAACGAGTCAGCGCCGCACTATCACACCGGCCGCGTGGCGGCTAAACTCGCAGCTTTACATGGCGCCACTCTAGTACTTGGTTCGGCTACGCCAAGCGTGGAAGATTACTACCTAGCCGGCCTAAGACAACGCCCTGTTGTAGCCATGGAGAATCTCGCCAAATCGGCCGACAGCCCCTTAAGCATTCACATGGTTGACCTACGCAGACCCGAACTGTTTAGCCGAAATCCGCTGTTTAGCGATGTGCTTGTGCGCGAAATAGGCGGGGCCTTGCAGCGCGGGGAGCAATCTTTGGTGTACCTAAACCGCCGCGGTACGGCCAACGTCGTTCTGTGCCAAGTGTGCGGCTGGCAAGCCCTGTGCCCTAACTGCGACTTAGGGCTGACGTACCATGGAGACACGCACGAGCTACGCTGCCATGTCTGTGGCCACACCAAACCACTACCTATGAGTTGCGCAGTCTGCGGGAATACCGAAATTTTGTTCAAAAGCATAGGCACAAAAGCCGTGGTAACGGCACTCCAAAAACTATTTCCAGCCGCTCGCATACAACGTTTCGATACCGACGCTCGAAAAGCCGAGCGTCTGGAACAGCACGTGGGCGCCTTGGCCGAGGGCAGCGCCGATATCATCGTGGGTACCCAAATGATTGGTAAGGGTTTGGACCTGCCAAAGCTATCGGTGGTGGGAGTTGTGAATGCCGACTCATCTCTGCTCATACCCGACTACACCGCGGCCGAGCAAACCTACCAGCTTATTAGCCAAGTTGTGGGCCGGGTGGGTCGCGGCCACCGAGCAGGTACGGTAGTGGTGCAAACGTACGACCCCCAGAACGCCACGTTACTGTCGGCCGTCCATCGCCAGTGGCAACAGTTTTACAAGGCCGAGCTCGCCGAACGCCACAGTTACCGCTTTCCGCCTTTTGTATATATGTTAAAACTTCGCGTGCTGCGAGCCACCACCAAGGCGGCGGAAGCGGCCGCCACCGCACTAGCTAGTAGTTTACAAGCCACTTTTCCTGGCGCGACTGTTGATGGCCCCGCGCCCTCCTTCCACCCCCGGCAACGCGGCAAATACAGCTGGCAGCTACTGGTAAAATCCGCGCACCGTAAGACTTTGGTCGATATTATTAGCTCGCTGCCTTCGGGCTGGCAGTACGATATTGACCCCATAAACCTGCTCTAGGCAATACCCCCGGTCTCACAGACGTCCGGTCTGAAGACCGGA
>CAZHYW010000015.1:0-23255 GCA_964537115.1 uncultured Candidatus Saccharibacteria bacterium | reverse complement strand
CCGCCAAAGCTCACCTTGCCTACGGCTAGGTGCACTATACCGGTACTGTCCACGCGGTACTCTACTCGGCCGGCCTTGGCTTCGGCGACGGCTTTGGAGATATCGGTAGTTACAGTGCCGCTCTTGGGGTTTGGCATGAGGCCGCGTGGCCCCAGTAGTCGGGCGTATTTGCCCAGCTTGGCCATGTTGGCCGGGGTACTGACCAGGATGTCGAAGCTAATGGTGCCCTTCTCTAGCTCTTTGGTGATGGCTTCTACGCCAGATAGGTCGGCGCCATCTACTTTGTCGTCGGCAAACACGGCTACGCGCACGGTCTTGCCGGTACCCTGGGGCAGCACCAGGTTAGCGCGGATGTTCTGGTCGGCCTGGCGGGGGTCTACGCCCAGGTTCACGTGCAGCTCTACGCTGGCGTCAAACTTCACGCTGGAGGTCTTGGTGGCTAGTTCCAGGGCGTCTTTTAGGCTGTATACTTTGCCCTTCTCAATTTGCTCAGCTACCTTGCGGTAACTCTTGCTGCGGCGCTCCAAGCGAGTGCGAGTGGGCTTAACCGGCTGCTTGGGCTTCTCGGCCTCTTCAGCTTTTTCCTCAGCGCGGTGCTGCTGCTTTTCGACTTTCTCGGCTTTGGCCTCGGCCTCTTCCAGGCCCTTGGCGCTGCGTTTACCGGCTTTGGTGGTGGCCTTTTCGGCTTTTGCTTCCACCACTTCGGTGGTCTGGGCTTCTACAATTTCTTCTGCAACTTCTGCAGGTACTTCGTTCTTTTTGGCTGCTGCCATATCTTATCTCCTTCGTGGTACTAGCGAACGTTCTTATGGCTCTCCCACGATTAACTGGTATTGTTGTTACTGGTTAGTGACAGGATCCACGTTCACCGGCTGCTTGTAGGGCGCTGTAGGCCGCATCTGCTTCCATATAGTCTAGACACAAACCAAGGTTGCTGGGCGACTCCATCAGGGTACCGGCACAGCTGTCCCTTCCATTCACATGGGCCATCCCGATTCTCACGAGCTGTAGATGAGCGTCCGTGGCGCGTGTAGTGACTACGCGTTCACTTGCTGCGACTAGGGCTGAAGCAGCTTCTGGGACGGGAATCTTAGCGTCGTATTTCTGGGCCAGGTCTAATTTGTCTAGCAGAGGGCCTATATCAAAGGGCTTGCCATTCAATGTGTAAGTGCCTGATTGGATTTCCGGCATGTAGATTTATCCCTCGACTTCGACGCCCATGCTGCGAGCGGTGCCGGCTACCATTTTTTTGACGGCTTCTACGTCGTCGGTGTTCATGTCGCGGGCTTTTTCCTCAGCAATCTGCGTTAGCTGAGCTTGGGTAAGCTTTTTGCTAACCTTTTCGCTGTTGGGACGGCCACTGCCCTTCTGGATACCCAGAGCGGCGCGAATGCGGTCGTCGGTGGGCTCGGCCACCACACGGAAAGCCATGGTACGGTCGTCATACACGGTAATGTGTGCCGTGACGGTTTTGCCCATCATGTCTTTAGTGGCTTCGTTAAATGGCGTTATAAAATCCATCATATTAACACCGTACTGGCCCAGGGTGCTACCCACAGGCGGCGCGGCGCTGGCTTGGCCACCTTTAATCTTCATTTTTAGGTTTGCTTTGACGACTTTTGCCATCGTTTACTCCTTAATTACGAACGTTCACCACCTGGCGAGTGCCAGTTTGAAGCGTGGTTACTCAGTTCTCCTACCTTTAAGTAGTGCGTAACAGATACAATTATACAACAAAGCTCTACGTTCTGTCTACCAAACGCTCGGGCTTGTCACTGCCCAACCGGCGCCACGCCAGGATGCTATATATTGCGGCGAAGGTAAACATAGTTAATTTGGTTCCGGCTTGCGCCGGGGTTTCTGCCGTAACTAGGTAATCCATTAGGCCATGTAGGGGTCCGCCGCTCACGCCTAGTTGGTGTAAGGTGAGCGAATCTTGATGATGCTCATAGTTCGACACATTACAGCTCTGCATGGAGCCACCGAACAGACCGCCGATCGCTGTCATACCAGTGGCTACCCTGACTGTCACCCAACTAGCAATGAGCGCGCAGCGGCCTACCCCGAATCGTGCCTGCGACTGCTCGCCTTCGAATATTTCTGCAGTGGCTTCCGCATGTGTAGAATTAGATAGCGGGCTCGGTGGTGTTGGTACTGGTTCTACTACAACTTCTATCATCGCAAAGCTCAATAGCAATTACGAGATATATTATAGCATTATTTATAACTCTATGCAACTATTTGAACTTTATCAAGAATCTGCCCAGTCTGGATGCGGCCTGGCAGAGCTTCCCGGACTGGATACATGCTGTTCGATCCACTGACACCCTCCGAGAGAGCTCATAGTCCTGACTGGTCGGCGTGTGGCCAGGCCTTCGCTGACCAGTGAAGAGGGTGTTACACTCGCTTAACTTGCAGGCTGTCTAGCTCCACCGGAGTCTCGCGGCCGAACATGTTTACCAGCACCTTCAGCTTACCCTTTTGGGCGTCAATTTCGTTTATGGAGCCGTCAAAGCCCTTGAACGGACCGTCGGTGATGTTCACCACCTCGCCAATGGCGTAGTCTATCTTGTGTTTGGGTTGTTCTAGGCCCATACGCTTTTGAATCTTTTCGATCTCTTCCTGGTCAACCGGAGTTGGCTCGGTGCCGGAGCCCACGAACCCGGTAACAGAGGGTGTGTTGCGCACAATGTACCAAGCGTCTTCGCTCATCTTCATTTGTACCAGCACGTAGCCCTGGAAAATGCGTTTTTCAACTACCCGGCGTTTGCCGTTTTTGATTTCGATTTGCTTTTCTTTAGGTACGAGCGCCTGGAAAATCTTGTCCTTCATGTCGAGTGACTCGGCACGCTGGCGAATGCTTTCGGCCACTTTTTCTTCGTAGCCGCTGTAAGTGTGGATGGCGTACCACTGTTTTGAAGTATCGTAACGTTTGCTGGTCATGGGGCAGAGCTCCTTATTTCAGTAGTAATTGCTTAAATAGTTTATCGAGGCCGTAGTCGACGACGGCAATAAGAGCGCCAAATACGACAGCAAAAATAATAACGGCGCTAGTAAGTCGACGTCCTTCGCGCTGAGTGGGCCATGTAACCAGGCGGAGCTCTTGCCAGCTACTATAAATGTAGCGGAGTCCCAGTATGCGTCCCAGGAAGCGAAGTGGTTTTAGAAGGAAGAACCACCGTAGTCCGTGGCCAATCTGTTTCAGCGGGGGGTGGTGCGCCAACCACGCTAGGCCTTTGCCGAGCATGCGCACTGGCCAGAAGAAGCCTCGAAAAAAGACGCGCGTTAGACTCTCGTTGTCCTGTGTTTTTTCAGTGGGTTTGACTTGTCGTGCCACTCGTACCTACCTCTGACGGATCTCCGCCAATTAAAAAGCCTACAGTATTTGTAGGCATCACTAGTCAAGCATAGCCGAGAAAGAAATGTGAGTCAAGGGGTAAGGCCCAAGAAAGCTTGGCGTCCGCAGCAAGGAGCCTTCAATGATATAGTAATGGCATGTATTTGCTGGTTGGTTTGCTCGTGGCCGAGGCTGTGCTCGAGGGGTTACTGTGCGGCGAGGCCGAGGCATTGCCCACCTGGCTGCGCAAGTCGGCCTGCATGGTTCTAGCAGCTCTGCTCATCTGTGCCGGCACTGCTGTCTGCCTGGAGCGCTGGACTATATGGGCGTGGGGCATGCCGGTAGTGGCGTATCGACTGGTTAATCTGTTGCGAGTGTATGATGCGCGCCTGCCGTGGCCGCAGCTGCGCACCGTAACCTTTCGGGCGTTTGGTTGGCTGGCAACCACTCAACTCCTTATTACCGTGCTCGCTTGGCTGGCGGTTACCAATAAGTTTGGCGGTGTGCTGTTAAATGTGCTGGTGGTAGCACAGCTGCTAAGCGCCTTTATTTTACTCCGCGCCAGCTTACACACCTGGCGCCATGCGGGCGCGCCAACCGGTAGCGTTCCGGCGCTCAGCGATAAAGAAGCACTTTCGGTGAGCGTGTTGGTGCCGGCACGTAACGAAACAGACGATCTAGATCGGTCTTTACGTGCGCTGGTAGCCAGCGACTATCCCAAGCTAGAAATACTGGTGCTTGACGACTGCTCGGCCAACCGCCGGACGCCCGAAATCATTCGCTCCTTCGCTCATGGCGGGGTGCGCTTTATACAGGGCAAGGTGCCGGACGAAACACGCTGGCTAGCTAAAAACTATGCCTATGATCAGTTGGTGCGTGAGGCGAGCGGTGAGCTGCTCCTGTTTTGCGGTGTCGATGCTGTACTGCAGCCGCACACCATTCGGCAGCTTGTGGAAGTTCTGGAGGCTCGCGGTAAAGATATGCTCAGCGTTATGCCGCTGCGCCACGCCGAGAGCCGGCGCGGCAATTCGCTGCTCCAGGCCATGCGCTACTACTGGGAGATTTGTCTTCCACGTCGCTTGTTTAAGCGGCCACCAGTGCTCAGTACTTGTTGGCTCATCCGTCGTCACGCCTTGGAGCGGATGGGTGGACTGGAGTCGGTTAGTCGTTCGGTGAATCCGGAGGCGCCGCTTGCCCGCCAGGCCGTTGTCACCGACGCCTACAGTTTTATTCGGAGTGATGAGCACCTGGGTGTATACAGCAACAAGCCGGCTGCCGAGCAGTATGATACATCGGTACGCGTTCGTTACCCCCAGCTTCACCGTCGGCTAGAGCTAATTGCGTTAGCTGCCTCGCTCGAAAGTGTGTTACTACTTGGCCCGTTTGTTGGTCTGCTGCTGTTGCCGTACCTGAGCCATGCTATGGCGTACGGCGCTGTATGGGTGGTGGCTCTGCTGTGTTTATTTACGACTTATGGCCTGGTAGCGGCCGGCGCACGCCTTACCAACCGTAGCTTTGGGTGGCTGCTTATGCCGGTAGCCTTTGCAGCCGATTTGGCCATGATGCACATCTCGCTTTGGAAATACGAGTTCTCGAGCGTCGACTGGAAAGGTCGCAACGTGTGCATACCAGTTATGCAAATATTGCCCCGCTTGCCGAATGCACCGTAGTGTTCTATAATATGAAGCGCTTATGAACCGCTTACGTTCACAACCACCGACCGCAGTAGAGCTAGAGCGGCGGGCAGATAGGCTCGACAGATGGGAAAGTCGCGCCTACAAAAGCTTTCTTATCTGTATGGGCATGTTTACCCTCAGCGCTACCGAGGTGGTGGTCGGCGACGATTCGGGTGAGCCAGGCCTGAAGTCGATGGCCATTTTTGGGATAGCGGCAGTACTTTCGGGCATTACAGGCCAAATAAGCGGCTATCGTGCAATGTGGCTGAACCGCAGAGCCCGAAGTGCTTCACGGGCTGAGCGGCTAGCTGCTCCGCTTCCGGTCCAGACACCACCGCCGGCGGTCCAACCTCCGGCCCAAGCACTCCCGCCCGCAAGAGAAAGAGGCGATTCGCTACTTGATGGAGCTTATGCCGAACAGTTCACGGCAATGACCGCCTCACTTACGGCCGACAGAGTGGCCCCACACGAAGGGGATCCGCTCTCTGTCACTGGGTTACTAGATGCAGCTGGCTTCGATGAATTTATGTCGAGAGAGTTCCCGGACGGTCTTCGACCGGCCGTAACTACTGAAGATTAGGTATAAAAATACTAAACCTTGAGCCGTGATTGAGCTCACTTTCCAGGTGAATCTCGGCATGAATAAGCCGAGATAACTTGACAGTTACATACAGCCCCAGCCCAGTACCACTGGTTTGGCGAGTGCGGAAGTCTTCGCTTCGAAAAAACTTGTCGAACACCTTCTCTTGGTCGCTTTTACTAATGCCTATGCCCGTGTCACTAACGCTAAACTTCACTCCCGTGCCAGCTGGAGCTGCAGCAATCGTCACGCTCCCTCGCTCGGTGTATTTAATGGCATTGGTTATAAAATTTTGCAAAATCTCTCGGACATAAAGCTTGCTGGACCGCAATGTTTCCAAATGGGGATCGAACTCTGTCTTTAGGCGTAAGCCTTTGGACTCGGCTTGCTCACGGTAGTTTTCGGCCAGCTCCTCGACAAGCTTGTGCGGATTTATAGCTTCCACCTCTACCTCTAGGACATTACGCTCGGCGCGAGACAGGGTGGATAGATCGTTTACCAAGCCCGCAAGAAACATCACTTGCTCATGTGCGGCGTCCAGGGCTTTGCGTATCTCGCCGATGTCGCCTGACCGGGTGGCTATAAACTGGGCATTGCCAATATTACCCTCGGTGATAGCTAGCGGCGTGCGTAGTTCGTGGCTTACTACACTTATAAACTCGTCACGCTCCTCTTCCAGGCTCTTTTCGCGGGTAATGTCACGTAGTAGCAACACGAACCCGTGGTCGCCACCGCTGCCATAGCCCAAGCGCACGGGTGCAATTGACAGGTACAAATTAATAGTGCTGCCGTCGGCATAGCGCAGCAGGTAATCGCGGTTGGAGCTAGGGATTTTGGTTTCGGTAACTAGTTTATGGACATCTACTGGCTGACCGTTGGCATCAAAAAGTTTAAGGACGCGCGGCAGGACTCGTCCGGTCATAGTGCCGTTCATATCTAGAATATTGAGTGCAGCGCCGTTGTAGAGGACTACTTTTAAGCTGTCATCAATAGCGATCACGCCGTCGCCCATGCTTGCAATAAGGCTGGTCAGGCGTTCGTGCTCGAGAGCCGCTGCTGCTGGCATTTTGCTAATGGTGGTGGGTTTGAGTTTGGCGGCCATACTGATTCATTATGCCATAAGTAGTACCGGCCCGAGAATGTGATTTTGCTGCTGACGCTATTTACAGTCCGGCCCAGGCGCCAATAGTTGGCTGGTGCTTACGCAATTGACGGCTCAGGTCACGAGCCCGTGGTTCCATGGCCAGTAGTACGCGCCAAAAGGCTGGACCATGGTTCATCTCCACCGTGTGGGCTAGCTCGTGCATGAGCACGTAGTCTATGTACTCCCACGGCAGCTCCATAAGATACAAGTTAAAGGTAATGGCTTGGTGTGTATCGCAGCTGCCCCAGCGACGCTTCAATTGCTTTATGCTGACACTTTTATAGGTGTGACCGTGTTTGGCGGCCAAGTTTTGTAGCCGTGGAGGCAATAAACGTTCAGCCTCACGCTTGAGGGCTCGCACGGCAGCCGTTGCGGTTCGTTTTTGTACAACCGCGTCAGTGCTGTGTTCATTCGGATGCATGCGTACTACCAGCTCGGTAGCGGTAACGCGGCTCGAAATTGGCTGGCCAGACAGTGTTTGCTCGAATCGCACGGAGTGGAGCTTGCCAACTCGCTGCCCCGATTCTATGAGCGGCTGGGCTTGCTTGGCCAACTCCTGTTTTATCCAGGCAATGTTACTTTGGGCGAAAGTTTGGCCAGCTCCAAAGGTTGTCCAACGCGGCATGCTAACGCGTATGCCGCTTGGTGTTACACTGAGGCGCAAGCTACGGCTCTGGGCACGCTTTACGAGTGTTACTGGCCCGACGCCTTCGAGCTCAATGGTTTTGGTAGCTATAGCAACCTACCTTTGTTTAGCGAATAATAATATTGCGCCGCGAAAAATCAACCCGGCCAGCGGCAGGATTTGGGACCAAGTTTACCAATCCTGGCTTGCCAATATGCTGAGCGTTCGGCTCAAGAGCAATTAGCTTGCGGTCAAGCAGATGCCGCAAAATAGCGCTGCGTTGAGTGCTAAACACATGCTTGCCGCTCACCACCAGGTAACGCTCAACGGGATCGGGATTTTGCATACCAGCGCTTAAAGCGTCAAAGGCGTTCCGATCGAGCGGCTGAGAGAACTTGTCGTCTATTTTGCGGCGATCACGCCGGGATACTCGGCTGTAGGCACTCTCGGGGTCTATTTGGAGCCATATAAGCACCGTTTCGGCGCCAGCCTTGGCTGCCATGTTGCGCAATGCACGGCGCTGCGCTGTCCGCAGGGCGTTAGTGTCATATACCACGCTCACGCCGGCGTTTAAAAACTCGCCGGTCATGTACTGCATTAGGCTGGTAATGACGTGGCCTTCCTCTTTGTTGTAGGTGGGCGTTTCGAACAGCTCGCTGCGCATACGATCACCGTGCACGTGCACGGCTACCAATTGCTCGCAGAGTTGACGAGCCAAAAAAGTTTTGCCGCTGCCCGGGAAACCATAGAGCAACACCAATAGCGGCTTAGTTGGAACAATTTTGCCCATGTCTTATCTATTTATAGCAGAGTTTCAACCCACAAGCAACGCACTAACAGATTGAAGTTATGGTTCTGTGGTTGTCACGCTGGCAATAATCATGCCTGTTTGGAGTAAGGGGACTTGTGCGACAACTTGGGCTTGGGAGTTCAGGGCGCAAGTTGGCCCGTAACCTATGTGGGTGTTGCCGCGCTTCCCCGTTACGTCAGCAGATACTAGCCACATACCCGTTTCTTTTACCCGTTTTGCCCTTACTTCATTATGTAAATCTTTCCATTTTTTGGCGCTCTCTAGCCGCAGCATGTTCTGAGCTGGCAGCAACAACAATTGAGCACCCTGCTCTGCAACTGCCTGAGCGGCTTCAGGAAACTGGGCGTCATAGCAGATATTAATGCCGAATGTAACGCCGTGCTGTGTAAAGACCGGATATTCTGCACCGGGGATGAAGATCTTTTCTCCGTCAAGCAGATGCGTTTTTCGATATTTGCCTAGCAACTTGCCCCTCTGAATGACTACGGCCGTATTGAAGAACGATTCACCGGCTTGTTCGATCAGGCCAAACACCACCGTCGGCGGTATGCTCGATAGTCTACCCAGAATGCTTCTAAACTGTTCCGAATCGAGACTAATCGCGTTTCGGCTGACGTGTTTTGGAGTAACCATGTAGCCTTGCAAAAAACACTCTGGGAACAGCAAGATATCCGCCCGGCTACCAGCCCGTCTGGCGAATCCCTCGACACAGGCTAGTGCCGCGCCTATGTCTCCGATGATCTCCGGTGTTTGGCATGCTCCAACCCTTAGCGAATTGCTCATTGCCTAAGCGTAGCATTGTTAGGGTGGTTGCTGAAGAGGGTTGGTCGCTTTTTTGCGTGGGCGCTGAGGGGTCGCTTTGCTCCGCCACAAAAGCTTTCTCGGAGCAAGCTCCTGTGAGAGCTTTTGTTCTGCCGAACCCCCGACCTTTGCAGCTGCTAACGCGGCTACCGCCAGCGGCCCAAGCCAATCGTCATAAAAGAAATAGGACCTTACCTTACGGCAAGATCGTACTTCTCTGGTGGGCGCTGAGGGATTCGAACCCCCGACCCCCTCGGTGTAAACGAGGTGCTCTAGCCAACTGAGCTAAGCGCCCTGGGTAATGAGGCAACCGTTTCGGTTTTCTCATCGCGCCGGAAAAATGGTTCACATTTTGTCGGGCTGCTCTTTCCGAGCGACAACTGTGGTGCGGACGAGAGGACTTGAACCTCCACCCCTTTTAAGGACTACCACCTCAAAGTAGCGCGTCTACCAATTCCGCCACGTCCGCAAAGCTACTTGAGACAAACCCTTATAGGGTTTTTCTCAACGCGCCGGGCGAAAAACGTGATTTTCGCTCGGGCTGCTCTTTTCCCGGGCCACAAGGGAACGGGAAAAGGGGAACAACCCCGGTATGATATCTGTTTTTGCGCAAAAACTCAAGAGAGCAGCTAAGCTAAATGGTCTGCGGTGGCTAATCCTTTTTGCCGAAGTCTATTTTGGCAATCTTGGCCAGCAAGTATAGCGACAGCGTGCCACTAACAAAAAATATACCGAGGCCAATGGGAGAGCCCCAGCCAAGTATAAGTAGCCAATCTTGTGCGGTCATGTCTATTTCTCCTAAAATTGTTTAACTTACTAATAATAACGCACTTAAAGGCTACGATCGAGGCATGTGGTCGTACAAGTGGCGCAAGCTGTACTCGCTGCGTACTAAAGGCTTAATGTCATCTAGTGTGACACCAATCTTGACGCCTGGGTTTAGTGTGCCGTAGGGGTCAAATGTTTGCTTAATCTTTTGGAACAAACCGTAAGCCTCGGTACCATACAGAGCTTCTAAATACGGGGCACGCAACCGACCATCGCCATGCTCACCACTGGTAGAGCCCCCGAGCGAGATCGCTAGTTTATAGTATTCGTCAATTAGTTTAAAGGCCTTCTGCCGGTCGCCCAGCTGTGATAGGTCCAAAAATGGTTGCATATGTACATTACCGTCTCCAGCATGACCCCACACGGCAGCTTGCAACTGCGCTGCAGCGAATAGGTCATAGACCCCTTTTACAAACTCGCCTAGTTTCTCTGGGGGTACAATGCCATCTTCTACAATCGGCACGGCTTTTAGGTTGCCTTCGCTGTGAGCAACTACGCTGGCAGCTGAGTGGCGGACTTTCCAGAGACGCTCCCGAGCCGATGGGTCAGTTTCATGCTGACATTTACTCGCCAGGCTGGTCAAAATGCGCTCAGCCTTTTTCACAAATTTTTTACGCTGGCGATCAGCATCGTCAAATTCCACCAAGAGCGCTAGTTTGGCAAACGGCTTGGTTATGATCCCCTTGAGCTGGTTGGGGTTTAAACGGTCAACGAGCTCGAGCAGCTGACCGTCTACCATTTCTATGGCGCTTGGCAGGTGCGATAGCTCGCGCAGTTCCAATATAGCCTTCTGCGCCTGTTCTATGCTATCGAACTCGGCCAAGAACAAGTCTTTGTTGGGGTTATAGAGGTCTGTTTCAAGGGTAATTTCGGTAATTATGCCCAATGTGCCTTGGCTGCCAACGAACAGAGGTGTTAGGTCGAAGCTGCCGTCCGATCGCTTTATATCGCTTAGAAAATAGCCAGCGGCGTTTTTGGTGGTGGCAAGGTCTAGTTTGTCAACAACGCTGCGATTTTCTTCGAGTAAAGCGTCGAGAGCCCGGTAAACTTCACCTTCGAACGTGCTCAAGCCCAACTTTTTATTGAGTTCTCGTTTGTTTAGGCGATGGGTTTCTATAACCTCACCATTGGCGAGCACTACTCGCAATGCTTTGACGTAGCCGCGAGTACTGCCGTATTTGAGCGATGTCTCACCAGCCGCATTGTTCCCTACCGCCCCACCAATGGTGGAATATTCGTAGCTCGCTGGAAAGGGTGGCAAAAAGCGTTCATGAGTATGCAATGTTTGTTGCAAACGCCCATAGTTCAAGCCTGGCTCCACTACCACAACACCATCTTTGGGGTCGAGCTCTACAATGCGATTCATGTGGGCTGGAAAGACTAACAATATGCCATTACCTAACGCGGCTCCACCTTGGTCGGTGCCACTACCACGAGCTGTCATGGGTATAACCCGGCCGCGTTCAGCCAGTTGCCAGGTAAAACGGGCGGTTTTGCGTACATCGTTTTCGCTGCGCGGGTACACCACAAGGCTTGGTGTGAGAGTAAAAATGCTGGCGTCGGTCGCAAAGTAGCGACGCGCATCGGGGCTGGTCATGACCTCGCCCAGCAAATGCTCTTGTAAATAATGCGCTATCTTGCTCACCGCTTACCGTCCTCCAGCCTTTTCATATCTAGAGTAATCATAGCATAACCGATTCCGCGTGGAATACGTTTGCTTACCACATATTGAAAATTCCCATAAAAACAGATATGATAGCCCTGTTGTCCTCCCTTTCCTGCGTACCTTGCGGCCTAGGAAAGAGCAGCCCGAGACTTTGGCTTTGCCAAAGCCCGGCGCGTTGAGAGAACCTAGGTTCTCTCAAGCTACGTAGGCGGACGTGGCGGAATTGGTAGACGCGCTAGTTTCAGGTACTAGTGAGCTTAACACTCGTGGAGGTTCAAGTCCTCTCGTCCGCACCATGCAAAAAGCCCCAGAGTTGGGGCTTTTTGCATGGTCACGGTCCGCAAGCAAGAGGGCGCAGAGCCTCGTGAGTGAGTGAAGCGAACGGGGCCAGCGGAGCCAAAACACGCGCAGAGCTTGCTCCAAGCATGCTTTGACGGAGAGGCACATAACGCGCTAGTCCTCTCTCGCGCTACAATCTGATACAATTTGTCCAGATAAAAAACCCAGAACTACATTAAGGATTGTGACCCAAAAGCCGTGATCACTAGTCTCGTACAAGCTAAACGCAACCTTTGGAAGTACTACACCGCTACCTTTCTAGGGGGCTTGGCGTTCTTTTACAATACGATCGACACCCTTTACTACCGACATTTCTCTCTTAGTTTTGCCCAGATTGGTTTATTAGCGGCTTTGAGTGCAGGCGTACAACTTGTGTTGGAATTGCCGTCGGGAGCCATTGCCGACGTGTATGGCAAGAAAAAGTCACTCATTGTGGCTTCGATTTTGCTGTGCCTAGCGGTAGGCGCCATGACTATTGGCTCTAGTTTCACGACCTTCTTGATCGCTTTTGCACTATGGGGCGCTTCTGGCGCCTTTCGATCAGGAGCTGACAGCGCCCTTTTATACGACTCTCTGCAACATATTGAACTCGAGAGTAAGTATCGCACATATACTGGCCGAACAAAGGCACTCTCGCTCAGTCTTGATATCCTGTCAGCTGGTCTAGCGCCGCTCTTGTTTGGGCTGAATGTCCGGCTGCCATATCTTATTAGCTTTATTGCCTGTGCCGCGCTTGTCATCGTAAGCTTCTCGTTTTATGAGATCAATAGGAACAGCGCTAGAGCACAAGGGCTCTTTGTGAGCAATTATAAACAGGTCGCCTCTGCCTCTAGAGAGATAGTGAGCCATCGACTACTGCTATGGCTTGTTTTGTTCAATACGCTCCTGTTTACGGCTGGAGGGATATTTTCCGAAATTATTGCTTCACCGTTTATGATCGAGGTCAAACATTATACGTTACATGAGTTTGCTGGCGTACTAATTATTGCCAATATTATTCAGACCGGGGTTGCCTTTTTCGCCGATCGCATAGCGCGAACCGTGGGCGTAAAAGGCGGCTTTGCTTTAATTGGCCTGGGAGTACCGGTGCTGCTTGTTTTGCTTTTGCTGAGCCCTTCGCTGGTTACCGCCGGCCTCTTTTGGGGCATGATATTCGCACTTTGGAGTTTTGGCGAGATTGTTATCAGCAACGACCTTGCCCACAACGCTTCTGACGCACAGCGGGCGACGGTATTTTCGTTTAGTTCATTTACTACCTCTGGACTCACTCTGGCTGCCTTGCCGCTGGCTGGCTTACTGGCGACGCATACCTCGTTAAGTACGACCCTCCTTACAGTGGCGGCGCTATTCGGCGTGATGTCGGTGACGCTATTGCTCCTACATGGTAAAGCAGCCCGCCCGCCTATACGTGACTAGTGATTGGCGTACTCGTGAAAACCTTGACGGATAAAAGTCGCAAACCGCTAGTCCTGCCTGTAACCATGCAAAAAGCCCCAATCCGGGGCTATTTGCATGGTTACGGTTCACAATGCGAAAAGCTGCGCCGTCTTAACAAGGATTAAGATCGATGGTGTAACCTAGCGCCCATGCATCTAGGTCCGTAGTACCGTCGTTAGTGGTGCCGTGAACCTGAGCATTCATATAGGCAGCTCCACTAGGTTTGGTTACTCGTAGGTAGTGGGTGGAGCCTGCAGAGTAGGTGGCGGAATTAGACTGCCCCACTATGTTGCCGAATTGCTTATCGCCAAAAATGGTAGTGACGTGCCAGTTGCCACCAGCCTGGCTGCCATACGCTTTCTGGTAGATGTAGGTTCCCAGTCGGCAAGCATAGATTGAGCCCAGGCTGCCGTTGAAGGCGTCTACGGATTCTTGCAGCACACCATACCGGTAGTGTGGTATGTTGGCAGTATCTAAAGCGCCCCAGGTGTTGGCGCCTACTATGCCATCCACAGTCAGGTGTTTCGATGACTGGAAGCTTTTGACGGCGGTGGTTGTAGCGGAGCCGAACGAGCCATCAATAGATAAGTTGTGGCTACCGGTGGCTGCTTGATCCAGTGACCACTGTAGGTATTTGACACAGCCAGTGTTGGTGCTACCCTGGCGGACGCTGGCATGAGTTATGGGACAGTTCACATAATAAACACTCGCGGCCGCATTAGCTCCTGATATTGGCGGTGTCTGGGCGTTACTCGCAACCAATAGATATGTTCCGACAACCCCAAAGCCAACTGCGACTAATAATGCTAGTACTAAATGGGCCGCACCTCTGTTGTTGAGTCTCATCATAATGTCCTGATTATAGTTTTTATACCTCTCTAGTAGAGTATACATAAGTGTAATGGGCCGTCAATATATCCACATTACGGCCGGCTTCGGTATGAGACTGGCTAGGTCTCTCGTCCGCAAAGGAAGGCCGTTTCTCCCTACGCTCACCCTTAGCCGTTGCCTAATCCCGCAGCGTATAAGCCGGCCCAGCCAGCGGCGGGCTCATCTGGTACTCTAGTCGATACTCCGTACCATTGAGCACGTCAGTAGCCACGGCCACCACCGCACCGTTTGGTGGAACTGAGCATTTACTCTGCCAATCATTGACAAAGCTGCCCCCGGAGCTTGGGTAGAAGCGAACCCGGGCGATCATGCAGTGTTGGCTAGGATTGCCGTAGTTAGTGGTGACATTTACGATGTTAATGTCGATGCAGTCCGAGCTGCTTGGTACGATGTAGTGATTGGTGTAGCCATAGTGTATGGTAACGCCATTAGAAACTTCTGTTGCCGTACCGGCTTGAGGTGGGTTGACGGTGTTGCGGCAGGTCACGGCTGCGGCTTGACTGGCCCAACCCAGCGACATTCCGGCGGCCATCAAGAAGCTAAACCCGCAAGTCGCGAGCGCTCGACGGAAGTTGGCTAGTTTTGCTATGTACAATCTGCCCATATAGCCCCGCTTTCTAGAAACATTATGATAATAACGTGCATCTTCATTAATTCTTAAGAATTCAGAAATAACTGTACGAATTCTTACAGGGGCGTTTCTTTAGCTATGACCATTGGTCAATCAACGAACCTTTGGCATGCTAAAAAACAGGTACGGTCAGCTTGGAGGGGCAGTGCCTAAGAAGTGTTTTATTTGGGCTCGTTCACAAGCATGCCCATGGTTCTTAGGGCTTTAGTGAAAGCGCCTACCACCACACCGTTTAGGTGTTCGTCGTGGTTATTCCCGGGGCGGGTACGTCGATCATCATTGCAATGTTGGTGCAACCCCCCTATCTCCAGGTATGTGTTTCCGCCTGTATGTGCCGCACTAGCTTCGTATGGGGGCGGGCCCTCGTTAAGTATGGTTAACCCTATGCGCCTAGCCACGTGCATCAAATCGTCGCCAATGGGAGGCTGGATGTCTACCACGGCGTTACAGTTAGGGCCGTCAGGTTGGATAGTAGCAGTTACGGTTCGTGCTTCGTTAAAGTTTGTAGCCATGTCTACTCCTTATTGAGTAGACTATACCATCTTCCCGCACATTACACAAGCTTTCCTTTGTCAGCGCAAGTGTGCAACTAATTAGTGACCTTGGCGGTGTGAATTTCCCAGTTGGTTACCGAGTCGTAGCGGTCGGCGTCTATGTTCAGACTGTGGTCGGTTAGGCCATATACAGGGCCGCGGGTGATGTACAAAAAGCGCGGTTGGTACAGACCCAGAGCTGGAGCGTCGCTCTGCCAAGCTTGTAAAAACGGCTTGTATTTTACGGCCCGCAGCTGTGGGTCCAGACGGGTCCGGCCAGCCTCTAGTGACGCGTCGGCCGCAGTGGATTTGTACTCCGAAAAGTTAAATCGTAGCACGGACAGTACATTGGCCTGGCTGCTATCCCAGTAGGCGTAGACATCTGGGTCGGCCCCAATGGAAATGCCGTAGAGGAGCGCGTCGTAGTTGTGGGACTGCAGGGTTGTTTGGAAGTCGGTAATCGACTGCAAGGCGGGCACTACGCGCACCCCTAGACCGCGCCAGTCGCGTACCAGCACTGCTACCGTACGGCGGTTCTCGCTGGTATCTTCGGCGTACAAACTAAACGTTAACGGCTGGCCCTCTTTGCTGCGTATGCCATCATTGCCTCGCACCCACCCATCTTTAGTTAGTAAGGCATTAGCCGCTGCCGGATTAAAACCGGCTTGTTTGTAGGTCGCATTGTAGCCCAGTTGGCCAATCAGCAAAGGTTCGCTAACTGGTTTGGCCACATAGCCAAGTTGCTGCAACACGGTGCTCGTGTTGGCTCCTTCAACCAGCGCCTGACGTACTGATGTGTCGGCCAGCACACCACCGCTTGTTTTAAAGAAGGTCATCTCGGCGGCAGTCGACGGAAAGCTGGTGGCAGTAACATCCTTGGACGTGGCAAAGCGTCCCGGGACGCTGTCCAGCCCTGCCATGGCATTTATATCGCGCTTTTGGAAAGCTGTTATCATAGCTGCCTTGCTGCCATAAGCGTGTAGCACAAAACCGTCTAGCTTTGGCGTGCCACCTTCGTAGTCTTCAAATGGCTGCAAGGCAATTAAATCCACCACTTTGTCGGGGTCGATGTTGTTTTCTATTTGTATGGCCTGCCATTTAAAGGCCCCCGCGCCAACTGGCTGGGTAGTGTTAAAGGTGTTAGCGCGTAATTGCGCAGCGGGAACACCCACCAGCAGGTGCTGAGGCACCAAGCCTGTGGTAAGGCTGTATGGAAAGGCGCTAAAAGCGTTGGGAAGATCAAAATGAATAGTAAATTTGTCGGGTGCGGTAATGACAATATTTTGCCAACTGGGCAGTAACGGCGAACCGACATCAGGGTTTTGAATAAGGTGGTACGTAAAGACTACATCTTGGGCGGTTAGAGGTTGGCCGTCTTGCCATATTAGGTTGGGCTTGAGCTTTACTACGTAATGCTTGCCTGTGGCGTCCACGGTATAGCCACTGGCCAGGTCGCCTACCAGCTGATTGTGATCGTCGTATTTGAGTAGTCCAGCAAAAATAAGTCGCGACACTGCAATGTCAACAGAGCCGGTGGCAAACAAAGGGTTGGCATTGCTGTAGGTGCCCACCAAACCTTCGTTATAAATGCCCCCCGAAGTGGGAGTAATGGTCTGGTAGTAGGCGCTTAAGCGAAGTGTTTGAAAAACAGTGCACACCGTAACCAGCAGTGCCAAACCCAGCCAACCAAAGGCAAAACGTTTAACGCGCAAAAATCGGTCAAACCGGCCAATAACATTGGTGTCGAACGACCTCTCAGCCGCTTCGGCTACGGCCTCTACCTGCTTTTGGCGACGCCGAACTATCCGCCGCATGCGCAACTGAGTTGTCCGACTCACCAGGTTCATTTTACGTTCATACCACCTTTTAAAGCGTTGTTAGACTACTGGACTATATAATAATGCCGAGTAGTAGCGACAGCACAAAAACAATAGCGCTAATAATAGTGAGCTGGTAAATAGTTTTGTCGGTGCCGCGACGTTCGGTGTTTACTTCACCGCTACTGCCCAAGCCCGCGCCTAGGCTGGCGCCTCTGGTCTGCACCAATATGAGTAGCACCATAAAGAGCATAGAAAATATAGTTACGTAGTTATACACACTCATTGTTTCTCCAGTATACCAGAGATATGTTTTCTAATTGGTATCAATTTCGTTCCTCGAGTATGGCTGTGACCAGGTAGTTCACAAGCCCAATGATGAGCCCGGTGAGGATGGCGGCGCCAAAGCTGCTAATTTGCAGTGGGCCGTAGAGCTTGCTGGCAATGTAAACAGTCAGCCCATTGACTACCAGCATAAACAAACCTAGCGTTAGTAAAATAGCCGGCAAGCTAGCAAGCACCAGTAGTGGCTTTAGTACCGCATTTATAATAGCCAGTAGTAGTCCGGCAATTATGACGACGCTTATGTGGCTGCCGTATGACACGCTGCCATTGAGTAGTCCGGCAGCAATCCATAAACCGAGTGAGCAGACTAGCCACCGCACCAAAAAACGGTAAATAAAGCTCTTGTGCGCGGTACGCTGCATGTTGGGCTTTATTTTACGGGACTTAAGACCCGCGGGCAAGCTGCGCTCAGCACCCGACAGCCGTCTTTAGTGATAACTACGTCGTCTTCTATACGTACCCCGAAGCCTTCCTCTGGAATGTAAATGCCGGGCTCCACCGCCAGCACCATGTGTTCCTGCCAAGGCGCACGGTAGTCGCCGGCGTCGTGCGTATCTAATCCCAAGAAATGGGAGGTGGCATGGGGGAAGTGGCGACGTATGTTCTCGCGGCTGGCCTCCTTAATAACACCTAGCTCCAGCAGCCGTTCGCCCACAAAAGTTTCAACGGCTTTCTCATAGTCAATTGGTAGTACGCCAGGCTTGATTTGACTAAATGCAAAGTCCTGGGCGGCAGCCACAGCCTGAAACACTTCGGCCTGTCGACCAGTTATGGGTTGCTGCGATACCGTGCGTGCAACATCGGCCGCATAGTGCTCTACGCTAGCCCCTATATCAAAAATAATGACGTCGCTCGGTCTAATAGCGCCGTTGTTCTCGAAGTGGTGTAGTGTGGTGCTATGCTGGCCGGCACCAACAATTGGTGCAAAAGCGTGGTCGTCAGCCCCACGCTTGCGAAATCCATAGGTGAGTAGCCCTTCCAGCTCATTTTCATGAGTCGCCCCGGCAAGATGCTGTGTTGCTATGTCATTCAGTGTCTCCACGCTAATATCTACTGCTCGCTGGATGGCCTTCAACTCTTGCGGTTGCTTAACGCACCGCATTTGTACGAGCGCTAATCGAGCATCGTGTAGTTGCAAGCCGGGCTGTAAGCGACGCAGTTTCGCTATCAAATTGCGTCGGTACGGCAAGGTGTGGAGGCCATGACGCTTCATATAGCTTGGTGGGCTCAGCAGCACTGCCGCAGCTTGGTGTTTAGCTAGTGTGACGCGCAAGCGCTGCCAGCCGGCGGTACTGTCGACAATGTCCTTTATGCCCGAGCGGGCAGCGTACGCTACCGGGTCGTGAGCACCATCAAAGGCTTCGCGCTCAAAACTACGTCCTGGAACTATTAGATACGTTTCGGCCCCATCCATAACCAAGGTGAGATCAGGGCTGTTCAGGCCAGTCAGATACCAAAAATTGCTATCCTGGTGGAATTTCTCTGGCTCATCACCACTGTGCTGCATCAGGCCGTTGCCGGTAATGACGATGGGTGCATCGGTATCTACCAGCTCCTGTAGGCGTTTCCGGTTGCCAGCAAAAAAGCTGGGTTCAAAAAATGTTTTCATCTGGCAAAAGTATAACAAACTAGTGCCGAGTTAGGCGCCACCAAAAACTAGGACCGGCTAAGGGGTGTGCCAGTCGCAGCGGCACACTGCCGGCCACTCTGCCAGCGGAAACGTGCAGGCTGCCGACCTCTCCGCTTCTAAGCGCTGTGTTTACGCGGTATGTCTGACTGAGGGGCGTTGCCCGCCAGCGGACAAGGTTTAAATCGCCCGCTGGTACAATTGGTACAGTCGCGCCCCAGGCAGCTTTTAGCCGTCCCACTACTTGGCGGTCGTGCGCTATAGGTACGGCTTCAAAACCTTTTTGGAGTGACGCTACCAGAGCGGCGCTATCTTGCAGGGCTGTCTCCAAATCTGGCGCACCCATCACGGCGCCAGTGAGTAACACAGTTCGCCCGCCGACTGGTGCGGTGGCCGTAAATAAGAAAGCGCCTGGGTCGGCATCACTATTGCCAGTCTTGAGGCCGGTGATGCCATTGACCCCAAGGATGGTGTCGTAGTTACTCACCGTACCCGCTACCGGTAGCGTGACTTGGGGCTGACTAGCAATCTGCATGAGCACTGGGTTCTTCAGTGCCAAGAGCCCCAGCATAGCCAGGTCGCTGGCAGTGCTGGTGGTGCTCGCATCAAAGCCACCAGCATCTAGCCCAATGTGAGTCTGATTGAGGCCATGTTGGCGCAAGAAATTCTGAGCGTAAGCTGCGTAGGCTTCGTGGCTGCCAAATACCCAGCGGCTTAGCGAATCGGCAATGTTGTTGGCGGATGGAATCATAAGCGCCTGCAAAGCCTGGTACTCGGTAAGCTGTTCGCCCCGAACTACTGGCACTAGCGAACCGTCCTCTGCGGCGTAAGTGTTATAGAAAGCCACATCAGCTGCGCCAATAGTGTATGTGGGGCCAGTTTGCCCGGGGGTCAGTGGCTGTTTTTGCAGGACGCATAGTGCGGTTATGACTTTGGCAATTGATGCGGTCGCGAGCGGCGCAGTGCCGCCGTAAGTGTCGAGCAAGCCATAGCCTTCAGCCGCGACGGCCGCCTGACCACCGTCGGGCCAGGCCAACTGAACCGTTTCTGTAGCCGGCAGCGTAACATGCACCGTTGCAATCGGCGTGGGCAACGGTCGTAGATAGTTCACGGCCCCCGCTATAAGCACCAAAACTAGTGGCACTGCTATAAATGGCCATCTACGTCGTTTTTTGGGGCGTGGCTGGTACCGCGCTGGTTCAATGACGTGCATACATCAGCCACTATAGCATTTCCATCTGTTACACGGCCCTACCGTGGAGTACTCGTTTACGCTATACTAAGTAGTACCAGAATAGACCTAAAGGAGGAGCAAGTGATTATCATCATCGTAGTGATTGTTGTAGTTGTACTGGCGCTCATTTTTGGAGCCATGTACAACGGTTTGGTGCGTCTAAATGTGCGATCCAACGAAGCCTGGAGCGACATTACCGTTCAGCTAAAGCGCCGTGCCGACCTCATTCCAAACCTAGTTAACACCGTACAAGGTTACGCCAAGCACGAAAAGAGCGTGTTTGAAGATGTAACGGCAGCCCGCGCCCAAACTCTTAGCGCTAGCACACCCAAAGAAGCCGGCGCAGCCGAGAACCAGTTCCAGCAGACGCTCAAGAGCTTGTTTGCGGTAGCCGAGGCCTACCCAGACCTCAAGGCTTCACAAAACTTCCAAGAATTGCAGGCCGAGCTTACCGACACCGAAGACAAAATTCAGGCCTCGCGCCGCTTTTACAACGGTGTGGTACGCGACTTTAACACCAAGCGCACCGTGTTCCCCACCAACATCTTTGCTAACATGTTGGGCTTCAAAACCGACAAGGAGTTCTTTGAGGTTGACGAAAGCCAACTAGCCGCCATCCAGCAACCAGTGAACGTTAAGTTCTAATTCAGCTTCAGGTGAGATGCTATGAAGACCATCGAGCAGACATATAGTATCGCCGCCCCTGTACAACAGGTTTGGCAAGCGCTCACGGATGCCTCTGTCATGGAGCAATGGGGTGCCGGACCTGCTAACTCTGACATTCGCGAAGGTGGTAGCTTTGGACTCTGGGGCGGCGATATTCATGGCATATACACCAAACTGATACCTGAACAGCTCATAGAGCAAGATTGGTACGGTCACGATCATCCCGATTGGAAGTACCAAGTGGTCTTTAATCTGACGGCAGATGGGGCCAGAGATACAACGCTGCATATGATCTACTCAGGTGACATTCAAGATGAGCAGAAAGATATCAGCGACTGGAACGAGTATTACTTTGCACCAATCAAGAAGCTCCTGGAGCAATAAACTATGTACAGCGCTATAGCCAGCAACAAACGCAAGACGGTCTTTATATTGGCCGGGTTTTTGGCGTTTGTAGCGGCCCTGGCCTGGCTGCTGGGTAGAGTCTATGGGCCAGACCTTACGTACATCATTTTGGTATTTGGGCTGTGTTATGCCAGCATTAGCTACTTTACCGGCTCGCGTCTAAGCTTGGCCGTGAATGGCGCGCAAGAGATACAGAAGCGTGACAACCCACGATTGTGGCGCATCGTGGAGAATCTAGCTATTACCGACGGCTTACCGACACCACGCGTGTTCATCATTGACGACCCCGCGCCCAACGCCTTTGCCACCGGTCGTGACCCCAACCACTCTGCCGTTTGTGTTACCAGCGGTCTGCTAGAGATTATGGATGACAATGAACTCACCGGTGTGCTAGCGCACGAGCTCGGCCACATTAAGAATTACGACATTCGGGTGAGCATGATTGCTTTTGCGCTCAGTGCCGTTATAGCCATCTTAGCCGACGCCATTTTGCGCCTGACCTGGTTCAGCGACCGTGACCGCGAAAACAACAATAACCAGTTATTCTTTGTGCTGGGCATCATTGCCGCCATTGTGGCACCACTGGTAGCCACCATGATTCAGCTGGCTATATCTAGAAAGCGTGAGTATCTGGCTGATGCCACCGGTGCGCTGACTACGCGCTACCCAGAAGGCCTGGCTAGCGCGCTGGCCAAAATTGAACAGACTGGCAGTGTGCTACGCAAGCAAAACACCGCTACAGCCCATTTCTTTTTTGCCAATCCGCTGAAGGGCCACTCATTGACCAACTTGTTTAGCACCCACCCGCCTAATCAGGACCGCATCGAGCGCCTAAAGCACATGGAAACCAATGCCTAAAAAACCTGCCACCAAACCAAAACCCAAAAAGACCGCTGTTGCCGCAGTCGAGCCGCGCCGCCTGGTCCTGCCAAAGCGCATCTGGTACAAGCCGCTAACCTGGCGGCACCGCCCGCCCGTGCCCGTCTACAAACCGCTGTCCAAGGCCCGCATTATATTTGCACATACACTCAAGCTGGTGTGGGCCAACAAGAAGCTGTTTGGCGGTATTGCCCTGATTTATGGGGCGCTTAATGTGCTGCTGGTGCGCGGGTTTTCGAGCGGCCGCGATGTATTGCAGCTCAAAGAGCAGCTCGACGTACTGCTGGGCGGTGTGAGCGGCCGGCTCGCTAGTTCGGTGGTGACGTTTGTGGGGCTGCTAGGTAGCTCTGGTGCAGGCGGTACTGCGACGGCTGGATTGTACCAGAGTGTGCTGTTGGTTTTGGGCAGCCTGGCGGTCATTTGGGCACTGCGGCAGGTGCTGGCCAAGCACCGCGTGCGGGTGCGCGATGCGTTCTACCAGGGCATGTACCCAGTTGTGCCGTTTGTGCTGGTGTTTTTGCTGATGGGCGTTCAATTGTTGCCTTTGACCGCTGGCGGGGCGCTGTATTCGGCATCGGTCAGCTATGGCATTGCGCTGCACCCGGTCGAAAAGATCGCCGCGTTTACCGTGTTTATAGCGCTGGCGCTGTGGTCGCTGCGTATGATCACCGCTTCGCTGTTTGCGCTCTATATTGTTACGCTGCCCAACATGACACCGTGGGCGGCCTACAAAAGCGCCCGCCAGCTGGTCTATGGCCGCCGGTTGCTGATTTGGCGCAAGCTTATCTTTTTGCCGGTTGTGCTGCTGTTGGTCGCGGTGGCGATTGAACTGCCGCTGATTCTGTTTGTGGCGCCGCTGGCCGTTTGGGTGTTTTTTGCGCTCACCATGGTGGCCCTGCCCGTGGCGCACGGTTACCTCTATAATTTATACCGGGAGATGCTATGAGCCACACAACGCGTGCCGCCGAACTCTGCAAGCTGCT
>CAZHYW010000014.1:0-25089 GCA_964537115.1 uncultured Candidatus Saccharibacteria bacterium | reverse complement strand
GGCCCATGCCGGACATCCATTCATCTAACTTCGTGGTGCGCCAAGCTGCCGAACGGGCCGCCATGAACATGCCCATTCAGGGCACCGAGGCAGATCTGATGAAATTGGCCATGGTAGCGGTGGACAAAGAACTGGCCAAAGTCAACGGCGCCAAACAGCTGCTGCAGATCCACGACTCCATTTTAGTCGAATGCGACGAAGCCGATGCCGAAAAGGTGGCCACCACCATGAAGCGGGTCATGGAAAGCATCTACCCAGATCTGCCGGTCAAACTCCTGGTAGACACCTCTGCCGGCCAAAACTGGGGCGAGCTCTAGGAGGCGTATGAGTGAGGCCTACGATGCGGCGATACACGCTATTCGACCAGACGCCCAGAGTTTAGTGGGACTCGGCGGTGGCGATTTTAACGAAGTTGTCTTGGTCGACGACCAAGAAGTGTTCCGTTTTCCGAAAGACGAAGAGGGTAGAGGCGCACTGCGGTACGACGCAGCTCTGTTGGATCGTCTTGATGGCAAGGTTTCGCTGCAGATTCCCAGGCCCATCGAGCTGGCCGAAGACGCCTCGTACGGCGTGTTTTCGTTTGTACCCGGTCGGGTACTGCCGGCTGAGGCAATTCAAGCTTTCTCTGCCGAGGAAATGAGGGCACTTGGCCAAGCGCTCGCTACTTTTATGTTGCAAATAAGCGCGATTCTAACAGTGTCAGAAATGCTGGAGCTCCGCAGCCGGTACGACCCCAACTACGAAAACGACGCCCAGTACTACGAGCGTATACTCCGTGAGGCCACCACAGCGAACAGCCCACTCCTGACAACCTATAAACAGTACTACGATGCATTACTGGCTCGCTTTGGTGGACGGCTGCCACAGAACGAGATTGTGACACACGGCGATCTGCACTATGGTAACTTTGTTTTCTCGGATACCAATGAGTTAACAGGGGTTATTGATTTTAGCGATTGTGGTCCAAGCAGCATCTACGGCGACCTGAGGCAAATCTATCGGTTGGGTGAGCCATTGGTTCAGTCTGTGGTCGACGGCCTAGATGGTGCTCTCGGACCGATCAATATGGATGTTGTTCGCACTTTCGCAGTCGTGCATGAGCTCTCGGTGTTGCTGCGGTCCAAAGAACCAAATGAACGTGCTGACCTGGCGGAAAGCTTGCTGCGGCAGTGGCTCGGGGATGATTGGAGGGAACAGACATGAAAGTTCGGATGTTTATGGCCTTGTCGCCGAATGGGTATGCAGCGCGGGAAAATGGCTCAGAAGATTGGGTGTCGGGTGCTAACTGGCCCATATTCTCCGGTATGGCGCACGAGGCAGACAACCTAGTCATTGGCCGCGAAACCTACGAGCTTATAAAAAGCTTGTACGGCGACGACATGGACCTAGACGATGTGCCAGCGCAGCATAAAATTATTGTCACCCGCAATGAAGCATATGAGTGCCCGCTGGGCTACACGGTGTGCCACAACCCGCAGGCGGCAGTTGATTATTTGGCCGGTAAAGGCGTAAAAACGACATTTCTAACGGGCGGGGGCAAGCTGAACGCATCGTTTCTGGAAGCCAAGCTGGTAGACGAAATTGTACTCGTAGTAGAGCCCCACATAATTGGCACGGGTCGCCCGGCCATGGCTCCGGGCAACTATGAGCTCTCGCTACAACTCAAAAGCACTACACAGCTAGATGGCGAGCGAGTGCAACTTGAGTACAAGGTGAAGCGAAAGTAAGCAGCGCAAAGACTATGCCCGAAGACCTCCCATCCAGACTTGAACGAGCCCGCGAGCTATTACACACGGTGCGGCACGCGGCTATGGCCACGGTGAACGAAGATGGCTCGCCGCACAACACGCCGTTCTTTTTCGCCTGCGATGGCAGCCTCGAGCACATCTACTGGGCGTCAAACCCCGCCTCGTTGCATAGTGGGAACGTAGAGCGTACCGGGCAACTGTTTGTGGTGTTGTATGACGCGTTCCAGGGCGGCGGATTGTATCTGCGCGCCGACAATGCCCATGCCACCGAGGGTGCCGAGCTAGAGACCGCGCACGCAGTCTTTACAGAATGTGCCAAGCGGGCAGGCAAAAAGGTGGCGCCGCCGAGCCACTACAGTGGTACTGAGCCCGAACGAATTTACGTGGCTACCGTGAAACAGCTGTGGGTGAACGGCGCTGAGCGCAATACGGAAGGCTTTATAATCTGTGACCGTCGGTTCGAAATAACCAGGAAGGAGCTGCTAGCATGAGAAGCTTTATGCTGAACAAACTGGTGCGCGACAACATACCAACTGAAATGCAGCGGGTTGGCCAAAAGCCGGCCGTGCGCAAGCTGAATGACGCGGAGTACAAACAAGAGCTTATTAAAAAACTCAGCGAAGAAGCGGCCGAACTGCAGGCCAGCGATTCCGCCGGTGCGGTAAAGGAGCTGGGTGACTTGCTAGAGGTAATTGAAGCACTAGCCGCGGCGTTTGGCGCTGACCTTGAACAAATACAGGCAGCACAGGCGCAGCGCAAAGCCAAAATGGGCGGCTTTGCCAAGCGGCTGTATATAGGTCGGCTCGACCTAGCCGATGACGACAAGTGGGTAGACTACTACGCAAACGAACCGGCTCGCTATCCAGAAGTAAAGGGCTAGCATGCACCCAACGCAGCAGACTATTCTCGATAGTTTACGGCAGGGTAGTTCACGGCAATTCAGTGAGCTACTGCGGGACGTGGCCGAGACATCCGACAACCTAACGTACCATCTAAAACAGCTGCAAAAGAGCGGCTTTATAGATTCGCCGGCCAAAGGCGAATATGTGCTGGCGCAAAAAGGGCTGGTGTATTTAAACAACAATCTAGAGTTGAACCACGACCTGTTTCCAACAGTGTCGTGCATGCTGGAGCTGCATAATTCAGATGGTGCAGTTCTGGTTATGCGCAAACACAAGCAGCCCTACCTAGGCAGCTTGCATTTACCCACATTTGGCGTTACGAGTTCGCAGACGCTACCTGCCCAAATAGATGAGTTTTTACGCCGATACCGAGTTGCTGGCAGCGACCTGACATTTCGAGGCGTTCACCGCGAACGGCAACAAAGTGGCGACCTCTTTGTATTCGACAAGTTCTTTGTGGTGTTTCGTGGCAAGTTTGCCTCATTTGAGCAGACCGTGGATGATCGCGAGTTTCTAGCGCTGCCGCCCGACGAGCTCGCAAAAGGTCCGCACCTGCTCTCGGCTAGTAAAACGGTGCTCGCACTAGGCCACACCGCGGACTTTACGGAGGCCACGACCAGCCACTCTTAGTGAACAACTGTTCACTAGCGAAGCAAGCCATTTGCTGTACTATCGTGGCATGAGACAAGCTATTTCCAGCTCAAGCACTGAGCATATGTTACCCGCCATAACTGTGCATGGGCGTTTCCAGCCCCCGGTGCATGTGAACCACTGGCGCTACATCAGCGAAGGATTTCAAAGGGCAGACCACGTCAACATTCTCATAACCAACCCGTTTAACGATGAAAGCTATGATGCGGCGGCCTCTTGGCGTAACGACCCGGCTAACAATCCATTTACGTTTGATGAACGAGTTTTTATGTTCCGTGCATTGCTAAGTGCAAAAGGCATCAATGCCTCGTGCTATACCATTACGCCGTTTAACATCAAAGATCCAGCGTCATTCAAGAGCCTCAATCCCACTGTGCCTAATTTGGTGAACGTCTACAGCGAGTGGAGCGCCAAGAAGGTGGAGCTGTTTGCGGAGCACGGGCTCCAAGTCATCCGTTTGGACATGCCAAAAGAGGTGCCGGTATCCGGAACGCAACTGCGCGAGATTATAGCTGCGCACAAAGGCACAGGTGATGAATTGGGTACTAAGCTGGTCGTGGCCGGGTTTCTCCCCGAGGCAGTACCCGGTCTGCTCACAGTGCTTGAGCGACGTTCCAGAGCGGGCCAAAACAAGCTATTCTCAAGAGAGACTAAGGAGTAAAGTAAGGGCATGGAAAATTACGAAAAAGATTGGTACTTTGTGGCAGTAAAGGTGTTTTTGCGGGACGGCGATAGGCTGCTCGTGCTACACGACAAATACGGCAGCTGGGACATACCCGGCGGGCGCATCCGGCCGGAGGACTTTGAAACACCACTCGAAGAAATTATTGACCGAAAAATGGGTGAAGAGCTAGGCCCAGATGTAAAATACAGCGCTCCCAAGCCAAACAATATCTTCTTTCGTGTAGAGCGTCTAGAAGCTGGCCTGGGCCGCAAAGTGCGCATCTTTGCGGTAGGTTACGAGGCACAGTATCAGGGCGGCAAAATCGCCCTGGGCAAATACATGGAGCGCTACGAGTGGGTAGATGTAAACACCTTCAAGCCCGAAGATACCTTCAAAGGTGGCTGGCTCAAGGGTGTGCAGGAATATCTGGCAAAGGTGCGGGTAACGGAGGAGAAGTAGTGGATATCAAACAGCGGATTGCGTGCAAGGCAGTGATTGGTAAGGACGACAAGGTGTTGGTCTTACGCGAGGCGTCGACGTACGAAGAGGGAGTCAACGGCGGACGTTGGCATATTCCAGGTGGTCGAATTGAACCAGGCGAGCCGTTTCTGGAAGGGCTGCAGCGCGAAGTTACGGAAGAGACGGGCTTAAAGATTGTCTGTGAAGAGCCGCTGTACGTCGGTGAATGGTTCCCAGTTATTAAAGACCAGAAGAACCAGATTGTAGCTGTGTACTTCGCTTGCTCACTGGCATCTACAGATGACGACGTTCAGCTTAGCGAAGAGCACGATGAGTACCGCTGGGTGGCCGCCAAAGAAGCGACCGACCTCGACATCATGAGTCCGGAGCACGACGTTATAGCTCGCTACTTCGCTACGCGTAAGCACCAGGGCTAGGCCGAGAAAACGTCGCCGGTAGCAGCGTCTACAGTTACTGTTTGGCCGTTTTTTAGCACAGTAGTGGCGTTGCCGGTGCCGACCACGCAGGGCACTTTTAGCTCGCGGGCTACAATGGCGGCGTGGCTGAGTATGCCGCCCTGGTCGGTCACAATGGCTGCGGCCTTCTGCATCAGCGGCACGTAGTCGGGTGTGGTAACGCTACAGACCAATATGCCGCCGTCGGGAAAATCATCGCTTATGGCGGCCGGATCCACTATGCACACCGGGCCAGTGGCGGTGCCATTTGCGCCGCTTTGGCCGTGTACCAGGGCCGACCCGGTAGATGCCACGGTGTTTACGGTTAGGTCGCTATACATCTTGCCCAGGGCTGGGCTGTAATCTATAAACCAGGTTCCTAGCGACGAATCGGTAGTCTCAAAGTAGCCCTCCAGGTAATCGTGCACAAACGTGCTGCCCAGCTTTTCGATGAGCTGCTGCCGCTTGCCGGCGTCGGTTACGTGAATGAGTTCAACCGTTTTGCGCAAATAGGCAATGGCTTCGTTGTTTTCTGGTGTGATGCTCCAGTTATTAAAGTCGTAGCTGAACACGTGGGGAGGGGTGCTGTCGTGAAACCCTTGGGTGAGTTGCTGGTGGCCACCATAGACAATCTCGCCCTGTATACCATGCTCATTTACTACAAAAATGGTAGCCCATGAATAGTCGGGTGGGTGGGGCGCAAAGCTGGCTCGGTACTGGCCTACATCTATGGTTTGCTCCAAAAACCACTCCACGGCGCCCTTGGTGGTTTTGCCGCGCATGCGCAGTTTGGGTAGCGACGGGTCGTTTGGCAGCAAGTGCAGCACACACAATTCCTCGCCATGCTCAGTCAGGTACTGTTTGAATTCGGGCGAATTGTCCCGAACGGCGGCAGCCGGGAAGGCGGTAGGCTCGTCGAACGGTAGCCCGGTTATGTCGTGTACTACTTTTAGGCGCGCTCGCTTGTCGGCATCCTCTCGCCGCAGCTGCTCTACGTCTTTGTGGCCAATATCCTCTAGCCACTCGGTGAGTGACTTCTGCGTTTTTAGGAGCTCGGCGAGCTTGTCATCTGCCATACGGCTATGATATCACCGCAGGGTGGTAATAGGGCGAGCTTGCAGTACGTACAGCATGCCGTCGGCATAGGCCCACTCCACATCAACGGGAAAGCCATATAACTCTGCAATGCCGCGTACGGTCTTGACCAATTCAGCTAGCTGTTGGTCGCTCAGTTTGGGTGTGGTAATAGCTGGGTCAAGCGTCTGCCAAGTGTTGCCAGTTTCACCACGCACCAGCTTTTTGGTTTGTGTACTCACAAACGAGCCGGTCACTTTGCCCGACTCGTTGTCAATGATGTAACTGTCGGGCGTAACTTGGCCAGATACGATACCTTCACCCAGCCCCAGCCCAGCCTCCACTACCATATGCTCACGCGACTCGGTAACAGGGTGGGCCGAAAAAGCCACGCCGCTAATGTCGCTTTCCACCATGGCCTGTACCACCACGGCTACATTGCCTAGTTCCACGCGGTTGTGGGCGGCATAGGCCTGCGCTCGGGCTGAGCCGGCCGAGGCTATACAGCGGCGTATGTTATCTAACAGGCCGTCCCGATGGATGTTCAAAAATGTGTCGAGTTGCCCAGCCCAAGCTGCCTCGCTACCGTCTTCGTTTACGGCGCTGGATCGTACAGCTACAAACTGGGCGCCCAAAGTGTCGAAGTGTTCCAAAATGCTTGCTTCTAGGTTGGCAATGTCACCACTGTCGTCGGCCGTTATAACAAACCCATTAGGCACCTTAAACCCGCCCCGCAGCAGCTCCCCCAAAGAAGCGGCTTTGCCGCCGGCCATGTTTTCTACCCGCGCTTCGTCGAGTTTTAGTATTTGCTTCACCACGCTCATCATACCAAGCCTAGCGTCACTTGCCAAAGAGTACCTGTACGCATTTTTACAGATTTTTTATCTAGTCCGCTGTAAACTCAGGACGCCAAGGGTGGCTGTGCAGGCGAGGTGGTTTATATAAGGCTGCCCTCGACTAATGCAACGAGGTGCATGGCATATGACTAGACCAGTAGTATATGGAGGCGCTGAAGGCTTTGACGACTTTGAGCGAGCGCTTGCATCTACTCCCGACCAAGCTGCAATAGATGCGGGCATAGAAGAGGTGCAAGATGCTGCAAACGGCATTGATGCGACCCGAGTTCCAGAGCCGCTGCGCGGTAGCAGGGCATTTACTGTTCGCAGATTAGGGGGCAGAGCATTAGGAGGCCATGGCAGGGGCCGAGGCGTCATGCCGGGCCTCCCCAGGCCACTAGATGGCCGTGTTTCGGTTCGGGCCACGCAAGTATTGCGCGCGTTTGTCGATAGACAAGCGTTACCTGGGCTCGCCGATGATCCAGATCTGTGGTAGTGCCTACCCAGTTACGCGCCTTGGCCTATCCGCACGGAAACCATCCGGGCGGTTTTAGCTTGCCAAATCCGACGCCTTAGTACCATACTGAAGAGGTAACGTAGGTACAATACGGCACACATGGGTTTCTCTGTCGAACAAGAGCCTTTTAGTGCCCTAAGCGGTGAGTATTCTAGGGCAGCCCGGCTTTTTGTTGCCGCCCGCCTGCTACCTGGCCCTGGCGCCAACTACGATACTGCGGGCGACCACTTCTTGTGTGACGCCGTTGGTGACCCAGCTTATGGCAGCCCAGACATACCGCCCATTAGTCGTGTTTACCCCTGGGGCGAGGTCCATTACAACAGCCCCATAGCCATACATAACAGCTATAGCCCGGCTGGCGTACTGCTGGCAGTACGCCGCGCGCAGGGCAGATTGCCGCTAGAGCACCGGCTAGCAGGTTATTGGGTGACTTCGGCAGATCTGCAGACGGGCACAACTACCGAGTGGCGTGTGGATGGCATGGAGGAGGATCCGCAGAACAGTCTGTGCCAACAGTTGGATCTAACCGCGGACAGGCTAAATGGCGGGCTCAGATTTGGCTCTGACGTGCGGGCACAGCTCCTACTCAACGCCCGCGGCAGTACCCGGTTTGTGACTGCTGCTTATCTATCTCAGCGGATGCGTCCTATTGCTCAGCTAATGGCCGAAGTGGACAAGCTGCAGACCATCGTAGCCTCACTGCCGCCAAGTACTACAGTGATCGACCTTGCCACCTACAAGCAGCAAGCGGATGTACCCCCGGCAGAGGTGCCAACTACGCTGGCTCCGGCGGCCTGAAAGGTTGATGCAACGCGCTATTTGTGTTAAAATTGCGGCCGTCAGCTTATGGATGTTCGCAGCCTCATACGCACCCTGTTAGTCGCACTGGTAAGTGTGGGCTTAGTTATACTTGTGATTGTGCTGCTGGTAAAGGGCTTATCTGGCCCGGGCGGTGCGCCGACCAACCACACAAACGTGGGCAAATATGGCGACACCAACGCCGTTGCCGGCTTACTTATTGATGGCTACACCAACCTCGACCAAAACCATCGGCAGGTCAAAATAACGGTTAGTGCTACCCAAAGCGAAATCGATGTTATACAAGGCTACCAGGGCAATGTTATTGCCAGCCAAAGCTACCCCAGCAACTCGGCGGCCTACACCCAATTCTTGCAGTCCTTGCAGTTAGTTGGTTTTAGCAGGGGCAGTAAAGCAAATATTGATCCGCGTGGCTACTGTCCGGCCGGTGATCGCTATACCTATTCATTCAACGACGGCCGGACCGACCTGTTCAGCTACTGGTCTACAAGTTGTGGCGGCCAAGGCACATTCCAGGGTAGTTCGCTCCAGGTTAGGCAACTATTTGAACGGCAAGTCCCGCCGGCCGACCTTTCTCGGCTCACCGGCGACACTGGCGTTATATTGTAAATTTCTTAACGTCTAGTCCAGTCGTATTGACTGCTACAATAGCAAACGTGCAACCACAGGCCATCTTCTTTGATTTGTATGGAGTACTAGCAGCTCACGGACAGCCCAATGTAGAGCTGCTGCACTACATCCAGACTCAGTTAAAGCCGCGCTGCCAGCTGGGCATACTTAGCAACGCCGCGGGCAATGTGCTACCGCGCTACTTTACTCCCGCCCAGCTAGATTTGTTCGATGTCACATTGCTATCGCACGACGTGGGGCTGGTAAAGCCGCAAGCGGCCATGTACCATTTAGCGGCAGCGCAAATTGGCGTGCCGCTCGAACGGTGTGTGTTGGTTGACGACCAGGCACGACTCGTTGCCGGTGCACGCGCTGTCGGTATGCGGGCCGTGTTGTACGAAAATGTTCCGCAGTGCCGTGAGACGCTCGAGGAG
Source organism: uncultured Candidatus Saccharibacteria bacterium (assembly GCA_964537115.1). Lineage (GTDB taxonomy): Bacteria > Patescibacteriota > Saccharimonadia > Saccharimonadales > UBA4665 > JAJZCD01. Next base: position 15,921 of record CAZHYW010000014.1, on the reverse strand, counting down.
CTGCTTAGCCAACCCGAAGCATAAGGCGCTTGTCGGTACCGGCCGCTGCCTGTAACTTAGGTAGGTTTAGACGGAGCGAACCAATTAGCGCCGCACTGCGTGCCGCCACCACAATGGCGTGCGGCTGCACCGTCACCTTTACTTCGGCTTCATAGTAGCGTCGTACGTACTCTTTTATAGCGCGTACCTCCTTGGGCTCATCAAAATCCCGTCTTGCCAATATATCTCCCAGCGCATCGCTCATCTTACCAGTATGACAGTTGCGAGCGGCGAGTAAAACCTAAGAATTCGCGCCACAAGAAGGCAAAGACTTTTAAGTTGAAGCACTTTACAGATGGTGTATAATAGTAGATTGTAAATTTCGTTATTTGGCAATAAGAATGCTTACATATACACCTGATCGAGTTAGAGAACCAACTGAAGATCTGTCACTCGAGACGTATCTGCGACTACTCGGTGATACAGTAGATCAACCCGTGGGGGATGTAGCGTCCACCGGGGAAATCCCCGCGGCAGATTTAGAATTAATGGTGAATGGCCCGGCCAAGCTTACGCCGGCAAACTTTGGCCAAACCAAGCCACCCGAGATTGTCTTTGATGCTGGTGCTCCGTCCGAGATGAGCATTATTGGTAGCATGGCTAGCGTGCTAGGTTATCGGGCGCTTTCAAATGATATGGCGGACAGAAGCTCGGCATTTACGGAGGCAATGCGCACCGGGGACTGCGTTGCCGCTGCCACAGCCATACGAGTGGCGGATGGCACTCTGGTACTGCAAATGCTTACAGTAATCGCGACTAATGCTGGAGCTGTGCTGCCACCTAGCTCCTTACGTAGAAGGCCCAAGATTATAGTGCCAATAGGCGCAGGCCAGTTTGCCACTCCGGGGGGTGGATTGCTCGCTGGCGGGAAGCATGAAGTGGGTGACGTGCTTCCCACTAGGTTGCCCATGCAAATAAAGTTCATGGGTGGCTACAGAGTCCCCGGCAGATTATTTGCGGCATTCGGCGGGGTGTTCGATATTGCGGATGCGCCGTAAACCATAAAAGGCCGTATACTAGTAGGCATGCCTGAGCTGCCAGAGGTAGAAACAGTCCGGATTGGCTTGAGCCAGTACCTGCCAAAGCGTGTCTTTGCTGCCACCTTGAATGACAATGCGCGTAGCTTTCCGAACCCGCCAGCCGATGTCGATGCTTTTGTAATTGGCGCGTCAGTGACGGCGGTGCGTCGGCGAGCCAAGGTGCTTATAATTGATCTTTCCAGCGCTTACTCGCTGGTTATACATCTAAAGATGACCGGACAGTTGGTGTTTGTGTCCGACACAGCGCGGTTTGGGGCAGGGCACCCGAACGATTCGCTAGTAGGGCAATTACCCGACAAGTCGACCAGGGTAGAATTTACCTTTACCGATGGTTCAAAGTTGTTTTTTAACGACCAGCGCAAATTTGGTTGGGTACGTTTGCTGCCCACTGCCGAAGTACCGAACATAGATTTTATGAAAAAGGTAGGGCCGGAGCCACTCGAGGCTGACTTTACAGCCAAACAGTTTGTAGAACGTCTGCAGCGGCGCAAGAACACCTCCATAAAAGCGGCCTTGCTAGACCAAACGGTCATTGCCGGTGTGGGCAACATCTATGCCGATGAAAGCTTGTGGGGTGCCAAAATTCACCCCGCTACCCGTGTCGCTAATGTATCTGTGCAAAAACTGCACACATTGTTTACTGAACTGCGCACCGTGCTTAACCTGGCCATAGAAAAGGGCGGCTCATCCGACAAAAACTATGTAAATGCCGAAGGCAAGCGGGGTAGCTACCTAAGCTTCGCGCGGGTGTTCCGGCGCGAAGGCCAAACCTGTCCACGCTGTGGCAGCAACATAGTAAAGCTCCGGGTAGCCGGACGCGGTACGCACATCTGTCCCAAAGAGCAGCGTTTTTAGGTAGGTCCCCGAGTATCACAACTTGCTAAGCAAGCCTACCACGGCGGCTACATTCTTTACCCGAAAACGAGCCGCCGTACTCCCACTGCCAACTTTTACACCGTAAGCGCCGGCGGGCAAGGCTCGGAACATATCCTCGTCGGTGGTGTCGTCGCCTATGCAAAGCACAAAATCGTGGTCGTGAATCAGCCATTCTTGTATAACGTTACCCTTACCAATGTCGCTGGGGTGTACTTCCAGTACCTTATTGCCGCTTTTAGCGATTAGTCCATAGCGTGTTAGCAAGGGCTTGAGGAGCCGGTGTATGGCTACTAGGCTTTTTTGTGCTTGGTAGGGGCTGGCGGCACGGTAGTGCCATACCAGGGCGGCATTTTTTTGTTCAACCAATGCGCCGGGTGTGGCTGCGGCATAGTATTCGAACAAATCTTTCACTGGTTCTTGCCAGCTGGAGTCCGTTTGGCTGGTGCGGTGCCAATTCTTGCCTCCACGGCGCCTAAAAAAGGCGCCGTGCTCGGCGGCCAAAGCTAAGGGTAATGTGCCAAACCAGCTGTCCAGATTGTGTCGTTCCCGGTCGCTTACTAAGACGACTTCATTACCTGGGTTGTCGCCCAGCCGGCGCAAAGTGCGCAAAATCTGCGTAGTTGGCTTGGCGGCCATGGGGTCGTTTACAAACTCTCGAAGAGTACCGTCATAGTCTAGTAAAATGAGCCGTTTGGCGGCCCGGTGGTAGGCGGCCATTAGAACGCCGAGGCGCCGCGGGGTCAGTGCTTTCGGGAGCGGATGGCGCACTTCCCGCGGTCTTTGCAGAGTGTCTAGAAAGCTGTGGGCCCAGTGTTGCACGCTAAACTGCTCAATATGCCGCTGCATGCGTCGGGCACGTGTTTGCAGCTCTTGCTTGGAGAGGTTCAAGGCCCGTCGCAGACCGTTTACCACCGATGACCGCTTTGTTGGGTCCACTTGAATGGCGTCCCGCAGTTCTTCGGCCGCACCAGCAGTACTACTGAGCACCAGGGCGCCATTGCCCTGAGGCTTACTGGCTACATACTCCTTAGCAACCAAATTCATACCATCCACCAGCGGGGCTATAAACGCCACATCCGCCAACTGGTAGTACAGCATAATAGTCTCAAGCGGAAACGCCTGGTACAAAAGATCTACTGGCTGCCAATCGGCCCGGCTAAACTCCGTAGTGACTTCTAGTAGCAAACTATCGAGCCGCTGTTTCAGCTGGCGATATTCGGCGACATCGGTGCGTGACGGCACCACAATCATTACAAAGACAATTTTACCGTGCAGCTCGAGGTTTTCGCGCAGCAGCTGTTGGTAGGCTTGCAGGCGTTCGATGAGCCCTTTCGCAGGGTCTAATCTATCAACTGCCAAAATAACGCGCCGGCCTTGGTACTGGACTCGCAAGCGGTTGAGGGCCGGCCGGTTACGCTCTTGGCGGATGGTACGTCGGAAGCGTCCGTAGTCTATGCCCATGGGAAATTCCGCTACCCGCACGGCATGGTCATTTACTTGCACAAAATCTTCATGGCGAGCTAAGCCCAACAAGCTATCGCAGGCGTCTAAAAAGTGCCGGGTATAGCCACGGGTATGGAATCCCACCAAATCTGCTCCCAGCATGCCGGCTAGTAGGCGCCCAGCTTCGTCTAGGCTACGTAGTTTGTCGCTTGCAGGGAAAGGAATGTGCTGGAACAGGCCTATTTTGTGGTCGCTGCCGGACCGAGACAAATAAGCCGGCATGAGCAACAGATGGTAATCGTGCACCCATATGCTGCTGCCAGGTACACTTATGCGCAGGGCTTCGTCGGTAAACAGCTGATTTGCTTGGCGGTAGGCACGCCAGAAGCGTTTCGGGTAGGGCCGTATGGGTAAGCCGTGAAATAATGGCCAAATAACACTATTGCTGAAACCGCTGTAGTAGTTGTCGATTTGTTTCTGGGTGAGGAATACGGGATAGCAACGTCGCTTGCGCAACTCTTTGGTAATGTAGATCTTTTCGGCTGCGGTCAGTCCATCGCTAGCCAAGCCGGGCCAGCCAATCCACTTAGCGCCAAGCGGCTTGGTGGAAGACGACAAACCGGTAGCCAGCCCGCCGGTGCTCGGGAAGAATTCTAGCCTGCCGTCAACTTTCTGGATACTTACTGGCAAGCGGTTAGACACAATCACCAAATTCCCCATGCCGCTAGTCTTTGTACCACAACCCGGGAAAAAGCGAAACGAGCTGGCTTACAGCTGGGCATCGACCTATACTATAGGGGTGATAACGACACTCACCGGGGAGAACGACGTACTTAGGCACCAGGCGCTGCAGCAGCTGGTAGGGGGTTTTATCGCCGAGTACGGCGACATGGGACTGGAGCGGCTGGATGGGGAAGAGGTAAGCTATGAACGTATGCACGAGGCGGCGCAGAGCCTGCCTTTTTTAGTCGCACGCAAGCTAGTAGTGTTACGCAACCCTGGGGCAAACAAAGAGTTTGTTGAGCAATTAGAACGCTTTGTGACCGATGTGGCCGAAACCAACGACGTAGTGATTGTAGAAACCAAGCTCGACAAACGGTTGGCCTACTACAAACAGCTTAAAAAACTGACTGCTTTTAAAGAGTTCGCGGTCCTGGATGGCAACGCCCTAGCACGTTACCTAGTAGATTATGCGAAAGAGCAGGGCGGTAGTTTGAGCGCCCGTGATGCTCGAACGCTCATAGACCGTATAGGCGTAAATCAACTAACCCTACAACACGAGGTAGACAAACTGCTTTCCTATAATTCGGATATCGATACTTCGGGCATCGAACTGCTTACCGAGCGCACCCCACAGAGTACCATGTTTGAACTGCTTGACGCAGCCTTCGCAGGCAATGCTAGGCGCGCCATGCAGCTATACGCTGAGCAGCGCGCCATGCGAGTTGAGCCACAGCAGATTATGGCCATGTTGGTGTGGCAACTGCATATACTGGCCGTCGCCAAAACGGCGGGGCAGCGCAGTGTTGACATGGTGGCGCAGAGCGCTAAACTCAGTCCGTTTACGGTGCGCAAGAGTTTGGATCTAGCTCGGCGAATTAGCTTAGCGCAGCTTAAGAAACTGGTCAGTCAACTACGTGAATTCGACGTGCGTCTCAAAACTCAGGCTCTGAGTGCTGACGAGGTGGTGCAGTACTACCTACTCAATCTAGCGCAATAAAAATCACCCGCCTTTACAGCGGGTGATATAAGCCCATAAAGAACTGGCGGCTACTTCTTGGTGGCCTTTTTAGCTATGGGCTTCTTTGTAGCCGGAGCTTTCTTAGCAGCCGGTTTTTTGGCTGGAGCAACCTTTTTAGCGGCAGGTTTCTTGGTAGCGACCGGCTTGGCTACTTTTGTCTTTGGGGTAGCCGTCTTGGTCACGCCGGCAGCAGCTTTAGCGGCTCGAGCGGCTTGTGCCTTTTTGCGAGCAACCTTGTTCTTGTGCATAACGCCTTTTTTGCCAGCTTTGTCGAGCTCGCTCTGTACTTTGTCGAGTGCTTTGAGCGCCTTTTTCTTGTCGGTAGCGGATAGCGCCTTACCGAATGCTTTTACAGCGCCCCTGAGCGAACGCTTGGTCTTGCTGTTGCGCACAGCAGCCTTGCCGGCTACTTTTACACGCTTTTTAGCTGATTTGATGATGGGCATATACCTGTGATTCCTTGAGTCTTAAGCTTTATGTAATTGCTGCCGCCTAATATAACAGGGGTAGTTTTATTTGTCAAAGGAACAGATCACAGGAATTCTCAATTCTCAATTAACAATTTTCAATGCATTGGCCAGTTTTCAATGTTCACATGGACCGCACGGGGAAGCTTAAAAACTGCAGATCGAGTATTGAAAATTTGGAGCCTCTTGTGCGCGAGAGGTTCCGTGTGCTACCATGCCAACAAACGTAACCGTTATCAAATAAACATGGACGAGCAAAAGCAAAAACTCACCGACCGAATAAAGCAGGCCCAAAACGTGCTGGTAACGGTCAGTTCCAATCCCACGGTGGATCAGTTGGCCGCGGCCATTGGTCTAACACTGGCGCTCAACAAGCTCGACAAGCACGGCACGGCGGTCTTTAGCGGACAGATTCCGAGTACTATTGAATTTTTGAAGCCCGAAGACACACTCGAAAAGGACACCAACTCGCTCCGCGACTTCATAATCGCTCTCGACAAAAGCAAGGCCGACAAACTACGCTACAAGGTCGAAGATCAAGTGGTGCGCATCTTTATAACACCGTACAAAACGTCGTTGTCGGAAAGCGATCTGGAATTTAGCCAGGGTGATTTCAACGTAGACGTAGTAATTGCGCTGGGCGTGACCGAACAGCAAGACCTTGATGCGGCTATAACCGCTCACGGTCGCATATTGCACGATGCAACCGTAGCCAGCGTAACTACAACTGGGCAGGGCTCGCTGGGTACTATTAATTGGATAGATACTGGCGCTAGCTCGTTGTGTGAAATGATGGTTGCGCTAACCGACGGGCTCGACAAAAAGATTTTGGACAGCCAGATCTCTACCGCCTACCTGACCGGCATTGTGGCCAATACCCAGCGCTTTAGCAACGAGAAAACCGCGCCTAAAACTATGAGCGCCGCTGCCGAGCTTATGGCGGCCGGCGCCAACCAGCAGCTTATTGCCACCCAGCTCGAAACCTCGCAGCCAGCCGAACCAGCAGCCGAATCTCACAACGAAGCAGCCGCGTTGCCTGTGGCTGAGCCACCCCGCGAACCTGGGGAGCTCGACATAGACCATGCCGACGAAGAGCCAGAACCGCCAGCGACTCCCGAGCCGGCGCCCGAAGCGCCCAAGGAGCCACAAATTAACGTGGACGAAAATGGCCAACTGCTAGTTGTGCCGGAAGCGGGGCAGCTGCCAGAGCGCCCGCACCCCGAGATATCGGGTGTGCATGGGGTGGATATGGCTGGCCAGCCCACCGACGGCGAAAAAACAGAAGTAAAACGCGAACGTTTGGTGGAACCGCCCAAACTGGGAGACGCCGACCTGACGGCCAATATCAGCCCCGAGGGGCTTGATCCGTCTACCGAGGAACTTACCTTGCCGCCAGTAAGCTCGCCATTACTAACGCACAATCAGTCGGTACTCACGCCAGCACCGCCACCATTAGAACCCGCCGCTGACCCCTACATACCGCAAGCGCCGCTTTCGGCGAGCTCACCCATGGCTCCGCCAGCTCTGTCGCCCGAACCGCCAATGATCCCTCCCGTTCCTGGTTCGGTACTCCCGCCAACCCCAGCACCGGTGACACCACCATCTGATCCGGCGGCTGCAGCCCCCCCACCTTCGGCCTTATTTGACCCTGTGCTGCCCGACACCACCCTCAGCCAAATAGAGCAGTCGGTAGACAGCCCGCATGTGCACATTAGCGACGACGGTGTGTTTAGCACCGATTCGGCGGCGCCCCCTGCGCCCCCCGTCTCGACGACTCAAGATGTAGATAACGCGCGCAGCGCCGTAGAGGCTGCCCTAAATGCCCCGGACGCCCCAGCGGCCCCGTTGCCAGCCATGGAGCGGTTAAATGCTACACCCCTGGGCCCAGACCTGCACCCTGCGGTCCCGGTTCCGCCAGCTCCTGTTAGCCCCGCTCCGCCGGCCGTTCCTAACACCGGCTTTAGCGAGCCCACTCCCGGTAACACACCGGCCGATGACGCCCTAGACATGCCGTTGCCGTCCAACCCGTTTGGCCCCGGCCAGCAGGCAACCCCACTCGCTTCACCTAGTAGTTTCCCGGGCATGCCACCTGCGCCAGGCTCCGGCACGACACCACCGCCCCCAGTCCCACCCCCCATGCTCCCACCGCTGCAGTAAAAGGTTAGCTTGACGATGTATCGGCCTTATGTCAGTATAGGCGCGTTATGTATGTCGTAGACTGTGGTCCAGCCGAGGGGGATCAGGCGGCCTATCGCTTTTTAGGCGAGCCGGCCGTAGTCGACCAGTTTAAACTAGCCGTTCTCTCACTCATGTTCGGCGCCGTTGCTTGTGGCGCTATATCGGAAGGTGATTCTCTTAACTTGTTTGATAGCTTAGGGGACCAGGAAGATTCTGTGCCCGGCCGTGATAAAGCTGCATTCGAGACTCTGATGGATAGCGATGCCGCGCACGAACGGTTCAGACCCGAACGAGTAGCCCAGCTCTATGACGATGTTCGTAGGCGCCCCGGTACTTTGGCGGCGGCCCTGGCAGAGGTCGCCCTGCTTAGCACGGAGCCCGTACACCCAGACAATGTCAAACTTATTGATAGTCGGGGACTATTGGGACGAATCACTGGTGATGGATTCTCGCTGGCGTTAGACCCATCCGACAGAGCGTTCCGCGATGACGATCCGGAGACGACCTTCATAAACAACACCAGGTGGCTGGTAAACGCCTCTATTAGTCAGTTTGAATATGTGTCAGGCAGCTATTCTTGGTCTGGTTATATGCGGTCGAACCGCACACATACTACCCTTGGTATAGCCGATGGGGCCGGAAACTTTCAGCCAGTGGTAACTTTTCTAGATCGGACCCATCCCTCTCAAACCTGGCGCTCGCGCGGAAAAAGCCGGGATCTATTTACCCTGAGGATTAATCCGGCTGAATTAGAGGCGCTCGCAGAGCCCTTTCCGTACGGATAACATAGGTACAATAGATCTATGCAAGGCGTACTACTAGTCGACAAACCCAAGGGCTGGACCACGCTCGTTCCCGAGACAAACCTCACGGTTTTTCTCGGCGCGCCGCGCCGCGGAATAAATCCGCCGACTCGGGCTGCTCTTTTCCCTACGAAAGGTAATGGTTAGTGCAGGGGGTATTGCTTGTCGATAAGCCCAAGGGTTGGACGTCTTTTGACGTGGTCAATTATGTGCGCAAGCTAGTGGCACAGGCAGAGGGCAAAAAGCCCAAGAACACAAAAGTGGGGCACACCGGTACCTTAGATCCATTGGCCACCGGCCTGTTGGTGCTGCTGGTGGGCAAGGAGTACACTCGCCGGGCTACCGAGCTGACCAAACTCGACAAAACCTACGAAGTTACCATGAAACTGGGCGAAGTGAGCTCTACCGGAGACGGAGAGGGCGAGAAAACAGCTGTATCGGACACTGTTCCAACCCCGGTGGCCGTCCTAGAGGCGCTAGAGGCCTTCCAGGGGCACATTATGCAGGTGCCACCGGCCTTTAGTGCCATGAAGGTCAATGGTCAGCGTGCCTACCATCTGGCGCGCCAGGGGAAGGAAGTGGCGCTGGAGGCGCGGCCGGTAACGATTAACGATTTACGATTAACGAAGTACGAATATCCATTTGTGTGGTTTACCGCTGATGTGGGTAGTGGTACCTACATCCGCTCGCTGGTGGAAGACCTGGGTAAGCACCTAGACACTGGCGCCTACATGCCCGACCTTCGTCGTACCCGCGTAGGCCAGTTTAAGCTCGAAGACGCCATCTCTAAAGATGATCTGGACAGGGAAACGGTGGCCGAGCATCTGTTGCAGCTTTAGGCGGATCGTGTCAGAGTGTGTATAGCTTCGTTGAGCTTGGCTGAAGGCTCCGAGGTACTTTGACAGAGTGGTGGTTTGAACTGATCTTTTTGCACACCGTGGCAAGCGGTGTTTGGCAAGATCGGTTCAAATTGGACTGGTCCTGGCACTGGAGGTAATGATGGTCTTCGGAGTGTCGATTGGTCAGCTCCTGCTGGACACCCTGCTGGGGTGTCTTGCACTTTCGGCGGGGATGTTCTTTATCCTCATGTTCCTCCCGGTGGCTCTCAAAGACAAAGTACCGATGTGGATGGGGTATATCGCCTGGGTAACACCCATACTCATCCTCATTGCCTGGGGGCTGCTGGTGACCGTGGTCTATCTACTCACGGTCTCACAGCCTCCCGCTCCTGCGGCACCGCAAGAACGGGGTTCTCCGGCGTAGGGCAGTGGTGGCTACGGGCGGCGGAGGCTGTGGGGCGTGACCACTCGGTCGCACACGTTCTACCCTCCATCGCCCGCCGGCCCGCACCACTCTGTCTTACATCATTTATTACGACTATTATGCAAGCGTCAACAGGGGTAGATACATTGACATTTTAAGGTGTTTATGCTATTATGCTAGACGCTTCGTGGAACTTCTGCTAGGTAATAGCTAAGTGCTTCGGAAGTACATTGACAGAACGGAGATTCAGCTTGGCAACCAGCCCATCTAAGGTGGTTTGCTTGCCGAGCTGAAGATTGGCTTCAGTTCTCGAGCACCGCGAAAGGCGGTTACTTTGGCCGGTCGCAGGACACCGAAGGGAACGGGTCCGAAACAAATCAACCCGTTGCCCCCCATCTGGCTCGGGCTCGTTGCGCCTAAACGCATGAGGGTCCTGGCTATTCCGGACCAGCCAGACCAGACGAAGTGGTACTACCACGATCTGGTCGAGGTTGACTATGCACCGCTCCCTACGCCGGGAGACCAGGAGATGGGCGCGCCTAGCGTGGTCATCAAACTGGACATGGTCGCTAACTATGGAATGCCGGGCTATCACACTGCGCTCATCAGCCTCCTTGGTGAAACGGTCTTCGCCGACATCCTTGAGGCGTACTCTATGCCCGGGGCTCGCTTGGAGAAGATCAACCTCTCTGACAAGACGGCCGAAGAGATCATTCGTCGTCTGTGGGAGTCGCTAAAGGTTCGGTACGGAGGTGCAGTCTTGTACTACGACGACTCTCCTGCCGAGAGCTAGAAAGGGCGCGCGACGTGCGATGGAGACGGGGTTCCCCCATTTCGGAACAGCAGATGGCCAACCGGTCTGAAGCAACCCGTCTCCGCCGCGCGCGTGGCCATTTGGTAGTGCTTTTGCACCCCAGCCCCACCCGCCACTGCACCACTCCGTTCTGTCCCCAACCCAAGCTTTGTACTAGTTCGAAGTTTGGGTCGGGCGAGACACTAGTTGACGCTATAGCGTAGATATGCCACTGTATGGCTATCTTCGTTGAGGTCTAAACCAGAGCTCCGAAGCACCTTGACAGAGTGGTGGTTTGAACTGATCTTTTTGCACACCGTGGCAAGCGGTGTTTGGCAAGATCGGTTCAAATTGGATTGTTTAAGGAGGCGGGCAGATTGATCCAAACTCTAGTGCACGCGGCGGAGGTGTATAGCCTCTTCGGGGTGATATATTTTGCCGTCTGCGTGTTCTTGTTCGGACTCCTTTTGTGGATTCGTCCACGTAACATCCCCGCCCGCGAGGTCGCCATCATTGCGGCGTTCGTAGTGCCGGCTCTTCTTGTGCTGGCGGTCATGCTCACAATTGTGATCCTCGATCTGGCATTCGGCGCCCCGGAACGCTTCAAGGCCTGGTGCAACCGTCATGGTCGAGGCGCTTTGTGAGCGGGCAGGGGTGCAGGCGGCGGAATGTCAACAGAGGTGACCGCTTGGTCTCCCTGCGGCTCCCGCCGCCCGCGCTCGCCCGCACCACTCTGTTACGTTCCACATGCCACTTGCAGCAATCGTTATTCTTTTACGAGCGGAGGTCTATAAGTGGGCCCTCCGTGCAAATACTAAAGCATGCCAAGGAGATTCATAGTGCGTTGCAATTTTTGCATAAAGAGGGTATAATTTACATCCTAATGCCATATCCTAACCCTGAGCATCCGGTGGGCCCCGATCCTATGGAAACCGGCCCGACACCCGACACCGCTACCAGTGGTGAGGGGCCTGTGCTCGTACCAGAACTGCTTTTTAGGAGCCAGACTGAGCGGCTCGCAGAGCTTCAGCGTCTAGAGGCAATGTTGGGCGTGTTCCGGGCCAGCGGGCTGAGTCAAGAGAAGCTTGACGCCGACCCTGATTACAACGTGTTGGTAGGCGAACTCGCGGCCATGCGCCGAGAGGTCGCTCGGGATGCAGCTGGACGGGGGATTGCACAGATTACTCGCAGCTTGACAGATATGTAGTTATATGCTAGTATCCTACACAGGCTAACAAAACAAAAAGGAAAGAAAAAATGGCAAACGCGCACCCAGAAGAAGATTTTTCAAGTCATGGAAGAGCTAGCAAGCTCTTCAACTGGTGAAAGGGATGCAGAACAATTGAGGAGATGGCGCCAGGAAGCTTTAGATGCACGGCGTGAAGCCACTGGTCCTAGCGTTGGCCACAATGCGTTGGTTGTGCCAATGCAGGATGGCACTATTGCCACGGCAGAAGAAGTGGCGCGCATGAAGCGTGAAGGCCAGAATCCCGGCGGCGCTTACGGCGACAAGTCCGTTCGCTACTAGAATGATTATTCTCCAGCGCCGCAGGCCCAAATAGGCCTGTATCGCTTTTTTGCAGCTACAGCAGTACCCATTACCGGACTTGATATGTTGTTGCGTAACAGGTCCACATCTGGTATACTGAGGTCCAACGCCACCCATAATATCTCTTCAAAGAACTAGGAGTTACATGATCTCGAGCGAGAAGAAGACGAAGATTGTTAGTGAGCTGCAAACCAGCAAGACCGACACCGGCAGTAGCGCGGTGCAGGTTGGTATATTTACCGAGCGCATTCGTGAGCTGACCGAGCACTTAAAGGCCAACAAAAAAGACTTTGCGGCTCGCCGCGGTCTGCTTCAGTTGGTAGGTAAGCGCAAGCGCCTGCTGCAGTACATTGCGGCACATGATGGCCAGGCTTACCTGGATCTCATCAAAAAGCTTGGCATTCGCAGGTAGAATTTGGTGTTGGACGGTGAATCCAGGCACGCTTGGATTCACCAATCTAGAATCAAAATTCTAGCAATTTACTAACCGAGGGCTGTTACCAGTAGTGTCATTCTGGCCGAAGTGGAGGCATCTCCCCCTAGAAACAGGGAAGATCTTTCGGCGGAGTTTACCCTGAATTTGTTTCAGGGCCCCAGATGACGCAAGAGTGAAAGCCTGAATACGTTTCGGGGCGAGACACAGCCCTCCTTCGCTACAAGCGCTTCGGAGGATTGAATCTTGCACCGTAAACAGAAAGATTTGGTACAACACAAAGTGAGCCAAACAACCAACAACACAACCATTAACCCATACGGTAAGGCGGTAATATCGGTCGAGACCGAGTTTTGTGGCCGCAAGCTAACCCTAGAAGTAAACCGCGTAGGCTTCCGTACCACGGCGTCTGTGCTGGTGCGCTACGGCGAAACAGTGGTGCTAGGCACGGCCATGCTGGGTGGGGTCATTCCTGGCATGGACTACTTCCCACTTAGCATTGACTACGAAGAGCGGTTTTATGCCGCTGGCAAGATTAGCGGCAGCCGATTTATAAAACGCGAAGGTAAGCCGAGTGACGAGTCGGTGTTGGTAGGTAGGCTGATTGACCGGCCCATTCGCCCGCTGTGGCCCAAAGGCTACCGCAACGAGGTACAGGGTGTGGCCACCGTGCTGTCTATGGACCCAACCTTCCGCCCAGACATGGTGGCCATGATAGCTATGAGCGCCGCTTTTATGCTCACTGGCGCACCATATGACGGCCCAGTGGCTGGCGTGCGTGTGGGCATGGACGCTAGCGGCAAGTATGTAGCGTTTATGAGCGCTGCCGAATTGGCCGAGAGCAAGCTAGACCTAGTAGTGGCTGGTACCGATGGCAAGGTGATGATGGTAGAGGCCGGCGCCAAAGAGGCCACTGAAGACGAAGTTGTGAAAGCTATGGAGTACGCTGTTGCAGCTATCCAGCCGGCCCTGGATATCCAGCGCGAGCTCGCCAAGAAAGTGGGCGTGACTCCCCAGGAATACACGCTGGCACTGCCCGACGAGAAGTTCCAGGCTGAGGTCGACAAATGGGTCGAAGGCAAGCTGGGCGAAGACTTACGGGCACCGTACCCGGAGCGCAACGAGTTTATCTCGACGCTTAAAAAGCAAATGCACGACGAGTTTGCGGCTAAGATCGGGGAGGATGAGTACAAAGCCCTACGTGGTGAGTACGATGACGCCTTGCAGCTGGCTATCCACAAAGATGTTCGAAATGGCATTGTAAAAGACGGCATTCGCCCAGACGGCCGCAAATTGGACGAAATTCGTCCTTTGAGCACCGAAGTCGGTTTCTTGCCCCGGGCACATGGCTCCAGCCTGTTTACTCGCGGTATGACGCAGGGCATGAACATCGTCACGCTAGCGCCACTTAGCTACTCCCAGATGGTCGACACCATGGAAATAAGCGACGGTGAGCGCCGCTACATGCACCACTACAACGCTCCGGGCTACACCGTGGGTGAGGTGCGCCGACTTGGCTCGCCGGGTCGTCGCGAAATCGGCCACGGCTATCTGGCGGAGCGGGCCCTGTGGGGCGTGTTCCCCAGCGAAACGGAGTTTCCATATGCAGTGCGTAGCGTGACCGAGATTATGTCTCAGAACGGCTCGACCAGCATGGCGGCGACTTGCAGTAGCTGCCTGGCACTGATGGACGCCGGCGTGCCACTAAAGGCACCGGTGAGTGGCATAGCCATGGGCCTGATGGTAGACGGCGACAAATTCTGGGTGCTTTCAGACATTGCTGACGCCGAAGACTTTGCCGGCGACATGGACTTTAAGGTAGCCGGTACATCTAAGGGCATTACGGCGCTGCAGATGGACATGAAGGTGCACGGTTTGCCCGTTTCAACGCTGAAGGCAGCGATTGAGCAGGGCAAGCAGGGCCGGGCGTTCATTCTTGAGCACATGCTGAAGACTTTGGCCGAACCACGCAAGGAACTCAGCCCGTACGCGCCACGCGTCGAGAGCATCACCATCAACCCCGACAAGATCCGCGAGGTAATTGGCAAGGGCGGCGAGACTATTCAGAAGATTACGGCCGAGACCGGCACCGAAATCGACATTAAAGATGACGGTACGATTATGATTGCCAGCCCCGACAAGACACACATTGAGGCCGCCATCCAGTGGATCAAGAGTATTACCGAAGACCCCGAGGTGGGTAGCATTTACTACGACAAGCCGGTCGTGAGCGTGCTGGACTTTGGCGCCTTTGTGCAAATACTGCCAGGCAAAGACGGCCTGGTGCACGTGTCCGAAATAAGTGAAGAGCGCACCGAGAAGCCCAGCGACAAGCTAAAAGAAGGCGACAAGGTAACGGTGAAGCTGGTGGCCATAGACGACCGCGGCCGTCTGCAGCTAAGCATGAAAGCCGCTGCCCGTGAATTGAAAGATAAAAAGGGGAAGTAGCGTGAGCGAGTTTGGCGATCAACATCTTGGCGAAGAGAATCAGGCGGATGGCCTTCTTGCTGCTGGCCCAGACGCAGACACAGGAGCGGCTGTTGATGCTGTTCCGGAGGCGTCGCCAGCCGGACAGACAACCCACCGCCCCGTAGCCCTATATAGAAAACTGGCACTCCTAACAGACATGGGTTATCCTACTGGGCTGGGTCCATGGTACTAGGGGCTAAGTTGACTACACTATGACTTTGCATAAGCTTGACCAGTTCCACCAAACCCGGCTTGGACACACTACGTTCGGGCTGGTGGAGCTGGCCATGGCTTACGGTTTTGTGGACTGGGCGCTCGACACCGGAAGCTTTTTGTGGTGGATTGCCGCGGGATTCCTGCTCCTAGGGATGGCAGAGAACTTCGTGAAAGCCGTGTGGGTACGCAAGAAATGAGCAGTACGGGCACCAAGCAGCAACTGCTCGATGAGCTGAAAGCGCGGATTGAGGCGGCGGATGTCACACCGAGCCTGAAGGCTACGGCCACTCAGCTGGTATTTGGCGATGGCAATGCCGATACCGACATCGTCTTCATTGGCGAGGCGCCCGGCAAAAACGAAGACGAGCAAGGTAAACCATTCGTCGGAGCTGCCGGTAAGTTCTTAAATGAGATGTTAGAGATGATTGGCATGGAACGAAAGGACATTTACATAACCAACATCGTAAAATATCGACCACCAAATAACCGTGACCCACTTCCAGAAGAAAAATCGGAATGGTTACCGTATCTGCAGGAACAGCTCGATATAATTGGGCCGAAACTGATTGTCACCCTAGGCAGGCACAGCATGGATGTGCTGCTGCCCGGGC
>CAZHYW010000013.1:0-25145 GCA_964537115.1 uncultured Candidatus Saccharibacteria bacterium | reverse complement strand
ACCCACGACACGAAGCTTAAAAGGCTTCTGCTCTAACCAACTGAGCTATGGGCCCGCGTCGCAGTGCGACGCCAGTCTTCGTTACGATAAAAATAGCCTTTGGCTGCTTTTATCGAACTGCGACTTCTGTCGACTGCTCCTTACGAGCTTGCATTCAGTCGCTGTCGCTCCTTGGATTGCAAGCTCGGGCAAAAACCTTACGGTTTTGCGAGCTGCCATTTGTCACAATAGACAAAATAACTCCTTACATTATCGATATTTTGGGCAAAAAGTCAATCTGGCCAGGGCGCTATGCTCATGGTTGGCGGACGAGCATTTGCTAGGCTGCTTAGGTATGAGGTCGCTGCCAAAGCGGTTTAACCGCACGACTCTATTGATGGTTGCTGCGAGCGCATTTTTGCTCGGACTGGTGCTTGCGCGAAAGCACGCACAAGTTTCTCTATGGGCAGTACTGCCAGCTTTAATAACTGCCGTGCTTCGCTTTAAAAAAAGAGACGCGTGGTTGGCGGGCGCCCTTGCCGTGATTGGATTGCTGCTTGGCATCTGGCGCGGCGGTGGCTACCTACACGAACTGCAGCCCTACCATAGCTTGGCGCTGCAAAAAGTCACCTTTACAGCCATGGCCAATATAGACGCTGTGTATGGTACGAATAGCCAGCTGAGCTTTGTGGTGCGAGATGTGCAATTCATGCGACCGCAAAATGTGCGCGTACCGGGAACGGTAAAAGTAAGTGGGTTTGGAGAAACCATGGTGTACCGCGGCGATCAGTTGGAGGTGTCGGGCAAGCTATATCCCACCCGCGGCGCCAACCAGGCTACGGTTAGTTTTGCCCAGCTACGCAAACTTGGGGCCTCTCCGTCAACTATGGATACAGTCCGCCGGGGGTTTGCGGCCGGCATGCAGAGTGCCCTACCGGAACCGCTAGCGTCATTTGGCCTAGGGCTGTTAGTGGGGCAGCGCAACACTTTGCCAGCGGCGCTTACCCAAGCGCTCCTCATGGTGGGGTTAACGCACATCATTGCTGTCAGCGGTTATAATTTGACCATCCTGCTGCAGGCAGCACGAAGACTGCTTGGCGAGCGATCGAAATTGCTGTCCACCATCGCCGCTCTAGTTCTAATTGGTAGTTTTTTGCTAATAGCAGGTACAAGTGCTAGCATCGTGCGAGCAGCTGTTATTAGTGTGCTGACCCTAAGCGCTTGGTACTATGGTCGCAATGTACGGCCTTTACTACTCATATTGCTGGCTGCGGCCGGTACGGCCTGCGCCAATCCTGTCTATGTGTGGGCTGATATTAGCTGGTATTTATCGTTCTTGGCCTTTTTCGGGATACTACTCATTGCCCCACTACTGATTCACGCACTTTACGGCGATAAGCAGCCTCATTTACTGGTGCAAATAGCCATAGAAAGCCTGTGTGCGGAAATTATGACCATGCCACTAGTACTGTACATATTTGGGCAGGTGTCGCTGGTAAGCCTGCTGGCGAACCTGCTAGTGGTGGCGCTCATACCACTCGCCATGCTGCTTAGTTTGGTTGCTGGCTTAGCGGGTATGCTTGCCGGAAATATTGCAGGTTGGTTGGCCTGGCCGGCCCAAGTGCTGCTTAGCTATATGTTAGATGTAGTGAATTTGCTGAGCCGCATACCGCGTGTCTTTCAACAGAACCGGTACTTGTCGACAATTGATATGGCCCTGAGCTACGCGTTTGTGGTGGCCATACTGGCGCTGGCTTACTGGCGAAAGAAGAAGCGAGCGCAGTTTACATATCACGTTAAGACGCAACCGAGTGTAAGCTAGTTGACTGGTTTTTGTGCCAAAGCTGTGCTTATACTAAGTAGATGGAGGAGAGACTGAAATTCGGAGCTTTCAAAACCCTACAACCTGTAGGGGTAACTCGCCAGTTTGCCAAAAAGCGCACCATACTCTTCCAGGGTGAGATACCTCACAGCGTGCTCGTGCTACAAAGCGGTTTGGTAAAGGTGTATGGCATAACTACCGGGGGCGACCAGCGTACTGTAACGCTGCTGAGTGCCGGCGATATATTTCCTGTGGAGTGTGTGTTCGACAAGTCACGCGTGAGCTTGTACTACTACGAAGCACTTACTGACTGCATGGTGCTTAGCCTACCAAAGACGGAGTTCTTAGCAGCTTTGGAGCGTGACCCAGTGCTTAAAAACCAAGTCTTTCAGTCGTATATGGCACATTACACCAGCGCTACCATGCATATTTATGCCCTCGAGCACTCGCACGCCCAGGAAAAGCTGGTGTACATATTGCAGTATTTGGTGGCTCGGTTTGGCGAGAAACAGGGTAACGGTCTAACTAAGATCTCACTTCGTCTTAGCCATCAAGACATAGCCGAAATGGTGGGGCTTACCCGCGAAACAACTGCGGTGGAGCTGCACCGCCTGAAGGATCGCAAGCTTATCGACTACCAACGGTTTTCGTACTATGTAAATGTACCTTTGCTTGTCCAGGCGACCGGCAGCGACGAATTTGAAAATGTCGCAGTCTAGGTCTAGTGCATGTGCTACTGGTGAATGCAGTGCCGATTACTGGCAACTATTTCGCAGTACGCCCACAGCCTGTGTGCTCTACAGCGCCGTACCACCGTACCGCATTATAGAAATTAGTAAAACTCGCGAAAAGCTTTCCAACCTAAAGCGTAGCGAGGTAATTGGACGCCCTATGTTCGAGGTCTTTCCAGATATTAGCCCAAGGCCCAAGCCTGGCAGCGGGAACGACATCCGCTTCTATATAGAGAAGGCTGTGCACACGGGTAAGCCAACTCATGTTGAGGCTTTTCGCTACGATGTAGCTGACGCCAAGGGCAGAATAACCACTAAATATTGGCAGGGGGTTTATACGCCCATTTTTGATACCAATAAGAAAGTCTGCCAGATCTTGTCGACCGTCCATGATGTTACCGCGGAAGTACGTGCCGCCCAACGGGCCACTATTGTCGAAGATCGGCTACAGACTGCACTTACCGTCGGCAAAGTAGGTAGTTGGGTGTACGATCTCGATACGCACCGCATAGCTGGCGATAGAAATCTGGCACGGTTATTCCATTTTCAGCCCCAGACGACCGCTAAGGGGATTGCGCGACAAGAATTTATGAAGATGGTCCATCCGGACGACAAAGAGCGGCTTCATATGGCCGTCCAAAACAGTATTGGTAAGCGACTGCCATTCAACGAAGAGTTTAGGTTGGTGCGGAGTGATAATACAGAGCGCTGGTCGCTGGCTCGGGGTAAGGTAGATGAGTATGACGGCAAAACGCTTTTTTCTGGAGTTATTGTCGACATTACGGAACGTCATGATCTAGAAGTGCAAGTGGAACTAGCGCATCAGCAAGATCAGCTCAACCGACGCATAGCCAAAATGTTGCAAAAACGTAACCGGGAGCTAGAAGCTATCGGGCGCAGCAAGGATGAATTTGTAGCGCTGGCGTCGCACCAATTGCGCACCCCGGCTACAGCCGTTAAGCAGTACCTGGGCATGGTTCTACAAGGTTACACGGGCGACCTAACTGACGAACAGGCCGAAATGCTTGCCAAAGCTTTCGACAGTAATGAGCGCCAAATCCAAATCATAAACCAAATTCTACATGCTGCTCGAGCCGACACTGGCCGGCTAATGATCGCGCCCATTCCTCTCGATTTGCGGACGCTAGTAAGGGGTGTATGGAGTGACATGCGCTCCAGCTTTGAGCAACGTCACCATAGTTACAGTATTAGTTTGCCGCGAACTCCCTTAGTCGTTGCTGCAGACCAGGGCTATTTGCGTATGGCGATTGAGAATGTGCTATATAACGCGTGTGTGTACACACCAGAGGGTGGCAGTATTACCGCGCGTCTTAGTCGGACCGGCAAGCGCTGTGAGCTAACGGTCGCTGACACGGGCGTAGGTATACGCAAGAGCGACTTTAACAAGCTCTTCGCCAAATTCTCACGTATTCACAACCCTTTAAGCGTCCAGGCCGGAGGGAGTGGTATAGGGCTGTACCTCACCTCGGAGATAGTGCGGCTCCATAGCGGCAGCGTAGGTGTGCACTCTAGGCTGCACCACGGTACCACATTTGCTATTTCCCTGCCGCTCGTGCAGAATACCACTTAGAGCTCACACAGCGATGGATGGTTGTTGCCACGCAAACCTTTTCAAAATGTCGGCCCAAATATGCGAACTGGCTTACAGACCAAAACCAAAAACTTTGTGATAGTCTATAGAGTTAAAGGAAAGTGTTAGCATATGGTGAATATGAGCGATAAGGACTTGCAAGTTTTGATTATTGAAGACGAGCAGCTACTAAACGACGCGTATGCCCGAGTTCTTTCGGCTGCCAACATTTCACTCCTGCGTGCTTATAATGGCAAAGAAGCACTAGGCATTCTAAAGAAGAATAAGCCGGACATTATTCTACTCGACTTGCGTATGCCCGTTATGGACGGCATTGCGTTTTTAAAAGAGCTGAAGCCTAAAGACCGCCTGCCAAAGACTAAAATAATTGTCTTTAGCAACTACGATGACCAGCACGAGATTGACGAAGCTTTTGAGCTGGGTGCCATGCACTATATGCTCAAAGCTTGGGCCACGCCAGATGAGCTCATAAAACTTATTCGTGAGGTCGACAACGCATCGCAACCTGTAGCATAAAACGAACCGCAAAGCGATAAATATCACAGCAGTTTAGCCAAATTGCTTACAGCTTTGCCGCAGCTTTTCGCCCTATACTCTTAGGTAGGTCCATGAGGGATATGGACGGTGAGAGAAAAAGGAGGAGAAAGGCATGGGTTCAGTAGACCTAGAGACAAAGATCAGCAGTTTCTTGCGCCGCAAGCAAGCTGAATTTCCTGAGCTTCCCCTTTCCGGCCGCCAGGGTTCGCGTACCCTCAAGTACGCGCACGAACTGCGCGCGAGTGGCCAGGTGCTAATGACTCGCTAAGCCAACTTTGCTGTACTGGACAACCGGTAGCCGGGACTGGCTGCCGGTTTTTGTTTTGGCCCGCCGCTTACCTACATAGCTTTGTCTTTCTCTGTAAATATGCTACTATAACAGATGTAACCTAGAGGATATATTGAGCGGTATTCGCGCGGAATTAGCTCGCTGGTTCTACGCTCCGCCCTTGCATTATGAGTGGACATTCCAAATGGGCAACCATTAAACGCGAGAAGGGTGCTAAAGATGCTGCTCGTGGCGCGGTATTTACCAAGCTGGGCAACATGCTGGCCATTGCAGCCCGCAGCGGCACCGACCCGGAAACGAACTTTGCATTGCGCCTGGCTATAGACAAGGCCAAAGCAGCCAACATGCCTGGTGCTAACATCCAGCGCAGCATAGATCGCGTAAAAGACAAAAATGCCGCTCAGCTGCAAGAGGTGCTGTACGAGGGCTATGGTCCGGGGGGTGTTGCCATTTTGGTAGAAGTGGCGACAGATAACATCAACCGCACCTGGCCAGAAGTCCGCCTGGCATTTAGCAAACACGGGGGTAATATAGCCGAAAAGGGGGCTGTGGCCTTCCAGTTTGACCGTAGGGGCGTTATACGGGTAAATGGTGTGAATGACGAGCTTATGCTTGCGGCCCTCGACGCGGGCGCTACAGATGTGGAGGACGAAAATGGCGTTTCGGTAATCTACACTGAGGCGGGCAGTCTGGCCAAAGTCCGCGATCAGCTGAAAAATGACGGTCTGGAGATCACCGAGGCTGAACTAACCTACGTGCCCAACACCACCATCGAAATCACCGATGCCGATACGGCCGGTAAAATCATGCGCCTGATGGACGCACTGGACGAAGTAGACGACGTGCAAAACACTCACGTCAACTTCGACATCGACGAATCACTGCTACAATAGCGGTATGAGTTACGAGCGAGAGTTGGCGTTTGCCAAAGAAACTGCTAAAGCGGCTGGCGACATGATACTACGTGGCTTTAGTGTGGCCACCACTGCCACCTGGAAAGCCGATAACACACCGCTTACCGAAACTGACACAGCTATAAACGACATGGTTATAGGCAACGTACGGGCAGCCTTCCCTGCTGACGGTGTGCTGGGTGAAGAGGCTAGCTTTGGGGCTAAGCGTGATCGACTGTGGGTGGTCGATCCATTGGACGGTACACAGGCATTTGATGTGGGGGCTCCGCTAGCAACTTTCTGCCTGGCTCTCGTGGAGAATGGTAAGGTGGTGCTGGGTGTAGTATACGACCCATTTGAGGATCGTATGTACTCGGCGATGTATGGGCAAGGGGCGTTTTTGAACGAACAGCCTCTGCATGTGTCTGACGCAAATTCCTTGGCCCAAAATTACGCGGTGCTTAGTAGTCGCTCGCTTACAAGTTACAAGGCAACCGGCGAATTGTATGATGCAATCGTCGAGCATGGTGGTAAACCGTTTAGCTTTCGTTCCGTCGTGTATGGTTATATGCGAGTGGCCGCCGGTAAGGCAGTAGTAGCTGTGGCTGGTTACCTGCAGCCATGGGACTATGCCGCCGCCAAAGTTATTCTGGAAGAGGCTGGTGCGACTATCACCAACTTTGCTGGCGAGTACTGCGAGTACGATCAAGTAGGTGGTGGTATTGTGGTAAGCAATGGTCGAGTACATCAGCAAGTGCTCGAGCTGATATCGGACAAAGGTCATGAGAATACTGGGGATTGATCCGGGGACGGGGATATTGGGGTTTGGCATTATTGAGGCGGCGCATGGAAAAGCGCAGCTGGTAGACGGCGGAGTCATTCGCACACCGGTGAAGGAAGACGATGCGGTGCGGCTGCAGACGATTTATGAAGAACTCACCGACATCATTGTGAATGCCAAGCCGACGGTCATGAGTGTAGAGAAGCTGTTTTTTGCACGCAAC
Organism: uncultured Candidatus Saccharibacteria bacterium; assembly: GCA_964537115.1. Taxonomy (GTDB): domain Bacteria; phylum Patescibacteriota; class Saccharimonadia; order Saccharimonadales; family UBA4665; genus JAJZCD01. The sequence continues at coordinate 18,278 of CAZHYW010000013.1, read as the reverse complement.
GTGACCACCGCCATGACGGTAGCACAGGCCAGGGGAGTGGTGCTGCTGTGCGGCCGGCAGGCCGGCATGGAGATATTTGAATACACTCCCATGCAAATAAAACAGGCCATAACTGGCTACGGCAAAGCCGACAAGAAACAAATGCAAGAGATGGTACGGTTGCTACTAGGCCTAAGTGAAATACCCAAGCCGGATGATGCAGCCGACGCGATAGCCGCGGCGCTTACGCACGCGCAGAACGCGCACGTCTAACCGGGCGAATCAGTTCGTATTCACGCCGTTCGCCCAGCCAGAAGCTAACGGTCATAAGGGCAACGATGATGTAAAATGGCCACGCTATGAGCAGCCACTTAACGGTAGTGGCATGTGAAACAACGACACTCCCTGTTCTACCCATACTCTTCCCGGCTAAAGTACCGCTGCCACTGCTGCTTCCAGCGGTGGGCGCAAGAAAACTAGCCCTGCCGTCGCTGCCAGTAATGAGTGCGGCTAGCTGCATAATGTGCTTTTGGCCCGCTGCGTCCACCGAGTGGACAACCACCGGGTAGTAGCCGCTGTCTTTAAACTGGTGATGGATGTTAAACACGGGGTCGCCCGGAAAACGAAAATCAGAAGTGGTACCGTCGCCCCACTCAACATGCACATTGTACGGTGGCGTGCCGCCTTCAAGGTCTAGAGTCCAGTCGAACGCTTTTTCGGTAGTGAAGGTATGGAAATTGAAGTCGCTGGTGAGAAGTAATGGTGCGTCACCGGTAGCCGCGGCTGCAGCCGGGCTGGGCGTGGCCAAATCTGCCTTGGTTTGGGCAGGTGGCGTGTAAGCCACCTGTACACTATCGGTGCTTGGGCCCTTTTGGTCAGTTTGGTTGTAAGCCTGAACGGTTAGTGTATTGGTCCCTGCGTACAGCGAGCCGGCAATATCGTACGTCTGCTGCGAGCCGCACAACCCTACTCCGTTGAAGGCACCGTTTACATTGAGGGTTACGTAAGAAGATGGAGGGCAAGAGCCCGAGACGTTTAGTGTGGGGGAGCTAAAAGTAGTCGAGCTAGCAGGGGCAGACACAGTAGCCCCTTTTGTAAGGGCCGGGGCTTGAATGGTGCTCGAAATGATAGTGGCGGCCACCACATGGTAGGTGTAGCCAGCCATAAGTACGCCCGTGCACAAAAACACGAACAGGCTCAGAGGATGTAGCATTAGGCGCTTATGTACCGGGTAAGTACGGCGCAAATCCTTGCGCGTCATAGCAGTAGATCGCCTAACCTTGACACCGCGCTTGGTAGCGCTGTGTGTTTTGGCTCGGGCGGTGGTGCGTGATGTTTTCATGGTTCCTAAGTGCCCGCCCCTAGGCGAGCGTTTATGGGCCGTAATCTTGCCGACCGTAGCCGGGCCGGAATGACTGGGATGTAGTGCTGTTTTTGGTGAACAGCCCGAGGAGCGTAGATAGGCCAAATAACCCAGCTATAGTTGTTAAAAGCGTTATAAGGAACTGTTTGCGAGTGAGTTCCTGCTGCAGGAGCTGGTCGAGCTTGGGCACGTGTACAACCTCTGGTTAACGCCGTTGTTACCTTAAAGCTTAATCGGTTTGGCTGCATAGGTCAAGCTCCCTACTTAGTTGGCTACGGCAGTGTACGTAACAGCGGTGGTATAAGTGCCGCTTGGCTGGTTTGTATTGGCGCACACGCCATACCATACGCTGGTAGCTGAGCCAGTACCAGCGGATGTATTTGTGGTCGCGAGCGTGCTCGGGGTGCCATTGCTAGCTGGCACGCCCGCAAAGGTAGTGGCGGGGACACTCACATTGGTTTGAGCGTTCGTCGGGCCGGCGCCGAAGCCGCCTGCGCCGTCCACACGGTAGCCCCATTTGTTGGCGCTGAGAGCGGTCGGGCTGGCTTGAGTGCCACTGCTAGCGGCCAGGCTGTTAGCGCCATTCAAAAGGGCGGTGTTGGTGCTGCTGTTGGTGAGGCTCAAGGTGTAGCCACTGGAGTTGCTGGTGGTAACCGTCACGATGTCTTTCTGAATGGTGCAGCTACCGCTGCCAGTGGGCGTGACATTTAACGCCACACTGCCACTGGTGCTAAGGCTAATGCTACATGCGCCGAACTGACATGCGCCGTAAGTGCCCTTGCCATAGTTAATGGCAAGGGCCGGACTAGCAATCAGGCTTAAACATCCGGTAAAGATTAGGGTGATTACCAGTTTCGCCCTCCAAAGTGCTTGGCGGCGAACTGGTTTCACGACTTCCCCAGAGATTTCTTAAGCAGATGGCGCCGACGCGTCAGCCGCCGGGCAAGAGTGTAGGCGACCACCACGCCCACAAGACCAAGCAGTACATATCGAACTGCCGGAGACATGACGAGCACATATTTGGCTGGCAAGGTAATGGTCTTTCCAGGTGTGGTCACGGTGCCTGTTATCTTAAACAAACCTAAAATAGGGCTGTGATCCCATGTCATGGGTACGCGCCGAATGGTCTGCGGCAGCAACTCTTTTTGTGTGGCAAAGACGTATTTTGAGTGCCCGAAAACATCGCGTACCGTCAAGCGAATGTCGGATGCATAGTGCACGCCACCATCATTTTCCAACCGAAGACTAGCCGATACGGGTTGCCGCTGCAGAAATGTGCTGGACCATCCGAGTAATTTGCCATCGATTTTAACCGGCCCCGCTACCTGTATGTAAAAGATCTCGCCAACACGCTCGTTTACCACCACGCTCTGTCCGTTCGGTGTGGTGTGGGTTTCTACAAATGCTACCGCGTAGTAACCACCGGGTTGTGTGCCAGTAGGCACATGTAGGCTGTAAGCAACATTCAAGCTCTGGCCAGGTTTAACTGATGCCTCGGCGCGGTCAAAGCTGAGCCAACTGGAGGCGTCTGTTTTGCCCGGGACGGGATAGAAATCGGGCGTGTAGGCTTCGCCCTGAACTGAATAGGGCGTGCTATATATGTGTACTGTATAGTCCTGGTCGCCCTGGTTAAGCACCTGGAAATTGCCGGTTTTAGTTGCTCCGGGGCTGACTACTGGCTTGGTAGTGGCCGGTGAAACAGTCAGTACCTTGTTGATGGCACTGGCCGTGCCGGTTAGGCTAAAGCCTAGTAGAACCACCAGAGCTGTAAACTGGTAGAAGGCTCTCCGGAAACGGGTGAACATGCTAGTTGGCGGTTACAGTGTAAGTAACGCTGTTGGTGTAAGTACCGGAAGCCTGTGAGGTATTGGCGGCTACGCCGTACCAAACGGTAGTGGTATCGTTGCTGGCAGTTGTGGCGGTGGTCTTGAGCGTGGTGGGCGAAGCAGTCGCAGGTACGGCGGCGAATTTAACAGTGCCGCTAATGGCGGTGCTACTGGCTGCAGATGTGGGGCCAGCCCCAAAGCCACCTACACCATCAGTGCGGAAGCCCCAGGTATTGGCTGCCATGGCTACTGGGCTGGCAACGGTACCGCTCGAAGCGGGGATGGTGTTGCCGCCAGAGGTTAGGCTGCCGCTGGCGCCTGTTTCAGCTAGTTGCAACGTGTAACCCGAAGCGTCGTTAGTGCTTACTGTAACAGTGTCGCTAGCGATGGTTTGGGCACCAGACCCGGTTGGGGTAACGTTTACATTTACGGTGCCATTGGTGCTGAGTAGGCTAATAACCGAGCCTAGGCTAGAGCTGATAGTGGTGGAGCTAGTGGCGGCTGCGGCAATCACAGGTGACGCAAAAATGGCTCCGAACGCTAGCGTACTTACTCCTAGTAGGCGGAGCTTGCGGGATTTTACAGACAACTTTGGCATGATTTGGTTCTCTTCTTTAAATGTTTATGGTTAGTAACAATGGTTTCATAATAGCCCCGCTACGTACAAATAGCAACAGTTGTACCGCTTCGCTTGTGCATAAATCTTAACTTGTTCTTAACATCATTGGATGCTACCATGAAGCTAACGCTTTAAGAAGGGCAGGGGAGCAAGATCGTGGCACGACTACCAACTGTAGGTGGTGATAACGACAACTGGGGCACGGTGCTAAACGACTACTTGCAGCAGTCGCTTGCCTCTGACGGTACATTAGTTACCAGCCCGACCAACAGTTACACGGGCACTACCAACACCAACCTAGCCAACAGCAGCAAGCCTGGACTCGTACAGCTGGCGGGTGACCTAACTACTCCTGTTACTGCACCCAAAGTGACTGGCCTGCAAGGCAACGCTGTGGCCAGCACCACACCAACCGATGGGCAGGTGCTCACCTGGAGTGCCAGCGGTAGTAGCTGGCAACCAGCCACGCCGAGTGCTGGTGGTAGCGGAGTAACACGAGCCCAAGCTTTCGCTTTTGCTTCGATGCGCATATAATTGGCGTATAATAAGCAAAAATAACACAAACATATTCTAATTATTAAGTTGGTAGAACAGCGATGGTACTCGACGCCACCACCAAATCCATCCAGGTCTCTCTAGCCGGTACGGTAGCTACTAGGCAATTGCCGTGCGTGACGTCATGGGCCGATATGACTACCAGTAGCTTTACGCCCGGCTCTAGCGACACGCAGACCAACAATACCACGGCTGTCACCGTTGTCGCGGCGCCAGCTTCATCTACCCAGCGTCAAGTAAAACTGATGTCGATTTACAATGCCGACACCGCCAATGCTGTCGTAACTGTGGCGCTCAACAACAACTCGACGCTCCGCACCATGGTGTCGGTGACGCTAAAAGTTGGCCAGACCCTGCAGTTTGCCGAAAACGCCTGGTCGGTCATAGACAGCAGTGGTAGCTTGCAGGATAGCGGCGGGGCAAGTGTGAGCGCGGCTGGCTCCGATAGCCAAATTCAGTACAACAACGGCGGTAGCGCCCTGGGCGGCGATCCGAACCTCACCTGGAGCGACACCAGCCAGATTATGGCGCTGTCTGGGTCCACGCCCATGATTCAGTTGTCTGGTACCACCGGCTCGCCAGCCTCTTCGGCCGCCGGCACAGTTGGTGTGTTCTCACGGATTGTGGCTAACCGGCCACTGGCAGCCCAGATAGGCCCAAGTGGCTTGGCCACTGCCCTGCAGCCGTTTTTGGCGCGCAACAAAATTGGCTACTGGGACCCGCCGGGCAACGCTACCACTGTACCTGGAGTATTTGGCATCACCGCTCCAACCGTGGTGGGCACGGCCACAGCCCGAAACGTGGCCACCACTAACCTAGCCACGCGTATGCGTCGTCTGGGCTTTGTGTCGTCATCGACGGCTGGCTCGCTGGCGGAAGCGCGTGTGGCAGCGGCCCAATTCTCATGCGGGTCGGGTAGCAATGACGGTTCGGGCTTTTTCTTTGTGATTCGCTGGGTACCCTCGGACGCGGCAACGGTAGCGGGCGAGCGCAACTTTGTAGGTCTCATGAACTCCACATCGGCGGCAACAAACGTAGAGCCAAACACGCTGACTAACACCATTGGTGTGGCCCAGCTCTCCACCGACGCCACACAGCTTTATATCGTCTATGGCGGCTCCTCAGCCCAAACTCAAATCGCCCTGGGCACCAATTTCCCTGGTGCCACCATTAGCACAACGGCCTACGAGCTGGCTATTTTTGCGCCCAACAGCGTGTCAAACACGTTTTATTACCAAGTTACCAACATTACTACCGGCAATATTGCCACGGGCACTCTTACCGGCAACGCCACCCAGGTGCCGCAGAACAGCACCCTGCTAGCACCACGTGCCTGGGCGACCAACAATGCTACGGCGTTAGCGGTCGGCTTCGACATCTGCTCCATCTACATCGAAACCGATAACTAGCAGCGCAACTTGTATTACGCGCAAGTTTGTGCCATCTTAAAAGCAGATGACGGCTTCTTCAGAGCAACCGGCTCCGGCACATACACTTGCGCGCTTTGTTAGTCGTGCCGAAGACATGGTTGACCGTTTTGGCCCACCAGTGCACCGGCTCGCCGACGGGGCAACTCTAGATGTGGATACTGTTCTAGATGCTTTTGATGTGCCAAGTTGCCAGAGAGATACTGTCGGTACTGAGCTAGCTGCGGCAGAGTGGGTTGCGGTAAGGTATGGAAGTGCATCGGACAGGCTACTTCGAGACTTAGAGGTAACGACGTGTACGGTTGATGTTCTGGGGCGCGCCGCCGCTAGCGGCGTGTGGCTTCGGGCCTCAGCTATGAGTTACAGAAATACCGAAGCCTATCGGCTCCAAGCCGCTCGGCACGCTTCCCTGGGTGGTGTACATCGACATGTAGCTGTCGTGCTGGGCAGGGGAGACCACACCCTCTTTGGCCGGGATCATAACTTGTTAGACTTCAATCTTCAACGCCTAGGAGGCGTTACGCTTAACACTGCCGATAGACCAGCCGAGCCCGGCTCGCCGCTAGATCGTAGCCTGCGAGTCGTCACTGCAATTACTGCGGTCCTGCCCATTTTATCCACGCATAGGGAAGCTTGAATTTTGTGGTTCATGGGAATGTGAGATCATAGGGTTATGATTGCGACGCTGTCGGGGTTGGTGAGTGAAAAATTGGGCGACCAAGTGGTGTTGGATGTACATGGTGTAGGCTACGGATTGCAGGTGACGGCCGAAGATTTTGGGCGCCTGGCCACCGGCGAGCCAGCCAAATTGTATGTGCACGAGCATGTGCGCGAGCAGCAGTACGATTTATTTGGTTTTGTGCAGTTCGATACCAAATTGCTTTTTGAGCAACTGCTCGGCGTAAAGAATGTGGGGCCCAAAGTGGCGCTGGCTGTCCTGGATATCGGCACAGCCCCGGCCGTGCGCGGGGCAATCGCCGCCGGCGACGTAAGGCGCTTGCAAAGCGCCAAGGGCGTAGGCAAGCGGGCCGCTGAGCAGATAGTAGTGGAGCTGCGCGACAAAGTGGGCTTAAGCGCCTCCGAAGCGGCCGAAGGCATAGTCAGCCGTCCTGGCGTGAATGCACAAGATGAAGCCGTAGAGGCTCTCGTCTCCCTTGGCTACTCACCCCAGGATGCCTCGCTAGCGCTCAAAGACATAGACGCCGCACTGCCAACCGAAGAGCGGGTAAAGTTGGCGCTGAAGCGATGATAACGCCACCACATGCACCTGGTTTGCCAGCCCAGCTTGACACGTGGGATGAAGGGGTCGATTCAAACCTAGAAATAGATCGCGCACTGGTGCGGGGCGCAGATTTTTCTAGCGTAGCGAAGCTATATATCGATAGTTCCAAATTAGACAATGTGGCGCTGACCGGGGCTGATCTGGAAAAGCTGGAATGTGCCGACACGGTAATTACCAAACTGGAGGCAGCCGCTTTGCGGGCCTATAAAGCCAATTTACTGCGGGTAGTGCTGAACGATAGCCGCCTGACCGGCGCCGAGTTTGCCGAAACCCATTTTGAAGACTGTGTGTTTAAAAATGTAAAGTTTGACGACGTTGGTTTTCGCTTTGCTACATTTAAGCGCGTGCGCTTTGAAAACTGCATACTCCGCGCAGCCGATTTTAGTAACGCCCAATTGGCGCACGTTACTTTCAGCGGTTGCGACCTGGAGGCAGCCAATTTTATCTCGGCTGAGTGCAAAGGTGTCGACATAAGCAGCGAAGATTTAACAACTATAAAAGGTGTGCTGGGGCTAAAGGGTGCCAGCATATCGACCGAGCAACTCATACAGCTGGCCCCACTACTGGCAACCGAGCTCGGGTTCAAAGTAATAAGCTAGGGTCGGGTGTCGAAAGGGCGGGGGCGGATGCTTCTCAGTGATGGGCTGCGTATACACGCTGCCGCTACTCACCGAAGCATTACGCCCCCTACCCTTTCGCCCGCGACGTTGTCACGAGATGGTTGTTTACGACGCCATACCGTCGGTCCAGCGTGAGGTGTTAGGGAGTGTTCCTACGACGTTTCGGGAATGTCCGCGCTCTGGCTGTGGCCGTCGGCGTCGGTCACCTCGAAGGTGTCGTGCTCGAATTTCTTGGGGTTGGTGGGGCAGGTTACGTTGACCTCAGTCGTGCCGCTCGGGTCAACCGCCAGGTCGGTCTGCTGGACCGTGCCGTTGACCTTGTACGAGAACGTGCCGCCGGTCATACCCTTCACTTCCGCCACCGCGGGTCCGCCGGTAGCGCATCCGTGGGTGAAGGTGATGGTGATGGGGTTGGAGCTGCCGAAGGGGTTGTGGCAACCGGCCGCTGCTGCAATCAGCAGAACCGTCACCGCCCATCGGGCTAAGGTCTTCATCGGTGCAATCACCTCTGATCTCAAGTCTTCCTCACGCGAAGACAGCTGATTATACCATGAATAGAGGCATTCGTCACATGCATTTTATAAAAACACGGACTGTATTTGCGACCGAGGGAGCTCTTGTAAAAATAAAGTGAGAGGTTGGTTAACTAGGGGTTTCGCGGGGCGGGGCTGGGGATTCATGGGGTTCTTGTGCGTGCCGGATGGCCCACGAACCTTTCTGAACACTCCCTGCCCCGCCGTCGCGCGTCTGCCCCCTGCGAGAGTTGTGAAACTAGTTCTTCAGTATGACGCCACTGAGGTCAAATGCTCCCCAGTGGTCCGAGTCATTGAACGTGGCGACCACGAGTACGCTGCTCTTCGGCATTGTCGTGCAGGGCACGTAGGCGGTCACCGACTTGGAGCGGGCCGTGATGTCGTAACTGATGAAGCTTCGTACGGCGCTGCTGCCCAGATAGTCCGGGCCGTCCGCCGTGGTGGCGAACGCAACACCGTACTCATGACCCTCCGGCACACCGGTGACGACGACGGGAACCGTCGTCGACGCGGTGGCGTCCTTGGGGCACGCGTCCTTGGCCGTGGCCTTGAGCCCGCCGTTGCCGCCGAGTGTCTTCAGGGTGATGACTGCCGGCGCGATGTGAGTGCGCGTTGGCGTGGCGGTAGTGTGCGGCTTGCCCGTCTGGACCGTCCCAGTCGGGGTGTTGGCACCGGACTGGCAGCCAGCTACCACCATGAGCAGTGCCGTAGCGAGGGCTACGACTCCCGAAGTTCTCACGATTGCTCCCTTGTCGAAAAGTTCTTCAATAGTCCTCTCGCAGAAGACGAAGACTACCTATGATAACATATTCCGACCGATGTGTAAAATCCCTCAAGATGTCGAAGCTACCCTGAAGAACTCGAGATAGTATTGCAAAGTGGAGCGGGGTTCTAGGGTGTCGCGGCCGGTTGGCTGCGGTCCATGAATGCATCCGCCCCACTTCGCTTGTCTGTTAGACGCGCTCCAGCGGGAGACTGGTACTACACTAGCTCTGTTGGGCGCCCGGCTCGGTTGTGGGCGACGGCTGAGGCTTCGGCCCGAGCGGGATTGCGGCGAGCAAAGTGGGCTTCTTGGGGTCACCAGTCGCGAGGGTGATCACCATTGTTGAGACCGACGAACATGGCACATCCACCGCGAAGTTACCTTTGTCGTCGGTGGTGACGTTGTACATATAGCCAGTGAAATTCGACTTGTCGACGTAGGTTGGGCCGTCGCCCCAAGTCGTTACCGTACTGATGTGTACGGTAAAGCCGGGCTTTCCAACGGCGACTACCACGGTGGTGTTGCGATTCGCAGCCTCGGCCGCATCCTCCGGACACATCTGTGGGTCCACGAACGCAGTGACGCTCTTGTCCGCAGTAGTGGAACTAAAGGTCGACCAGCCTGACGTGTTTGGCACGGGCGGTGCCAAATCACGGGAAGTCGACGCAGACGCACAACCACTCAAAACAACAAGCAAAAGCGCTGCCACGCTGGTGCGAATGGGTAAACCCATTGTTCTTAGTTTCCCTTCGGTTCGGAAGTTATCTTACAGCCTCCCGCTGAAGACGCTCCATGATAGCACAATATTGGCTTGAGCAAGCAAGTTTATGGACAGCGAGGTAGGTTGTGAATAGCACAATGCTATTGCACTAAGCGTAAGCCGATTGCGTTATAATGTAGCTAATGATTGAGCGGATAGTTGGAGCGGCACCGCAGGCCGATGATGAGGTTGAGCAAGAGTTCGAGCTCAAGCTGCGACCGCACGATTTTGCAAACTACATCGGCCAGGACCGACTAAAGCAGAACCTGCAGCTGGCTATCCAGGCGGCCAAAAAGCGCGGTGAAGCACTGGACCATGTGCTACTGTACGGCCCGCCGGGCCTAGGTAAAACCACCATGGCTAGCGTAATTGCCAACGAAATGGGCGCGCAAATCCGCATTACCAGTGGCCCGGCCATAGAACGGGCAGGGGACCTGGCTAGTTTGCTTACCAACCTGCAGGACGGCGACATATTGTTTATAGACGAAATTCACCGACTGCACCGCACGGTCGAGGAAGTGCTGTACAGCGCCATGGAAGACTACAAGCTAGACATTATGCTGGGCAAGGGGCCATCAGCTCGGTCATTGCGGCTCGATTTGCCTCAGTTTACCCTCATTGGTGCCACAACACGAGCCGGGGCGTTGGCTGCACCGCTGCGTGACCGGTTCGGACATACGCATCGGCTAGAATTTTACACGCATGAGCAAATGCAGCAGGTGATTACCCGAGCGGCAGGGATCCTGGACATCAAAATTGATAACAAAGCGGCGCTAAAGCTGGCCGAACGCAGCCGCCAAACGCCGCGCATTGCCAATCGCTTGCTCAAACGTGTACGCGACTACGCCGATGTAAACGGTGATGGCATAATTGATACCGCCATTAGCAGCAAGGCGCTCGAGCTGCTGGAAATAGATGAACTGGGCTTGGACCCAGCCGACCGTATGCTGTTAGCGGCCATTATAGACAGCTACAACGGCGGGCCAGTGGGCGTGGAAACGTTGGCGGCGCTGACGGCCGAGGAGCGCACCACCATCGAAGATTTTATAGAGCCGTATCTTATGCAGATCGGCCTGCTGGAGCGTACCCCGCGGGGACGCAAAGTTACCCCCAAAACGTACCACCATTTGGGCAAACCAGCACCCAAGAACGACACGCAGACAAGCCTGATATAATAGGCTAGAACTATGCAAATAAGCCCTAACCTCGACAAACAGCTCCATAGCCGTCTGCCTATAGACAGCGACGAGAAAATACTGGCGGTGTATAAGCACCACTGGTTTGCCTACGCGGCTAGCTGGCTAATTGGCGGGACTATTGTGGTAGTGGTAATGGGGCTGGCCGTAGCGCTAACCACTCTAGCGAATGATGGCAGCGCTTTAGCGCAACACCGTTCACAAATCTTGGCGCTAGCTGGAGCGTTTAGCGTGCTGGTTATGCTAGCTGCGTGCATACCGGTGTATCTGCGCTCGCAGGAGCAGCTGGTGCTTACCGAGGAGGCATTGGTACAGGTGCTGCAACCAAGCCTGCTAGCCAGCAAAATTGATCAGCTAAGTTTGCAGCACATAGCTGACGTGTCGGTGCGGCAAGACTTTTTGGGCACATTGTTTGGCTACGGGCATATAACCATCGAGACTCCAGGCGAGCAAGATAATTATGAATATGCCATATTGCCAAACCCGCATGAGTCGGCCCGCGAGATTATATCGGCCCACGAGAACTTGGAGGCAGCTTTACAGGGGGGACATTTGCCAACTACGCTCAGCAAGGCAACTCCCCGTCCGGATGAAATCGACCCCCAGCAGTACCAGCAGTTTTTGGCCTACCAACAAATGGTGGCACGGCAGCAAGGCCAACAGGCCGCTCAAGCAGACGATCCCACCGGTGGTCCGGTAGCGCCAGACCCAACCGAGCAGAACCGGCAATAGCTCCCGCGTACTTGGGCCACTCGCGGGGTGTTCAGGCTTATTCACTACTCCTGGAACGGGTTTTGCCTGGCGTTGTCAAATAGCGATTGCACGCTCACGCTATTGTCTTGCAAGCTCTGAATCTTGGCGACAGTAGCGGGGTCAATATGTGGCTGTGCAACCGTCTTGGCGGTTTGCTCGCTGGCATTTAGGGGCACGTTGCTTGCGGCGTTGACCCGCCAGACTATAAATGTATATAGGATGGCGACCATCAGAAAGAAGCCAAATGCTCGGTACCGGGCCAGCTTGTGTCCTGCGCTGGCGAGCTGTCCCTTTAGGCTACCGAGACTCAATTTCTCGTTGTTCATGGCTTTATAAACTCGTTAATTACTAGATTGAATGAGACTAGACCCGGCTTGGCGGCATCTGGCTGGACGGTAATGCTGCTAACTTGGGCGGTACGACGGTTTTGTTCAAGCTTACTAAGGAAATTAGTAAATGCGCTGTACGATACCTCGTCCGCAGAAGTTTGCGTAACAGTAATCTGCAGTTCGTACACGCCACTAATGCCTTTAACTGGTGTAAGCTGCGTTAGGTTGGGGTTGCTCTTGGCGCCGGCTCCAGTGGCACCAAGCTCGGAAGTGGGGAACGTTACTGACGATAACTTGTCAATGCCGCTTTCACCTGCCAAATTAACAATCTCGCGGATTGCCTCTGCTTGGTCTTTGTCTTGCGGTACTACGGTCTCAGCAATAGTATCGAGGTCGCTGTATTTAGTAATGTCTTGCTTGTTCTTGGCAAGGGAAGTCTGCAATGAGTCGGCTGCGGAGCTGTCGGCGCGTAGGGTGGATAATTTGGCGGCCTGACTACTCAGCAGTTTGTTAGCGCCATAGCCGACTGCCCCAAAACCCGCTAGCCCCAACACGAGCAGGGCTATGAGTAGTATGTGTAGTTGCTTGGCTTTCATTTGGCAGCCGTCCTCTTCTGATCGTTTATAAACAAGAACGGGTTGTTGGTGGCGAATAGCGCGCGCAAAATAACAGTACAGGGGTACTTAGTGTTGCTGGAGCTAGTGCTGCTGCAACTAATACTCACAATATCAGCTCGACTAAAAATCTGATTCTTAGGGTCGGCGAGATTGATTTGCAGCTGAGTGGCCGCGTTGTAGTTGGCGGTTTGAGCGGTAATATCGACCCCGCCCTGGGTCTGTGTAATTGCCAAGTTGGTTAATATGGCATTGTTGGGTGTAACACTTGCCAGCTGCTTGAGTAACTTCGAAAACAGGATCTCCTGCGACAATACTTGTACGGTAAGCTTCAAGTTGTTCGATATGGTGGTGACTTGTTTTTGCACTGCCGTAAGATTCTGAGCTTTTAGCTGGCGGTTGGTGAAAGCGATTTGTTGGTTGGTGCTATCTATGGATCGATTGAGATACACATAGCCGCCGCCGGCCAGCAGCAGGCCACCGAGCAGGCTAAAGGCGCAGGCGGTAATCCAGCGTGCGAGTGTGCGGTTGTGCCGCGCGTAGCGGTATGTGGTCTTGACGTCGGGCGGTAGCAGGTTGATCATTTGCTAAATACCTCTCTAGGGTCAATGACGGCCAGCCCAGCAGCAGTTACGTATGACATTCGTTCGGTGACATTGAATGGTTGCAAGTCGCCAAAATCTAGGTATGCGGTGGGGTCAAAGGCGCGTACTGCCATCCGTAGACTGCTCGTAAGGTAGTCTGCCAGCCCTGGCATGTTGGCGCCCCCGCCGGCGATTACCACCTGAGAGATCTTGCGTTTGTCATTGGCGTGCTCTTCATAGTAACGGACAGTGCGCTTAATTTCTTTCATAAGTAGGCTCAGGGTGGGGTCCAGAGCTTTTTCTATCTCAGCCTGTTTCTTACTAAGGCCCAAACCGTACTTGGCCTTGATGAGTGTTGCTTCCTTTTCGGTAACGTTAAGCGCCTGGGCAATGGCAGTGGTGAGTAGCTCGCTGCCGCACGGTACCGTACCGGTAACCACTGGCCCACGGTCGTACACGGTTATGTCGGCACTGTTGCTACCGAAGTCTATAAGTAGCGACGGAATGTCACTCTGCGGATCATTTTGGAACAAGTGCGCGCCTGCGTCGCTAGAAGTCTGTAGTACCACAGCTTCGAGCCCGAGTATGCGAGCGAGCATGATGTGCGAATCTATGATGCGCCTGGGCATGGCTACAATTAGCACGTTGCTCTTGTCGCCGTCGGTACCGGCCCGTGCATAGTCAATGTATAAGTCTTCCAGGGCCGCCGGAATGTATTGCTCCGCTTCGTTCTGGACGGCCTCTGCTAGCTCTTTATCGCTTAGTGTGGGGACCTCCAGTGAACGAGTAAAGGCGTGCGCAATCGGTACGGCCATGGCTACCCGGTCCGTAGTAATGTCACCTACTAAATGGTGGGTGAATAGTTCTTGTATGGCCGCCGCTACAACTTCGTGTTGCACTATAACGCCGTCTTTTACAGCCTCCGGATCGAAGGTTATCTCGCCGTACCCGATTAAGCGGGGGTGGGGCTTTCCTATAGACAATTGCAGTACTCGCACCTTACCATGGCCAATGTCTAGGCCAAATAACGGCTGGTCCTCGAATAGTAATACATTAGCCTGCTTCACGTGCTGCCCATCTTAAGCATATGCGTTTTCTTTGTTCGTATCATAGCATATCTGGCGGTCTTGCCGCACTACAATCGCTCGTAGCCTGACTCGCGCCATGACAGGTCAATGGGGATAGCGCTGACTGGGAAGTTAGGGTCGAGCTGAAGATCTCGCGGGGTACTCGGGCTGGAGGCTACGTAAATGTTCTTACCCCCAATGCCGCCCAATGCCGGGCTACCCGAGAACTTGGTACCGTCTATACATAGACCGTTCATAGCCAGGAAATAAGCGGCGGGCGCACTCGTGCTGCCGCTGCCCTGCTGGCCGATGTACAGAGAGCCGCCATACGGACAGACGCTGGTTTTGGAAGCCGGGTCGGCACCATATGTAATGAATACGATTGGCCCACTGCCAGCCGAGGTGTTCACCGATGTAAAGTTGACGGTGCCTTCCACGAACACGTACACCACGCTGCTCGAAGGGTTGTTGAAGGTGGGGTTACAGCCGCTGGCAGCGCAGAAATTGGCCCGCACGTGCACGTTATCTTTTATGGTGTAGGTGTTGGAGCCGAGGTTTATATCGCCATTGGTACCGCAGCTGGTAGCAATGTTGCTGCCACTGTCTGGGTAATGGGTTTTTTTGGTATTGCCGGTGCTGGGGATGCTGCGCGGGGAGGTACCAGTGGTCCAGTCGGCACAGCCACTCGGTGAGTTCTGGTAACTGCTATCCATGAACTGACTCCACGGTATGTAGGTAGACTGGATGGTTGACATGCTGGTGCTGTTGGCGGTGACATTGAAATTGGCATTGCTGGTGTTGCCGGGCGGCGAAACGCAGTTATTGTAGGCTACCACTATGTTGGTTTTCGTTTGGCTAGGGTCGGAGAAGCTGGTGGGCTTTACCAGGTTGCCCGAGCCGCCTATGGAGCAGTTACCGGCGCCCGTGTTCTTACCGGCCACAAATATGTTCTCGGCTACAAAGTTGGTAGTGTTTTTAGCCATGTCTATATAGCCGTTTACGTATACGTCACGGGCGTAGATGTTCTTGACACCACTGGCGACTTCTATAATGTTGCGGCTTACCACTGACGATGCGGTTTCGGTAGAGCTACGATCGGCCGTCACACGAATTCTACGAGTGTAGGTCGGAGTAGTGGCGCTAGCCGGCACATACACCTTGCCGGTAGCCACAATGATGCGCTGTTTATCGCTGCTGCCGGTGGAGACGGCGGTGGCGTAGGTGGCTTTATAGCGACTTGTCGAGAGCACTTGTACATCACTGGCTGTCCCAGTATAGGTTGTATTGCCGCTGTTGAGCGTGGCGATGGCGGCGTCAGCGCCCGACTCGGCGCTATATTGCGCTTGCAGTAAGAAGATGCGCCCGCGAGCCCGGAACAAGTTGGCGTTAGCCAAAATATCAAGCCCGAACAATATCGTCATAGAAAAAGTGAGCAGTACCAAAATGGTGACCAAAATTGATCCCTCGTTTGGCTCACCCTGCAATGCTGTTCTTGAACGCTTCATACCACCTACCCGTTCCTAAATGCTACGCGCACTATGGTTTCGTTACTAGTATCGGCTCCTCGCTGTAGGGTTGATTTGTGGTGCAGGTTTAGGGTTATTTCGAGCACCTCTACAGAAGGAAAGTCAGGGCCTATGTACGCGCCAGTTAGGGGGTCCACAATGGACGTCCAGTCGAGCGTGTTGCCCGAGCGCGAAAAATAGCGCTTGCTAACCGAGCTAATGTCGCCGACTATGGTTTTATCGGCAGGGCAGGAGGCAGTCGCTTGAGCCGGAGGGCAACTAGTATACAGGCGGTCACCTGAAGCGCTCGGGTTGACCAATGTGCGAAGCATGAGACTCTTGGTACTAGCGTTGAGGTACAAGACAAAGTTGTCTTCGTAGGCCTGAGTGCCGTTCATGATAAAGGTTTTTGAGGTTGTGACGCTAGGAGCCTGGAAATAGAGCAGTGGGGTAGTGCCGCTAGTAGGCATACTGGTAGTGCCTGGTATGGCATGGAGCGGTGTCCAGTATAGGTTCGAGGCAATGCTCGGGTCTGGATTGTTAGTATGCAAATCGGCGATGCCGTTTTGGTTTATAAGCCCGCTGGCGGCATTAAAAAGGTCACGCAAGGCATCACCAGCATCTTGTCGGCTCACCAAAGTATCGCTGTCATTCTCCAGCGTGGCGGTACTGCCCCACAGGTCTAAGAAAAAGGTGAGCACCAAGCCCGAGAACGCCAGGGTCAGTACCATTACTACTAGCAGCTCTACTAGAGTAAAGCCGGCCGATGGCTGCAGTGGTGCCAGTTTGCGTCGCCGGGTCATAGCTGGCCAATACCATTACGTGTAATAAGCATGCGTAACTGCAAAGCAGGTGCGTTTTGGTTTGGCGGCGGAAATCCCACGCTTATACCAACGACCTTCGAGTCGGGGATGCTTTTGAGCGGATCCGTGCTGCCGAGTGAAGAGGTGTTGGTGACGGTGAGCGTCGGCGTATAGCTAACCGTACCACTCAAGCCATTTTCTGCTGGGAAGCTGTTGTTGGGATAGCAGTTGCTAGTCGAAGATAGTGAATCGAACTCAAGTGCTCGGTCAACCTCCGGGCAGGCGCTTAAGACAGTGTAGATTTCGTTGAGTTGCCGAGCGGTTGCGTAAGACCTTCGGATAGATGTGTAGGCATCTACCAGGCCGATGACAATAATCCCCAGCACTACTGCGGCCGCCATAAACTCCACGGCCGTAAAACCACTTTGCCCAAGCTTTTTGTGACCACTACGCTTCATGCTTATGCTTCATTATACCAACAGCACGGAGAAAAGTAGGAGCTTGCTCCTACTTTTTGAGTACTGTGTCGTAAACACGGGGTGTTATACCAGCAGAGCGGAGGAGAGTAGGAGCTCGCTCATACTCTCCGAGCACTGCGCCGTAAGCGTGGGAGCGCTATACCAACAGCACAGAGAAAAGCGTGAGCTTGTCCATATACAGAAACCGGAGCTTTTTAAGGCTCCGGTTTCTTGGCTAACCTCGCTTAAGAACTAAGTGTTGCTAGCTTTGGTGAACGTGCCGCCACCCTCTAGATGTGCTGTTAGCGTGAACGCCGCACAAGTAGTGTCGTCTGCCTCGCAGCTGGCCGGAGATGCTCCGCCAGTGTTCACGGCGTAACCGTAGTGCGTGGCGTCACCGGTACCGGTGGCAATAGAGCCACCCTTCGGGTCAACCAACGCCTGAGGATCAAGGCCCTTTAGGTTGCCCGATACCCAGGTGCCGCTGCTGAGGTCGGCGTACGATGGGTAGTAGCCAGTCGAAGCAAAGTATGCCTCAATGTGGCTGTCAAGCGCGTTAATGTCTGTTTGTCGTTGGCTGTCGCGTGCCTTTTGCTGGATGCCAGTAAAGGTCACGATGACCAGTGTCGCCAAGATAGCGATCACTACAATAACGATCAAAAGCTCAACAATCGTGAAACCTTTTGACCTATTTTTAAGTGAAACCATAAGGGCCCACCCTCCTTTGTTGATATGTTATGTTTTGCTCTCGGATATCTACCCGGAAGCGAGTAGTAACCACTAAGCCTAGCGCTCATTATAACCATAAGCGGCGTAGCGTCAAGACTGTCTTAAGGAAAGCTATGTCTGCCTAACTACCAATGTGAGTGCTCAAGGAAGCGATCGGTCCCATCACGCTAGCGGCAATCAAGCCGACGCCGGCGCCCAGGACTATGATCATAAGCGGCTCAATAATTGAAGCCAGGCTGTCAATGGTAGTAGCCACTTCTTCTTCGTAAAAATCAGCCACCTTCACCAGCACCACATCAGTTTTGCCGGTTTCTTCGCCCACGGCCAACATTTGCGAGACTATACGTGGAAAGTGTGGGCTTTCAGCAAGCACCTCAGATAGCTGCTTGCCTTCCTTAACCTGCTTGGCGGCGTCGGCTAATTCTTTTTCAATGACTTTGTTACCAATGGCACCCCCAGTCACGGCCAGGGCGTCGAGCACGCCAACTCCGGCTGCCATGAGCGACGAGAAGG
>CAZHYW010000012.1:19393-30574 GCA_964537115.1 uncultured Candidatus Saccharibacteria bacterium | reverse complement strand
AGAACCTAAGCAGGCTTCAACCAGAAGCCCATTTTTAATTTTTGGAGAGATTTTATGCCTAAGGGAAGACCAGAACACGCCAGAGGGCGACGGCGTCATACTCGCCAGGTAGCAGGCTACGCCGGCCAGCTAGCTGCACTGCGAGTTGATCTAGATGGTATGCGTAGCACCGATCCAGGCTTTGCAGTTACACTAGCGGCCGCTGCGTTAGTAGCCGCCGACTTAGATGGCGCGTCATTGCGCATGGATCGAGACGGAGACAGTCGCCGTAACGCCTGTACAAGACTGGCGGCTCAGGCAATACAACGGGTATCACCCGATATGCCCTGGCCAGACTACGCAGGAGCCAGAAATGAGCTCCTAATAAGCGTGTAAGATTGACAGCAAAAGCGTTTTAACATACAATAGCTCGGTCTAATCGGGCCGAAGCAGCCCGTTTTTTAGTGAGACATATTTGAAACCATGAATCCATATAGTGAACAAGCCCTGTTAAGCGCCGTCCAGGAACTGATGGCCATAGAGTCAACCACCGACAACCCAGCAGGCCTTCGTGCCGCCTACGATTATATAAAACAAATGCTGTATGATTGCGGCAAAGCTTTGACGATTGAAGAGTTCGAGAGCAACGGTAAGCCCAGCCTGCTTGCTTACCGCAGTGGCCATCGCCCAAAGAAATTCCGCGTAATCTTTAATGGCCACCTTGACGTGGTGCCCGGCAAGCCCAATCAGTACCAGGCTTTTATAAAGGATGGCAAGTTGTATGGCCGAGGAGCGTATGACATGAAAGCAGCCGTTGTTATCCTTACAGCCGTGTTCTGCGAGTTTGTCGATAAAGTGCCATACGACTTAGGACTACAAATTGCCACAGATGAGGAGATCGGTGGCATGCACGGCACATTGCATCAGATAGAGCAGGGTGTGTTAGCCGACTTTGTTATTTGCGGCGAGTGCGGACGCTCTACAGATGTCCACGAAATCGCTCACGAAGCTAAGGGTATTGCTCGGTTCGAAGTCGGTTTTACTGGCTCTAATGCCCATGGGGCATACCCGTGGAAGGGTGACAATGCTGCAGCCAAGGCAGTAGCATTTGCCGGCACGCTACTGGAACGCTACCCCATCCCTACACAACCAAGCCAAGAAACAACAGCCAGCATCACAAACATGTCGGTACAGGGAGGGGCCATTAACCAAATACCAGATAACGCTACGGTTGCCGTAGACGCACGTTAC
The DNA here is from genome assembly GCA_964537115.1 of uncultured Candidatus Saccharibacteria bacterium. GTDB lineage: Bacteria > Patescibacteriota > Saccharimonadia > Saccharimonadales > UBA4665 > JAJZCD01. Next base: position 29,344 of record CAZHYW010000012.1, on the reverse strand, counting down.
GTTGCCGGCGACCCTAACTTTACCGACGTAGAACGGGTGGCTGAGCTCGTCAAAGAAATCCATCCGCACGCTACTATTACCCGCATTGACGATTTCTCGCCTCCGCTACGCAGTAACCCAGAGAATCCGCTCCTGCTTCAGCTAAAAGCAGCAGCCGAGGAAATAGAGGGTGCCTCATTTTCACTCGTACGACGACACGCCAGTAGCGATGGCCGGCATTATGGTGCACTCGGCGGAGAAGCGTGCGAGTTTGGTATTGCCGGTGAGCACCAGCATGGCGACGATGAGCACATTACGCTTGACGCTTTTCGTCACTACCTCAAAACCATGCGTCATTTCTTGTCTCGAACCATCCAATCCGAGCAGCCGTACCCGGTTTTTGAGGACGATCTGGCCGTTGACGTACCTACCCCTGTTTGATATACTCATATCTAGTTACCAAAGACAGTGGCGAGCTACGAAGTTTCAAACGAAGTAGCTTTAAGAATGCCACCGAGGCCAACGAAATTACTTTTTGTTTTTCGAGCACTCTAGGGAAGCTTCCGGTAACTCTGGGAGCTTTTTCTTTGTAACGAACAGTGTCGGGCCTAAGGTCGATAGCTCACACTAAAACCAATTAATAGGAAATACTTACCTATGGCATTAAGCAAAGACAAGAAGAACGCAGTTGTTGCTGAAATCAGTGATCTGCTAACGTCTTCCAAAATGACCATTGTTGCCAAGTACCAGGGCACAACCGTGAAGGCCTTGCAGGGTCTTCGCCGCCAAGCCCGCGACAACGGCACCAAGGTCAAAGTAGTCAAGAACCGCTTGGTTATCCAGGCTATCAAAAGTGTTGACGCCCTCAAAGACATCAATACTGGCGAGTTGCAAGGCATGCTGCTCTACGCTTTTAACAGCGACGACGAGGTTGCCCCAGCTCAGGTTCTGGCAGATTTTGCCAAGGCAAACCCAACCCTCGAATTTGTGGGTGCTATTAGCAGCGAAGGCAAATTCCTGAGCGCAAGTGATGTGAAAGCTCTGGCAACTCTGCCAAGCAAAGAGAACCTCATTGCTCAGGTTGTCGCTACGCTGCTTTCGCCGGTCAACGACGTTACAAACGCGCTGTCGGGAAATTTGCACGCTCTACTCGATGGTGTAGAAGCCAAGGCCACCGCTTAATTTAACAATCAATCTACGATGACGTTCTGATTTGAGTGCAGTTTGCGCGAAAATCGAGTACCGAGGCTTGAGCGTATATGTAATACGTGAGCCGCAGGACGGAGATTTTCGCGCAAAATGCGCCAAAGCAGGACGTCACAACCATTTACAAGGAGAAACTTAGATGGCAGATGTAAAGAAATTGGCAGAAGAGCTCACTAAGCTAACTGTCCTCGAAGTAAACGAACTCAAGACCATCCTGAAGGATGAGTACGGCATTGAGCCGGCTGCCGCAGCTGTAGCTGTAGCCGCAGGCCCAGCTGCTGGCGGTGACGCTGGCGCTGCTGCCGACGAAAAGAGCGAATACGATGTAAACCTAAAGGATGCTGGTAGCCAGAAAGTGGCTGTCATCAAGGCTGTAAAGGACCTGACTGGTCTGGGTCTAGGTGAGGCCAAGGCTCTCGTAGACGGCGCTCCAAAGGTCGTGCTCGAGAAGGCTAAGAAAGAAGACGCTGAAGCCGCCAAGAAAGCCCTCGAAGAGGCTGGCGCCACCGTCGAACTTGTCTAGCTCATACTAGCACTCTATAATGCCACCCAAAGAATAATTTGGGTGGCATTTGTTTTATTTAAGTTACCTATGAGTCTCCACCCTCCTGAAGCAGCAACCCCTCCCGGGATTCTACTCGCCCAAGCAATTGAGGCTCCTATTGAGGCCGTAGGAGATTACCTTGTGCTAGATGTCGATTCTTTGCTAGTTGCAGTCGCCCGAGCCCGTGCTCAAAATCCGCACGCTGCACAAAAGATCCTTATCCCGGTGCCTCAGAGCCGTGTCTCAAGTCATACTGAAGCTCCTGATGAGGCAATTCCAGCCGGCGAAACAGGACAGTATGTATTCCATGGTGGACGCGTAGTGGTCAATCCCGCTGAGCGCCGAGTGTACGTAGAAGGTAGCCCAGTAAGGCTAACGCCGATTCAATATGGGATAGCGGAGGCTTTAGGGTCAACTCCAGGTAAGGTGTGGGCGCGTTTACAATTGCTAGAGCACGTATGGGGAGACACTTTTAGAGACGTCAGGGGAGTAAATGTGCAAGTGGGCAGGCTACGTAGAGCCATAGGCGAACAGGCCATTGAGTGCGCGCGAAGCTTTGGCTACTATGCAGTTAAGTGATCAGTTATCCACAGATTCTCCCAGAACTACAACGTTATTTTGACTTGGGCCTGGGGGTATGGTACGGTTAAGGCAAGCAGTGGGTACTATATAAACACTGAGGTGTGAGAAATCGAGACAAAACTATGGCAGATGTACCAGAAAAGCAAGTAAAACGGCTCCGGGCTCTTATTCAGGAGGCCGAGACAAACCTGGCCGCCGCTAACGAACTGCTGATCAGTTTGGTAGGCGACGACGAGCGCGTGCAGGCCAAAGTTACCGACGACGTGCTGGGCAAAGTCATAGAGGGCGTCTTTGACGGCCAAAACATGGTGGGCAGTGACGGCAAAACCTACCCGGTGCCTGCCAACTACGCCAGCAAATCCAAACTCGTCCAGGGCGACATCCTTAAACTTACCATCGCCGACGACGGCGCTTTTCTGTACAAGCAGATTGGCCCCATACCCCGCAAACAGGTAGTAGGTGCTCTAAAGCTAGAGGGCGGCCACTACTATGTAACCGTCGGCAGCAAAGATTACCGTGTCCTACTGGCTAGCGTTACCTACTTCAAGGCTAAACCGGGCGACCAAGTGAGCGTGAACATCCCTGAAGATGACGCTAACGCCGAGTGGGCCGCCCTAGAAGCCGCTTTGTAGCTTTGTACAAATAGAACCCCGCACATACGCTAGTCTCAGGCGTTTGGAACGTGTATATGTGCATGCATAGCGAGCAACAGTCTTAGGGACTGCTCAGCGGCTACGCGAACTCTCGCTCGGAGCCAACCTTCGTAGCGTCCCAGAGCTACATCTTGGGCACCGGTGGACAATTGTAAGATAGTGTGTTTGAGTACCTCTGAATATTCACGATTTATACCACCTAGCCAAGCGGCTGGCCGCATCACCGCCTCATCGCCGCCGGTAATCTCTACTAGACGGGCATGTAGCCGTTCGCGGTCGTACGCTTCAGTTGGCAATCTACCGTTCGCTCCTTGGGCAATCAATGTACACTGTCCCAGCCTTCTACCTAGTGTTGAGGGCAGCTCGGTAGCGCGCTGAAGCATGTTATATGTGGCCTTATCCATTATCTGCGAGGCGCCAGTAAAGGCAGAGAAGATTCCTCGCCTCTGGGCTACAGTTCGGCCCAGTACTTGCCAGGCGAGTAAGGCGCGGTCCGCTTCAGGAGCCTGACTTATACCTACCATACCATCAGTCACTCGCCCAAAGCGATAGGAGTTCTGTGAGGTATCTACCCCTTGTAAGTAGTCAACAAATAGCAAGTCCCGCTCAAAGCCATAGGTCCTATCAGGAATCTCATGTGCATACATAATGGTGGACTCAGGCGTGACACCCGTAGTCGTTTGAACATCGCTAAGCCTGTCTTTAACCGCTTGGTACGTTTCCACCGAGCCAGCCACCGTGTCGCTCAGTACCACTAATAGATCAAGGTCGCTCCGCTGATCCGGGCGGCCTAGCACTGACCCATAGGCTAGAGCGCCCACCACAACTTCTCCCATGCCCCGCAGTGTTTCCATAGATAGGTCGGCCGCTGTTGCATGCGCAGTCTCATCGCGCGGAAAACAGCCAGCGCGCAAAGCATCGGGAGAATACACTACACCCATACACTAACGACCATACAATAGTTCTGGGGCTTTTGCTAGGTTTACTGATAAATCACAACAGACGGTGAGAGCCGGCGCGCGTATAATACATGTGACTATGGGGCAGGCACTGTACCGGCGGTATCGGCCGAAATCTCTTGTGGAGATTGTCGGCCAGGAGCACGTGACCACTACACTCGCCAACGCTTTAAAAGCAGGGCGGGTGAGCCATGCTTATTTGCTGAGTGGACCACGCGGCGTAGGTAAAACGTCTATTGCCCGCATATTGGCCCACGAAATTAACGGTCTGCCATACGGCGACGAAGCTCACCTAGACATTATAGAAATTGACGCCGCTTCCAACCGCCGCATAGACGAAATCCGCGATTTACGCGACCGAGTAAACACTGCCCCAGCGCACGCCAAGTACAAAGTTTATATCATAGATGAAGTACATATGCTGACTAAAGAAGCGTTTAATGCGCTTCTCAAAACCCTGGAGGAGCCACCGGCCCATGTGGTGTTCGTGCTGGCCACTACCGAAGCACACAAGCTACCCGAAACTATCATCAGCCGCACCCAACGCTATTCCCTAAGGCCAGTGCCAGAGAAGCAGGTGATTGACCATCTAAAGCAGATTGCTACAGGCGAGAAATTGAAGATAGATGACGAGGCACTTGCTTTGATTGCCAAGCACGGCGACGGTTCGTTTCGCGACAGCATAAGCCTATTAGATCAAGCCAGCAGTAGCGCCGAACATGTTACCCGGGCGGACATAGAACGTATATTGGGCCTAGCTCCAGACGACTACATTACCCGGCTGAATACCGCGGTTACGGCGGGCAATAGTGCCGGCATTGTGACCACTTTAGCTGAGCTATATGGGCAAGGGTTTGAACCGACCATGATTGCCAGCCAGCTGAGCGCCAGTCTGCGGCAAGCCGTGCTTGATGGTACTATTGCCAGCCCAGAGACTGGCCTGAGCTTACTCCAAAAGCTATTAGACGTACCGGCCGCACGCAGCCCCAAGCAGCTGCTAGAACTTGTGTTGCTCCAGACCGCGCTAGCGCCAGCCGCTAGTATTCCACAGCCAGCTGCTACCCCTGTTGATAAGCCCAAGAACACGTCGAATGAGACAACTGGCGAGATGTCGAAACTAGTTCGGCATGACAGCAACCATACATCAAGCTCCCAAGGAAAAGAGACAATCAAGCCCGCCTCTGTTATCTCGACCGCAGTGGAGAGATCCCCCAAAAAGACCGAGGAGGATCTCTCCATTCCGCTGCGCTCCAGTCGAGATGACAGCAAAGAAGCCCTATCCTCGACAAAGAGTAACAAGTCAGAAGGCACGACTCAAGGAGAAGGCAAGTCGGAGACCAAAGCTGATGACTCATCCAAGACGGTAACCGACATTACCGAGCTATGGCAACAAGCGCTCGACGAAATTAAAAAGCAGTACAACACGCTGTACGGCATTGCCCGCATGGCTCACCCTAGTTTAGATGGGAACCGTCTAACACTGTTGTTTAAATTTGCCTTTCACCAGAAACGCATGAGCGAGGCCAAAAACCGCAAGATCTTTGCCGACATAATGGAGCGGCTGCATGGCCGGCCTCTAGAAATTTCGTGTGTGGTGGGCGAGGCAGAAGCATCGACTGCCGATATGTCAGCCATAAGCAATATCTTCGGCGGCGCAGAGCTGTTAGAATCCTAATACCATGGCACAGGGGACCCAGCTACCACAGAACACTGACGCGGAAGCATCGCTGCTAGGCGCTATTCTTATAGACACCGATGCAATTGTTAAAATTGCCGACGCCATCACAACTGATGATTTTTTTGACCCGCGACACGCGCGTATTTATGAGGCCCTACAAGCGCTGTATGAAAAACGCTCGCAGATCGACGTACTTACTCTGGCAGACCAGCTAAAGGGCACCGGCTTTTTGGACATGGTGGGTGGCCCCGCTTACCTAACAGAGCTTACCAACTATGTACCCACGGCCTCGCACGTTGAGCAATACGCCGATATTGTCGCCCAAAAGGCCTTGCGCCGCCGTTTAATTGCCGCCAGCCATGACATGGCCGCTCTGGGCCAAGACGAATCAAAATCGCTCAAAGAGCTGATTGAAGAGGCCGAGACACGCCTGTTCGAAGTTAGTCAGCAGCATGTCAAACAAAGTGTCATCAGCCTGGAGACCATTCTGGCTGAAAGCTTCGAGCGTCTGGACGACTTGCACAAAGACAAGGCCAAGCTCCGCGGCATACCGACTGGCTACCGTGACCTGGATAACCTGCTGGCCGGTCTGCAGCGTAGCGACTTGTTCGTGTTAGCCGCCCGGCCGGCTATGGGTAAAACTGCCTTCGTGCTCAACCTGGCCCACAAGGTAGCTACCCTAGCCAAAGAACCGGTGCTCATTTTTAGTCTAGAAATGGCCAAAGAGCAGCTGGTGGACCGCCTGCTGGCCATGGAGTCCGGCGTGGATGCTTGGGCACTGCGCACCGGCAACCTGACCGACGAGGACTTCGAGCGAATTGCCGAAGCCATGGGCGTACTAAGTGAGGCCAAGATTTACATAGACGACACGCCCGGCATAACCGTAAGTGACTTGCGCACCAAAGCCCGGCGCGAAGCTCACAATCAAAAGCTAGGACTCGTCATTGTCGACTACGTACAACTCATGAGCGGCGGAGGCCGCTACGCCAATCAGGCCAACCGGGTACAAGAAATTTCGGAGATCTCACGTGGGCTCAAAGGAGTAGCACGCGAGCTAAATGTTCCGCTCCTGGGACTAAGTCAGTTGAGCCGTGCTGTAGAGAGCCGGAGTCCTCAAATTCCGCAGCTAGCCGACTTACGCGAATCTGGCTCTATAGAGCAAGATGCCGACGTGGTGGCATTTTTATACCGCGAGGACTACTATAACCCCGAAACAGAGCGCAAGAACATTATGGATGTGCTCATAAAAAAGCACCGCAACGGCCCAACCGGGGGCATAGAGCTGTACTTCGATCGCGAGAAACAGCGCATTCGCTCGCTCGATAGCAGCCACGCCAGTGATCCATTTGCCGGCTAAAAGCTTGGCCACGTGAGCTAGTGTATACTAATCGGTAAGACGCTTATGAACAAACTAAAACGACTCTACTTCCGTATGTGGCGGCCGGCAGTGTTAGTGCTCAGCCTAACGCTCGTAACCTATTTGCTCTATTTTCACCGCTTGGGCAGCTTGCTCCCGGGCTATAGCTCAGCTGAACTGAACACTTACAGCCAAGCGAGCAGCTGGCATACCATTGCAGCCAATCCGGTAAACGCACCCTATAAAGTAGTGGTCTGGCTACTCGCCATCATTACTCACCACGGCATTATTTTGAGCAGGGCAACGGCCGCTTGTTTTGGAGTGCTGGCAGTACTCACTTTTTGGGCTATTATTCGTCCATGGTACCCGTTTCGGGTGGCTTTTTTAGGCTCACTGCTATTTGCCACTTCGGCCGGGCTACTACATAGCGCTCGCCTGGGCACTGGGCAAATCTTGCAAATGGGCGTACTGGCCTTTGTAGGAGCAGTCATGTGGTACCGGCGGCGGCACGACCACCGCGTGTACATTGGCTACGGTGTAGCCGGGCTGTTTGCGCTACTGTGCTACATTCCGGGCATGGTTTGGTTTGAGCTGTTTGGTGTGGCTATATTGTGGGGCGGACTATACCGTCAGCTTCGGCAGATGCCTACCGCACATATAGTGGGCTGGAGCGCTACCTTTTTAGGTTTGCTCCTACCTTTGGTGCTCGGGAGTATTCAGTCGACACATTTGCTAGTTGTGGTGAGCGGGCTGCCCCCGAGCGTCAGCGCCATATCACACATTGGAAGTAACTTACTGAACGCCGTACTATCTATAGGCGTTCGAAGCAACGCAGACCCATCCCAGTGGGTGGGCCATGCCCCTCTTTTGGTTACTGCCGAATTAATGTTGGGAGCGCTAGGAGCCTACATGTATCTGTACCGCCAGCGTTCGGTCCGAGCTATTTTCTTGGGCGGCTCGGTAGCTATTAGCCTAACGCTCATAAGCTTGGGGGGCAGTGTTGGGTTTGCCACCCTGGTGCCCCTGCTGTATCTATTTATTGTGCACGGGCTGGACTATTTTATGGAACAGTGGGCCACAGTGTTTCCGCGTAACCCTATAGCCAAGTTTACTGGCATGACAGTCATCATTACGCTACTACTTTTCTCGGTACTCTACCAAGTGCGCGCCTACTTCGTGGCTTGGCCGCATGCGGAGGCTACTACCCAGACATTTCATGAACTGCCGCAGCCTTAAACCAATCTGTTACAATACATATCTATAAAGAAGGAGCGTACGTTATGAGCCGTTTTGATCAAGCCAAGATGCTAATGCGTGTTAAGAAAATCCAAAAGGAACTGCAAAAACAGGTAATAACTGTGGAGCAGGGTGACGGCGCTGTGCGCGTTGAGATTACGGGCGAGCAAAAGATTAAAAAGATCCATATCGACGCCAAAAGTGTTGACCTGGGTGATATAGCTCAGTTGGAGCGATGGGTGGAAGATGCTGTTAAGGACGCTATCCAGCAAAGCCAAAAGATTGCCGCTGAGAAGATGCAACCCATGATGGGCGCCTTGGGCGACCTGGGCCTGTAGTAACTTTGAGCGGTAGACCCGGGTTCACCGACACTCGGTCTGAAGACCGGAAAAGTAGCAAGCCAGGCTTTGCCTGGTGCAGCGTAGAAAAACCCTTCAGGGTTTGTCTGATAACCATAGGAGACAATGCTGAAAACGGAGTTTTCAGCGAGTAAGAAGTCCTTAGCCGAACACACCATAACATGCAAATACTTCCACCAGCACTCGAAAAACTAATCGAAGCCTTTGGCAACCTGCCAGGGGTGGGACCGCGCACGGCCGAGCGCTATGCCTACTATTTGGTACGCAAAGACCCGTCTAAGGCCTCACAAATAGCTCTAGCTCTGTCCGACTTGCATAGTGGTATCAAATACTGCCCTAAAACCTTCGCCCTTATAGCGGCCTCCCAAGAGGTCTCGCCCCTGTACAGCGACCCTCGTCGCGATAAAAGACTGATAGCTGTAGTGGCCGAACCGCTCGACATCGTCGCTCTAGAGAAAACCAACGGCTTCCACGGCACGTACCACGTGCTCGGCGGCTTGGTGTCGCCGATTGACGGCATTGGCCCGGAACAGCTGCATGTGCGCGAGCTCGTTCAGCGCATAGATGACGACGCAGTGGAAGAAGTAATTCTAGCCACCAATGCTAGCGTAGAAGGCGAGAGCACAGCCTTGTACATACAGCAGCAAATTGGCCCTGACCGTAAAGTTAAGGTTACGCGCTTGGCACGAGGTTTACCCATAGGGGTAGATTTGGAGTACGCCGACCAGATTACCCTCAGCCGGGCCCTCGAGGGCCGTCAGACCATCTAATTGCGTTACTAGCTACAAGCACGTATACTGGCTCGATTATGAGCGAGCGTTTAAGGCGTAGAAGCAAGGTAGGCGCAGTTTTGTTGGTGGCAAGCCTTGTGCTGGAAGCGTGCACTTCTTCACACGGCATTTTTCAGACACCCACAGGTCGGCCGAGCGTGAGCCAAACTACCAAACCAAGCCCAACGTCACATCCAACCCCCGAATTACCCCCACCAAAGCCCAACCTACACCCTGTGCGCGGCAAACTAGTCCGCTGTTTTGTGGGCGGGGTAGCTTTGGCGCCGCACATTCCAATCAATCCTGCCAACAACATCAACGGCGATACGGCCATTAAACCAACCATGCCGCCCACCCTGCAGAGCAAGGTCAACGGCGCAACAGTTCGCATACACGTATCTGAGTCGGACGGCACACAATATGACGGCACTGGCATAGGTGTTACAACTACCGGCCTGCCGGGAACGTGGATTGGGACGGCTGCACATCTTGGTTATGACACACTGAGCCTTAAGGACTTTACGACTATAGACGCCCGCAACCACCGCGAACAACCCGACGCTGGTTGTTTTGTGTATAACAATAATGAGAACGGCCAGCCGGCGACACTAAATAGTCGAGCCACTAG
>CAZHYW010000012.1:0-19293 GCA_964537115.1 uncultured Candidatus Saccharibacteria bacterium | reverse complement strand
CGGGCAAGTAGACGGCATATTTTATGGATATGCCACCCAAAGCACCATTTTCTGGAATATTAATGGTGGCGTAAACCTGAGCCATCCTGCCACGGAGATTGTCTACAATGGGCTACCGGTTATGTCGGCAGCTCTCAACGCTGCCGAGCAGCAATTCGAAATCCTCCAATAGGCCAATCTATGAGTGCCCTACCTCTGGAGAGAGAGTTGCATTATTTGACATAATATGGTATGATGCAAGCCGTGGAGACGTTTTGCCCTCCTTTAGGGGTTTCTCCTGTGTATTCCGAGACCGTACTTGCCGGCAATGCCCTTGCGCCTAACAGCGAACCCAACGACACGGCTGATGTTTTGGCCGAATTTATACCTGTGCCAGCCGCACCGGCGCTAGAACGTGTGGCCTGCGACGGACTAACTACCGCTGTTCGAGCTCTCGATAGTGAGTCACAAGCACTCAGCCCCGCTGAATTTCGTACACGCCGTTATAGAGATGAACGAAGTTACGGCCGCCTAGCGCGTGCTCTTACCTGGCTTGCTGCCGTGGCCGTCTTTGCCACCGGCTGCAAGACTAACGACAATTCTGCAAACAATGGGCCCAATGGAGGCAACATACCTGTCGCCGCTGTAACCGATAATAGTCGCTGCAATGGTGACAAGCTTATGCCGCCCGCCGGTGGCACTAAGCCGCCCGCTGCCGCAGTGGCGCTTACTTATAACCCTGACAAAAAAGCTTACGACGGCGACCCCATGACCGAGACGCTGCCAGACAAAGTACTAGGCGCCCTAGTGCAAGTGGAGACTTCTGCCGGTGAAATGAGTGGCTTTTTAGTGCTCGCACCGGATGGCAAAAGCGTATACGCCGTTACTGCAGCCCACGGCATAAAAAACTATGATGATGCCGGCGCAATTACCATCACCAACGGCCACGGCAAGGTAGCGCATGGCACTAAGGTGTGCTTTGTAATGCAAAGTGGCACGACACCCAACGACCCAGCCACTTTGCATAATGACGCCCCACCGCCCAGGTATGACATTGCTGTCGTGAAGCTCAACCTAGAGCGCGATAAGCATGGTAATTGGCCGGCTGGGTGGAGCACTCTAAGGATCGGCGACGATCCGCGGCAGGGCGACTGGGGCATTTTCGCCAATTACCAACGCATTCAGAGCACTGAATCAACAGTTCGCGTGGCTGGCGACACACATGGCCCTGCTATTTACACCGGAGTTGTTACGGCAACTAACAGCGACAAGGGTGGCCTCACACTGGTAGCAGGGCTCGACAAAGGCTACCGCCACGGTATATATGCAGATACGGAGCTAACTGAGGGTGGCAGCGGAAGCGTCATCTTTAGGTTCGTAAATGGCAAAGCTGTAGTTATAGGCATGGCATATGCGAGCGGACAAGAGGGGGGTAAGTTTACTGACAAAAACATTACTGGCGTAGATACCACTAATCTTACGAATGAGTGCGACACGAGCGCAATGCCAAGTAGTCAAATAACTCGCGTTATTGCCCGGGCAAGCGCAGCGTTTCAAAGCTAATCCGACTTTATCAGGCAGCTAACGCAGCCCAAAAACTGCTACAATAGCTTAAGAATGCAAGAACAGATACGCGACCTGGTGGCTAGCGCCCACAAAATTGTAGTGGTGCAGGCCGATAACCCCGATGCCGACAGCCTGGGCAGTGCCCTGGCGCTCGAGCACATTTTGGGTGATTTGGGCAAAGAAGTGTACTTGTACTGCGGTGTAGATGTACCAACCTATTTGCGTTATTTTTCTGGCTGGGACCGAGTGCTGAACGAACTACCTTCTAGTTTCGATGCATCGGTAATCGTAGATGCCAACACCTATACGCTGTTTGGCCAACTGGAAAAGCGCGGGCAATGGGGTGTTTTAAAGAATAAGCCGGCCATTGTACTCGACCACCACGGCAGTGTCGATAAGCCGCTAGATTTTGCGGCTGTCTCGGTTGTCAATGACCAGGCGGCTGCCACTGGTGAGATTATCTTCCATTTGGCGCGCGATCTGGGCTGGAACGTCAATCTAGAAGCCGCCGCGCATCTGATGAGCACCATCCTGGGTGACACCCAGGGACTTATGAACGACAAAACCACCGCCGACACCTTCCGCATTATGGCCGAGCTGACCGACCTAGGCGTCAACCGCGCCCTGCTCGAGGAGCTGCGGCGTGAATATAGCCGCATGCCGGAAAGCATTTTCCGCTACAAAGCCCAGCTGATTGAGCGCATGGAGTTTGCGGCCGACGGGCGGATTGCCCATGTAACCATCCCGCAAGACGAAATCAACGAATTTAGCCCGCTGTACAACCCAGCGGTGCTGGTTCAGTTCGACTCACTGCAAGTTACCGATGTAGCGCTGTCCATAGTTTTCAAAACCTACGACCACGGCAGGGTAACCGGCAAGCTACGCTGCAACTACAGCGCACCAGTGGCCGACAAGCTAGCTGAGCATTTTGGCGGCGGTGGCCACCCCCACAGCGCCGGGTTTAAGGTAGAGGGTAACAAACCGTTCAACGAAATCAAATCGGAGTGTATAGAGTACGCCACCCAGCTACTCAATGACCTTCGACAGGAACAACCCGATGACAATCATTGATTTAACCGTACCATTAAACCCGCAAACCCCCACCTACGAGGGCGATCCGCCAACCAAACTTGAGCCCGTCGCCAGTGTCGATAAAGACGGCTACTCGTTTACCTACCTATCCGTTAACTCACACACGGGCACCCATGTCGATGCACCGTCACATATGTTGCCAGAAGGGGCCAAAGGCTTAGATAGTTATCCGGCCGACCACTTTGTAGGCCGTGGTGTATACGTTGACGTCACTAGCAAAATCTTCGATCTGGCAGCTATTCAGCAGGTCGGCATCCAGCCGGGCGATATTGTGCTATTCCATACTGGCTTGAGCAAGGCGTACCACGAAGCCGTTTATTACGAGAGCTATCCAGCTATGCGCGAAGACGTGGCACGCTATCTAGTGGGGCAGAAAGTAAAAATGGTAGGTGTAGACATGTGTGGACTAGACTACGAGCCATTCCCCATTCATAAGATATTACTGAGCAGCGACGTGCTAATCATCGAGAACCTAGCCAACCTAGACCAGCTAACTGGCAAGGCCTTCGATGTCTATGCACTACCGCTCAAAATCGACACCGACGGCTCCCCAGCCCGGGTAATTGCCGTAGTAAAGGAGCCAACATGAAGCTCTACAACACACTAACGCGTAAGGTCGACGAACTGCAGCCAATTAAAGCTGGTGAGGTGTCGCTGTACACTTGCGGCCCGACTGTTTACAACTACTACCACATAGGCAATTTGCGTAATGCGGTGTTTAACGACACCTTGCGCCGCACGCTGGAAGCTAGCGGACTGAGCGTAAGGCACGTTATGAACATTACCGATGTAGGGCACTTGGTATCCGATGCCGACGAAGGCGAAGACAAACTGGAGAAGGGTGCTGCACGAGAAGGTAAAACTGTGTGGGAAGTGGCGGACCACTACACCGAAGCCTTCAAGGCCGATATGGCTGCCATGAACGTGTTGCCACCCAGTGTAAGCCCAGCGCGCGAAAAGAATGCTAGTGATGCCTACGCCCGTGCTACCGATTTCATACCCGAACAAATCGACATGGTGCAACGGCTGTTGGACAAGGGCTTTGCGTACCAAACCAAGCAGGCGATTTACTTCGACGTGACTAAGTTACCATCCTACGGTGAGCTATCGGGCCAAAAACTGGCCGACAAAGAGGTGGCGGCCCGTTCAGACGTGGTAACCGATCCCGAGAAGCACCATCCATACGATTTCGCAGTCTGGTTCTTTGCCGTAGAACATTTTGCCGACCATTCCATGCGCTGGCCTACACCATGGGGTGAAGGGTTTCCTGGCTGGCACCTGGAGTGCTCGGCCATCATCCATGCCACGCTCGGCGACCCTATCGACATTCACACCGGCGGCGTGGACCACATTGGCACGCACCACCCGAACGAAATGGCTCAAACCGAGGCCGCCTTTGGCCACCAACTAGCCAATGTGTGGGTACACAACGAATTCATACTGGTCGACGGCGCCAAAATGGCCAAGTCTAAAGGTAATAGCTATACGCTTAAAGACATCACCGACAAAGGCTACGACCCGCTAGCCTTACGTTTATTGTACCTGCAAGCTCACTACCGCTCCGAGATCAATTTCACTTGGGAATCCTTGAAGGATGCTCAGAACCGCCTTAGAACCTGGCAAGCCCTTGCTGTCTTGCGCTTTCAGGCTAAAGACATACCCGCTTCAGCGGTTCTGGAGAAACGATTTAGAGCCGTAGACAACCTGGTACTACCGTTAAAGTCAGCTCTGCAGCAGGACTTAAACACGCCCGAGGCAATTATGCTTCTAGACGCGTTAGCTGACGAAGTCGTGGCACTACCGAACAACGCACAACTCTTATATCGATTCGAGGCTGTCCTAGAGTACTGTGACCGAGTCTTCGGACTCAAGCTGCTTGCGACGAAAGATATCACCGAGGCCCAGAAAACGTTGATTGCTGAACGCGAGGAAGTACGACAAACCAAAGATTGGGCAAGGTCAGACCAGCTGCGCGATCAACTGGCAGTGCAGGGAATCAGTCTGCGCGACACGCCAAACGGCGCCGTCTGGTACCGAATATAGCTTTAAACAGCAGGTTTAGGCGGGGTCTTCTCGGCTTCGACCGCTTGGCGGCTGAGCAGGTGATGGTCGGCCAGATAGTCGAGTACCAGTACGCGTAGACAGCCAGCCACCGGTATGGCCACCAGCGCACCGAGCAAGCCACCAAAGTTAGCGCCCAGGATTACCGATATAAAGACCAGTAGTGCCGACATGTTGGTGGCATTGGCCTGAATGCGCGGTTGCACCACGTAGTTTTCAATCTGCTGGTACAAGATGTAGTAGGCCAGTATGATAATGGCCGCGGTAAGCGAATGAAACAGCGCTACGGTGGTAACGATGACAGCGCCAATAGTGTGTCCCACCATGGGTATGAGCCCACACACAAACACCACCACCATGAGCGCCAGCGGATTAGAAATATGCAGTATGAACAGCATAGGCACAATCAGTACCGAAGCAATCGCTGCCAGCAACACCTGACCGTTCACGTATCCTTGAATAACGCGGTGCATGTCACGCGCCAAACGCTGTGTACGAGCACTATGCCGCGCCGGTATAAACTGGCTGGCTATGCGCTTCCAGCGTGGTCCTTCCGCGAGCATCATCACGGTTAGTACTATCACCGTAAGCAGAGCGAACAGACTACTGCCGATACGTGACACGGTGCTAACGGCCGAGCCGGTAAGGTTGCCCGCGCGGTCCGATAGCTGATGCGACAGCTTATCAACCTGACCTTCCAGGTGATGCTGGCGCACAAATTTACCAAAGCTGGAATTTTCATCGCGCACCTGCTCGACAAAGGTGGGCACCTGGCGCACAAAGCTGTTGGTCTGGCGCACCAGCGGCGGCACAATCAGTGCCAAAAACGACACCAGCAGTGCCAGCACAATGCCAATGGACAAGCCCGTGGCCAAGCCACGGTCGCCCCGCCGTTTGCCGGGCAACTGCTCAGCCAGCCAGTGTACTGGGGCGTTTAAGGCAAGCGCTAGAAACAGTGATACCCCTATGAGTGTCAGCGTGTGGGCGCTGTGTCGCACCGCGGCATAAAACACCACGGCCAACAGGGCAGCCACAATAACGCGAAAAATGGTGCGATTGGAAACGGTAAATTCGATTTCGTCGGAGTTATTTGAGCGTACCATGGCAGTAAGTAGTATCTCATGACTCATGCTGGCTTTGCAAAGCTTCGGCATAAACCTGCAGTAGCTTTGGGCCAACTACCTCAATGTCAAATCTACGAACGTACTGGTGCTGCAACTCTGCTGCGCGCTCGCGGGCCATAGGATGGTCTAGGTACCAAGCTAATTTCTTGGCAAACGCCTGGATATCGGTGGGGTCGAACAGCTGGTCAGGATAGGGCTGCATGACCGATGCATAACCAGGGTTGTTGCCGGCAAGTACCACGCCACGCGCTGCTGCCATGCCCTCTAGTAGTACTATGCCGAAGCTCTCACCACCAGTACTTGGGTAAACTGCGATGTCCGCTTGGGCTAAAAATTCGGCCTTTTTGGCCTCTTCTATAAAGCCTTCCAACGACACCGTGTCAAACAATCGGTGAGCTTGCACAAAGGCTTCCAGTTGAGCCAACAACTCACCCTTACTGCCTACAAGTACTCGAATATCCCCCTTGTGTAAACCATTTTCACGCATATAGGCCACAGCCTGCAGCAGCTCGAGCGGACCTTTACGCTTTACTAAGCGTCCCAGGAACACTATGTTAGTGGTAGCACTCTTGTTGGTTACGCCGCTAAACTGACTCAAGCGAACCGGGTTGGGCACCACTTCTGCTCGGTAGCCATAGGCCCGCCGTGCAAAGGTTGCCGCCGGCCCCGTAACTGCGAGCATATGGTTAAAACGCTTACCAGAGCGGTAGTTCATAACCGCTAGTAGACGATTGGCAAATGTGACTAGGCTTGAGTAAGGCAAAATGTGAAACGTCCCCACCACCGCAGTGTTGGCTGGGGCAACTGTAAGTAACCGACCCGCCATAAATGGACTGTAGGGCACCTGTATGTGCAACACGTCGAACTTTTGCTCGGCTAAAAAGACTCTGAGCGTAGCTTTGGGAGTTGGCAGCGGCATGGACATGCGGTTGCCGTTAAAACGTACCTGCAGATTACGGCTTAAACTATGCACATTGGCTATGTCAGTTCGAGTTGTTTCACCTACCAAATAGTGAACTTCGTGTCCTTTGGCCGTTAACCATTCACCTACACGTAGCACGTATTGCTGTACGCCGTCTGAAGTGTCTAGTGTATCATCGAGTACTAGGCCCACTTTCATAGTGGCCTAGCTCCGCTCTTTGGTGGCCTCAGCTCGAGCCGTCTCGTACACGGCCATGTAGCGGTCCATCACTTTAGGGTAATCAAACTGGCGCACATAGTCCTTGGCCCATTTTTGCCACAGCGCGCGCAAGTCACCGTCATCTAGCAACAGCTGTAAGCGGTGAGCAAACATTGATGCATCTTTGGGGTCAATCAGCGACAGTTGACCCAACCCCTCCATGACGCTTGCATATCCCGGGTTGTCACCTGCCACTATGACCAAGCCAGCGGCCAAGGCCTCCAGTAACACCACGCCAAAACTCTCGCCAAAAAGTGCCGGCGAACAAAACAGATCGGTCGTATGCAGCAAGCGGCGCTTGGTAGCCTCGTCTATATAACCCAGGAACTCAACATTTTTAAGTCCCAGCTCCACGCTTTGCTGCTCCAATTTTTCCCTATCTACTCCATCGCCGGCAATTATTAGACGGACGCCCGATGAGCGTGATTCTAGCTCGGCAAAAGCAGTAAGCAAATACGCCACACCCTTACGGTGCTCCAGTCGCCCTACATACAAAATAGTCTTAGGCCCAACTGGACGTTTGACGCTGCGCGGTTTGGCGAAATATTTTAGGTTAATGCCATTGGGAATAATCTCTACCGGCACATCTGCCAAGCTCAGAAGGTACTCGGCTGCAGCGTCCGACACGGCAGTAAAGGCATCAATGTGACGGAGTAGCGGCTTAGTATACGGCGTAATAACCTTGGCCATAGTACGACTCATGACCGTTTCGGGAAGCTTGGCATGAAAAGTCGCCACATTGACTGTGTTGCTGCGACTTAAAATTTGGCGGCTCAGCACTGGCACCCATGGTTCGTGGAAGTGTAAAATGTCGAATTGCTCGTGCTCGAGCATACTGTCGATCTCGTCGGTTAGCACGCTCGCGCTGACTTGCGCCACAGTGTTTAGTGGGGTTTTTACATTGGCTGCCGAACCTAAAAAGATAATGCGCCGGCCTTCGTCGACATGTGGTTCGCGCGGCTGGGGGGTAACAATGGCCACTTGGTGACCGCGGGCCGCCAGCTCATCATGTAGAGCACGCACAATTTCTTGCACGCCGCCGCCTAACGCAATATTGTACGGGCACACCAGTCCGATTTTCATACCTATGGCCTTAGTATAGCATCCATCTACCGCGAAGTGGTTTGACGAAGCGCTCGTCGCAGCGCCTGAGGTATTAGGCCGGCTGCTTCGGCTTTATCGGCTAGCACACTGACGGTGTGCGACCGCAGCTTTATGGGCAAGCCATGAAAGTCGCTAAAGACGACCCGCATGTGCTGCTCGACAATGCGATGATCGAAAAAGTGGTCGTTCAGCGTATAGATGTGCCAAACCGGCAGGTTAATTGGTGTTTTGCAGTTATCCACGGTCATGAGCTCTACGGTTGTACGCATGTAGGTCCGTACGTCATTCTTCTGCCACAGTTGAATCTCCATATCCATCATGCGGTCAAATTTGGTCGTGTCACCATCGGCCTGTGCAAATTTGTGTTTGGCATTGGGAGTCTTGGCATAAGCCATACGAAGCACTGTTGCGTTTAGCGCCAGGTGCCGGAAGGCGATCGGCAGCGGTGGTATGGCAAGGAATTTGGCGCCATACAAAAAAGCCAAATAACGTCGGCGGCTAAAGATAAAATCGTCTGCTCGCATAAAGCCCGCCGCACTCACCAAAAAATCGACTTGCTTGGCTAGCCCCGGGTACCGTTGCAGCATTCGTGTCGCTACCAAAAAGCCAAACGAAATCGCCAAAATGCTAATGCGCCTACGCTTATAACGCATTTTTATAAACGAGGCCAAGTAGTCAGCATAGTTGTCGAGAGTGGCGGTCTGGCCAATTTTATAGAAACTATCCATACCGCCAAAGCCCGGCAAGTCAGGCATGGTTACAGAACCAAAGTCGGCACAGTTTTGCGCCAGACCCCACCAGCGTTCGAGTAAAGCATGATGGCCATAGAGCATAAGAATTTCACGGTTCTTGCGGCCGTGCGCTGGAATGTGCAGCATGCGGCCTTCCAGCCCATTCATATTGAGCGGCTCTATGTAGTCGTCTGGTTTGGGTGTAGCTTTTGGCATGAGGTGAGTCTTGTTACCTAATATACGGCACAAACAGAGTTTAGGGCAAGCTAAATGCCCACTCCAACGCCCATGAGCAAGCTCAACTGCTATACTTATACCGATGAGATACCGAAAGTATTTGTTGCTCGCAACGGCAGTTTTAGTTCTGGTTTTGGCAGCAGGACTAGCACTGCTATACCGTGACGCTGCCGCCCCGCCCATACCATCCACCACCACCCAAGGCAGCGTACCGCCGGCCTTTAACAAACAGCTATATTCCACTACCGATCCAGCCAGCCTGTGGGTAATAGTGAACAAGCAGCATCCTATAGCACCACAAACCTACGCGCCATCGGATTTAGTAACGGTGGGCAACGGGCAGCGAATGCGTGCCGAAGCCGCTACTGCACTTTTAAAAATGTTTGCCGATGCCAAGACGGCTGGCTATAGCTTGGAAGCCGACAGCGGCTATAGGTCATACAGCGACCAAGTAGCTGCCCACACCAGCCTAGTAAAAGCTTACGGCGAAACCTATACCGATACAGTAAGCGCTCGTCCTGGCTACAGCGAACACCAAACCGGGTGGGCGGTAGATTTAGGAACCGGCAGCTGCCGCATAGATTCGTGTTTTGGTGACTTGCCAGCTGGCAAATGGACACAAGCCAACGCCTATAAGTACGGTTTTATTCTGCGCTACCGGGCGGCCGATACCAACCTCACCGGTTACAGCGCCGAGGCTTGGCACTTTAGGTATGTTGGCCCGCGTTTGGCTGGTGAGATGCACAAACAGGGTATTACCACGCTCGAGCAATTCTTTGGTGTATCGGGCGGCACTACCTATAAAGCACCATGAAGCGTTCCGTAAAGTACTCACCAGTTAAATCAGCCAGTTTGCTAGCAGTGGTAGTGGTAGTCGCCCTGGTAGGTTATGCCAAATTTCGTCCAGCCAGTCACGTGACCACGCCAACAGTAAATGTACAACATGCCGCTACAGTCACACCCACCCCGCAACCGACGGCGCATGTTGATACCCAGCTACAACAGATTGTTAACACTTGGGCTGGCCAGCACTCTTTTGACTCGTCAGTAATGGTGCAAGAGTTGAACGGTGACCTGCGTGGCGCCAGCCGAAATGCCGACACTGCCATGGTCACGGCCAGTACTTACAAGATTTACGTAGCGTACGCTGTGCTGCACGAAATAGAGCAGGGGACCTACAGCCTGAATACCGTTACCCGCACTGGCCAAACCGTTCAAAATGCGTTGCAAAAAATGATTTTGCAGTCCGACAACACCAGCGCGGAGGCGTTAGGCTTCTTAGTGGGTTGGGACCGCGTGGACCAGCTAGCAGCTGCCGTGGGCGCCACGCACACCGACATAAACAACTACAACAGCGCTGGCGTGGCTGCCAACGGCGACAAGCGCAGTACCGCGAATGACCTCACACTCATGGTCACCAAACTGCAACAGGGCACACTACTAAGCAGCGCCGACACCAAGTTGCTGCTTGGCCTCATGAAAACGCAGGTCTGGCGCGAGCGCATACCTGCTGGCGTCCCCAGCGGTATAGCCGTAGCCGACAAGCCAGGCTGGTTAGCCAACGTCGAGAACGACGCCGCTATTGTCTACGGCCCAAAAAGTACTTATACACTTATCATTATGACCAACGGCTCCATCACATCACCCTTGGCGGACCTATCAAAGCTCATTTACAACTACCTAGAGAGCTGAGATCAACCCGATAGCTAGCTCCGTTGCAGCGCCTCGAACGGCTAAAGTCACAGAGATCATTAACTATTAGGCCGCATGCATAGAATCACTTTACATCAATAACTATAAGCACTATACTTTTTAACAACGTCTCTCAAATCAAAAAACGAACCGTAAAACAAGGGGGTTTTAAACGTAATGAACGAATCAGCGCCAGGCATCACGCCGCCAAGTAAGCCGACCGACACAAACACTCCGGAAACCACACCAAACCCCAGTACATCTGCCGCCCCGTCAAGCCCTACCAGCTCGGCGCCTGCGGCATCAGCAACTGGTTCTAAAAAGCCGCTTGTATGGGTAGCGGTGGCTGTGGCCGTAATAGCACTAGCCGTGGGCGGCTATTTCCTAATGAAGGGCGGTAAGGCTAAACCTGTTGTCGCCACTCGCACCGTTAAGGTGGGCATATTTGAGGATCTCACCGGTGACAACGCCACAGTGGGATCTTCTTTTAAAGAGGGCGTTGAGATGGCCCACCAGCACTTTTCCGATCCCGGCCTTACCGTCCAGTTAGTTACTACGCCCACTCTGTGCGACAGCACCAAAGCTGCCCAGGCGGTAAAAGATCTGGTAACCAAAGGAGCAGCGGCAATTGTAGGTGATGCCTGTTCCGGCGGCATGCTCGCCCTGGCCTCCACCGCCAACCAGCTTCATGTGCCCGTCGTTAGTCCATCGGCCACCAACCCCGATATTACTACAGCCGGCGATTACATCTTCCGGGTCATCCCCAGCGACGATCTGGCCGCCAATTTCACGGCAAACCTGCTGTACGGCAAAGGCATTAAGCGCCTGGCTATCATCAATGGCAACGAGCCTTACGGCAACGGCCTCAACACTGCGCTGACTGCGGCATTCACCAAGCTGGGCGGTACAGTGGTCGCTTCCGAGAAGATTGTCAACGAAGATCCCAATGTGAGCGCGCAAATGGCTCGCATTAAAGCCGCCAAGCCCGACGCCCTCTACATTGCCTTCAATGGCTCTACACTCGTGCCCGTTGCCATTTTGCAGCAAGCCAAAAACTTGGGCCTCAGCGTACCGATATACAGCTCGGAAACGCTCAAAGACCCAATCTTCGTTAAAGACGCCGGCGCCCTGGCCGAGGGCCTCACCACCATTGCGGTCAGCGATGGTTCACCAAGCTATGTTGAGCAGTTTAAAGCCGCTTACAACAAGAACACGCCCGACATCTACTCAGCCCAGGCCTACGATGCCTATACGGCCATCTTCAAAGCTTTGCAAAGCGGTGCTACCACCGGACCACAAATTAAGAACGCTTTGTACAAAGTCGACTTTACGGGCGCTTCCGGTCATGTAGTGTTCGACCAGAACGGCGACGTACCAGCTAACTATATTGCCTTCAAGATTACGGACGGCGCGTTCGTAGCTCAGGCTAGCAAATAGCAAAACAAACTCAGCACGGAGGGGCCTTCTCCGAAAGGACACGACCCCTTCGGCCACTTTAGCTCTTACCGAGTCCATGAAAATTTCTCAAAAGCTCATTATTTTGTTCTTGCTCATGGCCCTCATCCCAATTGTGGCAATTGGGGCTTTTTCGTATCTCAACTCCCAGCGAGCCCTGAACCAGGAGATTTCCACACAACTCACGAACACGCTAAACCGCAAGACCGAGGCCATCAACCAAATTATTCAGCAAAACGGCACCGTCCTCGAGGTCTTCGCGGACTACGGCAATGTGCGTCTCTTAACCGGCGCATACAACGACGCGCCATCCGCGGCAACGGCCAACCAGCTAAATCAAGTGCTGGCCATTCGCCGTGCCGACAACGCTGGCATCCGCCGTATTCATGTGCTCGACTTACACGGCAAGGTGGAAGCCTCCACCGACAGACGCTTCATGGGACTCGACTACAGTAAGACCAGCGTTTTTCAAAAAGGTTCCAAGGGCATAAATCTTTCGATGTTCTTTAAAGATATAGACGGCTTGCCAGCCGAATATCTTACGGGACCGATTGTGTTACAGGGCAAGACTGTAGGCGTGGCCGTACTGGAATATCAGGTAGATAGCCTATCGTTCATCACTGGCGATTACGTCGACCTGGGCCAAACCGGTGAAAGCTTTCTGGTAGCTCCGAATGATCAAGGAAAGCAAGTCAATGCGGCACCACTGCGATTTAATGACCAAGCAGCGCTGAGTACCTACCGGCACAGTGGTAACGGCAGGAGCACACGGGACTACCGGGGCCATTTAGTACTGCAAAGAACCGCCAAAATACCGGACACCGGTTGGCTAGTAGGCGTCAAAATGGATCAAGACGAAGTTTATGCACCCGTCTATCAGCTGCGCAACCTCACACTCGGCATTATTCTAGTAACGGTGGTGTTAGTGGTACTGGTTGGTTGGTACTTCTCACACTACATTACCGCGCCCATTATTCGCTTTACACAAGTGGTTGCCCGAATCCGAGCCGGTAATCTAAACGAGCGGGTACAGATTGAGTCACACGATGAGATAGGCTTACTAGGCACGGCCTTCAACGAGATGACCTCTAACTTACTCGAGTCGCAGGCGCGCCTCATGGCGTCCGTGTTAGGCTTGAGCCAAGGCTTTATTATGGCCGACCATGATGGCAAGGTCATTACCATCAACCTGGCCGCCCGGCGCCTGCTCAAGCTGCCAGAAAGCGGGAGCGCCACCTACACGCTGCGCGAGCTATTCGCCAAGGTAGATAAGTTCGATGTCACCTCATCGGTCGCTCAGTGCTTACAAGGTAAAAAGGCGCTGGAAGCTCGCGATGTGACATTTGAAGGCTCGTTTTTCAATATTTTCCTTTCGCCCATCATAATTGGCGACCAAACTAGCGGTGCGGTGGTGCTTATTACCGATGAGACCGAAGAGCGCATTATCCAGCGTTCCCGCGACGAGTTCTTCTCGATTGCCAGCCATGAACTACGCACGCCGCTCACTGCCATTCGCGGCAACACCGAAACTATGTTGCAGTACTGTCAAGACCAGCTCAAGGACCCAGATGTGCAGAGCATGATTACCGACATGCATGACGCCAGCATCCGCCTTATAGACATAGTGAACGACTTCTTAGATATGTCGAGCTTAGAGCAGGGGAATGCCACCTTTACGATTGCGCCGTTTAACGCCGAGGAAGTAGCTAAGGCGGCCATAGCGGAGGCAGGTAAGGCTGCAACGGCCAAGCAATTGCCTATCAAACTCGAGCTGCCTAAAACCACTCTACCGCTCGTGCTGGCCGATGAAGAGCGCGTCCAGAAAATTTTACTGGCACTACTCGATAACGCCATTAAGTTTACCGACCAAGGTACACTCACCGTCACTTTGGAGCCAACCGATACCACCATGCACCTAAGTGTTGCGGACACCGGTCGTGGCATCTCACCCGAGGCGCAAAAACTACTCTTCCACAAGTTCCAGCAAGCTACCGCTAGTATACTTACGCGCGACGATACTTCGGCCACCGGCCTGGGTCTATACATTAGCCGTCTGTTGGCACAGGGCATGCAAGGCACCTTGTACCTAGCGAGCACGGAGGAGGGCAAGGGCACTACCTTTACCCTAGAACTACCCCTGGCAGACGCGAACCAGCCAAACGCGGCCACGCAACGGTAGTCGCCGCACCCCAGCTACACGTCCGGCTTAAAAGTCTGGCCACCAAACGTATGGGTAAGTACCGCAAATGCCCACGCTGGGTTAGACCCAAAGCATAGCTTGGACCTCCTAGAGAACCGCGGTAATTATTTGTCTGAGGTGTCTGGAGCGAGGGGTAACGTAAAGCTAAACTGCGTACCCTTACCTGTCACCGACCACTCCAGCTTAATACGGCCATGCAGCTGTTCAACAATCAGTTTGCATATGTAAAGACCCAGGCCAGTGCTGCGCGCCGAGTTGACGGCAATTTTGTTACCGCCCGCCTGGCCAAACTTTTTAAATAGCACCTTCTGAGCTGCCGGAGGCATGCCACGGCCGGTGTCGGTAACGAGCACCTTCACAAAGTGCGGCTCAAGCTCAAACGATATGCTCACACTACCTTTCTCAGTAAATTTGAGTGCGTTCCCCACTAAGTTAATAATGACTTGCTTCACGCGGTTAGGATCGGCCAGCACCAGTGGCAACGGCTTGTCTGGCACAACTACCTCCAAGTGAGTTTTTTGGCGCGAACCAGTTACCTGATATTCCTTAATGACCGACTGGGCGTTGGCCGTGACATCAAACGGTTCGAGCTCAAACGTCATACGTTTTTGCTCTAGGCGTGCGGTATCTAAAAAGTCATTCACAATGTCGATCAGGCGCGTTGAGGCTTCATGAATATCTTCCACCATGCCAGCCAGCTCTGGCTCATCCAGTTTGTCGTGGTACATTTTCTGAATCATCTCACTGTTACCACGGATAGCAGTAAGCGGTGTGCGCAGCTCATGGCTGGCAATATTAAAGAACTCGTCCCGGGAACGCTCCAACTCTCGTTCCTCGGTAATGTCTTCAAACACCGACACTGCCTGTTCAATGTGCCCATTTGGCTCTTTAATGGGAGCTGCAGTCGCCCTGAGGGCTAGAGTACCGCCATCTGGCCGTCGCACCAGAATATCATCTTTGGTGACTGCCCGCTTGTGCCGAAGCGCCAGCGCTACAGGGGATTGCGATGAGGGGTAAGGTGTGCCATCCTCTTTTATGGCAATATAGCCGGGTGGTTGACTGCCGTTCGTTAGCTCCATCCTACGACCAGACAACTTCTCTCCGAGCTTGTTAATAAGAATTGGCTGACGATCGGAGGCGCGCACCACCATTACCCCGACCGGCAAGCTTTGGAGTAAGGTGCGCAACAAGCGTTCTTCGCTCTCGGCCTGTTCAGCACGGGTATGCAAGTCACGGCGTGCCGTCTGAAGCTTGGCGATCATGGCATTAAATACGGCGGTTAGTTGGCCAAGCTCGTCATGCGATCTTATGGGAACCGATTTAGATAAGTCGCCGTCTGCCACCTTGGCAGCCGCGTCTTTGAGTAACCTAAGCGGGCGAACAACCTGCTGCTCCATGCCCAGCATCAGTACGGCTATAGAGGCAGCCAGAATAGTCAAAAATGTCAGCACCAGATTGTTCGTAACGCGCTCTGCCGGTGCAAAGGCCACACTAGTCGGTGTCTCCAATATGAGCGTCCAATGATTGCCATGGTATGTGCGGTAGCCCTTTTCGGCTACATAGGCCGTGAGAAACTGCTGCTTAGCGTTATCCAGTCCCGGATACACCCCCGAGCCGTCTGGATGATGCCGCATCGCCTGAAATAGCTTTGTACCAGCAAAGTCTTGCTGAAGCACCTCGTGATTTGCATCACTGTCATTAGCGCCCAGCGATATTCCGCTAGCGTTCACCAGTGTAGCCTGAGTAGTCTTAAGACTGCTCAGTAGCTCAACAATACTAGAACTCCAACTAACCTCACCCGCTAGCACTCCAATGACAGGCCTGCTAGCGAGCTGTTCATTACGCACCGGTGCCATAAAAAGCATGACCGGATCATGGCCAGGCGCTACGGACAATGCATCTGAGTACCCCGCTTGCCCCACAGCCGCAGCAGTATATAACTTGAGCACGGAGGGTTGTTTGGCCAGCCCCACGGCAAGCTGTTGAGAGTCAGCCGTCGGCAGTAAGGGAGCGCCGTGATTATCTAAAATAGTCAAGGCGCTCCAAGTGCCCGAGGCTCGCTCATAATCCTGAAGTTGTTTAGCCAGGGCTGCAGTGATGGCCGGCTTCCGAGCTGAGGGACTGAGTAGTAAAAAACTTTGTAACTGCTGACGTCCGGCCAGCGCCTCAACATCATTCATACGTTCATATAAGAATCGATCGAGCTTGTCCATGGTCTGGTCGGCAACCGTTGCCAGACTGCTTCCAATGGCAGTTTTAAGCGCGCCCGTAGAATTGGCATGAACCAAATAGGCTGTCGACGCTCCTCCCAAACACAGTATAGCGGTAATGGTCAGGCCTATTTTCGCCCTCAGCGAGATGTGTACAAAGTTCTTTTTCATTTTCGCAGCTACCCAAACGCTTTCGAGTGGTCTGTCAGGAAGGTCAGCCAGATACCTAGCCTACACTCTTTACGCTTATGGTTCTAATGATACCATTTTAGGCGCGGCAAGTTCTTAAGTTTATCTTAAGTTTTAGCAAAAAGTCAGGACACGGCGCTACTTGGCAACTGCTCCAAAACAAATAGTACAAGCCGGTCAGATGCTCATGCGGCTAGCAGGGAATTGATGGTAGTCTCGAGCTCGGTTGGCGTCATGGACGATTTCTTGAGATACATCTTCACCCCCAGCTCCCTGGCCCGATCTTCAATTTCCGTCTCGGTTAGGTTGGAGAAAGAAACCACTTTCACGGTAGGGTGGGCAACCTTAACGTCGTACTGTTGTAAGAAGTCCAGACCGTTCTTTTTAGGTAGCAGCATGTCGAGCAGAATTATGTCTGGCGTGTTACCAGCTACGTATGCCAGCGCCTCGTCCACGCTGGAAGCCACAGCAGTTTGGTGGCCGGCTTGTTGTAAAAAGGCATCATAGCCTGTTCGAAGTGATTGATTGTCGTCGATGATAAGTATATGTGCCATAATAAATTCTAGTTTACACTATTTGCCTCGCTCTGTAGCGGCAGGACAACACTAAATATTGAGCCTTGCCGTTCCACCGAGTCAAACCAAATTGCGCCCTTTAGTTTCTGGACAGCAAGCGCCACTATGTACAGCCCCAAGCCAGTACCTTCTATATCTGCAGAACGAGCATTGCTGCCACGAAAAAATTTCTTAAACACCTGCGCCTGCTCGGCCACCGGTATGCCCATACCGGTGTCGGTTACCCTGAGCAGCACTGACGACATAGCGTTTGTCAACTCAGCCCGCGCCACTTCGTCGGCAGTCGCTAGGCGTACTTCTGCCGACACCGAACCGGTTAAGGTATATTTGACGGCATTTGACAGCAGATTGGTTGCAATGAGTGTTAACGTACTTGGCCGGGCTAACAGGCGAGGCACCGACGGATCAACTTGTATGGTGCACTGTACCTGCTTTGCAGTGGCTATGGCTTGCTGCTGGTCGTTGACACTAGCAACAATGTCGGCCAGTGACGTCGGCTGGGACTCGTCTGCAAATTTGTTGCGCTCCAGCCAGGAGCTTTCGTGGATATCATCCACCAGAGCGCTCATGCGTCTTACGCCCAGCAGAATCTCGTCGAGCAGCTTAGTCTGTTCCTCATCAAGCGACTTGGCCATCTTACCCATGCGTAAGAGTTCGGCATTCCATTTTATGGCTGTCAGAGGCGTACTCAGCTCGTGCGAAATGTACGCTATAGCATCTACATCGGCTGGGAGCGAATCGTTCGAAGGGCTAGAGACGCTGGTGTCCACTTAGGCTTCCTCTGGCATCCAGCGGAGGGGTTGCTCGGCCATTAGGCTGCAGGCTTTCGTTTGGCTAGTACATCGTTCACCAGCGCGGTGATCTCTTGGGGGCTGTACTTGCTTTTTACTATGTACTGTTCAGCACCTTTGGCCACCGACTCTTCAGCCGCTTTGGGATCGGCCAGATTGGTTAGCATAATAACGGGGATGTCTTTGGTGGCCGGGTCTGCTTTGAGCTTGACCAGCATTTCCTCCCCGTTCATGACGGGCATCATTACGTCGGCCAAGATAATATCTGGTGTGAACTCTTTTAGCTTGTCTAGTCCAGCTTGACCGTTCTCGGCCAGTTGTACTTCAAACCCTTCAAACGTAAACACCCGCACATACATGCGGAACATTAGTTGGTCGTCTTCTACAATCAGAACTTTAGTCATAGTGGTGTGTCCGGCTACCTTATGAACTTTACTTATGGTTAGCTACAGTATGGCTAGGCGCCAGTAGGCTGTCAAGTAAACACCTCCTTTCGCCCTCTTATTGCCGCGGGCCTTAAGCCACTGCGCAAGCTCTTGTGGATAAGGGCAACAAACGCCCTAACCAACCCCGGCAATAAACTGTATAATACCCAGTCAGTTCGCTTAAGCGTAAGGGCTATTGTAGGAAAGAACGCCAAAACATGTCCCGTTTGCCGAGTCCGGGGGGAGATAGTGGCCTTTGGGGAAATATCCTCAATGATTTCTTAACGGTGTCCCACAATACCGACGGCACGCTCCAGACTAGCGCGATTAAAAATGCCGGCGCAGTCACTAGTCTCAATGGTAAAGCCCCAATAAACGGCGCGGTAATACTGACAGCCGGTGACCTTGGTGCCTTAACTACTTCCACCCGATTATCTGGCTTAGCCGACACTACGGCTACTGCTAATGCAGCCGACGGCCAAGTGTTGAGCTACCAAGCCAGCAGTACTACCTGGGTACCAGCTACGGTTAGCTCCACGGTCGTGCCCGACGCCACGACCTCCAATAAAGGCATCGTGCAACTCACTGGCGACCTCGGTGGTATTGCCACTGCGCCGACCGTACCTGGCCTAGCCGGCAAACTAGACAAATCGAGCTTCACTGCAAAAGGTGACGTGCTGGG
>CAZHYW010000011.1:0-32184 GCA_964537115.1 uncultured Candidatus Saccharibacteria bacterium | reverse complement strand
GGTCGAAGCCCACTACCACCTTGCCGTCGCCGAAGTCTAGCACCGGTATGCCGGTCTGGCCGGATTTGTCGACACATTCCTTTAGCCAGTCGCGGTTGCTGTCGACGTCGCGGTACTCGTATTTCACCCCTTTTTTGTCGAAGTACTCCATAGCGACATGGCAAAAGGCACACCACTCGGCACCATACACGATTACTGGTTGAGTTTGAGCCATCTTTCTTCAGATCCTTTCTACTATACATAGTATAGCACTTATGCAATGGACTGTAGCCTGCGCTTCCATAGATTGGCTGAAGAGTGGTTGCGAGCGGCCTAACAGAGATGATATACTAAATCTACGAATGACAATTTCTGTAAAGCCAGCGACTCAAGCGCCGACTTCTACCAAGGGTGGTTCAACACCTAACACCTCAAACTCCACGGGGACCGCGAACGCCACACGACCGGGGCGACAGTTTGTGGCGCTAGCATTAGATATGAGCTGGAAATTGGCCGTCGTGGTGCTGGTACCGGTGCTGGGGGGTGTGGGGCTCGACAAAGCAATCGGTGTCAAATATGCCTATCTGCTCATTGGGCTAGCGGTGGCTGCTATGGGTACCGCAGTGGTACTGTGGCAGACACTGCAAACTGCCAACAAGTTGCCTGTGCCAAAACTAACCGATGCCCAAAAACGGGACATACGTAAACGCTACGAAGAGGACGATGACCAATGAGCCTTGGACTGCTGCGTCATTTTGCGGAAGCGAGCGGACCGTCGGTGCACGTTGCGCCGGGTGGTGACTTTACTGTTGCCGGCGTACACATTACCAACTCTATCTTCTACGGCTGGATTATCTGCGCCCTGATTGTTCTAGTGCTTGTGTACGTCGCTCGCAGGGCAACGCTACATCCGAAAGGTGGTCTGGTGCAATATGTGGAAGCCGGGGTTGATTTTGCAACCGGCCTGGTACAAGGTGCCTTTACCGATAAAGCCATTGCCCGCAAGTACGTGCCGTTTTTTGTAACTCTATTTTTCTTTGTGCTGCTCAATAACTGGTCGGGGCTCATACCGGGTGTTGGCGATGGTATCCAAATTCACGGCCACCCCTTCTTGCGTCCCATGACGGCCGATCTCAACACCACCCTGGGGCTGGGTCTGGTAACCATGGTCTACGTGTACGCCGCTTCCATCCGCGAGATTGGCGGCTTTGGCAAATACATTCGTCACTTCTTCATGGGCAGCCCGCTCAACCCGCTGTATCTGGTTATTGGACTAATCGAGATGCTCACTGACCTCACACGAGCCCTCAGTCTGGCGCTTCGATTGTTTCTAAACATGGCGATTGGCGAAATTGTGATCGGTGTGTTTGCGTACTTGGGTAGCCTACTGGCACCGGCCAGTGTACTGGCGCCCATTACAGCACTTCCGTTTACCCTGTTGGAACTTGGTGTGGGCGCACTGCAGGCTTACATTTTTGTTATCTTGGCAGTTAACTACTTGGCCATTAGCGTCAACAGCGCACACGACCATGACTTGACCGAGGCTAATGGAGCTGAAACAATAGTAACAGCTCCAGAAGGAGTAAAAGGATGATGCGAGTCGCCTCGCGGTCGGACAGAGCAATCTTCGTGTGCCTAGAAGATACCTCAACTTCGATCGTGATAGCACTGTCAAGCGTCACTAATAAAAGGAGAAACATATGTTCCCAGTAGCAACTTTAGCCAGCACTGTTAGTTCGCCCGAAGCCATGCAGACCATTGCCCATGGCATTATGATTGGTGCCGGCTTTATTGGCCCAACCATCGGTATTGGACTGGTAGGTGCTAACTACCTGCAGGCAGTCGGCCGCAACCCGGAGGCGTCCAAGTTTCTTGGCCAAGCGTTAGTCTTTGTGGGCCTCATCGAGGTTTACGGTCTGCTCGCTTTCGCTTCTACGTTCTTTGTGAAATAAGGATACGATTTGGACATACTTGTAACACAATTTGGGGATAGCTCATCGGGACTGGGGTCGCTCGGCATAGACGCGAAGGCGTTCGTTATCCAGCTGATCACCTTTGTGCTAGCCTTTTTGGTGCTGAAACGCTATGCTTTCGGTCCAATTGCTAAACTTATGGAACAGCGCCGCAAGACCATCGAAGATGGCGTGGCGCTCGGTGAGCAGATGAAGAAGGATAAAGCTGCACTGGAAGCGAAAGTGGCCGAGGAACTGGCCAAGGCCCGCACCGAAGCCGACGGCATTATCGCTGGCGCTAACGAATCGGCTCGTGACACCATTCGCGATGCCGAAGCCAAGGCTCAAGAAAAAGCGGCTGTGATTGTAAAGGAAGGCGAAGAACGAGCGGCTAGCGAGATGACTCGGGCTCGCAAGAAGCTAGAGGGCGAGATTGTTGGTCTAGTGAGCGATGCTACGGAAGCTATTATTAGCGAGAAAGTAGACGTCAAGAAAGATGCGGCTCTTATTGACCGTGCTCTAAAGGAGCAGCAGGCCTCATGAAAACACCCCGCCTTGATATGGCAAGCGCTATTGCCGCCCACACCTACTACGACGGTGGTATTTCCAAGGCTTACGCGCGACAAATTGCGGCCATGTTGCTGTATGAAGGCCGCGTGGGTGAGCTAGAGTCGTTACTGCGTGACGTGCAGGCCGATTGGGCTCTCCACGGCTACGTAGAGGTAATCGCACGAAGTGCCCATACGTTGGGCGCCGAAACCAAGCAACAAATTGTTGAGCGGATCAAAAAGCTGTACCCCTCGGCCGAGAAGATTGTCGTTACGCCAATTGAAGATACATCCGTCGTCGGTGGTGTACGCTTAGGCCTAGCGGATCGTCAGTTGGACCTCAGTGTGGCAGCCAAATTAAACAAGTTCAAACAGCTAACCGGAGCCGGAAAGGAATAGTATGAGCGGATATCGAATGACGAATCCCGAATCCCGATTGTACTGCCGCAGGCAGTACCTGAATTCGACATTCGGAAATCGGATAACGAAAGCGACCGAAGGGAGTGTACATGGCTGAGTTATCAATTAAAGATTTAAGCGCCGACATTCGCGCAGCCATTGCCGAACTAAAGGCTCGCCCTGAAATAGAAAATGTGGGCGTAGTTACTCGCGTGGGCGACGGTATAGCCTGGATTTATGGTCTTGCGGGGGCTGGCTACAACGAAATGCTCGAGATTGATGGTTTAAGCGGCCAAAAGATTACGGCATTCGCCTTTAACCTCGCCGAGGATGAAATTGGTGCCGTAATTTTGGGTGATGCCACCCAAGTAAAGGCTGGAACCACGGTACGCTTAAGCGGCCAGGTGCTAGAAGTACCGGTCGGGCCAGAACTGGTTGGCCGTGTGGTCGACCCCTTGGGTCGACCACTGGACGGCGGTGAGCCCCTTAAGGCCAAGGCGAAAAGCCGTGTAGAGCGCCCTGCTCCAGGCGTGCTGGCTCGCAAGCATGTGCACGAGCCACTGATGACCGGCCTGGTGGCCATTGACGCCATGGTGCCAATTGGCCGTGGCCAGCGTGAACTTATAATTGGCGACCGCCAAACGGGCAAAACCACGATTGCCGTCGACACCATGGTGAACCAGGCACGGCAAAAAACTGGTGTTATAAATGTCTACGTAGCCATTGGCCAGAAGCTGTCTAAAATTGCCGCCCTGCAAGAACGCCTGAAGCGCGAAGGCGTTATGGATCAGACCATTATTGTAGCTACCTCTCCCAGTGATCCAGCCGCTATGCTCTACTTGGCGCCATATGCTGGCTGCGCTATGGGTGAGTACTTCCGCGACAATAAGCAGCATGCGCTGATTATTTACGACGATCTCACCAAGCACGCCCAGGCGTACCGCCAGATGTCGCTGCTGCTACGCCGCCCACCGGGCCGCGAAGCCTACCCCGGTGATGTGTTTTACTTGCACTCACGCCTCTTAGAGCGCGCTGCCAAGTTGTCTGACGACCTTGGTGCCGGTAGCCTGACTGCCCTGCCCATCATTGAAACCCAGGCTGGTGACATTTCGGCCTACATTCCCACCAACGTTATTTCCATTACCGACGGTCAGATTTTCCTGGAGACTTCCCTGTTCTATCAGGGTATACGCCCCGCTATTTCCGTGGGCCTGTCGGTTTCCCGAGTGGGTGGCGACGCCCAAACCAAAGCTATTAAGGCTGCCGGCGGTGGTATGAAGCTAAGCCTTGCCCAGTTCCGTGAACTGGCAGCTTTCAGCCAGTTCTCGACCGACCTCGATGACGACACACGCCACACTATTGAGCGTGGTCAGCGCCTAACCGAGCTGCTCAAACAGCCGCAGTACAGCCCCTACGCCATTTGGGAAATGTACAGTGTGCTCTATGCTGCCAACAATGGCGCGTTCGACGCCGTGCCCATCGACAAAATCGATGCCGCCCGTGAAGCTTTGCTGCGCGAGCTCAAGAGCAAACACGCCAAGCTCACTGAAGCGCTAAATACTGGCGATAAACCCACCGACGAGCAAAACGAGCAAGTCATGAAGGTCGCCAAAAACATCGCCAAACAGTACGAAGTAAGTACTAAGGAAACGGCAAAGGCTTAGAGTAATGGCAGACGGACCGAGCGCAGAACAACGCAGTTTTATGGACGGATACCGATCCGATGTCGATCCACGCGCCGTGGCTGCGGCCTATATTGTCGCCGGCTTTAGAGGGGCGTTAGCAAGCGCTCACGATCCGGCCGTTACAGCTTTGCGATTGCTAATGAGCACCGTACCGGGAGCGGAGGGTCTACTATTTGACCGAGCAGATGACTTACACGCTGCCTCGGTTGCTGCACATACAGCCGCAGAGGCAGAGCGACTGGCTGCCGTGGCTGCAGCCCGCGCCGCCGAGCAAAGAGCGAAAGCAACTGGCCGACCCGTATTGCGACTTGTGCCCCCACTGGAGGCGGCATAGCATATGGCCAGCACTATTGTTTTAAAGCGCCGCATAGGCTCCATAAAAAACACGCGGCAGATTACTAAGGCCATGCAGCTGGTGAGCGCCAGCAAATTGCGCCGGGCGCAGGAATATGCCCAGGCTTCACGGGCCTACGCCGACCTGGCCAACGAGCTTTTGACTCGCCTAAGCGGCATTAGCGAGGTCGAACGTCAACCATTATTCACCAAACGAACCGTGAAGACCCGTTTGTATGTAGTTATAACCAGCAACAGTGGTCTGGCTGGCGCCTACAATGCCAACGTACTCAAGCAGCTCACCACCAGCCTGCACATCGACCGCGAGGCTAAGGTACACAGTCGGGTGATTGTGATTGGCAATCGTGGCGCTCAGTTCGTGCGCCGTTTGCACGAGGTGGAGCTGCTGGCCGCCTACCCGGCATACGGCGACCAGCCGACAGCTAACGACGTGCGCCCACTTTTGAACACGGTAATTGACCAGTATAAAACCGAAGCTGCCGACGAAGTTTGCGTACTGTACACCAAGTTCAAATCCACCGTGTCACAGCAAGCCACCAGCCAGCAGCTCTTGCCGGCCCAGGCACTGGCAGTCGACGCGAAAGTCACTGCCATCAGCAACTTCGAGCCAGATATTGAGACGGTAATCGACCAAGTAGCCATACGTCTTATAGAGGCACAGATTTGGCAGGCCATTTTGGAAAGCATGGCTAGTGAACATGCCATGCGCATGGTGGCCATGAAAAACGCTACCGACAACGCCAAAGAACTGATCGACGATTACACTCTGGAGTTAAATACCGCTCGCCAGGCAGCCATCACTCAGGAACTAGCAGAAATAACCGGTGGAGCGGAGGCCCTGAATGGGTAGCATGGGGCATGTAGCAAGTAGTATGGGTGGAGCTACGAAGATTGCTAGCTTTACTCAGCTTGACGCTTGGAAGTCGGCGCACGTACTCCGTTTAAGTGTTTATGCCATGATTGGTGGCTTCCCACCCGAAGAGCGCTATGCGTTGGCGGACCAGCTGCGTCGTGCAGCAATTTCAGTAGGCTCCAACATTGCTGAAGGCTTCTCGCGCCGTACCGCAGGCGACAAGGCTCACTTTTACACTATGGCACAGGGTTCGCTTACAGAAGTCCAGGATCAACTTGTGTTGGCTCGCGACCTGCAGTATATAACTGAACTACAATTCAGGGATCTCGCCGATAAGTCAGTTGTTGCACACAAATTAATTACCGGGCTAATAAAAGCCGTAAGGGCTAGAGAGAAGTAACCCATACCCCATGCTACTTACTACATGCTACAAAAGGAGAACAAGATGACCACCAAAACCGCAACCAAGCCTACCACTAAAACCGGGAAGATTACCCAAATTGTGGGTGTGGTGATTGATGTTGAGTTTACAACGGACAGTTTGCCGGCAATTTATAATGCCCTAAAGGTGCAAAATGGCGACCAAGAACTCACGCTGGAGGTGGCGCAGCACCTGAGTGAATCGAGCGTGCGGGCTATCTCGCTTGGCAGCACTGACGGGCTGACTCGTGGTGCCGAAGTAACGGACACTGGCAAGTCAATTAGCGTACCCATTGGCGAAGAAACTCTGGGTCGCATGTTTAATGTGACCGGCCAGCCGATTGATGGCAAAGGTGGCACATTTAAACAAACCGCTCCGATCCACCGCGATCCGCCAGCACTCATTGACCAGTCCGGGTCGGTAGAGATTCTAGAAACCGGCATCAAAGTCATTGACCTTATCTGTCCGATCGTAAAAGGTGGTAAAACCGGTTTGTTCGGTGGCGCCGGCGTGGGCAAGACCGTGTTGATTCAGGAGCTCATAAACAACATTGCTAAGTTCCACAGCGGCTACAGTGTGTTCGCTGGAGTAGGTGAGCGTACCCGCGAAGGCAACGACCTGTACCACGAAATGGAAGAGTCAGGCGTGATCAAAAACACCAGTTTGGTATTTGGCCAGATGAACGAGCCACCAGGCGCCCGTTTGCGTGTAGCACTGTCTGGTTTGACGATTGCCGAAGGTTTCCGCGACAAGGGCTCCGACGTACTACTGTTCATAGATAACATCTTCCGCTTTACCCAGGCCGGCGCCGAGGTGTCTGCCCTGCTCGGCCGCCTTCCGTCGGCGGTGGGCTACCAACCTAACCTGGCCGAAGAAATGGGTCAGCTGCAGGAGCGCATTACGTCGACCCGCCAAGGCTCAATTACCTCCATGCAGGCCGTCTATGTACCGGCCGACGACTTCACCGACCCGGCACCGGCAACTACGTTTGCCCACCTAGACAGCACCGTTAACCTCAGCCGCGCCCTAACCGAAATTGGCATCTTTCCGGCAGTTGACCCGCTCGACTCGTCATCAACCATCCTCGATCCAGAGATCGTAGGCGAAGAACACTACCGCGTGGCCCGCGAAGTGCAACGGGTGTTGCAGCGCTACAAAGAACTACAAGACATCATTGCCATTTTGGGCATGGAAGAACTCAGTGAGGACGACAAGCAGCTAGTGGGCCGCGCCCGCCGCATTCAACGCTTCTTTAGCCAATGTATGTTCGTGGCCGAGCAGTTTACCGGTGTGCCTGGGGCGTACGTTAAACTGGCCGATACCATCAAGGGCTTCAAAGAAATCTTGGAAGGTAAACACGATGACAAGCCAGAGACTGCCTTTAACCTCAAAGGCACCATAGAAGACGTAGTAAAGG
The DNA here is from genome assembly GCA_964537115.1 of uncultured Candidatus Saccharibacteria bacterium. Lineage (GTDB taxonomy): Bacteria > Patescibacteriota > Saccharimonadia > Saccharimonadales > UBA4665 > JAJZCD01. The sequence goes on along the minus strand of CAZHYW010000011.1, from coordinate 24,576 downwards.
CCGCAGGAAAGTAGCATGGGGAATGTAGCAAGTAGTATAGGAGAAGACCAGGCAGACGCAGCCCGTCCCATGCCCCATACTACATACTGCCTGCTACAAAAACCGGAGGTTTTACGGTGATTCACTTTCAGCTAGTAGCTCTCACCGGCACCAAGTTCGATGGTGACGTTTACGAGATTACGCTGCCCACTTTGGACGGCGAAATTGGCGTGCTGCAGGACCACATGCCACTGGTGAGTGTGGCTACCACCGGCGTAATTGCGGTGCGCAAAGACACGCGTGACAGCGACGCGGCTCGTGACTTTTTTGCCATTAGCGGCGGTGTGATTGAAGTTAGCGACAATACGCTGCGAGTGTTGGTAGACGAAGCCGACCATGCCGACGACATCAACGAAGCTGAGGCTGAGGCGGCTATGGAACGCGCTCAAAAGCTCAAAGCCGAAGCCAAAGACGAAGTAAGTCTGGAGCACGCCCAGCAGCTGGTTGACCGCCACGCCGTGCGTCTGCAAGTGGCCGGCCTGAAGCGTAGGCATCAGCGTTAGGTAGCTAGCGACGCTTCGCCCATATCTAAAAAGCGGCCTTTTGGGCCTAAAACGTCGCTGCTACAGATAGGTCTAATTCTTCAAGATATCCGCGCCAGCTCGTATGCTTAGTCGAAGCATTGGACTTATCTATGTAACAATCGCATACGGCAGGTCGAGCAGGACCACGAGAGCTGCCTTGTGAACAGTGTCTACGTGACCGATGGTGGCTGCCCGGATGTCACCCGAGAGGCCCTGACGAGCTGCTCGTATTAGGCGAGGGCGCACCAGGCCAGTGTCGGTAACGTATATTGCTACTTGGTCATGCCCGGGATGGTGGCGTTTTGGTGGGGCTTTAACTGGGCGCCGGCCACGGTTATCCACCAGCGATACTCCCCGCCATTCGGGTCCGTGCAATGTAGCAACTGGCACCCCATTGGCTACGTAATCACGGACGACCGTATCGGGGCCTACTATGTGGCCCATGTCGAGCATGAGTGCGTGAGCGCCAGCGACCCTCGCGAACGCGTTCCTTGTAAGTTTGCGGTCCATTTCCTGAGCAACCTCCAAAACATCCTGGTTTTGGTCTGCTATCAGGGTAGCTGCTTCTTCTGCAACTGCATTATCCGTGCAGCCAAAATGTATAACAGGTGTTACTCCCATCTCGTACAAGGGTGTAACCAGGCGTAGGCCGTTTAAGTGGGCGGCTTTGCTGTTCTCTTCGTACCCCCGGCGGTCGTCTATGGCCCATGCGCCGGATACTCGTCGAGCGGCCCCGCTGAATCCTCCCGGATGTCTGGCAAGGGTTAGTGTGTGGTCATCGGCCAAAATGGGGCATTCGGGATCGCCTGGCCGAGTGTCCATACATATCAGTGTCAGCGCCACGCTGCCCGCTACTGCCTCTGCGGCGCGGCGTTGTTCTAGCGCGGCCGTTACTACCTCGGCACAAGAGGACTCAAGAGCAGGTGCACCCATATATGTATAAAATGTTTATCTAGCAATTAATCAAACAATAAGCGCTGAGTATAGCATCCCATTTGGCTGTGATCAATATCACAAATTTTTGCGACTGCTGTTTGCCAAAATGGTTTTTGGAGTATAATACGGAAGTCTTTTAGATGATGAGATCAATCAGCTAAAGCCCGCCTCGTTCCCGTCGAAAGGAGCGGGTTTTTAAATTGTTTTTGTCATCCGCTACATTTGACTCTGTTTATGAGTTAAATCCAAAGGATACGTTCGCGTTTAACTGGATGTAATTTTGACTATGCCTCAAAAATATAAACCTGGTTTTGATGAGCAGCGCCTGTTGCATACGCTCAAGCACTACTTGCCTACCCAAGGCCCTCTCAAGGACTTTATACACCACAATACCCTGCATGCATTTCAGAATATGAAGTTTTACGATGCGGTCTTCAAGGCATCAGCAATCTTTGGATTCCAAACTACCTTTTCACTCACTGAATATCGGGATCTGTACAGGATAGGGCGAATTACTCCGGAGATTCTCGATAGGGTAATTATAGGCCGAAAAGGTGCCATAGATCTTGAAGAATGGCAGTTCAAGGTGCTTCACAAAATATACAGTTGGTCTATTCGCTCGCGCGTCGGCAAGCTAAGGGAGGAGTGGAAGCGCCTCTACACTATTGACCTGGACAACGCGGTGCAGCCACTGCTCTTTCGTATAATCTGCAGCTACATCGATCAGGGCATCGCCATTTCGCCGTTTCCGTTTGAGGACAAGGGCCTTTTGAACGCACTCCGCCAGCTGGAAGATCGCAGCCTGGTTAGCTTTTTCAAAACAAAACGGGCCCGCGATCTCCTTCACGACAAGTCATGCACCATAACCGAGCTCCTGGAAATAGTGGTGGGCAAAGGCAAGGAAATGTACTTTGAACAATATGTCTATGACCAGCAGTTTGGGCACCCCGGATGGTCGGGCATGGTGTCGATTCTGGAAGACAGGCCGGAAGCACTTTTATACCCAAAGAAGATTGCCCTGGAAGACATGATTATGCTTGAGCTGCTGCTCGAAATCGATGCCCTAGAGAGCACCCTGGGAACAGCATGGCAGCCGCTGGGAAAGAGTATGACGCAGCCGCCGGTAGATATGTTCGCAGGCGAACCGCACACCGAGCTGCAAGAAGTTATTGGAATATGGCAGGACGCGTTCGAGTGGAGCTATTACGACACGGTACTCTCCGGGCTCATGCTGACGCTGCCCGCTAACCGGGTTGCCGACAAGACGCTTGCCAAAAACTTTCAGGCTATCTTTTGTATTGATGAACGCGAATATTCTCTACGGACGTATGTAGAACGCCTGGACGGCCGTTGTGAAACACTTGGCGCACCAGGATTCTTTGGGGTGGAGTTCTATTTTCACCCGGCTCACGCCAAGTTTTATGACAAGCTTTGCCCGGCACCGGTTACCCCCAAGTACCTGATTAAAGAAGTCTCAAAAGGCGACGGACATGTACATGCGAAAGAAATAATGTACACCAGGCATTCCCATAAGCTGGTCAGAGGCTTCTTCTTGTCGTACCTGCTAGGAATCCCGGCCCTGGGCAAGCTTATAGCCAATCTTATAAATCCCACCATGAGCCCGGCGATTGCCGATGCGTTTGGCCACATGGATCCCAACGCCGAGCTGACCATTGTGCACACCGGAGAATGGGATGAGGAAAAAGGTTTGCAAGTGGGCTTTACGGTGGAAGAAATGACCGACCGCGTGGAAAAAATGTTGCGCTGCATTGGCCTCACCAAGAACCTGTCTCCGCTGGTATATGTTGTAGGCCACGGATCGAGCAGCGCCAACAATCCTCACCACGGCGCTCACGACTGCGGTGCATGCAGCGGACGGCCCGGTCTGGTCAACGCTCGGGTGTTTGCCTACATGGCAAATTATCAGCCGGTGCGCGATTTGCTGCAAACGCGCGGCCTGACCATACCGAGCACCACGCAGTTTGTAGGTGGCATGCACGATACTGCGTCCGATGAAGTCCAATTTTATGATGAAGCCGCCCTAACGCCAAAGAACAGCCGGCTACATAACAAAAACAAACAGCTTTTCGAAGCCGCCCTCGATCTAGACGCCAAAGAACGGTCACGCCGGTTTATGTCTATCGATACCACGCAGCCCATAAAGAAAATACGCAAAGACATAAAAAAGCGCTCAGTTTCATATTACGAGCCCCGGCCTGAACTGGGTCATGGCACCAACGCGTTGTGCGTGGTTGGCCCCAGAAGCCTAACAAAGCGTCTGTTTCTTGACCGGCGTGCCTTTTTAAACTCGTACGATTACACCAGTGACCCTGAAGGCGTGCTGCTCGGCAGCGTGCTTGCTCCGCTTGGCGTGGTGTGCGGCGGTATAAATCTAGAGTATTTCTTCTCGCGCATGGACAATTACAAACTAGGCGCGGGTACCAAACTGCCCCACAACGTCATGGGACTTATAGGCGTTGCCAACAGTAGCGACGGCGACCTGCGTTCCGGGCTGCCTCTGCAAATGATCGAGGTGCACGATCCCGTACGGCTTCTTATGGTTGTGGAGCACTATCCAGATGTGGTGAAGAGAACCATACAGGCAAACCCCGCGCTTTATGAATGGTTCGACAACGGGTGGATTCATTTAGTCGCGCTGCATCCAACAGAAAAGGCCCTCTACGTCTTCAAAGAAGGAGAATTTGTGCCATACACTCCACTCACCAAGGGGCTGCCTACCGTACACGACTTGTCTGACATGTTTAACACAACTCCCAAGATGAAAACGAATCATATTTTGGACGCCACGCGGGAGAACCTGCCGGTGCACATAATTGAATAGCCCGTATGTTAGCGCCACTACTCACCGCATTAGTACTTATTCCAATCATAGGCTTTGCCGGCTGCATCTTTACACCCAAGAAATTGGAGCGCGCCATTTTCTCCATAGCCATTACTATCATGTTCCTGGAGCTGGCAACGTTTTTGTTTTTGGTCTGCCGGTGGTTCAGCGTCGGTACCGCTTCCGTATCTACGAGTATTGGGACCTTGTATACCAGCGCCCACTACACGTTCTCGCTCGATTTTTACTTTGATAAGCTTTCGGCGGTTTTCCTGGGGATGGCCACGCTTATGTCGACCCTCGTTTTTATTTTCAGCAAATACTACATGCACCGCGAACAGGGTTTTAAAAGGTTTTACTACACGCTTCTTCTCTTCTTTATAGGCCTGTCACTCATCATCTTGGCTGGTAATTTTGAGGTGTTGGTGTTGGGCTGGGAGCTTATTGGCATAAGCTCGGTTCTACTCATCGCCTTTTATAGGGATCGGTTCTTGCCGGCCAGAAATGCCCTCAAGGTCTTTTCGGTGTACCGTATTGCCGATGCTTTCCTGCTGGTGGCTATTTGGTATATGCATCATATTTTTGAAAAGAGTGTGCATTTTTCTGAATTCTCTGGGTTAGTTACAGGACATGGCAGTCAACTGGCCCTACTCGGCCTGTTTTTGTTTGTGGCTGCGCTCATTAAGTCGGCGCAGTTTCCTTTTTCGTATTGGTTGCCGCGGGCCATGGAGGGCCCAACGTCGTCCAGCGCGATTTTCTATGGTGCACTTTCCGTACATATGGGTCTATTTTTATTGCTTAGAACGTATCCGCTTTGGCAAGGTAGTGCTTGGCTCCGGATTAGTATTGCAGTTTCGGGTCTGATCACGGCGATTATTGCCTCGTCCATTACCCGGGTGCAATCATCTATTAAGACACAGCTTGCATATGCATCCATCACTCAGATTGGCATAATGTTTATTGAAGTGGCCGCCGGCCTGCCATGGTTGGCGCTCATCCACTTTGTGAGCAATGCGTCCCTGAGGACATATCAGTTGCTTATTTCGCCATCGGCCATAAGTTACCTTATACATGATCAATTCTTCTACTTTGTACCGCCAGCCCGGAAGCTTAAGAACACGCTTCTGGGCAAGCTTCGCGCCACACTCTACGTCTTAAGCATTAAGGAATGGAACATGAACACCACAGTGAGCCGCTACCTGTGGAGACCGCTTAAATCCATTGGGCGGGCGTTTAGCTCGCTCGATAGGTTCCCTATTCAAGTGGCTTCCTTGGCGCTTCTGTTGGCTATGGTATGGGCCGCGGTGCGTACGACGACGGTACCAAATAGTTCAATGCGTATTGTTTCCACCGTCGTGGCTATGCTAAGCGTTGTTTTCTATATACGGGCATATACCACCAAAAACTCTGGCAGAACGTGCTGGAATCTAATTATGCTCGGCCATCTGTTTGGGGCATTTTTCCTAGGCCTGGCGTCCGCAGGGAACTGGAAGTATGTGGGTATGTATGGTGCGGGAGTGGTAGTGGCCTTTATAGCGGGCCATGCGTGCCTCTGGTGGTTGGAGATAAACGGTGAGTCGACTGCGCTGCGAGAATACCACGGCTCTATATATGCATTTAAAAAGCTGGGCCATGTGTTTTTCATTGTCTGTCTGCTGTTTATGGCGTTTCCCATTAGCCCGTCTTTCTTGGCGCAAGATATTTGGCTCAGTTCTATTCCAGGAAGCCACACGTTGCAGATAGTACTCTTTTGCATGGCTTACTTGCTGGTGGGCGTTAGTATCATGCGTTTATATATGAAAATTTTCTTTGGCCCGCACAAGACTAGCTACCACGAAATAGCTTACCGAGCGTCGTAAGCGAGAGGGGTGGTTGGGGCGGCCGTCAGAGGCTAACCCTTTACAAATCTGTTCTGGGCGGGTACGCTGGAACTATCACAAACAAACACCGCTTACGTATGCGAATTGGTAAGGGGTGACAAAGTGGAGGTTATACTATATGTTTCGTAAGAATAAGCTCGCGATGCTCGTGGGTGAGTTCCTAGGCACGGCGTCCTTAACGCTTATTGTGCTGGCTATTAGCCACTCACAACTGTCTCTGAGCTACTTTATCGCTTCGGCGGCCGGCCTAATGGTTGCCTTAATGACGCTGGCCCTCGCCGGTATTTCAGGCGCTGTGTTTAACCCGGCCATGACTATTGGTCTATGGACAGTGCGCAAACTGCGCACCATGCAAGCACTCAGCTACCTGGTGGTGCAGCTGCTGGGTGGTGCCGTAGCCTGGGAGCTATTTGTGTACCTCACCAAGATTACCGGTATCCACAACACGGGCACCTACAGCGCTCGCATTTTGGTGGCCGAAGTAGTCGGTACCTTTGTGTTTGCCTTTGTGTGGGCAGCGGCTATTTACCAGCGCTTTAACCTGTACGCCAAGGCTGCCGCCATAGGTGGCGGACTGATGGCTGGCTCGCTGGTGGCTTCCTTGGGTTCTGCCGGCATTTTGAACCCAGCCGTGGCTTTGGGCTTGCACCAATGGGGCTGGGGTACCTACGTGCTCGGTCCAGTATTGGGCGCCGTAATTGGCTTTAACCTGTACAACCTGCTGTTTGTAGAAACCGAGCTGGCCGAGGTGGCTGAAAGCCGTGCCGAAAAGGCCAAGACCAGCATGCTAAACGCGACGCTGACGCAGTCAGAAGTGGCTACTGAGGTGCGTGCAAGCGCTACCTCTACAACTCCCCGAGCGAAGGCTGGCACGGCTAGTCGCAAACCAGCAGCTAAGAAATCAGCTGCCAAAAAGAAGTCAGCCGGTCGTTCATCTTCGGCTCGCCGCCGCAACCCGAACGCCGCTTAGTTACGGAGTACGTTCAACCAAAAACCGCCGGACAACCCCGGCGGTTTTCTTGCTGTCTTACGACCAACCATTTACACAAGTTCTGGAGTGCGCAGCATACGTTCCTTGCGCCGTACGAGGCTGTCGACTACGGCGAGGCCTGGCCTCCAGAATCTTGGAAAAAGAGCAGCGCGTTCCGTAACAACCTCGTGGAGCAGGTGTATGACTTCCATGCGCGCCGAGATCTCTTCCAGCACCGCTTCCTTGCCATGCCGTGCTCGTAGTCGTGCCAACCCGCCATCTCCGATAACGTCGTATGCTATATGACTCAGTTGCGTTGTAAGCGTTTGTGATGGATCTACCTCTAAATCAACAAGACTAAGCCAGTCTGGCGAAACTAAAACATTTCCGCCACCCACGATATCCATAGCCAATCCTCGGGCTTGTAGTACCGTGAGTGCATCAAGAACAAGCTCTATGCTAGGTCGCTTTAGCTGTGGAATTACGCCAGCTGGGACGCTATCGCGCCGGACCCCGTCCAGCCGCTGCGACCAAACGCGTGTTGCGTCGGCGGCAACAAGCTGTTCCATACAAGGTCCGCCCAGCGCACGTACGTTAGCGCTTACAAAATATAGCGTGGCGCTGAGGCCTTCAAAAGGCTTCAAGTGGCGGCAAGCCAGTTCGCCATTTTCCCCGGCTGCATAAACCTCGGCAGAGGAACCTTTCCCAATGCGCTGATGCGTTACAGGTATGGTGCCGCTCGCTGCCCAGTCATCATATGTTCTGTATATGCGCGCAACGTCAGCAGCGATTTCCGCGCCGTGAGTGCTGCCGTACCAACAACCTTCATCGGGCCGCGGCGGGACTACTGGAGATTCGGTAACTACCTCAGCCATAGATACTATATTATAGAATATATAGCGAAATATGTAAACGTGTCTCCTACAGGAGCGCTGAAGAGGGCTATGTAGTGTAAAAAGCGTATGACTGGGCGTCGTACTCGGCAGCTGGGTAGACATCGGCGCCATTGTTGTTCCAAAGCGCGAACTCGGCTATGCCGGCTTCCATGGTTAGGCGGCTGCAAACAGTGCAGAATGGCTCGCCGGCATCGGTGAAGCTGCCGTGTTCGTCCATACGCACAAAGTAAAGTGTTGAGTCTTCGACATCAGTGCCGGCACGTTTACAGGCGTCCAAAATGGCGCGCCACTCGGCATGTATGCAACACGTTTTGTCGTATTTGGGCTTTATGGATATGTCCCATTCTGCGTTGCAGGTGCGCCGGCTCTCGTCGTCGAGTGCGGGCCCATTGTAGCCGCTGCCAATCACTTTGCCGTCCTTTACGATCACCGTGCCACACTTGGCACGGTGGCATTTGGCTTGCTGGGCGACCTTTGCCGCCATCTCAAAATACGGGCGCAATGCTTCTAACTCTGCTCCAACAACACGTTTCATGCGCCTATTCTATCATGTGCTAATCGTCAGACAGCAGATGTTGCTCGAACTGTTTTATGCCGGCTAGGGTGGCTGGGTAGGCAGTGACGTCGGGGAGGTCCAGGGTTTGGACGTGCTGCCACATGGCGGTGGCTAGCTGGCGGACGCGGGCTAGCTCGTCGTCTTTGAAGGTGACGGTGTGGCGGGTAATCTTGCCGTTGCTGTCGGGTTCTACGAACACCAAACAGCCCTGATCAACTGCATAATCTTTGAATGTGTGTGAGCCCTGCAGTAGTAGTTTGTAGCAGTACAGCTGCAGCTCGTAGCGATGCCGTTTGGCCGGGTCGGTGCCTAGGGCGCCGGTTTTGTAATCTACTACTATTATGCGTTTACGTTCATTATCGATTTCTAGCAGGTCTATTTTGCCATTCAGCCGTACGCCGCCGGGCAGCACCACGCCTTCGTCGCGGAAGTTGTACTCCGGCTTGTTGCCGGCGGTAAAGGTGGTGGTTTTATCTGCCAAAAAGGCTTCCAGCGCGGCAACTCCCCTGGCCTGCTGCAATGCCATTTGCTCGGACGTGATGGGTTGAGTTTCTAGTAATTTACTAAAGTATGTGCCGGCTTCCTTGGCATTTGGCACTGTGCCGTGTTGATTCAATCCCAGCTGCAACGATTCCATGGTCTGGTGCATGGCGTTGCCGTAGACAATGTCGACGCTGGGCGCAGTGGGAAAACGCAGCAGGTTCTCCAGCAAGAAACTTTGTGGGCCGGCGTGTTCCAGGTCCAGGAATTTTACGAGGTGGGTGGGGCTGAGCATGTAGTTTTGCAAACGCTCGCGGAGCAGTTCGCGTAGCGGTGGTGTGAGGGTGGTGTGGCGGGCATGCCAGTTGGTTTCTAGGCTGGCGAGCGGCGGCGAGTCGCTGTCGTCTTGAATTACTGTTGCGTAGGTAGCGGGTAGCGTCTGGCCGGTCACACTGCCATCGTCCTGCTCGGCTTCGGCCAGGTACTTTAGCCGCGGCGGTTTCTTGCCGGCGTAGGTGCTGGCGTGGCTGCTGAGGTGCAGGCCGTATTTGGCCCGGGTGAGGGCCACGAAAAAGATGCGCAAGCGCTCGTCCTCGGTGGCGCCGGCATGGCGGATGGGTGCTAGGTTGGCTGGCAAAGTCAGCTTGTTGGCATTGCCGCGGCTGCTGCTGCCCCACACGTCGTCGTGGCAGCTCAGCAAAAACACGTGGGCGAACTCCAGGCCCTTGGCTTTAAACACGGTCATTAGCTGCACGGCGTCGGCGGCTTCGCTGTAGGGGCTGGTGTTTACCATTTGCTCGTCGGCCGCTTCATACTCGGCCACAAACTCAAGCAGGTCCGGCAGGGTGAGTGCACTGCCCCGCTGCTGTTGGTGCTCGGCCAAGCGGGCGCGCAGCACGGTTAGCTCGGTCACGGTGCGGTACAGCGTGGCTTCGCTGCTGGCTTCGAGCGCCGGACGGAGGCTGGAGCGTACCGCTGGGAGGTCGGCTTCGCCAGTCGATACTTCGTCGGTGCCAATCAGGCGGTCTAGTAGTACTTCTAGCGTTTCGGTCTGCACTTGCCCAGCCAGGCTTAGAAATAGCAGGGCTACCGGGCGGAATTGGTCATCGGCCAGCAACAGCTCGCTCCAGTGTTTGCGCTGCTCGGTGGCGCGCCAGCTGAGGCGCCAAATGCTGCTGACTGGGAACTGCCAAAAGTCGTAGCTCAGCACTTCCGGCCAGTAGCTGTCGGCCAGGGCGAACTGGCGGCTACTCAGCGCCAGCACTAGCTTGCTCATGGTGAGCAGCTGGCGTATAACCGGCGCCTGCAAAATGTTTTCGCGGCGTTCGTAGCGCAGCGGTACACCGTCTAGATATGGCACGAGTGGTTCTAGGTACCTGTGTTTGGGCGCCAATACCGCAATCTCACTAGGGCTCACGCCGCCCTTCAGCAACTCTCGAACCTGTGCCGCCACCCCAGCGTACTCGGCAATCTCGCTCGTATACTCCGTCCGCACAAGCGTCGTCCTGTGATCACTGGTTTCCACCTCCGCGTCATCCTGAGCGTTAGCGAAGGATCTCTGGGAAGATGCTTCGCTCTGCTCAGCATGACGTAGAGTGGAGCCTGTGTGACGGGGCACGGCCACGAGCTGTTTGTCCAGCTGGGGGAAGCTGGCGCTCAAACTATCGGTTATCTGGGCGGAAACATTCTTGGCGGTTTCTAAAATGGCGGCCGTGGAGCGATAGTTCTCGCTGAGGTTTATAACCAGCACATCACGGAACAAGTGGAAGTAGTCCAGCATGTTGCTGTACTGCGCGCCCTGAAAAGCGTAGATGGCTTGGTCGTCGTCGCCCACGGCCAGCACGTTGGGGCGGCCCTCATTGGCTGGGTTGTCGGTGAGCAGCTCCACCAGTCGCAGTTGGGCGGCGTTGGTGTCCTGGAACTCGTCCAGCAACACGTATTGGTAGCGTTCCTGCAGGGTGTATTTGAGCTCCAGATTGTTCTCGAGGGCCGCGATGGCCCGCAAAATCATGTCATCAAAGTCGTACAGTCCGCGCTCGGCTAGTTCCTTTTCGTAGGCTTCCAGCACATCGGCTAACTCGGCCATACGGGCGGCTTCCAGCGCGCCACCCAGCACGTACTGGTTGTCGGCGTTTTTGGCCAGCCAGGCGTTTTTCCAGGCAGTGAGCGGTGTGGTTTTGCCCAGCTCGCTGGCGGTGGTCAGGGCTTTTTCCAGCTCTTCGGCGGCTAGTCGCGCCAGGTTCTCGAACGGGGGGTGTGCGGGGGCGGCTTCAGCAACCTCGGCCAACTCACCATATATTTCGCCAAAGATTGGCTCGGCTACGCCAATTTTGCTGGGCAGGCGTTTGGTGTAGTCGGCCAGGCTATCGCTTATAACTTTGCTGGCAGCTGTGACCACGGCCAGGTTGCTGGCGGCTATGTCGCGTAATCTCTCGGGCGTGAGCAGTCCGCGTTTGACCTCACTCACGGTGCTCATTAGGTCGCCCAAATGGTGGCGAGTTTGTTTGAGCGGGCTGCGGTAGTTCAGCCGGTCTACGATGCCGGTAAGTATTTGCCGCTTGCCTAGCTCGTCCACCGGCCGCTCCAGCCGGGTTTCGGTAAAGTACTCTGGGTAGCGGCGGATCAAATCGCCGCCGAAGGCGTGGTAGGTGCCAATTTGCACATCGTAGGCGGCCTTGCCTATAAACCGGCTCAGGCGGTCTCGCATGTTCTGCGCCCCACTTTCGGTAAAGGTTAAACACAGGATGTTTTGCGGCAAGGTGTCGGTGCTACGCAATATATGCGCCACGCGGGCGGAAAGCAGCTGCGTCTTGCCCGTCCCCGGCCCGGCCACGACTAATACGGGCCCATCAATAGCATCCACAGCCTTCCGCTGCGCCGCATTCAGCCGCCCATAAACAACCTCAAACGCCTCCATATACCCCTATTATCTCACGGATCTAGCCGGCGAATCGGGTGTTTGCGATATTACTTTCAAATGCTTCTTTCTCTCCTGGCTACTATAATCAGTGTGACGGCCTGATTTGAGCTAGTTGCACACCAGCCTCGGGATTAATCTTGAAAGATGTGGTATAAGATACGTATGAGTGATGCAGAAGCCAAAAAGCAAGAGGGCTTTGATCAGCCCCAGCGTAAAGCTGGCTATAAGATCATACAGATAGCGGCTGATGATGGCACTTTATTTATACTGACTGACACTGGGCAGATTGCCTTCACTACTCTTGATGGTAACTCGATAAAGCCCGACCAGTGGAGAATTGTTGATTTGCCGGCTCTCGGAGTAAATATGCAAGATTCTACCGGTGGGTTAACAGGAATTTCATCTGACTCTGAAGAATAGCGCTGCTTTGTTCATGCGCTTGTTTCTGACATAACAATCCGACTAACAATACTGGTGAGTAATATAGTAGCGTCGGCTGCAATTCCTGCCTGTAGACGCGTCGGTGTGTTTTTGTGTTTAACGCGATGCGCAGCGGCACTTGCTGATTTCGCAAGGTGCTTTAGCTCTAAATTTGCTGATCCAGCTAGGCCAACCTCGATGACTTTGCCTATCCGGTTGTCTGTTTGGTTTACTGGAGGCTCGCTCTCTCCTTGACGCAGATGGACGGTCGTGTTGTAGGCCGTTCTAGATATACCCTCAATTATTCGGACGCAGACGGTACCTATTGCGTTGTAGTCTTGTTCTGTGCTGGCTGCCACAAATTTTAATCTGAGCTGCGCTATTTCATTCTGAATTTGTGGCCATCCCGCTAAGGCGCCTGGTTCAGCCGGTTGGCTGAGGTGTTGAATATACAGTTTATCCTTGTATGAGTCCAGGTCTGTTGTGAGAGGCATGAGAACCTGGTTTACATAGTCTCGTTGTCTCTCCCAGCCATTAGTGCTCGATATATGTTTTTTCTTCAAGCTGGCCTCGAACTGCAAAAAATTTCTGAACTCAAACTGTGGAGCTTGGAATCCGAGTCTTGACGCAATAACAATCAAACACCTTATGGCTGTCTCCAGCTCAGCATCTAAGCTAAGTTTAAAATCTGATCTTGCTCCCCATGTGCCCCCTGTTCCGTGCCTCAACAGTGAGTCGCTCACTAGGCCTAGCAGCATCTCGCAGACCTCAAAGTCACCATATGATATATGTGGTGAGCGCATCAATTCTTCAAGTAGTGGGGCGTTTAGGCGTTTGTACTTTATCTCTGTCGGTGGCTCGTTTAAGAATGGGATACCGCGTTTTCTCGTTTGTGTAACAAATAGGTCGTCGACAGTCATATAGCCATTTTAGTTTATGTAGCTACAATGGTTCAATCATATCTGTTAAACTAAAACGGATATGCAGCAGAACGATACAGTTATTACGGTAAAGGGGCTCAAGAAGTCTTATGGCACCAATCAGGTGCTGAAGGGCGTGAATTTTAGCGTGCGGCGCGGGACGATGCTGGCGCTGCTGGGGCCAAACGGCGCCGGCAAAACTACCACAGTGCGCATACTCAGCACCCTGCTAAAAGCTGATGGCGGTGCCGTCACAATTGAGGGCTACGACGTGCTCAAAGAGCCCCAAAAAGTGCGAACGGTAATTGGCCTAACCGGCCAATCGGCCGCTGTGGACGAAATGCTGACCGGCCGCGAGAACCTGGTGATGATGGGCCGCCTGTACCACTTGACCAAAGCGAGCAGCAAGGCCCGGGCCGAGGAACTGCTAAGAGATTTCGACCTAGTGGACGCCGCGGACCGCCCGCTCAAAACTTACAGTGGCGGTATGCGCCGCCGGTTGGACTTGGCCGTGAGCCTGATTGCTACCCCACCGGTGATTTTCCTAGACGAACCCACCACCGGCCTAGACCCACGCAGCCGCCAGGGCATGTGGGACATCATTAAGCAGTTGCTGGCCGCTGGCACCACCATATTACTCACCACCCAGTACCTGGACGAAGCTGACCAACTGGCCGACAATATAGTGGTAATAGACGGCGGCAAAGTAATAGCCGAGGGTACGGCCAAAGAGCTAAAAGCGCGGGTGGGTAAAGACCGACTGGAGCTCACCTTTGCCGGTCCCAAAGCCCTGCAAGCTGCCCGCGATCTGCTGGGCGAAAAGGTGGTGGATGTGCACGACAAGGACAACAGCCTAACGACTGTAATTAACGACACCAACAAAGACGTCAAAGACGTGTTAGAGGCGCTTGACGACGCCAAAATTAGCGTGGCCAGCATGAACGTGCACAAGCCCACGCTGGACGACGTGTTTATAGCCCTAACCGGCAAAACCAAACAAAAGGCGGAGGACTAATATGGCTGCAGAACTAGTGTTTTCAAACCGACCCAAATGGGTATATGCCCTGAGTGATTCGCTGCAGATGGTTGGCAGGAGCTCGCGGCACATTATACGCAACCGCGACCAGCTGCTGGGCACGTTCTTCCAGCCCATTATGTTTTTGGTGCTGTTTGTGTACGTCTTTGGCGGGGCCATAAAAACTGGGCACGAAAGCTACATAAACTTCCTGATGGCCGGCATAATTGTGCAGACTACTGCGTTTGCTTCCACCACGACCGCGCTAGGCATAACTAACGACATGCAAAAAGGCATAATGGACCGCTTCCGCAGTTTGCCTATGTTTAACTTGGCAGTGCTGAACGGCCACGTGATCTCTGACCTGTTTCGCACCATGATATCTAGCACCGTTATGGTACTCGCCGGCCTGGCCATCGGCTTCCGCCCGCACGCCAGCTTCACCGACTGGCTAGCTATAGCCGGCATATTGCTGCTGTTTACCCTGGCCTTTTCCTGGCTGAGCGCCATTATGGGCTTGTTTGCCAAAAGCAGCGAGGGCGTGCAGTGGCTGAGCTTTGTGCTGGTGTTCCCGCTCACCTTTGCCTCGTCGGCTTTTGTGCCCACAGCTGGTATGGCGGCCGGGCTAAAAGCCTTTGCCGAAAACCAGCCCATTACCCAGGTGGTAAATGCCGTGCGGGCGCTCATAAACGGCCTGCCGGTGGGCAACGCCGTGTGGCTGTCCGTAGTCTGGTGCCTGGGCATTATGGCCGTAGCCATTCCCCTGGCGAGCTACTTGTTCCGCAAGAAAACCACGGGCTGATCTTTACTAAGCGTCGGGTTCGTCTGGGTGGTGCAGCGCGTCTGGGTTGATTTGCGCGGCGCCCTGGCGCAGTAGTTCAAACTTGACCCTTATGATGGTGGAGGCTAACGGCTGGTCGAGGCGACCGCCGTCTACATAAAAATTTAGGCGGTTACCAAATATGTCTTGTGCTTCCTCGATGCTCGTTACCATGGGTTCGTTTGGTCGATTGGCGCTCGTTGTAAGGAGCGCCCCAACTTTTTTTAGAAGGTGCACCACCTCCCCATGACTGGGGACTCTCACGGCCAGTGAACCTAGGCCCATGTTTAGGTATTCGAGCCCAGGTTTCGTGGGCAGTACAACGGTGACCGGGCCGGGCCAAAACTGCTCGGCAGCTTTGACGTGTTCGGCTTGAATGCCAAGGTCTATAAGCTGTTGGGTGTTGGCCGCAATGAGTGTGCCGGGCTTGTACTTGCGGCCCTTAGCGTCAATTACACGGGTAGCGGCCTCAGGAATGTTGGCACTGCCAACCAAACCGTACACTGTGTCGGTGAGCAGTACGCCCACGCCACCGGCTAGAATGATGTCTATAAGCTCTGGATCGTCCAGACTAGTAAAAACAGGCACCTTTGTATTCTTTTGCACCACACGATTATCGGCTAAGATGACAGATTAGTCAATCTGTTGTAGCCGGAACTAAGGAACTTCCCTGTCATTCTGAGCCGAAGTCTTAGACTCAATCCGGGGGAAGTCGAGGAATCTCCTACGTTAGTGTCTTTGAATAACGGGATCTCTCGAATTGACTCGAGATGACAGGTTTTGTGAGCCGAGCTTTGTAATTTGATTTTAGGCGACCGAGCCGCAGGTGGCGCACAGGTGTTGCTCTTGCAGCACGTGGGCCCATTGGGCAGCAGCGTCCGGCAGCGGCTCGATGTCGGTAAAGGCTACAAAGTCGCCGGCTTCGCGTAGCAGCCAGCCAAGCATGCCGTACATGTGTACATTGCCCCACTCCACGGCCGACCACTTGGGCCCAGCCGGTATGACGTACACTGGTTTTTTGGGGCGATAGGCCAGCTTGGGTTCGCCGGAAGCTTCTTTAACGAAGTTGAGCGCCACAAAGTCGGCATCGTAAATGGCCGTTTGGGCCATGCCGCTGTAGATGGTTTCGGCGTTGTCGCCCACCACAAAGACGTCTTTTTCAGCTCGCAAAAACTCATCCACGACCACCTTCTTGCGGGGGCTGAGGGCAAAAGCGTTGTCGCTAAAGAACGGGTTGTTTGCTTGCCCAGCCGTCCAGACTACGGTGTGGCTACGCAGCGGTTTGCCCGACACGGTCAGTGCGTCGGCAGTTTCGCCCTCCACAGCTTTGCCCAGGTACAGTTTGACGCCCAAACGCTTCAGGCGGCGCTCTATGGCGCGGCCCACGCTCTTTGGCATGCGTGGCATAAGGTGCTTGCCGTTTTCTACTAAGTCTATATGCACAGTGCGGTCTTCTACGCCGTGCTGCTTCATTATGAAGCGCAGATATTTGCCCAAGGCGCCAGCTAGCTCTATGCCGGTGGGGCCGCCGCCTACGACCACGTAGTTCAGGTCGGGCTTGCCATCTTCGGTAATCTGCTGGTGCAGATGCTTTTTGAGCTCCTCAGCCTCGCCAATTGACTTCACGCCGAAGCTAAATTCCGGTAGTCCCGGGATGCCAAAGTAGTTGGTGACGACGCCGAGTGCCAACACGAGCTTGTCATAGCTAAGCGCGGTTTTATCGGCCATTTTGAGCGTTTTGGTGCCGCGGTCTAGGTTAACGGCCCTGCCTTCCACAAACTTTACGTGCGTGTTTTTTAGTAAAAACTTGATGGGAATGCTGCTCTGCAGGCGCGTGCCGCCGGTGGCAGTGTGGTACAGCGTGGGGTAATACCAAAAATCGGGTCGTTCCGACACCAGGGTGATGTTAAATTTGTCGGGGTGCTTGGCGAGCTCGAGCGCGGTCTTGATGCCACCGAAGCCGCCGCCTACGACCACGATGTGTTGTTTTGTTTGTGTAACCATATGGGGTCATTGTAGCAATAACAATAAGCGGCATGCAAATGCCTCCCTCCGCCCTATATCCTCCCTTCTCCTTGTCCCTTTCCCCGTCATCCTGAACTTGTTTCAGGATCCGTACGTTCCCTCAGGCATTGTTTATCACTAAACGCGGCACCCTTCTCCAAATGTTAGCTCCTCTCCTTCTTCCTGTTACTTTTGCTGCCAAAAGTAACCAAAACCACCCGGCCTCTCCAGCCGCCTTGGTCAGGCTGTTGTCAAAGAGCACAATCGACAAAACGACTCGGTCGACCGCAAGGGTCTCCCTCAGACACAGTTTTGTCGTCGCTTTCCTTGGGCGGAAAGCGGTATTGTGCTTTTGAACAACACCCGAGCCCGGTCGACTTCCGTGCGGCCGGGGCTTAAGAGGAGAGCCTGGAGGCGGAGCCGCCGTCGGAAGCTATACGGAGCGTGGCTCTTGCGGGATGTTGTAATTTCCTTTACGCTTATGGTAATTATGGACGACTTCAAACAAACACTGGTCAAGAATGGTTTTAAGGGCGAGCTCGATGATTCGGCCGAAGCCAAAGAAAAATACAGCCACGACGCCAGCATGTTCGAACTAGTGCCCAAGCTAGTGGTCATGCCCAAAGACAGTGCCGACGTGCAGACCCTCATAAAACTGGTGGCCAGCAAAAAGAAAGCCATGCCCGAGCTGTCGGTAACGGCTCGCAGCGCTGGTACCGACATGGCCGGTGGCGCCATCAACGAGTCGGTGATTGTGGACTTTAACGCGCATTTTAACAAAGTGGAACGTGTAACGGCCACTGAAGCCCAAACGCAGCCAGGTGTGTTTTACCGCGATTTTGAAGCCGAAACGCTAAAGCTAAACGCGCTCATGCCCAGTTACCCGGCGTCCAGAGACCTGTGCACCGTGGGCGGCATGGTGGCCAACAACTCCGGTGGTGAAAAGTCGCTGGAGTACGGCAAGGTAAAAGATTTTGTGAAAGAACTACGCGTGGTGTTTGCCGATGGCAACGAGTACACCGTGAAGCCGATTAAGAAAAATGAGCTCGATAGAAAAATGGCCCAAAAAGATTACGAGGGCGCCATTTACAAAAAAATTTACGACCTGTGCGAACAGCACTACGACGACATCAAGGCCGCCAAGCCCCAGGTGAGCAAAAACAGCATGGGTTATACGCTGTGGGAAGTGTGGGACCGCGAAACTGGCATTTTTGATCTGACCAAACTCATCGTGGGCTCCGAAGGCACGCTCGGTTTCGTAACCGACATCACCTACCGCCTAGTGCCGCACCGGGCCCACTCTGGCCTGCTGGTGTTATTTCTAAAAGATATTGGTGACCTGGGCGAGCTCATTCCCGCTGTACTCAAACACAAGCCGGCCACCTTCGAGTGTTTCGACCAAGCTACGCTACTGCTTACCATCCGCTTCATGCCGGCGTTCCTAAAAATGCTCGGCTTCAAACGCTTCGTGCACTTAGTGCTATCGCTGATCCCCGACGCGGCTCAGCTGCTGCACGGCATACCCAAAATGGTGCTGATGGTGGAGTTCAATGGCGAAACCGAAGACGAAGTGCGCCGCAAGGTGCACGCCCTGCACAAAGAGCTCGCCAAGTACCGTGCCCGCTACGAGATTAACGGCTTTGAGGAAGACCCCACCGAAGGTAAAAGTGAGAAGTTTTGGATTATGCGCCGTTATGCCTTCCAAATTTTGCGCAAAAAAGTCAAAGACAAGCACACAGCTCCGTACATTGACGACTTTATTGTCCGTCCAGAGTACTTGGTGGAGTTCTTGCCGCGGCTACGCAAACTCATAAAGAAATACAAGCTGTTTGCCACCATACAGGGGCATATTGGGGACGGCAACTTCCACGTCATACCCCTCATGCGCATTGAAGACCCGCGGGAACGCAAAAAGATTGAGCCCAGCCAAAAGGAAGTGAACGACCTAGTGCTAAAGTACAAAGGGTCCTTAAGCGGCGAGCACAATGACGGCCTGGTGCGCGGCCCGTGGCTGGAGGCGCAGTTTGGCAAGAAAATTGTGGGGCTGTTCCGCGAGGTGAAAGACATTTTTGATCCCATGAACATCTTTAACCCCCGCAAAAAATCCGACGCCGATTGGGACTACAGCTACAGTCACATCCGGGATCATTTCTAAACTAAGCTGGTTCTAAGATGCCGAAGTACATAAAGTCTTTGGCGTGGTGGTGACTCACATCAAAGACAGTATGTCCAAATTCGGTGGCAAGGTCTTGGTAAGCCGGACTGCCATGATAGCTTGTTTGTGTAACTCTAAGGCCTGCCTGAGGAGCAGCGGCACGGAGACAGGCTTCATTAAACCAGAGAGGCGTCTGGCATTCCCTGGTTACTAGCCTTCCGTCGTCCTCTAGAACACGCCTAACCTCACGCAAAATTCGCCCAGCAGACTCCTCTGTTAGCTGCGAACTCAGCACATCGCAAGCGTACACCTCCCGCACGCTAGCGTTGGGTAGCCACAAGTCCTCCATATCGGCAATCCTAAATTCAATAGAGTCGTCTGGTCGCTGGGCTCGTATGCGTGCTGAGCAAGCCTCTAGGGCGTTAGCTAGCCGCTCTCTGTTACCTTCTTTCAGCGCCTCTTCTGCGGCAATGCCGCCTAGTAAAACAGCCCCTTGCTGCGCGTACCTTTCTGGCTGTCTGGGTGTATCCACCGCTTTATAATGAGCGCCATTTATAAACTGGCGTGGGCCAATAACGCCACGCGCATCTACAAGCATAGTGGGGCTCGGTGCGCAAAACTCACCACCAACACCCGCATCCAAGTAAAGCCCTGGCCGCAAAAAAATAGCGTTGCTCATGAGGAGTCTATTAAACCATACTTATGGCCTCATGTCCATATTACGCTCGCCTTTATATTGCGTCATGCTACAATCATAAGAGGAATACCGTGTAGGTTTGTACTAGACAATGAAAAAACACATAAGAATCTGGCTGGGGGTGGGGGCAGTTGCGGGGATTGTTGCTGTAACCGTCTGGTACCTGCGGCGCTACTCCATTCCGGTGTTGCAGCCGGCCGGCGAAATTGGCGCCAAAGAGCGCAATCTAATTGTCTTTTGTGCGCTCATCTCGGGGGTAATAGTAATTCCGGTGTTTGGTATGTTGGGGTACGTGGCCTGGAAGTACCGCGAGAGCAATAAACGGGCCAAATATTCACCCGAGCTCGAAGGCAGTGCGTTGGCCGAGACCATTTGGTGGCTGGTGCCTACAGCGCTCCTTACGGTCATTTCGGTGGTCAACTGGCGTAGCAGCTATGCGCTGGACCCTTTCAAACCGCTTAACTCCAGCCAGCCGACCCTACATGTGCAAGTAGTGGCGCTGGATTGGAAGTGGTTGTTTATATACCCCGGACAACATGTGGCTAGCGTGAGCCAGGCGGCCATACCGGCCAATACGCCAGTGGACTTTGAGATCACGTCTGACACAGTCATGTCATCGTTTTGGGCGCCGCAGCTGGGCGGGCAAATGTATGCCATGCCAGGCATGTCCACAGAGCTCAATTTACAGGCGGACCGTGTGGGTGATTACCGCGGCGTGGCGGCCAACATTAGCGGCAAGGGTTTCGCGGGTATGGAGTTCGACATAAAAGCCATGAGCGCCCAGGGCTTTAGCGACTGGATTAGGGCGGCCAAGCAATCGCCCGCCGCACTTACAGATGGTATGTATGCGCGCCTTGCCCGACCCAGTACCGACAACCCCCCTACTTACTATGCCTCAGTCGCGCCGGGGCTCTATGATACGATAGTCATGAAATACATGATGCCAATGGGTGGAAATACAAATACGACTGGATTGGGGGTGTAATGGGCAAAAGGTGTCATCTCGACCGTAGCGAAGCGAAGTGGAGGGATCTCGTTTGTGGGCAATACCAACGGAATCCCTCGGCCTTGCTCGGGATGACAACGGCAGGAGGTGAAGCTTGATGACGATGTTTGCGTTTGCACTGCTCGGCCGGCTGAATTGGAACCAGCTGCCACACGACGCCATTACCCGTGGTGGCGCAGCCTCCATTGTGCTCGGCGCCTTGCTGGTTGTTGGGCTCATAACCTACCTAAAGCGCTGGAAGTGGCTGTGGAAAGAATGGCTAACCACCCAAGACCCCAAGAAAATTGGGGTGATGTACATCATTGTAGCGCTCGTAATGCTGCTGCGTGGCGCCGGCGATGCTTTGCTGATGCGTACCCAGCAGGCCGTTAGCGTGGGTAACAACCATGGCATACTCGATAGCTACCATTTCCAGCAGATCTTTAGCGCCCACGGTACCATTATGATTTTCTTTGTGGCTATGGGCCTGATGTTCGGGCTCATAAACCTGGTATTGCCGTTGCAAATTGGTGCCCGCGATGTGGCCTTTCCGTTTTTGAATGCCACGAGTTTCTGGTTGTTTTTCTCTGGTATGGCGCTGGTGAATCTGAGCCTGGTGATTGGCGATTTCTCGGCGGCAGGCTGGCTGGCCTACCCACCTTTAAGTGAGCTCAAATTTAGCCCTACTGTTGGTGTGGACTACTGGATATGGGCGCTGCAGATTGCTGGCGTGGGTAGTTTGCTGTCGGGCATCAACTTTTTAGTCACGGTTATAAAAATGCGCGCGCCGGGCATGACGTTCAAACGTCTGCCGCTGTTTACCTGGAGCGTCATGGCCAGCATGGTACTGGTGGCGTTTGCCTTCCCCATCCTCACCGTTACGCTGGCCCTGCTGGCACTCGACCGCACGCTGGGCATGCACTTCTTTACGGCGGGCATGGGCGGCAACGCCATGATGTATGTGAACCTCATCTGGGCCTGGGGTCACCCGGAGGTGTACATATTGGTACTGCCGGCGTTTGGCGTGTATAGCGAAATTGTGGCCACCTTTGCCCGCAAAAAACTGTTTGGCTACACCAGTATGGTGTGGGCCATTTGGGCGATTGTGCTCCTTAGCTTTACAGTCTGGCTGCACCACTTCTTTACTATGGGCGCCGGCGCCAATGTAAATGCATTCTTTGGCATAACCACGGGCATAATTGCCATACCCACAGGCGTCAAGATATTTAACTGGTTGTTTACTATGTACCGCGGGCGCATTAAGTTTGCCTCACCCATGCTCTGGTTCATGGGATTCGTTGTGGTCTTTACAATAGGTGGTGTGGCTGGTGTGATGATGAGTGTGCCGGCCATCGACTACCAAGTGCACAACAGCCTGTTTTTGGTAGCGCACTTCCATATGATGATTGTGGGCGGTGTGGTGTTTGGCTACTTTGCTGGCCTCACCTATTGGTTCCCGAAAATCTTTGGGTTTCGGCTGCACGAGGGCCTGGGCAAGTTGGCCTTTTGGTTCTGGTCCGGTGGCTTCGTGGTCGCCTTTACGCCGCTCTACATTCTAGGCCTAATGGGCGCCACGCGCCGGTTGGACCACTACGACGCTAGTCTTGGCTGGCAGCCGCTGTTCATAGTGGCAGGAATCGGAGTGATTTTGGTCGGCGTTGGTGTGGGCTTCCAAATACTGCAACTGGCGGTAAGCATTTACCAGCGCAACCAGCGGCGTGACCTGACCGGCGACCCATGGAACGGTCGCACGCTGGAATGGTCAGTGCCATCACCCGCACCATTTTATAACTTTACCAGCCTGCCAGTCGTGGCCGAGCGCGACCAGTTCTGGGCTGACAAGCAGACCGGCAAGAAAGCAACGCACTATGAGGATATATTGCTACCCAAAAACAGCGGCCTCAGCGTGGTTATAGCCGGCTTTGCGTTTCTCATAGGTTTTGGCATGGTGTGGCACATCTACTGGCTCTCGGCATTGGCGCTACTGGGGCTCATCACTACGCTAGTAGTACGCGCCAGCAACCCCGAGCCCGAATACATATTGTCCGCCCGTGAGGTTGAAAAGCATCACAACGCCCTGGTGCGTCGCCAAAAGGAGCTCGCCGCATGAAGGTAGTAGCATGTAGTATGCAGCATGGGGTATGGGGTTTTGCGGCCCAACCCATACTACGTGCCGCGTATCCCATGCTACTAGCGACTGGAGTGACGCTATGAGTGAAGTCACCACCACGCTCGACTTAGAGCAGATCGAGCACGAAGCCACCGAAAAAACCGTCTTTGGCTTTTGGGTCTACCTAATGACCGACTGCGTGTTGTTTGCGGCTCTGTTTGCCACTTATTCGGTGCTGCATATGAACACATACGGCGGCCCCAATGGCCACGAACTATTCAAGCTGCCCTATGTTTTGGTGGAGACCATGGCGCTGCTTACTAGCAGTTTTACCTGTGGCCTGGCTATGATATCAGCACAACGGAATAACAAGCAGCAAGTACTGCTGTGGCTGGCGGTGACGTTCCTACTGGGCCTAACGTTCCTGGGACTGGAACTGAGCGAGTTCCGCCACATGGTGCTCGAGGGCAACAGCTGGCGCCGGAGCGGTTTCTTAAGTAGCTACTTTACCCTGGTGGGTACGCACGGTCTGCACATTACTTTTGGGCTGATTTGGATGTCGGTAACGGGCTGGTTTGTGTACGCCAAAGGCCTCACCCACAGTCTACGTAAACGCTTAACGCTGCTTAGTCTGTTCTGGCACTTTCTAGACGTGATCTGGATCTTCATCTTCACAATCGTCTACCTACTTGGAGCGAAAGGCATATGAAACTGGTAGCATGTAGCATGCAGCATGGGATATGGGTTCTTGCCGCCCAACCCATACTACATGCTACGCGTCCCATACTGCTCTTAGCCGGAGGCCAAGCATGAAGCCGACTATTTCCCAGCACGACTCCCACCCGCTCAGCCTCACTAAATACATAGTGGGCTTTGTGGGTTGTGTGGCACTGACCATGGCAGCCTATTTGCTAGTGACGCGTAGTACTTTGTCTACCGGCCCAATCGTCGCCATTTTAGCGCTGTTGGCCATTGCCCAGTTTATTGTCCAAATGGTGCTCTTTTTGCATGTCGGCGAGGAACACGGTCCACGCTGGAAGCTGGCCGTCATGTGCCTGATGCTGTCTGTGGTGCTCATATTGGTTGGTGGCAGCATATGGATTATGAACAACCTGAACTACCGTATGACGCCACAGCAGGTCCAACAATACTTAAAGAGTCAAGACTCACTATAACCATGAGTTGCCATCTTGAGCGGAGCGCAGCGGAGTCGTTCGCAGTGGCGGGACCGAAGGCCCAAGATCCCGTTGTCTTGTTAATGAACGGGATCTCTCCATTTCGCTTCGCTACAGTCGAGATGACAGTGTGGCTGAGAGTGACCCGATGCTGAGAGCCTACTACCAAGCGCTCAAACCGGAGCGGACGTATGCCAACGTTATGACTACTGCCGCCGGCTTTGTGTTTGCC
>CAZHYW010000010.1:0-32193 GCA_964537115.1 uncultured Candidatus Saccharibacteria bacterium | reverse complement strand
TGGCAGAGCATTTCGCTCATGCGCAAGCTGGGCTTTTCTATAGAGGAGATTGCCACGCTGTTAAGCCGGGGCAGTACCATGCGTCAGCTGTTTGAACAGCAGCGCGGCGCGTTGCAAAACCAGATTGGCCAGCTGCAACGCATGCTGGCCGACACCAATCGCTACTACGAGAACTTGCAAGCCAATGGCACGTTAGTACAGCCGGAGCTTAAAGATGTGCCGTCGTTCGATATGTACTTCGTGGCGCGGCAGGGGCCCTACGCCAAGCTGGCAGCTTACCACAATGAGCTGATCGATTCGTTCGCGGTGCTGCCAGACGGTTGTGTCTATCTAACAGCTTTCATGACGGCGACCTACCAGCCCGCCAAGGCAGATATGAAGATAGGCGTTGTGTGCGCACCCGGTATGCGGTTGAAACCTGGTGCTGAGGTGCAGCGCGAAACCGTGCCGGCCTACCAGGCGCTTTCCTGCGTGCACCAAGGCTCCACCACACTGTTGTCGCTGCTCTGGCAGGAGCTGGGCAAATATCGCCGCAAGCAACATCTAGCTTCCGGTACTGGCTTGCCGTTTGCCGATGTGGAGTTCTACACTCCTGACACGTCCGAATACCCCGATCCTGTCGATAGCCTGACCACCGAACTGCACATGCCGGTAATCACGAAGGGCTAAACAGCCACTCCAGCACCATTTTCTTCAGCCGAAAGTACTCTTCCTTCTCAAACTGCATGTTGGCTATGCAGTACTTTTTGTCCTTTAGCTTGGAGCAAAACATGCACTCGTACAAATTGGATGAGTCCTGAATGAACAAACTGTTCACAATATTGTTGGACCACACCACACTAAAACTGTTTGAGCATTCGCCGCTGTCTTCCGTGCGGATGCAGTAAGTCAGGCCGCCGGAGCGCTGGCAGGCCACAACGTACTCATTACCTTCGCCGCCGTCGCAGTAAATGACGTTCTTGCTTTTTCGGATGTCCTGTGA
The DNA here is from genome assembly GCA_964537115.1 of uncultured Candidatus Saccharibacteria bacterium. Classification (GTDB taxonomy): domain Bacteria; phylum Patescibacteriota; class Saccharimonadia; order Saccharimonadales; family UBA4665; genus JAJZCD01. The sequence goes on along the minus strand of CAZHYW010000010.1, from coordinate 31,211 downwards.
CCGGTAGACGTTTTGGCAAAAGTAAATGGTGTCCGATTCGCTCACGTTCAGTGAGTCAATCAACCGCTCGGTGGTAGCGTAGTTTACTTCATTCCAGGCGCTCAGGATGTCGTTGACCGATTGGATGGGCCGCTTTGCTAGTGCCCAATCATCAACACCTCCGCGCGTTTGCACATTCTTGAGCGTCATATATTTGCCGGCGTTCATGGTCACCGTCCAGGTGGATTCGCCGGTGGTCGCGTCGTGCACTTCTACGGGCAGCCGAATGTCGTAGGCAAACTTCTGCCTAAACTGCTCTAACGTAAGTTTATTGTCGAAACCGGCAATCTGCTTGATGACGGCGTCGAGTACTTTCTGGGCTTCGGGGGCTTTCATGTGGGTCTCCTCTTAACAAATTGCGTCGGTAAACTTTGCTTGGCTGGTGCGGCTAGCACGGCGCCTGGCGGGGCATGGGACTGTACATCCACCGTGCGGGCTCGGACAGCCGGCAAGATCTGCCCGTTAGCGGTCAGTCGAGCTAGACATTCGCGCGGGTGTAGCTGGGTCATCAGTTTGGTGCGGACATCACTCTCTTTCAGCCCACGACTGGTCATCTGTTGCAGCACCTCCTTGGGGATGTCGATGGTCAAATTAGCTTCGAGCGCCCGGGCGTCTTCCTCCGATACACGGAAGATGTAATAGTTGAGTACATTCGACAAAATGGCGTCGCGCAAGTCTTTCTCAATCTGCCCAAAATACTGCTGCGACAATATAACGGTTAGGTTAAACTTGCGTGCCTCGGCCAAGATGGACGCCAGCGCCGGGTTCTGCACCACCGACACCTCATCAATTACCAAAATCACCTTCTGGCCAAACGCCCTTGCCTGGGCCAGCAGGAAGATCTGCTGTATAAGCAGACCGGCGACGGTCTTAACCACCTTGTCGCCCATGCTCACTTTGTTCAGCGAAAAGACGGTGAGGAAGTTGTCCTGAATGGTCTTAGCTAGTGACGAGTCGCTCTCGCTAAGCAGTGTTGGTTGCAGCTGTAGCTCCTCTATGAGCGCAATGATGGGCGAGACGGCTTCGCTGTAGTACTGGGTGCGGATTTCGTTGAACTCAGATCCAAAGAACAGCGCTAGGTTGTCAGGCACGTAGCCGTTGACGTGCTGCAGCAGTTCGCTGCGAGTATCGAGTTCAGTCAAGAACGACTTGAGCATGGGCAGCGACATGCACTGCCCGGTAAACAGCACGTACAGGCTAAAGCGTAGGACGCGCTCTAGCCGAGGACTCGGGCTGTCAGTCATGAGCGACTTGAGTAGTGTAGTGGTGAGTTCAGTAGCGGCCGAGATATCGGTGGTGGCACTGGGGAACAGCTGAGCAGTCTCGCCGCTGAAGTTAATGACCTTAGTGGATGGCAAATGCTGCAGGTCTTGCTCTAGGGCAGCGTGCGGGTCAATCACCACTACCCGGTAGTTCATGGCTGCAACGGTGTTTTGCAACCGGTCAATCAGCAGTTCAATGAGCTTGGACTTACCACTACCGCTGGAGCCCATAATGAACGAGTGCTTGTCGAACTCATAGCCAGCCAAGTTTAAGTAGTAGGGGTGGGCGAAATAGGGGAAAGTGTCCACCGAGAACAGGGCGCCGGCGGGGTCCCCGGTGAGCATGCTGAGCGACTTTTCGATGTCCAGGTACAGCGGCGCCTGCTTTTTTAGGTAAGCGGTGTTGGCGGCAAAGTCGATGGCAAACAGGTGGGCGGGGAACGTTCGAATGTGCTTGGCGGCCATGCTCCACTGGCCATCCAGGCCGCGAAAGAACAGCTTAATTCTGGTAAACCCCAGCGGGCTCGTTCTAACGGTCACGTACTCCAGCGTTTTATGTTTGGATATTAGATGGTACTCGCGCATGTCGAGGATGCTGGTAGTGGCGAGACCCACGAATCGCTCGCGCTTTGTAGCGATCGGCTCCGGCGGTCGCTCGGCGTTCTTAAGTACTACACCGTCTATACTGTTCGACAGCGCACTTACATCGTGGGCGCTGCTCACAAAAAAGCGCACCACGTTGTCGGTACAGGTGAGGGTTAACTCAAACGAACCAGACAAACCGCCTTGTTTGACGACCGCCTGGTACAGCTTGTTCCACTGGTCGGCCGTCAGTTGGTCGTCCATGGCATACAGCTCAAAATGATGATTGCTTATCATAGCGAACGCTACTATAAACTATGACGTTACGTTATAGGCAAGTACGAAATACTATCATTCTTGATCTGTTCGATTTGCTTGAGCCTGGCTCTTTCTAGGGCTAGATCTCTACCAAGTCTTGCTGCGCTGTGCTTAAATGGTTTGGAAGGGGTAAAAGCATGAACATAGGTCGAAAGAATTACGCAGGTATCAGCACACTTTCTGTTACTCTAGTTATCGTTGTTGTCGGTCTTTTAGGCTTTGGCGGGTGGTACATGTGGCACACTTCGTCACCTAGCCAGGCAGTCGTTAAACCCGGTTGGCGGCTGTACAAGTCGACGCACAGTACAGCCAGTTTCCAGTACCCGGCTAATTGGAAGCTCACCAAGAACCCCGTATCGACCAGAGATAAACTGACCCTAGAGAATGCCACGCTCTTGGGGCCCAACAACTTTACTATCACCTACGATTTGAGCAAGACCTACCATGGTGTAGTCGTGCACAATGCATCCTGCGTTGCGCCTCCAAAGGTCACCACCGTGGCGCCACTCGGCAAGCAGCTAGCCATCTCCTACGATGGGTATAATGGCGTCCCCAATGGCATATGGCTGGCGACCACGGGCAAACCCCCTGCTAGTTACGGCTATGCAACTGGCCAATGTATGGTGAAGGGTGTGGACTATGTGGCCATGCCGAACGACCAATACATATCGCTGGCCGGCTCTTTCGCAGAGGGCCAGGACGGTGAGTTGGGCCGGTTAAAAGCAGCTGATTTCCTAAACCGCCCCGAGGTCCAAACTGCGGTCTCTATCTTCAAATCCTTTAACCCTTGAGTTACGCATATCTGAGTTTATGAACCTATGAATATTCAAGGTACGACTATCGAAGTAAGCGACTTAGCTAGGTCTAAGCAATTTTACGAACAGGTGCTGGGTTTTGAGCCCGGTGAATACTACGAGCCCACCAAATGGCAGCCATACAATTTCGGCAATCAATACCTAGCAATTCGAGAGGTAGAAACACTTAAGCCACGCGGTAGCCTCGACATAACCAATTTTGAGGTCGAGGATGTGGAAGCGCTATGGGAAAAGGTAAAAGACGCTGCTACGGTGGTTGAACCGTTGGCTCCGACTCCCTACGGGACTTATAAATTTGTCGTGGCGGACCCCGACGGTTACCGCCTAGGCTTTGTTCGCCCACGACACTAAACTGATCGGTGTTGGCAACTTTGTTACAATACCTACCGTGGGACAGCATAAGCATGTTCAGAAGCGGCTTGCTCGGAACCCGGCTCTGCGCTGGTTCAGCTGGCTGTATGGCCTGTCGGCCGTAGTGCTGGTGCCTTGGGTACTGCACCTGGGCAGCGTGTTACCTAAACGTGTGGTGTCGCCGCACTGGCACATGGCCTGGGTGGGGCTCGATGTGATGTTGATAGTCATGATGGGCCTCAATGCACTGGCGCTTTTGAAGCGTTCCGCCTGGGTAATTATGAGCGCCTCAATTGTGGGTGGCATGCTTGTTATAGACGCTTGGTTCGACCTGCTTACCTCGAGCCAAGGGCGCGAGTTTGACCAAGCAGTTGTTTCGGCTGCCTGTATAGAAATACCTTTGGCGTTGGTGTCATTTTGGCTGGCCGGGCGCTGCATACGCGAGCTCAACGCCTTGCCGCGCGTGCGCGCCCACATCCGCCGCCGCCTCACTCCCCGTCACAGACGGTAGAAGGACTATCTGTCATCTCGAGCGGAGTCGAGAGATCCCGGCTATCTAGGCATCAAACCTACGAGATCCCTCCACTTCGGTCGGGATGACAGTAGTGAGTACAGTACTTACGGATATCTTGACAAAGGGTGTATAATATATCGCATGTTAGTAAATACTAACCAACATCATTTGCATCTATCGCCGGAGCTTGTCGGTTAGTTTACTGTTCTCTTAAAACATAAAACGCCGGACACGCTCCGGCGTTTTTGTTGCGATATCAATAATTTCAATAATTTTCGAAAGATATTTGAAGGAGATGCCATTATGGCAAAAACAGTTGAAGCATACGTACGGGCGGCCGACCCGGCCACCGTGGTACGTGATGCAGAATTTTTTAATAGCCCCGGAAACGCAACCGAGCGGTTGACGTTCGTGCCAGGGCTATATTTGGCGGAAATAAACGAAGTACAACGGGAGCTTAGTCCCGTCTTTGGTGAAGCGGCTGACCAGATCATGGCTGTCGATAGACGTTTACTGAACGAAATGAGGGTGGATACGCCGATAACCGTGGCTTCGGGCATTTGCCCGTTTCCTATGAGCTACAATAGCCTGCTCAGCCCAGCGGGCCGCCCGGGCACGGCTCGCTGGTACAATGCCGAGACGCGTAAGCCTATTCTACTGCCGCAGGACCTTAGGGCCGCGGTAGATGTAATTGTCGCCAACCAGCCGCCACTTACCGTTGCTAACCTCATGAAAGCGGGTGGGCTGACCAAGGGTCCGCTAGTGCTGATGGAGGAAGTACGTTTTTACATTGATTGGATGATGGAAAAGCTACTCGCAAACGGTGCTCCTGGGCAATCGGTGAGCGAACGAGTGCTGGAGAGTGCGCGTGGACGGCTGGGTGGCTATGTGACGCAGCAGTACGAGCGTAATTACCGGGCTTTTGAGCGGCTGCGGCGACTAGCGCTTGGCGTGTCAGAACTAGAGCCGGCTCGAAGGGTGGCCGACACGTGGGTGTACTACCGACAGGCGAGAGATGAACAGATAGCCAAATGGCGCCGGGACTTGCGTGATGGCGATGGTTTAGATGAAGCCGGCCTGCGCGTAGCGGCCTACTACAGCGAAGCGTTGCCGTCGGCATACAAACAACTCGGACTGATGCATTATAACGGACAGTTAGTAATAGCCGAAGGGGCGGCTAATTTGGTGGTACCCAATAACGGCACGGCCTTTAACACCGCTCGCCGAGTTGCGTTCCGAGACACAGTTGGTCGGCCTGAGGCGCCACGGGTGGTGGCGTACGCCTCGCCGAGCGCACAGGTAGCGCTGCGTAAAGGGCAGCTAGAAGCCGAGCCGGTTACCGCCGGCCCGTCTTCGTGGGAGCCCGACATGGAACGCTATATGCGTAGCCGGAGTGAGTGGTGGTCAGCTGTAGGACAGGTAGTAATGTGGAGCTTTGCTACTCCGGGTACACCAACGATTCGAGACTTACAGCAACAGGTACAAGGTGGGAGTCGGCGCGTAAACGCCGATATAGAACTACTGGGGGAAATGCGGCGGGTAACGGCGGAGGTGCTCGATGAAAGGCGTTAAGCGAACGGTAGTGGGCGTGTGGGCGCTGTCGTGGTCGCCGGCGATTGGGCCGCGTAAGCCTTACGAGCGAGGTTTGGAGGAGCTTGAGAAAGCAGGTTTGCCGGCGGTGTGGGCGCCGGCGGCTCTCCGGGCATTTACCGAACGGGACAGAGGTGCGTTTGACTCACTACCACTCTCTGACAAGGTAGCGGATTGGGCGTGGCTGCGCCAATCTGGCTACAAGGTCATTTTGAGCGCCATTGGCGGCGAAAACTCTTACCAGCTACTCGACCAGATTGATTGGCAAAAGGCTGCGGCAGATAGGGTGGTGCTGGTAGGCCACTCTGACTTTACGGCCCTCGGCAACGCCTACCATGCACTTGCTGGCGGGTTGGCGTGGTACGGGCCCAATTTGCGCAATTTGGGCGATGTTGGTACCGGACGGATGAGCGCTGCTAACTTGACACGTGCGCTTAGCCAAGAGAAAACCGTCTGGAAATCGCAGCCGGTCTATAAAGACTCGTTCAAAACTCCGCTCAAAAAAGGAGCTGGATGGTGTGTGATTCGCCCTGGCCAAGCCAGCGGCGTAGGCATTGGTGGCAATCTGGGCACGTTCTTTCTGCTGCAGGGTACGCCGTATATGCCGCAGTTCACCCAGCCGACCATATTGTTTCTGGAAGAAGACGATTTGCCGGGCAAGTACGCCATTCGAGAGTTTGACCGCAAGCTACGCTCCATTTTGGACCAACCAGGTGCTAAGCAATGGGTCCGCGGGCTCATAATTGGTCGCTTTTTGGACGGTTCCAAAACCACTCGGCGGATGATTGAGCAAGTGATTGATGCCATGCCATTTTGGAATGATAAGCCGGTGCTAGCCAACGTGGAGATTGGCCACGGTATGCCGCGCATAGTATTACCTATTGGCGGCCAAATTGATCTGTTGGCCGACAGCCGGGAAATAGTTGTGTATAATCAGGAGCAAAGGAACGAAACATGGCTTTAAGTACCCAACCCTACAAAGGCGCCCGGGATTTTTACCCCGAGGATAAGCGCATACAGAAATATATGTTTAAAAAACTGCGCGAAGTTAGTGAGCGCTTTGGCTACGAGGAGTACGACGCGCCCATTTTGGAGCCGACCGATTTGTACCTCAGCAAGGGTAACCAAGAAATAATAGACGAGCAAACCTACACCTTTGCCGATCGTGGTGGTCGCAGTGTAACCATCCGCACCGAAATGACGCCCACCGTTAGCCGTATGGTAGCCGCCAGGCGTCAGGAACTTGCTTATCCGGTACGCTGGTACTCCATTCCCAACTTGTGGCGCTACGAGCGTGCCCAGCGTGGGCGCCTGCGTGAGTTCTGGCAGTACAACGCCGACATCTTTGGCGTAGAGGGCGTAGAGGCCGACCATGAAATTGTGCTGTTAGCCGACCAGATTCTGCAGAGCTACGGTGCTAAACGCGACATGTACACCATTTACCTAAGCAGCCGCAAACTGGTTGACGAGCTGTTTGCAGAGTACTTGGGGCTAGACAACACCCAAAAAGACACACTTGTTCGACTGATTGACCGTATGAAAAAGCTGCCATACGAAAGCTTTGTAGCGCAGGCTGACGCTATCTTGACGCCGACACAGCGTGACGGCGGTACGCTCGACCGCTTGCTAGCCTTACTCAAGATTACTAAGCTAGAACAGCTGCCGGAAGGTTTTGCAGGCAAGCCGTCAGTTTTGAGCCTGAAACAGCTGCTAACCATGCTCCAGGAGGGCCGAGTCACCAATGCCAAGTTCGACGTAACCCTTATGCGTGGGTTTGACTACTACACCGACATGGTGTTTGAGGTGTTCGATACCGACCCTGAGAATAACCGTAGCATGTTCGGCGGTGGGCGCTACGATGGTCTGGTTGGACTGTTTGGCGTAGAACCGGTTCCGACTGTTGGCTTTGCCATGGGCGATGTAACACTGCAAAACTTCCTAGAAAGCCACGAGCTACTGCCAAAACTGCACACCGAAATTGACGCCTACGTGGTGCTGATCGGCGACACCATGTACGACAGAGCCCAGTCGGTGCTCGCCGAGCTGCGGCGGATGGGTCTTACCGTTGCGGTGGACAGCACTGGCCGCAAACTGGACAAGCAAATCAAAACGGCGGTCAAGAAGGGCATACACTATGCCGTGTTTGTTGGCGACGCTGAGCTAGCAAGTGGGCAGTTTAAACTCCGCAATCTGGCCGATGGCACTGAAGAGACTCATGGATTAGAGCGCATAGTTAGTATTGCCAAAGACCGGCGCCGCACCAATGAAACCCCAACTGCCGGAGAAGACGAAGACGGAGATTTGTTAGCCTGACATCTATTAACCATGCACTGACTGGTGCCGTGATTGGCCTGAGTGTCACCAACCCTTGGCTGGCGTTGCCACTGGCTTTTCTGTCGCATTTTGCCTGCGATCTGGTGCCGCACTATGACCTGCCCGATCATAAAACCAATATGGCCAAGCTACTTGGCTCACGGGCCTTTCTGTGGCAGTACATAATGGTGCCTGGCGGTCTGTGTGTGCTTTTGGTGGCTCTGCTGGCGTTAACTCGACCGCAGCATTGGTTGCAGGCAGCTGTGTGCGCCTTTTTGGCGGCCAGCCCGGACCTATTTTGGCTGCCCAGATTTTTGCACGTTAAGCGAACTGGCAAAGATTTGCCCCCCACGGGATGGTTCTTAAAGCTACACGAGGCCGCCCAGTGGAAGACCGCACCTAAGTTTTGGACAGTTGAGGCACTGTGGTTTGTAACCTTTGCTGGCCTAACAGGCATGCACCTCTAGAAACTCCCTGTGGATATCTGGTATAGTAGGCAACTATGCATATTAGTCGTACACAACTTTCCCCTACCAAAGTCGAACTAACAATTACTGCGGATGACGCTATGTTGGCCGCCACCAAAGAGCATGTACTAGGCGATCTTGCCAAAGACATGAACCTAGCTGGTTTTCGGAAGGGCCACGCCCCGAAGGCGTTGGTGGAGAAAAACGTGGACCAAAGCGCTCTGCAAAGCCGCTTTTTAGACCATGCCGTGAACGATCTTTACTTTGAAGCCGTTGCCCAGGAAAAATTGCGTCCGGTAGCGCAGCCAGAGATTAGCGTTACCAAGTTCGTGCCGTTTACCACGCTGGAATTTAAAGCCGTCGTAGAAGTGGTAGGCAAGATTACACTACCAGACTACAAAAAGATTAAGCTTACTAAAAAAGTGGACCCCACCACCGACAAAGATGTCACTGCCGTATTGGACGACCTGCGTCGCCGCGATGCCCAGAAGACAGCTGTTGACCGCGCGGCCAAAGACGGTGACGAAGTGGTCATAGATTTTAGTGGCGTAGACACTAAGACCAAAGAGCCGATTGCCGGAGCAACTGGCACGGACTACCCATTGGCACTCGGCAGCGGCACGTTCATACCTGGCTTCGAGCCGCAGCTGGTGGGGTTAAAGACGGGCGAAGAAAAAACCTTCGATATAACCTTCCCAGCCGATTATGGCAGCGTGGAGCTGCAGAAAAAGAAAGTGACGTTTAGCGTTACGGTCAAAGCTGTCCGTGAGGCAAAGCTGCCGGAGCTAAATGACACCTTTGCTGCCAAAGTGGGGCCGTTCAAAACAGTTGCCGATCTAAAGGTCGACATTAAAAAGCAGCTGCAGATCGAAAAAGAGAATCAAGCGCAGCGAAGCTTCGAAAATGAGCTGCTGGCGACCATTGCCGAAAAGGCCAAGGCCGACATCCCTAAGGTGCTTATAGACGAAGAAATTGACCGTATGGAGGCCGAGGAACGGCGCAATCTAGTCTACCGCGGCCAAACCTGGCAAGAGCACCTGAAGGCCGAAGGCAAAACCGACACCGAGCACAAAGAGGGTTTGCGTGAGTCGGCTGAAGCTCGTGTAAAAACCGGCTTAGTGTTGGGCGAAGTGGCCCAGGCCGAGGACATTCGTGTAACCGACGCCGAGCTAGATACGCGCATAGCCGAGCTCAAGCGCCAATATACCGATAAACAAATGCAGGCCGAACTAAACAAGCCCGAGAATCGCCGTGATCTGGGCAGTCGACTACTTACCGAAAAAACCATCACTCGCCTCAGCGAATACGCTACTAAGTAAACGCACTTTCGTCCTTTTGGAACCATATCCTGACGGATATGACCACCTTGTCGGCTGGCAATCTTGCGCACTACGCAAATTGCCACTCCTTTCTCGGTGCTCATCGGCATAACCACGCAGTTATGGAGTGCGAAGTGAGGGGAGCGGGTCCAATGCGAATGATAAAAGCGGTCCGCTAAACGCGGGCTGCCATAACCACTCGCATGGCACCAGTTGCGCCACGACGTTGACGATGACCCAGGCGGCGATCTCGGCCAGGCCGATCAAGACGCACTTGCCCGCCGAGTCCAGTTCCCGCTTGGGTTGATTCGTCTGGGTCGCCAGTTCGGCTTCCATGTTTTCCCCAATCAGACGTGAAACCATCCATGATGATTTCTGAGTATACTATGCCACAATGTGTACGCTGTGTAAATGGCCCCTGAGATGCCTGTAGTCATAAGCATATAGCAAAACATTATTGACGCTACACATAGCTGGGTGTAACATACGCGTTCATAAACAACTGCCCAAAAGAGCGGGCGGTTTTTATTTTTTGTGCTTATGGCTGAAACTGCTGTACGAGAAGCGTGTCCTTCTCCACTCCCTTCAATGGCCCTTCTCGAAGAGGGCTATGCTTCTGACCTCGAGATTGCTGGTGAAGGCCCTGCGACTGGGGCCAACGCTGCCCCGGTGTTGCCACAACAAGGAGACATACCTGAGCTGACTATTCAACCCTCCATGTATGGCCAGCCAAGCTACAAGCCGTTTCCCGCGATTCGTCCAGCCGTGCCCGGGGAAAATAACCCGGCCTATGACCCTGCGACTAGAGGTGAGCGGTGGACGCCCCTACCAAGCAATGCTCAGCGTATACTGCCTCGGCAGAGAGTTCCTCGAGACGCGGCTCCTTATAGGAGGTGGTCCAAAGAAGCTAATTGTGTCCTCCCCAAGGAGCGGGCGCCTCGCCTCAGCGCATTACTAGGAGCAGTAGCGGTAGTGGCGGTGGGTGTATTTGGCTCAATAGCATCCGTACCCGCCCATGCCGGCCCCGGATCAACCGAAGTGGCAGCTGTGAAAGAATGTGGTCCGACAGGGGGTCATAGTACGGCTACGCGGCATAATGTGCTAGGGCAGGCCGCTACCAGTACAGTGGAGGTGTGCGGACACGGTACCGATGCAAATGTGGCGCTGGTGCCGGTGGCCTGGCAGCCACCTTTGCCACCCGCACAGCAACTATCCCCCGAATCGCAACCTGTAACTCGGCCCATCAAGCTTACGCCGGAGCAGCGGGCCATTATTCGCTCGCTTCACATCAGCCAATCAACCAAAGATTCTCTAGCAAAGATGATCCTGGCATCTGAACAGGCGGACTACGACCTAAAAGCAAGGGGCCTCAACATACGGGTGGACTGGAATGTAGCCACTGGCCAAGCGCTTCAAGAGGGCATTGGTCCGCTCTGTAGCACCTACAACAACTGTTACGGCATGAAATACAATCCGAAGTATGCCACGGGGCGCATCAACATGGGAACCTGGGAGTTCGAGCATGGCCGCCATGTTAAGACCAGCGCTGACTTTATGAGTTTCCCTACACTCGCTGACGGTCTTGCGATGTATGCGCTGCAACTAGAAAAGAATTTTCCGAACGCTCTTGGCCACGTAGGCAACGACCGACTGGCGGTACGTGGCATACGTCGTTGGGCTACCGACCCGAACTATCTAAATGAAGTGCTGGCGCACATTCGGGACTACCATATTGCCCAGCTGTTTGCGGCGTCTGGGATGAAGTATGTGGATGCGGTAAACAAGGCGCGAGCGCGCAATATGCTAGCGCACACTTAAATTAGCACTCTTGACTGGCGAGTGCTAGAACGAGTATCATAGGCACATGAACCAGGGCCAGCACGAGGAGCGAACTACCAAACACTTGCGTTGGCTCTCTGGGATCGTTAATGTCTTGATGACGTTTATACCAGGAGGTAAATAAATGAGTGTACTAGTCCCAACCGTGGTTGAGAACGAAGGGCGTTATGAACGCGCCTACGATATTTATTCGCGACTTTTAAAAGAGCGCATTGTCTTTTTAAACAGCGACGTAAATGAAGCGACAGCGAGTGTTATTGTGGCTCAGCTATTGTTCCTGCAAAGCGAGGACGCCAAAAAGGATATATTCCTATACATAAATAGCCCCGGCGGCAGCGTGTATGACGCCCTGGCCATCTACGACACCATGCAGTTTGTAACCAACGACATACAAACTGTAGGGATTGGCGTGCAGGCATCCGCAGCAGCGTTTCTACTTAGTAGTGGCGCCAAGGGTAAGCGGTTCTTGCTGCCCAATAGCACGGTTATGATCCACCAGCCATCCAGTGGCACTCGCGGCAAGGTAACCGACCAAGAGATTGACCTGCGTGAATCTTTGCGTATTAAAAAGCTGCTCGAAGAGATTATGGCCAAAAACACCGGCCAAAAACTGGAGCGCATCCACGAAGACATGGAGCGCGACCGTTGGATGACTGCCACCGAGGCACACAAATACGGCTTGGTAGACAAAGTCATTACCTCTCCGCCCAAAGCATAAGCTGCTAGGCTACACAAAAAACTTGCAACATGGCGCCCCGTAGGAGTATGATGCCGCCTATCGATGACACGGCAACTTACTACCATTGGCGAATACAATGTAGCAGGGTATCCTAGTCCTGTTTATCTGAGCGGTGTTTTACCTCCGGGAGCCGCTCCAGCGGATAGTGTTAGATTTGAGCAAGATGCAATTCCTCAGCTAGCTGATGCAATTGGGAGCTTGCGCGACGGTAAAGGTGTGGAACCGTCGCTTGATGTCAAGGATCTTATGACTTGGATAACCGAGGGGGACCTCGATGAAGATAGTGAGCTTATCACTCATGGTGAGATTTTTTATGCACTTACAGACGAACTTGTCTGGAGCCGCGACACGTTGCTAGGTTACGCCGCGGTTAGAGGTGCCTGGTTGTTTGGGGGGCTAGGAACAGATGTGAGAGTGACAGAGCTAGTTTTTAATAGAGAAGTTACAGATAGTGCGCACTACGCACGGCTTATAGCGGCGCTGCTTGACGGGGTGCTAGGAAGCCCGGCCTTTAGGGCCGCCGATGGAGATGTTTTTGTGGGCAGTGATGCGCCAAGTCAAAAGGGAAGTAGAATAATGCGAGGGTTCGGGTTGGACCACGATGGAGGTTTGAGTCAATTCTCTGGCCATCTGTCAACGTTACGGAAAGCGTTGCGAGGCGTTATAGGTACTGCTGCGGTCGCTGGTGATGAGTGGTTCTAGTCTTTGCCACGGGTGTTGACGTAGTAGTTTTTACTGCGTATACTGTAATCCAAGAAGTAGTGTAAGTTGGGCTCAAGCTGGCTCGGCCAACCAGATCAGCTCCAAAATCCTAGCTTAGTTTTCTTCCAAGCGAAAACAACATAAAAGGTAGTCACAGCGTCGGTAGATGGTACCAAGGGCCTAGTTCAGGGCAGCCGGGTACCAGAGTTGGGTAAGGCGCTCACTATCATCGTTATTACTAATCACTAATTAGGGAGCAACCGCACGTGGCAACAGCGAAGGTAAAGACACCTAAGACCGGTACGCGCGTCTTTTTTACGGCGACGGACGACAACCTAACGCTACCAAACTTGGTAGATCACCAAAACAAATCGTTTCAGTGGCTAGTCGACGAGGGGCTCGGTGAGCTCCTGGCCGAAATTAGCCCCATAGACGACTACACCAACACCAAATTATCTCTACGGTTCAAGCAGTACCGCTTTGAAAACCCCAAAATGAGCGAGGCCGAGGCCCGCGAAAACAACATCAGCTACGAGGCGCCGCTAAAGGCGACTGTAGAGCTGACCAACAAAGTAACCGGCGAAGTCAAAGAGCAGGAAATTTACCTGGGCGATTACCCGTGGATGACCAACCGCGGCACCTTTATTATTAACGGTGCTGAACGCGTGGTAGTAAGCCAGCTGATTCGCTCAGCTGGTGTTTTTTACACATCTGAGATGCATGGTACACGCAACCTCTACAGCGCCAAGGTTATACCTGGTCGCGGCGCGTGGCTGGAGTTTGAAACAGCCGCCAATGGCGCCATCTACGTAAAGATTGATCGCAAGCGTAAGATCCCAGTTACTACGCTGTTGCGGGCACTAGGCATGACCGAAGCCCACATGAAGGACGCTTTCAAGCACGTGGACCAGGCCAAAGATAGCTACCTGGAAGCCACCCTCGACAAAGACCCCACCAAGGGCCATTCCGAAGCTCTGATTGAGGTCTACCGTCGTTTGCGCCCAGGTGATTTGGCCACTGTAGACAACGCTCGAAGCCTACTCGAAAACATGTTCTACAACTTTAAGCGGTTCGACTTTAGCCGGGTGGGCCGCTACAAGATAAACAAGCGCCTAAATCTAGATGTTGCCAACACGGCCGAGAACCGCATTATGCGCCTCGACGACCTGGTAGCCATTGTGGCCGAGCTCATTCGCCTGAATATTTCCCAGGAAGCTGGTGACGATATTGACTCACTAGCTAACCGTCGCATAAAGATGGTTGGCGAGCTGGTGCAACGCCAATTCCGCATAGGTCTGCTGCGCATGGTCCGCAACACCCAAGACCGCATGTCTATGTCCGAAATTGAAACAGTCCAGCCTGGCCAGCTCATCAACGCTCGTCCAGTGGTAGCTGCAGTGCGCGAGTTCTTCGCGAGCAGCCAGCTGAGTCAGTTCATGGACCAAATTAACCCGCTTTCCGAGTTAGCTCACAAGCGCCGCTTGAGCTCCATGGGTCCCGGTGGTTTGAGCCGCGAACGTGCTGGTTTTGAAGTGCGTGACGCCCACGCGACCCACTATGGCCGCATCTGTGCCGTAGAAACCCCAGAAGGTGCCAACGTGGGCTTGGTGCTAAACCTAGCTAACTTTGCTCGGGTGAACGACTATGGCTTCATAGAAACCCCCTACCGTAAGGTCATAAACGCAGTGACAGCCAAGGACGCCCCTGGGTACATTGCCCGGCACGACCTGGAAGATGAAAAGGGTAAGGTACTAGTGAAGGCCGGTAAGGAAATAACCAAGGCCGACGCCGAGAAGCTGGCTAAAGTGACTGCCCAGGTAACCTGGCCGGTAAAAGCCAAAGTGACCAAAGAAATTGTGTACCTGGACGCGGCTGCCGAAGAGTCGGCTGTGATCGCGGGTGCCGGCGTGGCTACCGACGGGAACGGCTACTTTGTAGACGAGCGCGTTAGTGCCCGTATAAACCTAAAGTCTGGTGAAGCCGACAGCAACGATGTAACCCATCTGGACGCTGCCCAGAACCAGATCATTGGTTCCTCGGCCGGCCTGATTCCCTTTATAGAGAAAGACTACGTGTACCGTGCGCTCATGGGTAGTAACCAGCAGCGCCAGGCGGTACCACTCATTAAGCCCGAAGCGCCCATTGTAGGTACTGGTGTGGAGGCCGCGGCCGCTCGCAACACCGGACAAATTGTCGTGGCTGAAGCCGACGGTGAAGTGCTAAAAGCCAACGGTGCCGAAGTAGTAGTGAAGTACAAAGACGGTACGGTAACCTACGAACCGCAGCACTTTGTGCGTAGCAACGAGGGTACGTCTATAAACCAAAATGTAGTAGTGGGCACCGGCGACAAGGTGAGTGCTGGTGACATCCTCATTGAGGGAATGTCAATTGAAGGTGGCGAGCTAGCACTCGGTAAAGACCTAATTGTGGCCTTTATGCCTTGGGCTGGTTACAACTTTGAAGACGCCATCATCATTAGCCGCAAACTAGTCGAAAACGACACCCTAACAAGCGTCCATATTGTGGACTACATGATTGAAGTGCGCGAAACCAAATTGGGGCCAGAAATTGTTACCCGGGACATCCCGAATGTGTCTGAAGACGCGCTGCGTCACCTAGACGACGATGGTATTGTCCGCATTGGCGCCGAAGTGCACCCAGGTGACATCCTGGTAGGTAAGATTACCCCGAAGGGTGAGCAGGAACTGTCCAGCGAAGAGCGCCTGCTGCGCGCCATTTTCGGTGAAAAGGCCAAAGAAGTTCGCGACACCTCACAGCGCATGACCAACGGCAAGCATGGCAAAGTAGTGGGCGTCAAAGTCTTTAGCCGCGAAAATGGCCACGAACTGAAGGCCGGTGTACTCATGCAGATTCAGGTGTTTGTGGCTCAAATGCGCAAAGTCAGCGTGGGCGACAAGCTGGGTGGCCGCCACGGTAACAAGGGTGTAATCGCCCGTATATTGCCCGTGGAAGATATGCCGTTTATGGCCGATGGTACGCCTGTAGACATTGTGCTGAACCCGCTGGGTGTGCCGAGTCGTATGAACATTGGTCAGCTGTTTGAGGCTCACCTGGGCATGGCCGCTCGTGCCCTTGGCATGAAAGTGGCTAGCCCGTCGTTTAACGGTGTGCCGACCGAGAAGATTCACGAGCTGCTCAAAGAAGCCGGCTTCCCCGAAGACGGTAAGCAGCAATTGTTCGATGGCCGCACTGGTGGCGCCTTTAAGGAGCGCACCACGGTCGGTAGCATGTACATGATTAAGCTCAACCACATGGTGGCCGATAAGATCCACGCTCGCTCTACTGGTCCCTACACCATGGTTACGCAGCAGCCGCTGGGCGGTAAAGCCCAAAACGGCGGCCAGCGCTTTGGTGAAATGGAGGTGTGGGCGCTTGAGGCTTATGGTGCCGCTAACACACTGCAAGAAATGCTTACCATCAAGTCCGACGACGTTTACGGTCGCTCCAAGGCCTACGAGAGCATCATTAAAAAGACTGAAATTGTTGGTCCCAAGGTACCCGAAAGCTTTAACGTACTAGTGAAAGAGCTGCAAGGCCTAGGTCTGAAAGTAGACTTGGTTGCCACGAGCGGGTTGGTGGACGCCGAAGCAGTGCTAGCCACCAATATTCACGAAGAGGCCACTCACCCTGCTGAGGTAACTGTGCCAACTCCTGCCATTTCTGACATCGACGTCAGTGACGAAGAAGTGATTGGTGAAGACTTTATGCTGGAAGAACCAGCCGACGATGGCCTAGCTGTGCTGTCTACGAGCGACGACAACGACGATACCGACAACATTGACAACGAGGAGGAGGCGTAGATATGCGACGTTACTCATACGGAACTGATATCGCCGATTTTGACGCGGTCCGCCTAGCGGTTGCCAGCGCCGATGATATTGAAAAGTGGAGCTACGGCGAGGTCACCAAGCCGGAGACCATTAACTACCGTACCCAAAAACCAGAGCGCGATGGCTTGTTCTGTGAGCGCATTTTTGGGCCGGTCAAAGACATTAACCCGCACGACGCCAAGTACAAGGGTGTGCGTAGCCGTGAGGCCGCTGTCGACAAAAACGGCGAGCTGGTTACGCGCTCCATTGTCCGCCGCGAGCGCATGGGTCACATTAACCTGGCTGTACCTGTAGCACACATTTGGTTCTTGCGGGGTACCCCGAGCGCCGTTGGTTTGCTGCTGGGTATGACTGTAAAGGCGCTGGAACGTGTGGCTTACTTTGCAAGCTACATCGTAAAGACCGTAGATGTTGCGAAGCGTGATGCTTACCGGGCCGACAAAGAAGCCGAGTTTAAGGCCGCTACCGAAGCCATTAAGCTCCGCTACGAGCACGAAGCTAAGGCCGACGACGCCGATGTAAAGGCGCTCGCTGAAGCTCAGACCAAAGAGCTGGAAGAGCTTACCAAAGACTTTGAAGCCCTAAAGGCTCAGCTCGACTCACTGGTCCGCCTGAGCCTCATGAACGAAACGGATTATCGCGCCCTACCAGACACCCTACGTAAAATGATCACCGTGGGTATGGGTGGTGCGGCCCTGAAAGAACTGCTCGACCAGATTGACCTGCATGAACTCATTGCCACGCTTACCCATGAGTCCGAAGAGGCCAAGGGTCAGCGCAAAAAGAAGCTCTTGAAGCGCCTGCGTCTGCTCGAGAGCATGGAGCGTGCCGGCATTAAGCCGGGCAGCATGTGTCTTAGCATCTTGCCGGTAATCCCTCCAGATCTGCGCCCCATGGTGCAGCTGACCGGTGGCCGGTTTGCTACCAGCGACCTAAACGACCTGTACCGCCGTGTTATTAACCGCAACAACCGGTTGAAGAAGCTCATTGAGCTGAACGCGCCAGAGGTCATCCGTCGCAACGAACAGCGTATGCTGCAAGAGGCTGTGGACGCTCTCATAGACAATAACAACGCCCGCTCTGGCCGTGCCGTAGCCGCTACTGGCCAACGCCGCCGCCTAAAGAGTCTCAGCGACATGTTAAAGGGTAAGCAGGGTCGTTTCCGCCAGAACCTACTCGGTAAGCGCGTGGACTACTCCGGTCGTTCAGTCATTGTGGCTGGTCCGGAACTCAAGATTTCCGAGTGTGGCCTGCCCAAGATGATGGCCCTCGAGCTCTTTAAGCCATTTGTAATTGGCGAGCTAATTGCCCGCGAAGAGGCCCACAATATCCGCTCTGCTACCCGCATGATTGAAACCGGCGAAACCGCTGTGTGGGATGCTCTGGACATAGTCATTAAAGGCAAATACGTGCTTTTGAACCGTGCGCCGTCCTTGCACCGGTTGAGTATTCAGGCCTTCCAGCCAGTACTCATAGAAGGTCGTGCTATACAGCTGCACCCGCTGGTTTGTAAGGGCTTTAACGCCGACTTCGACGGTGACCAGATGGCCGTACACCTGCCACTCAGCGACGCCGCCCAGGCCGAAGCACGCAACATTATGGCTGCCAACATGAACCTGCTGAAGCCAGCCGACGGTTCACCTATTTTGCACATTGAGCAAGACATTGTGCTCGGTTGTTACTACCTCACCTACGAGCGCCCTGGCGCTAGTGGTGAAGCAAAAGCCTACAGCAGCCTTAACGAAGCTAGCATGGCGTTTGAAGTCGGCAAGATTAGCTTGCAAAGCCGTGTCCGTGTGCCATTCCGCGGCGAAATGCGCGAAACCACACTTGGTCGTCTGTACTTCAACGAAACCTTCCCAGAAGATTTCCCCTACCATGACGAACCCATGACCAAGAAGCGCTTGCAAAAAGTCATGGCCGCCGTCTACCAGAAATACGGCCAGGCAACCACTGCCGAGATAGCCGACAACCTAAAGGACGTTGGCTTCCGCTATGCGACCCTGTCGGGTTTGAGCATGGGCATGGAAGACTTCGAGCCCATTAAGGGCTTAAAAGAGGCTATTGAAGCTGGTGAAACCCGCAGTGCTAACATTTCCGACCAGTACGACCAAGGCTTCATTACCGACGACGAGCGTCACCGCCTAATCATCGACAACTGGACCAAAATTGATACTCAGGTACAGAACATGCTGTCCGAGCAAATGCAGGACCAGGACGGCTCGATGGCTATTGCCATTACCTCTGGTGCCCGTGGTAACGTCTCGCAGATGAAAATGTCTGTGGGTATGCTGGGCGTCTTCCAAGACGCTGCTGGCAACGTCATTGAACTGCCCGTAAAATCTGGCTACTTGCAGGGTCTAACCCCACTCGAGTACTTCACCGGTACTCGTGGTACCCGCAAGGCCGTCATTGACATTGCCCTCAAGACTGCCGACGCTGGTTACCTAACTCGTCGTCTGGTAGACGTCGCGCAAGATGTCTTTACCTTTGGCGACGAAGATGATGCCACCGACCCCGGCTTTGCTATGTTGCGCGAAGATGCTGCTGCCATTGGCGTATCCTACGCCTCACGCCTAGAAGGCCGCTATGCAGCTGGCGCCGTGAAGGGCCACTTAAAAGCTGGCGAGCTAGTCACGAAGCAGATTGCCGAGGCTATTGACGCCGACGCTGCTATTGACGGTGTAAAGATTATGAGCGCCCTGAGCGCTAGCAGTGTACGCGGGGTGCCGCAAAAGAGCTACGGCATAGACCCGGCCACTGGCCTGCTGGTAACGCCACACAACCCCATTGGGGTAATTGCTGCCCAGTCCATTGGTGAGCCTGGCACCCAGCTGTCGCTAGACTCCAAGCACCGTTCCGGTGCCGTGGTTGGTGACGACACTGCCCAGGGGCTTTCCCGTATTGAGGAATTGTTCGAAGTCCGAACTCCAAAGGGCCAGGCTTACCTGACCGACATCGCCGGTGTGGCCAACGCTTGGGAAGAGGGCGACCACTATGTGGTGCAGGTAACAGCTAGCGCCAAAGACAACCTGAAGCTCGCGCTGGGTGACCGCAAAGCAGCCATTGCCAGCGGTACCGACGTGGCCATTGGCGATGTACTGGCTGCCGGCGAAGACGGCGCCGACCCACTGATTTCGCCCATGGCTGGCAAGGCCGAGGTAACCGATCGAGCCATTGTCATTACTCCCACCGGCCAGAGCGTGGTGCGCTACGAGATTCCGGGCTTTAAGCAGCTGCAGGTAGCGGACGGTGACAAAGTTGTAGCCGGCCAGCGCCTGACCAACGGTTCTATAAACTTGCACGAGCTCATGCGCCTGCAGGGTGTGGAATCGACCCAGCGCTACATAATGAACGAAATTTTGGGCATCTTTGCCGGCCAGGGTCAAAACATTGCCGACAAGCACCTCGAAATCATCGTTCGCCAGATGTTCAGCCGCGTGCAGATCGAAGAATCGGGCGATAGCGACTTCGTAACCGGCGACGTGGTAAGTAAGCTGGCCGTGGTCGAGGCCAACGAACAGTTGGTTGCCGACAAGAAACAGCCCGCCAAGGTTACCCAGCTACTGCTGGGTATCACCAAGGCTTCTCTAAGCACTGACAGCTTCCTGAGTGCCGCTAGCTTCCAGGACACCACCCGTGTACTGATTGCGGCCGCCACCAGTGGTAAGATAGACAAGCTGTACGGCCTGAAAGAAAACGTCATCTTGGGTCGCAAGATCCCGGTTGGCACCGGCTGGGGCGCTTCTAACGCCCTAGATGAAGGCGACGATGTCGAAGAAGTCGAAACCGTAGCTCCCGAAGCCTAAATAGATTCCTAAATTCCTGAACTGTCATCTCGACCGAAGTGGAGAGATCCCGCCGTGAATGCCTACTACGTCTATATAATGTCAAACTCTCGTCGAACTGTGTTCTACGTGGGCATGACAAACAATCTAGATAGACGTGTAGCAGAACACCAAGCGGGATCTCTCCAGGGGTTTACAATGCAGTACAACTGCGCGGATTTGCTGTACTTCGAAGAAACGTCCAGAGTGGATGATGCTATTCTCAGGGAAAAACAGCTCAAAAAGTGGAGTCGGGCTAAAAAGCTTGGCTTAATCAAAACACTCAACCCAGACCTACGGGATCTCTCGCAGACCCCTCGGCAAGCTCGGGGCTCCGCTGACGCTCCGGCTCGAGATGACAGTTAGCTTTCGTTAGTCCACTGTCATCCCGACCGAAGCGGAGGGATCCCGTCCGTCGTATTGAAAGATATAGTCACCGCCCCAACAGGGCGTTTTTAGAATACCAAAGAGTGGCATATTCATTCGTCATGATCTATTAGCTTAGTGATTTGTGTCGTGAATATGCCTGCTACATACACTATGCCGGACTGCGCCAAGTGATCAAACTTCGCCCTATCGTGCAGAAATAAATCATGCACAAGTAGCGCTCCGATAACAATAACTCCCAGAACCATCATCCATATGAATAGGGTGGCTGCCCAATAAAACTGATTTCTTAGACGCTCCTTTCCTTTGATGGCACGTCTCCTGCTGGTATCGACTCTTTTATGACCCTTCAGTTGTCGCATAATGGCCTATTTGAGGTATTAAAAAACCGCCTTGCTTGCGCTTAGCGGTATTGCGCTGAGTTTACACTCGAAAAAAATGGATTGCAAATCACCCATGGTTCACCTACGGTGCCGTTCTGAGTATTGGAGCGAACCAATATTCAACATGGCACCATGCGAAACTACAAAATTGGTGCACTCAAGGTGGGCGGTCGTTGTTGAAAAATAGCATTAGCGGTAAATGATAGTTGTCTATTCTACACCACTTTATTTGTCGGCTGCTGATTATCTTGGCAGAAGGTTGTCATAGCGGTCATTCTCTGGTACAATTACAGAGTAAATATCAAATTCGAGCTTTTTCCTACGCCTAGGCTACGGAGAATTGGCGGTAGAGGAGATGTAATCTCTTCGAAGAATGTAATTTAAGGTGTAGGCTTTCTGTGTGTCGTCATCCTGAACGGATGTGAAGGATCTTCCCCGGGGAGATGTTTCGCTTCGCTCAACATGACGAGAACCCGAGAGTTTACTCTGAGGAAGGAGTAGGACTTTGCCTACTATTAACCAATTGGTGCGCAAGCCGCGCAAAAAGGTGACTACCAAGACCAAGTCGCCAGCACTGATGCGTGTAACCAACAACCTAAAGACCAAAAACTACGAAAAGCCAGCGCCATTTAAGCGCGGCGTGTGTGTAAAGGTAACCACTAAGACCCCAAAGAAGCCAAACTCGGCTTTGCGTAAGGTTGCCCGCGTACGCCTAGGCAACGGCTACGAAGTGTGGGCTTATATAGGCGGTGAGGGCCACAACCTGCAGGAGCACGCCGTGGTACTTGTACGCGGTGGCCGCGTAAAGGACCTTCCCGGTGTGCGTTACCACATTGTGCGCGGCGCGTTGGACCTCCAGGGTGTTGCCAAGCGCAAGCAAGGCCGCAGTAAGTACGGTGCCAAGAAGGAGAGCAAGTAATGGAAGCTAGACTATGTCTAGGGGCGAAATGCCCTGCCTTTGAACCGGAGATAGTCGGTGAGGGAGATCCAGACTGGTTCGCGTGCGTGTGCACCAGGCTTGGCGAGAAAATGCGGCTCGCGGGGGTAGTTGTAGTTGGTAATGGATGCCCGGTACGCGAGGCGCCTGACGGCATGCTAGACCAATTGATGGAGGAGCTTAAATAATTATGCCACGCAAAGTAACCAAGGCTTTGGTACGTGACGTACCAGCCGACCGAATCTACAACGACGTACAGGTGCAGCGCCTAATTAACCGCGTGATGCGCGACGGCAAGAAGCAAATTGCCGAAAAGCTGGTGTACAACGGCATGCAAATTGCCGCTGACAAGCTAAAGGTAGAGAACCCACACGACGTCTTCGAGCAGGCTATGAGCAACATTCGCCCACACCTGGAAACTCGTAGCCGCCGCGTCGGTGGCGCCAACTACCAGATTCCTTTCGAAGTAAAAGGTCAGCGCCAAAACCACCTGACCACCATGTGGTTTGTGCAAGCCGCTCGCGCTCGCAAGGGCATGAGCATGGCCAACCGCATTGCCCTAGAGCTGCAAGACGCCTACAACAACCAGGGTGCTGCTGTAAAGAAACGTGAAGATACCCACCGCATGGCCGAAGCTAACCGCGCCTTCGCGCACTTCGCCAGGGGCTAACACGCTATGGCAGCAGGGGCAGACCGGCCTTTCGAAATGGGTCCCTCAGTACAGGGGGACGATAACTCGTTTGTCGTAGATGTAGTAACGCGGCCAGCCTTTACGCCGGGGTCCGCCCTGGCTGACTATCTCTACGGAAAGCCAGGTGAGGCCGACATAAGTCTAGTAGGAAGCGACAACGTCACTTCATCTCACCTGGAGGTTAAACTTACTGGTAGAGAAGGCCGTCTAGCTGCTGAGATGGGCATACTGCTTGGTCGTTTGGATGTCTACGTGAGAAGCCGAGGACGCGGAACTGCCGAAGGCCACGGACAATTTCGTCGGCATACCGATGTAGGTCAAATTGCGCTGCGGCTTCATAACGAGCAACGGGGTGACGCTACTTACCACCGCAATCCGCTGCGAGCGGCCTATCTGGCCACGCTTGCTATGTACGACTATCAGGAGATCTAAAACGTAAAGGACAACTATGGCAGACAAGAAGTATCCACTAGACAAGATTCGTAACCTGGGCATCATAGCCCACATTGACGCCGGCAAAACTACTACCACCGAGGGCATACTGTACCGCACCGGCTTGAAGCACAAGATTGGTGCTGTGCACGAGGGCGAAACTACCACCGACTGGATGGCCCAGGAGCGCGAGCGGGGCATTACCATTGTGGCCGCCAGTGTGACCTGTTTCTGGAAAAACCACCAAATTAACATCATCGATACCCCCGGCCACATTGACTTTACTGCCGAAGTCGAACGGTCTTTGCGTGTACTCGACGGTGCTGTGGTGGTGTTCGATGGCAAGATGGGCGTGGAAAGCCAGAGTGAAACCGTTTGGCGTCAAGCCGACAAATACGGCACGCCGCGCATTTGTTTTATAAACAAGATTAACCAAACTGGTGGTGATTTCTACAAGTCGCTAGAGAGCATCCACAACCGCCTGAGCAAGCGGGCTTTCCCCGTTCACCTGCCAATCGGCTTTGAGCAGTCAATTAATGGTGTGGTAGACCTAGTGAGCATGAAGGCCTACACCTACAAAGAGTTCGCCGACCACGAGCTAGTCGAGGGCGACATCCCGGCCGACATGATGGACCAGGTGAACCGCTACCGCAGCTTGCTCATCGAAAACGCCGTGGCCGAAGACGAAGCCATGCTCGAGAAGTACCTGGAAGTGGGCGAAGAGGGCTTGACTGAGCCAGAGATTCGCCAAGCTATCCGTACCGCTGTACTAACTGGTAAGTTCTACGCCGTAACTGGCGGCGATGGCCGCGGTGTGATTGTAGAGAAGCTACTGGACCTAGTCACCGAGCTGCTGCCCGCGCCAAACGATCGTCCCACCACCTGGGGGGTCCACCCCAAGACGGGCGAGGAAATTGAGCGCAAACACCTAGAAACTGACCCCTTCAGCGCTTTGGCGTTCAAGATTACCACCGACCCATTTGTGGGTAAATTGGCCTATTTCCGCGTCTACTCTGGCAAAATCACCGCCGGTAGCTATGTGCTAAACAGCTCCACGGGTGAAAAAGAGCGCGTGGGCCGTATAGTGCGCCTGCAGGCCGACAAGCGTGAAGACGTGACCGAAGTGGGTACTGGCGACATTGCCGCCATTGTGGGCCTCAAGGGCACCACTACTGGTAACACGCTGTGCGACCCCAACCACCCCATTATCTTGGAAAACATTACCTTCCCAGAGCCACCAGTCTCCATTGCCATCGAGCCCAAGACCAAGGCCGACCAAGAAAAAATGAGCCTTGCCTTGCAGCGCCTGGCCGAAGAAGACCCCACCTTTCGCGTCCGTGTCGACGGCGAAACGGGACAAACCATCATCAGTGGTATGGGTGAGCTGCACCTAGAAATCATCGTGGACCGCATGAAGCGCGAATTTAGCGTGGAAGCCAATGTGGGCCAGCCACAGGTAGCCTACCGCGAGACCATCCGCAAAGACGGTGTAGAAGTGCAGGGCAAGTTTGTGCGCCAGAGTGGTGGCCGCGGCCAGTATGGTGACGTCTGGTTGCGTTTGTTCCAAAACGAGGCCGGGGCTGGCTTTGAATGGATTAACGCCATTAAAGGCGGCGTGGTGCCAAACGAATACATCCCAGCCGTGCGCAAGGGCGTGGAAGAAGCCATGGCCAATGGTGTGATTGCCGGCTACCCGGTGGTAGACATCAAGGTAGAGCTATACGATGGCAGCTACCACGAAGTGGACTCCAACGAAATGGCCTTTAGTATAGCCGGTTCTATGGCCCTGCAAGAAGGCGTGAAGAAGGGCGGCCCAACGCTGCTCGAACCAGTCATGAAGGTGGTAGTGGTAACGCCCGAGAACTTCATGGGCGACGTGATTGGCGATCTGAACAGCAAGCGTGGCCGCATAGAAAGCATGGAAGACCTCTCGGGTGGCGTCAAAGAAATTACCGCCTTTGTGCCGCTTGGTGAAATGTTTGGCTACACCACCAACTTGCGCTCTATGACCCAGGGTCGCGCTAGCTCCAGCATGGAGCTCGCCCACTACGCTGACGTTCCACCAAATGTAGCAACGGCTATCATCGCCAAGAACACGAAGTAGCTATATACAACAACGTTGCCTATAGCAGAACAAAGTGATATAGTATAGCCAACTATGATGCAAAGATTCGCCCATATTGAGGCGCTTGACACAATTGAGCCGTTGCCCGATTACCTGGCTTGCCTTGCAGCAACTGTAGCAACACCTACGGAGCACGACGCTGCCAGACTTGCTGAGTTGGATGCAGAAGTGACAGCTAGGACTGTACTGGCTTACGAAGGCGGCCGATTCCAATCGCATACTGTTTCTGACGGATTGCTTGTCTTGGTCCACGCCGCTCTTTCAGACGAACGCATCAACGACCACGATGGTACGCAACCCGCGGCGCGCCGCAGTGCGGCACAGGATGCTTTAGTTACGCTGGGCTCGCATGTAGCGGTCTCAGGCGCCTTTGGTCTGCCTTTGGTTCGACAGGCATATGGAGCCATAGCGCGCTCTGCGAGGACAATCGGCGGTGTAGATAAAAGCTTTGCTTCGCAGACTGTGGCGATGATACATGGCGGACTCTTCGATAACCTGGATAGGCTAAGGCGCGGCGATTCCACCGTTAGCCCGATTGCGCCCGCTGTCGCTATAGCGGCAATTGAGGCCGCTTGGAGCGGGGATGCGCTTGGCCAACCTTTTAGGGTTGCTGCACCCATACCTACCCAGCGTGTTGCGATCTAGCTAGGCAATCGTTTGACTTTACGCTGACCTCTGTAAGTAGTATGCTAGGCATAACTATGGCAGAGACCAGGGACGATTCTGCAAATACAAGAACCAGTATTTCGCTCTATGAGTTCTATGCAATTGGCATAGAGCGACTAATTGAGAAGGCGCCGTGGGAACTGGAACGGTCCGTTTCGGCCTACCACCAGAGCTTTCTGACTGAACAGCGTTGTTTGGGCTTGACTATTTTGATGTTACTGGGCGAAGAGCATGTGCCCAACCAGCTGGTCCAGGCCATGCCGGGGTTTGAGGACCAGACCCGCCACAGTGTCAATCAGGCCGTGTTCTTGCGCGCACTCAAGCATTATTTTCAAACCAAAAAACTAAATGCTGTGCGGGCCGACATGGTACTGGACCGCATGCAATCGTACCTGAACGATTCGCGGGCCGCGCATGCCAACGAAGCAAACCCACTGGAGGCTATGCTACAGACTATGGCTCGCCGTGTGCCTCCGCGCAACGATATTGAGCACGAACAGTATGCTGCGCGAGTCGAGAAAATCTACGCCTATATTGAAGGGCTCGTACGGGGCAGCTTGCTAAAACGCTACAGCATAACTTCTTAATTGCATAAACGGCGCGTGCGCTTTATCACAGTGTCCTAGCGGCTGGCTCGCTATACTAGGTAACTATGCAAAAAGAACTTGAGGATTTTCGGGCGCAAATTAACCATTTAGATGAGCAGCTGGTGCGGCTTTTGAATGAACGAGCTAAAGTGGCGTTGGCCATAGGAGAGTGGAAGACGCGTATTGGCGTTAAGGTATATGACCCCGTGCGTGAACGGGCGGTTATTGAACGCGTCGACAGGCTCAACACCGGCCCCCTCGACAAAGGCGCTATGGAGGAGCTATTTGCCACCATTATTGCGGTTTGCCGCGAGATCCAAAACCGTTAGCCCCACAAGGCGATGGAGCGATGAGTACATCCGCCTCCACCTCTTTACAAACTTCTTTCGGTTCACTATACTACCCGGGTAACTCGTGTGAGTCCTACTGTTTCATGCGACTATAAAACTTAATTTATTAACAGGAGCATCCATTACATATGGCAGCAACATTTGACCGCACCAAGCCGCACGTCAACGTTGGTACAATGGGCCACGTCGACCACGGTAAAACATCTCTAACCGCCGCGATTACGGCAGTTCTCGCCAAGAAGCTGCCCAGCGACGTCAACAAGAAGGTCGCTTACGACCAAATCGACAACGCGCCCGAAGAGCGCGCTCGTGGTATTACCATCGCTACCTCGCACCAAGAGTACGAGAGCGAAAAGCGCCACTACGCTCACGTGGACATGCCTGGTCACGCCGACTACGTCAAGAACATGATTACCGGTGCGGCTCAAATTGACGGCGCCATCTTGGTGGTGTCTGCCGCCGATGGTCCCATGCCCCAAACTCGCGAGCACGTTCTGCTGGCCCGCCAGGTGGGTGTGCCAAAGATCCTCGTGTTCATGAACAAGATGGACCTAGCCGACGCCGACCTCGTAGAACTGGTTGAGGAAGAAATCCGCGACCTGCTCGAAAAGAACGGTTTCGACCGCGACTGCCCCATCATCAAGGGCTCAGCTACCAAGGCTCTCGAAGGCGACGCCGCTAACGAAGACGCTGTGATGGAGCTAGTGAAGGCTATGGACGACTACATCCCACAGCCAACCCGCGAGCTCGACAAGCCATTCCTCATGCCTATTGAAGACGTGTTCTCAATTAAGGGTCGTGGTACGGTGGCTACCGGTCGTATTGAAGCCGGTATTGTTAAGATCAACGACGAAGTAGAAATTGTGGGCGTTCGTCCCACCACCAAGTCGGTTGTGACTGGCATTGAGGCCTTCAAAAAGAGCCTGGACCAGGGTCAAGCTGGTGACAACGCCGGTGTATTGCTGCGCGGTATTGAGCGCGACGACATTGAGCGCGGTCAGGTGCTGGCCAAGCCGGGTAGCATTACCCCGCACACTGACTTCGACGCCGAGGTCTACATCCTCACCAAGGAAGAGGGTGGCCGCCACACGCCATTCTTCAAGGGCTACAAGCCTCAGTTCTACTTCCGCACCACGGACGTAACTGGTGAGGTGGAGCTGCCAGCCGACAAAGAAATGGTCATGCCTGGTGACACCGTAACCTTCAAGGTTAAGCTGCTTGCCCCAATCGCTATGGAGCAGGGTCTGCGCTTCGCTATCCGCGAAGGTGGCCGCACCGTTGGTGCCGGCGTGGTAACCAAGATCGAAAAATAGCTTCGGTTGCTAAGCTAAGAAAGAGCGCTACAAGCTGTAGCGCTCTTTTGTTTGGGAAAGTATAAACAGACAGTATGGAAACTGCGCCCGACCCTTTGCCCGCAACAGAGCCTGAACAAGACGGTACGCAGCATGACGCGCCAGCTGCAGAGCCAACTCCTCCACATGCCGCCAGCAGGGGAGCGACTGAACACTGGCAGAGCCCGCCGCCAATAGTTATTCGTCATGGTGCGGTTGTAATGCGTGGTGGTGTGCCGCACAGAATATGCAATATTCCTTCAATCGGGTCTTTCCTGTTCCCCGTAGAAGAGTGACCAGCGCCGATACTACAGAGAGGGTTGTCAAACACCTGGCGTGGTTGTATAGTGTGCAAATCCTGTGGGCATCTCGCCTGACAGAGAGAGGAGAAAGCCAATGCGTAGAGCATTGGTTGCGGTGGCTATTGCTGCTGTGCTGGCGGGGTTGTTAAACCTGGCGGCCTGCACAACCAGCAGAGCACCAACCCTGTCACCGGCGGCATCGCCGACGGCAGCGAAGGGGCGGACAACCGTCAAGCTCTTTGAGCTGCACAATGCCGCCTTGCGGTTCGCAACAAAGGACACCGTCGAGGACTGTGGAGACCAAGCGTTTTTCCACGTCTACGGCTTCCGGCCGGGCGAGCACTGGACGGCGCTCGTGACGACTGTGGATCCGCAGAAGGTGTCGGGCTTCAACGGGGTGACTTCGCAAGGTAACGCCGATGGCCAGGGCCAGGTCGTGTTCACCCTCAAATGCAACACCTACTACGTAGGAACATATGCGGCCCAGGTGTATAACAACGACGGGACGTTGATGGTCCTCATCAGATTCACCTCGCAGTAGTGGGCGATGGGCGGGGCGGTGTGCTTAAGCAATTAACGGTCGTGTCAACACGAGCACCGATTCTTGCGGCAATGCCGCCCCAGCCGTCGCGGCTAACCCCTCTTTCAACTCAGGACACGTATAGCAAACGTTGCTTTAGAAAAGCAAAACCATGCCGCGGTCTAGTGTGATTGATGGATTGAACCGCTCCCGCGGCTCTCTAACCTCGTCGCTATAGCCGCTCATCTTGCATATTTACTTCCATTTTCGAGTGGAACATTGTACAATTGGCCTTGTAAACTAATCTGTGCTGACTAAAAGTGACTTTGCGTTAGCAAAGTCATCCTGAGCGAAGCGAAAGCGTAGTCGAAGGATCCCGTTCAGTTCGCTGACACCAACGAGATCTCTCGGCAAGCTCGAGATGACAGAACTACAATGGCATGTTACAGCACCAAGCCAGGTTGAGCTGGTACGAGGAACTTATAAAATGACCGATGGTAAACCCGACCAAAAACAACGCATCCGCATCCGCCTAAAGGCCTACGACCACAAGGTGATTGACCAAGCTGCCAAGCAAATTGTAGACACCGCTCTGCGCACCGGTGCGTCCTTAGCCGGGCCAATCCCACTACCCACTCGCAAGAGTACTTTTACGGTAGTAAAGAGCCCGCACGTCTACAAAAAAGGCCGTGAGCAGTTCGAAATGCGCGTGCACAAACGCCTGATTGACGTCTTTGAGCCCACGCCCAAGACCATCGATAGCCTTATGAACCTGAGCCTGCCCGCCGGTTGCGACGTCGAAATCAAGATGTAACCACCCCCGGATTTGCCTAAACGACCGCCGGAAACCAGTCTGGCGGTTTTTTAGCCCCCTAAAACAGCGAACTTTAATGAATAGCAGAGCACCAGGACGAAGGCCCGACATAGATCATCCTTCTCAGGAAGGTTGGTTTGACGTTGCTGGGCACGATATAACTCATGCCGAATCCGTTGCTCTGGGCGAGCGGTTCCGTCGTACGGACGAAAATGTAGATGAGCTAATTGCTGCCGTGTCTACTGCCACACTTCGCATGGCCATGCACCGTTACACGCATGAGCGTGTGAGCAGCCGATTGCTGCGTATGCACGCTGCGCAATACGCAGACTATAAGGGGTATGCAGGTAATCCCAGAAAAGTGGGTGAGTATATGCGCTGGTTTGGCAGGCTGGCAGTGGTGGGCTTTACCTACCCGGAGCGCGAAATGGATCCCATTTATGACCAGCCGCGTAAAAAGTTGGCGCTAGAGTTGGGTGGTAAGAGGCAAGCTGGCGACTGGAACTGTACCGGCGATTTGGACGCAATGATCCAAGATATTCCTGCGCAGCTTAGCGCCGTAGACCCAAATATTGGCGTCAAGTCGCTACTGGGCCAGCGCCTGGCCCTTAATTACCTACTGACGCCTATGTACAACTGGAAATGGCCAGGGGCATTTGATTATGCGCTACTACGTCGACGACGAGCTGTCTTTGATGTGCAGGATGGGCCGCGACTGACACGGGTGTTTAAGGAATCGCTCGGACTGGTTGTAATGGGACAGCTGGAGGAACGAGAGCGCCAGTTAGTGTACGGGCCGTGTACGCGGGCTTCGTACAAGGCGACTAAAAATGATACGCCGGCCAATGCGGCCGGGCGAGTTTTTGAAGATATAGTGTTCAGTCGTCGGGACACTGCCACCGACATTGTGCCCATCAGTGCGCAGTACCTTATGATGGCCTATGCGCCAGCTGACCCCAATGCTTAAGCTTCTGTCTGCTATACTGAGCGGAGTAATATGGCAAAAACCAAAAACCAACGAACCGCAGAGCTTGATGGCGTGTATGTGCTTAAGCTGGTTTTGTATATGTTGCTGGGCTCTTTGTGGCTCAAGATACACCGGGCCGACCTGACCACGGGTGTGCCAATCCCCGTGGGACTTATAGTTGGTTTACTATT
>CAZHYW010000009.1:0-36784 GCA_964537115.1 uncultured Candidatus Saccharibacteria bacterium | reverse complement strand
AATAGCCGGAAATGGTTAGTTCTGAGATCCATAGCGCACAAAATGTCATTCCCGCCTGCGCGGGAATGACAGGAAAGGGGGCTAGACTCTACACTTCGTCTGGAAGGCGGAGTTTGGTGGCGATGGCGGCCAGGGCAGGGTGGTCGGGCTCAGCCTCCATGTCCGGGTGGTGGTGAAACTCTTCGTCGGTGGTGAAGGGGAAAAGCTTGAGGTGGGCATGCGGCACTTCCAGGCCCTCAATGTGCAGAGCTACCCCCGATTTCTCGGGGAAGACCTCACGGATTTTGGCCGCTACTTTTTTGCCGGTGGCCATGAGGGCCTGGTAATCGGCATCTTCTAGCTCCCATACGGTTGCCACCTGTTTTTTGGGCACCGCCACCACTTGGCCGGGCTGAATGGGGTTGATACTCATAAACACAAAGGTGCGAGCATCTTCGTACACCTTGTGGCAGGGCAACTCGCCCTTGATGATCTTGGTAAAAATAGAATCTTGCATATAGCTAATTATACCTGGCGGAGAGGGAGGGATTCGAACCCTCGATAGGTTTGACCCTACACACGATTTCGAGTCGTGCGCCTTCAACCACTCGGCCACCTCTCCTTACATGCTATTTTAACAGATTAGACCCCCGATGGCGCAGACTAGCTTTTTACCCACCCCTATGCTAAAATGACCCCTGTTGTATTGGATTCCACTGGCCTGGATGCCAGGACAGGGAAAAGAGCAGCCCGGCAAAAAGTCACGCCTTTTTGCCGGCGCGATGAGAAAAACCGCTAGGTTTGTCTCATGCGTTAAGCACCCGTAGCTCAGCTGGATAGAGCGTTGGCTTGCGGAGCCAAAGGTCGTGTGTTCGAATCACGCCGGGTGTACCAAAAAGAGAGTCCCTCGACAGAGGGGCTTTCTTTTTGGTTGGGTATTTAGTCCCATTTCACAAAGTGTAGTGAGGCGTACATGCAAAGCCAGCGACCGGATTTAGAATAAGCCCGGAGGCCTCGCGCATGAGAAAACACGCCATTTGGTGGGTAGCCGCAGGTCTAGGGGTCGCCAATGCGATATTGCTGCGCGGCTTTGAACTGGCCGTAAACGATGGCACAAACTGGCTGTGGAACGACGTTTTTCGATCGAATGTGTACCGCTGGGTCGTAGTACCACTGGCGGTGGCCTTAAGCATAGCCCTTAGCTGGTTTATATATAGGCTGCATGAGCAGCGAGTGGTGGCACCCGATAGCAACCTAACGGACGAACTGAGTGGCGCACCAGCCAACCTAGGGAGTATCGGCATTGTTTTAGCGATTGGCCTAGCTAGTTTACTGGCCGGCGCGTCGCTCGGCCCGGAAGCATCGCTGATGACGGCCGCGGCCGGGCTCGGTTCTTGGGCAGCCGTACGCGGGCATATAGGGCCAGGCAGGGAATTGCTGGTTTTGGCGAGCGTGGGAGCACTGCTGGTAGCCTTTTTGGGTTCAGGCATCATGGTGACAGTGCCGCTGCTGATCCTCTGGAAACAAAAACAGTTCAAACTGCAGCCAGCGGCCGTTATTTTGCTGGCGGGTTTGAGCTCACTGGCCATACTGCACGTGATAGATCCGCATCATCCAGGCTTTGGGTCATTGCCGCCAATGCCAGCCGCAGTGTTCCACGACTTCGTTATTGCCCCCATAGTCGGCTGCGCAGCCACTGTTGTAGCCCTGGTTCTAACCTATTTTATTGCTCGCTTCACTGAGGCGGCTAAGCGGATTGACCAACGCTGTCGGCCGTCATTGGCAGCAGCGCTGTTTGGCCTAGGCGTGGGGCTACTGTACTTGCTGGGAGGCGAATCAATCCAGTTTAGCGGCAGCGTCGGTGCTCACCAGTTAGTGCAGAATGCTCCGACCTACAGCCTGTTGACGGTTGCAGGGCTACTCCTAGCAAAGCTCCTCGCCACCAGTTGGTCGAAGGGAAGTGGCTATCGTGGTGGCTTAGTGTTCCCGTCTATCTATATGGGTACAGCACTTGGACTACTGGTTGCTCAGCTGAATGCCGGTTGGGCGGGAGTTGGAGCAAGTGTAGGCGGCATTGCCGGCATGTTAACCGCTGTAGTTGGGTCACCGGTGTTGGCAGCCGTATTTCTGATTGCCATCGTACCCTTAAAGTCGCTGCTGGTTGCCCTGTTGGCCGTAGTCGGTAGTACCGTAGGGGCAACAATCTTGAAGCGTTCGCTACATCGCCCCGAACGGTGAGCAAGCTTACAGACCGAGTGCATGGCAAAATGGTACGATGCGTTTACCAGAGGAGGCAATATGGCAAGAAAGTCTAAAGCCAATCGCGTCGTGAGCATTGAAGAGGTGTTCGCGAACGAGAGCCTAAGTGTAAACGAGCAGTAGAGCCAGGAGAGGCGCCATAAATCTGCCTACACCTTGGGTTAGCTTGCTATAATTGGCGCATGCGACTGAGGGAGCGGTGGCGATGGGCTCGAGAACGGCAGCGCTCGTTAGCCTATAGCTTGGGAGTGCTGATTGTGAGCAGCTGGACACTGCTTCGTTTTTTTACCGCTCGCTCCACATTTGATTTAGTGAGCCAGCAGGTAGTCGTGCATCAGTGGTTACACGGCAGCGTGTCGTCTGCCCACCTAGGACAAACTGCGTATCTTCCCAAAATGCTCTTGCTCTACGCCCCGCTTGATTTGCTGCCGGGATCGCCGCGCCTAAAGCTTATCGTGCTTACGCTGCTCATAAACATAGTGACCTTCGTATTGCTCGGCCTGGTGGTAGAGCAGTTGCTTCGTGCGTTTCGAGTGCGGGTGGGAAGTGCATTTTATGCCGCGCTGCTGTGGTTAAGCGTACTAGCCGGATCAGTATTTTGGATAGAGTTTGCCAACTCGCGTAACCTCGAAGTCGTAGGCGGTGTATTTTGGATATATTTAGGCGTCTGCTACTTGCAGAAGGGTGGCCGAAAAGTTGCCTATGCATTGGCTGCATTTGGCAGTCTGCTGTTTTTTAGCGACCCGCTGCAGTTTTATATGAGCGCACTACCAGTCCTAGCATATGCACTTATCTTGGGCTTTGCTCGCTACGTGAACATGGCCAGGGTCGTTAAGCTATTTGGCTTAACATTGGTCTGCTTTGGGGTGTCAAGACTGCTGTTGGTGGGGGTAGCTCACTCACTACATGCTAGCTTCAGCGATACCGGCAATGTGGCAGCGCCTACAATAACACCGGCATGGCTAATGCAAAGTGGGCAAGGCACCGTTAAGGCCGTCTTGGGCCTGTTTGCCGGAGCAGCTGACGCCGGTAAGGCACGCGAGCTGGCGAATTTGAGCCTATTAAGCCTGGGCGTTGCAACCTTTGTATACACCTACGTGCAGCGCCTTATCCCTCGCAAGCTAGTTGTGCTATTAGCCTGCTGGGTCTTTGTAGACACACTTGTATATATTGCTAGTGGTCAAGCTGCTCACGGCGCAGCCACCAACCGATACCTTATCATGCTTGCTCCGGCGGCTTTGATTGGCTTTTGCACAGTGCGCTTGCCGCGCAGGTGGTGTCGACCGGTGGCAGCTCTGTTCGGGTTGGTGATTGGCCTTAACCTAGGAACGCTTGGGCTCACACTGCAACGTCATGTAAACATTCACTTCCCACAGGATGCACAAATAACAAGCACGTACCGGTACGTACGCGCACATCCCACCGAACACATCTACGCCAGTACCGACACAGCTATGCCGCTGCTATACATGTACAACTTACCAGCTCAAGCCAGCTTGCCAGTGGGCTGTCTAGATGGCAAACTAGTGGCCACCCATTACTCCATGGATAGAGCGTTTCAGCGCAACAGGGAAGCGCCGCAGGCGATTGCAGTTATAGTGCTCGACGGTCGCCAGATTACAAACAGTCCAAATGTGTGCACCCTACCTTCTATTGTCTTGCAGTTGGGGCGGCCGCTCCGCATAGATCACACCGATAACCACAGCCTCGCGCTTCTGTATCCAGAATCAGCGGTCCACTTAGGCCAGTAGTTATTCCTGGTACTGCCGCGGCAGGTAGAAGGCATAGTTCGTTCTATCACACTGTTCCATAGAACGACAGGTGCCTCGGTCATATTGGCCGTAAGCAAAAAAGGCCGCCTCTTTTTGAGCCAGGTCATCACCTGAAACGTTAGAGTCAAAAGCGTGTATGGAATAGCCTATGTAGTGGATGACTGGAATGGTAATAGTATTGCCAAAGTGCTGTGTATCGTACTGGCTAGCGGCAAGTTCAGCAAATTTGCTAGTAGTAATATGATCGCTGTGATCGGGATAGGGTGTATCTGGTACTGGGTCCGCCTGGGTGTGAACCTCTGCCGGCTGATAGACAGCTATGAGCGTAGCAAGCGCCTGAACCAGCTGATCGTATGTGTACGTGGACTGACCATCGACTGTATGAATGCGGGCGATATCATGACCATACAGCTTAGCCAGGCTAGCGTGGCCAGACGCCGCGAAGCCTTGGCCCTGCAGATTGCCATCCGGTAAGTTAAGGAAGATGAGCGACACCTGATCGCTCTCCCGTGGCGTAGCAACGGTAATATACTCGTTGGGCGCTAACTGCAGCGTTTGTTCCTCCCACACATTTTTTATACCAAGCATAGTGCTATAGGCAGCTTCAGAACCAAGTTGTCGATTTAGCCAATAGAACCGGCCGAAGCCGCTATCGCCAGCGGTCATAAAAACGGTACGGACGCAGTCGCCGCCATGGAGTTCGTGGAGCAAATCTGGGCTTAAAAATAGTAGATCGTCGTCTTCATGTGCAACCACATTCATGACGGTGGGTTGTACACAATCAGTCTTGGCGAGCTGGTCAAGGCCAATTGGTAACAAAGGAGGTGTAGCCCGGACTAGGCTTTTAGGCGGTGCGGGGTGGCTCCCGTCATCGTAAAACAATAGCGCTTCGGCAGGGTGCGTCAGAGTGCCCGCTATAACCTGCGTGGCGTTGGGGTGGCCATAGACAGCCGCAATTTGACCCAATGAACAGCGCGGAAACCCGGTAAGGCTGCTGCTATCGAGCGTAATAAGATAAGCAAAGCGGTGCCGGCGCAAGTCTGGATGCCACGCGCTACTGGTAAGCGTAGTGCTAGGCTGAGTACAGTCAGCGAGCGGCAGTACATTGAGCTCACCATGGGTAGCTTGTTTAATTGGTAGCACCCGCCAATAATCACCCACTAGTACGTCTACTTTATGATGCATAAGCGCTGCAGCGACCAGTTTGTTACGTTCATTTACACCATGAAGGGCGGCCGCCTGTGTCGCTGAGGTACGCAGAGTGGTAGTCACGGCTACCCCAATGGCTACTACTAACACACAGCCCACCAACAGGAGATCCTCAGGCCAACGCCACTGCTGTTTACGCAGCCACACACTACTCATAATAACCACCGTAAAGAACCCAATGGCCAAATAACGTGCATCCACAGCGTAATAGTGCTTGGTGAACACAAAAACACCTATGGCAGCTACTGTCGACCACAGTAGTGACACGGCTAGTGTAGTCGCCGTCGGTAGCTTGGAACGCCGTGGCGACGCCCTAAGAGTTGGCCACAGCACACGATATGTTAATACTAGTGCGCCAACTAGAATAACGACCGTTACTACATATGTGACAGCACTAACGTTCCACAGCCGGTGTGCTAATTGGCCTGGCAAGCGCGCAAGAACAGTATTATCGTAGACGGGATTGGCACCCACATTCGTAAACAGCCCACTGAGCGCATAGGCCACGCCTAGCGCCAAGTCCTTAGCGCTATGCAGAATAGCAAATGGGGTAGTGGCCGCACTGTTTACGA
Organism: uncultured Candidatus Saccharibacteria bacterium; assembly: GCA_964537115.1. Taxonomy (GTDB): domain Bacteria; phylum Patescibacteriota; class Saccharimonadia; order Saccharimonadales; family UBA4665; genus JAJZCD01. The sequence continues at coordinate 30,993 of CAZHYW010000009.1, read as the reverse complement.
GCTTTGTTACATGAGTCGCCGAGATGCCCAACAACACCACGACAGCGCCCAACCATGCAAAAGCGGTCCCCAGTAGCCAGCGTGCCGCAAACGTCGCCATGCCCCAATTGGCACACAGTGCGTAGGTTAGTAGGGCTAGCAGTGCTCCTCCAGCGCTCAGGCCCAAAAACAGTTTGTCGCTAGCTATTAGCAAACATAACAGCCCCACCCCAAGTACAAATCGATAATTCTTGAGCCGTCCGGCCTGAGCAAACAGTATTAACGCTCCCAGATAAACCACATACTCCAGGTTACGAGTCGTGAGCATTGCCATATTGACCGGCAATAAACCGCCGGCATATGGCTGAGCCGGCACGAGTAGTAGAACCAAGCTGAGTGCTAAGCAGGTTGTCCCAAACACCAGAGGGCGTCGGTCAATCTTATAAATAACGACGACTAGCGCTGCAACTGTAAGAAGCACCACACCCACAGTGGCCACAATAAGGCTCAGAGAGTTGGCGCCAAAAAGCCCTACCAGCCAGAAGATGGGCCATTTGAGCAAAAAGGTGTGCGCTCCTGGGAACGAGGCTCCGTGGAAAACCGTCCGGCTGGTAAAAAGATACGGGTCGGAAAGCTGGTCGGCATTGTACTGTTGCAGTCGAGCACCCAAAACAGCCCACAAGAGCGTCGTAGTAAAGAGTACTGCAAGCGCTCCTACCACATACCACTGCCGGAAGCCCTTCTGCTTAGCGGCCCGAGACAGTACGCGCACGAACCCGTGCCAGGCCTTTCTACAGTACAGGACTAGCGGGCTCACATCTGCTACGGTCTGCATATTACCCTAGGAGCTCAGTATCACTGCGTTTAAAAATGCGGGTTTTATACAGATAGAAGTTCCAGAGGGTAGTAATGCCAATGGCTAGCGTACGGATAACGATGGTGTTCAGCTGGTTTTGTAGCGCATGAGTTAGCAGCACCGAGAACCCAAGGTTCCAGAGCACTAAAAGGGCAGTTGCAACTATTTGCGGTATAAGGATGCGGTGGTGCATACGTCTATCGCCAAACGTTACCAGTTTTTGCAAAAAGAATGCGACCGCCGTACCAAGCGAAAAGCTAATAGCGACCGCCCACACAGGAGTAGCGCCTTGGGCTTGGGCTAGAGCAATAACCGCCATCTCAAATATATATACACTGCCGCCAATGATGAGATAGCGATATCCCGGGCGCTGCAACAAAGCAAATAGCCGTTTCACGCCTTTCCTCTCATGGGGCTATTGTCTATGACATAGAGCGGCCGATTCTGCGTCTCACTATGTATATGTGACAGGTACAGCCCAATAATACCTTGAGACACCATTAATATACCCACCAGGAACAGAACCAACACCATAATGTAGGCACTCCCCGTAGCATGGAGGTGTAACGGGTCGCGCAGGAAGTAATTGACAATCATGCCCAGGCCCAACAGCGTTGCAAGCGGCAAAACCACGGCTCCAGCGTATGCGGTAATATACAGCGGGGAAATGCTCAGTGAAACAGCGCTATCTATAGCCAACTTGAACAACTTGCGGTAGGAGTAGGTAGCGGCGCCATGCTGCCTAGCGTTCTCGTGGTACGAAACGTACTCGCGTGGATAACCCAGCCAGTCAATGAGCGCCTTCGTCATACGATTATGCTCCGTCAGCTTATTAAACTGCGTCTGTATGTCTTTGTCTATGAGTCGGAAATCGCTCGTGTTAGAGTCAACCCGTATACCGGTTAGCCGTCGAAAGACACTGTAAAATAGTCCCGTACTAAGCCGCTTACCCACGCCCATGCGGCGGCCACTTCGTCGACCCACTACCAGCTTAGCGCCGCGCTGCCATCGAGCCACAAAGGCCGGTATGCGATCTACCGGATGCTGACCGTCGGCATCGAGCGTTATAATCGCTTGGCCGCGGGCATTGTGCAGGCCAGCCGTGGTGGCCATCTCCTTACCAAAGTTGCGCGTAAAGGTTAGCACCCGTACTGTTCCATCGGCTCGCTGCATGTCGGCCATAACCTGTGCGCTACCATCGGTGCTGCCATCGTCTACAAATATAAGCTCGTAGCGCATATCTAAGCTATCTAGTACCGCTTTAAGCGGCACGTAGAGTTTATATAAGCCAGCTGCCTCGTTGTACACGGGCACGACCACCGACAAATCGGGCTCCACATGGGTGTTCATTTGCTACAAGTATAGCAACTTCGGCAGTCGGTTCGAACATTATTGCATGGCTTTTCTGCGCAGCCGCACATAGTAAAAGGCGGTACCTGCTAAGGTCGCTACACCAAAAGGCACAAACACATTGCCGGCGCCGGCATTAGCCAACTGGTTGGAGTTGGGCGCAACTTTTGAAGTGTTTGTGTCCGGTACAGTGGAGCCGGGAGATTGACCGTCATTTTTGGTGGTTGCGGCACCGCCATTGGCTGACTGCGAGGATGGGCTGTTACTTGCCGAGTGTGTTTGCTTGCTGTTCGACTCGTGCAGTGTTGCCGAGGGTGTTGGGTGATGGAAAAACAGCAGCCACACCAGCGCCCACAGCGCAACAACAATAACCACCAGCCACAGCAGTATCCATAAGCCGCGACGAAGTACATGCGCTTGATCTGGTTGGTACATGGTTGGCCCCTCCATATATACACTCATATAATAGACTGTCTTGGCGAGTTGTCAAAACAGACGGCTAATATGTTAGGCTGCGCTCTCTTGCTAATTCAAGATATTTACCGCTCGAGCTGCCACGAGCGCAATCACCACCAGTGATACAAAACCCTGCACGAGCATGAGCAGCTTGGCCCGCCGGGTAAGTGGCAACGTATCGGTCGGACTGAAAGCCGTAGCGTTGGTACTGGCAACGTACAAATAATCTACCGAGGTGGGGTGCCAGTTCTGTAGGCCAGGGACGCTACTTTGCGGAAACAAAAAGTCGCGTTCGGTAGCATGCGGTGCGTGCCGCCGACCAGGGCCGCCGCCGTCCATTTCCCAATACAGCAGGGTGAAGATGATGATGTTCGTAAAGTAAATATTTATGGCAGTTAAGATGAGCTCACGCCCGTTGCTAATCTTACCCTGTTGCAGAAGCAGGCTAGCTACCCGCCCCAGGGCGTATAAATTGCCCAAACCAATCACCGTCACGAGCAGTACAACCGTAAGACGTCTCTTAACCGAAGCGAACACTCGCTGTCGGGGGGTGGTAGCGGCTAACAAAACCGCCAGTACTACCTCCAACATGGGCAATAGCCAATGCACCCCAAATACAAATCGGTCAGGCAGCGCTAGCTGCAATGCAATTGCCAAGAGCACTATGAGCTCAACATGCCAAATTGGATCGTAATTGTGTTGTTTATTTCGAAGCATAGTTTAACTATACACCGCCTGACATGAGCACGACCTTTGTATTATGCTTGTAGCTATGCGTGTTGTTCTATATGTTCCCGGAATTGGCGACCACTACACAGTGGTGCGCCGGCTAGCCACTATTGGCTGGTACCTATATGGCGTACGGCCGGTAGTGCACCGCATGGACTGGAGTGACGGTAGACCATTTGCCATAAAGCTACAGAGTTTACTCCAGCACATCGACCGTTTGGTCGCCACCGGGCACCGCGTGTCGCTCGTCGGCGAAAGTGCTGGTGCCAGTGCTGCTATACATGCATACGCCGCCCGGCCACAAGCCGTACAGCGAGTAGTTTGTCTGTGTGGTAAACTGAAGCACCCGCAGAGCATCCGGCCAAGTGTATTGCTTGCCAATCCAGCTTTTGGTGAGTCCATGGCTTTACTGCCTCATAGTTTGGTGAAATTAGACGACGCCAGTCTAGCTCGAGTACGGTCGATTCACCCCTTGCGTGATAGTAGCGTACCCATAGACGATACACAGCTTGCCGGAGCTGAATGGCGCACCATTCCTAGTGTCGGCCATGCTGCCAGCATTATTGCCGGAAACACGCTCTTTAGTTATCTGCTGGTGCCTTTTCTGAAACGGAAGGTCTAGAAGTGAATTCGCCTAAGCAGTCCATCGACCGGGTCGGGTCGATGATGTTCAAAGGGTAGGACCTGGCTTAAGAAATCAATTACAGCATCTTCTTTGTCAGGGGCTACATATACCGTTAGAAGAGGGGTAAACCGCTTGAGGGGCATAAATACAATGCTAGCAATGCCGCCCTCTGGCACGACCGAGAAGTTCTTATAATCTTGAAAGCTATACATCTTGTCACCGATCAACAAGCCCTGCAAGCTGAGCGCATACTCCAAAACACGCGGCTTGTGGCCAGCGTAGAGCCCAAACATAGCGGCCGCCAGCAGGATGACTACTGACGATATTTTGTCTTTGGTAATTACATAATCGAGCGCTGCGGCGCCTACGGCTCCAGCAGCGAGAGCGACATACCAGTTAGTACCCTTATCGTGTGCGATATACTCCGACGCAGTCCAGCTAATATCATCTGGCACAGAGTGCTGGTTTAGCATAGACGTCTCTGAAGCAAATTGCCACGGACTCTCTTCTGGCTGGCTGACGGCTGCTTTTTGAGACACAGAAGCTGACGGCTCGGGAGTAGGCGTAGGAGTGGGGGCTGGGTCAGCGTCAGCGCCCGGTTCCTCACTTGGGTGTCGGTCGGGCTCAGGAGCACCATCACTTGAGGGCTTAGCGTCCTGTGGGCCGTGAGGTACAACTAGTTGTCCGGGCTGCAATTCGTCCATAAGCGCTATTGTACTACAAAGATTTTGGAAGGAGCAGTAAGACTGCAAATAAATATACCTGGCCAGCTATACCTGTTCGAGCCCCGCTAGCTACAACCAAACGAAAAGACTTACCCGGAGGTAAGTCTTTTCGTTTGGCGGAGAGAGAGGGATTCGAACCCTCGCAGGGACTCGCGCCCCTCTAACGATTTAGCAAACCGTCCCCTTCAGCCACTTGGGTACCTCTCCAGGGAACTTGAGACACCCGCAAGCGGGTTTCTCAACGCGCCGGGCTTTGGCAAAGCCAAAGTCTCGGGCTGCTCTTCCTAGCCCATAGAAAGTCGCGTTGGAAGCTATTTTAACAGATGTTTGTCTCTGTTGGAATGACTATTTGGCGGAGAGAGTGGGATTCGAACCCACGGTACCATTGCTGGCACGGCAGTTTTCAAGACTGCTACCTTCAACCACTCGGTCATCTCTCCCTGCAGTGGCCAAATAACAGGGGTAATTATAGCATTCGTCGTTCGAGAAACCTAGAACGCAATGCGGGCATGAAGCTTAGCGATGTCCAGCTAGAAAGCCGATGTTATTTGGCCCCTCGAACGCTAGCTCAAGACGTTCAAATGGGATCTTCTGAGTGCAAAAGTATGCCTCCAGCTCAGCCAGGAGCGCGTCCCGTCCCAATTTTTGGCCGGTATCCCAAAAGTTGCAGCACGGAACTACCAGGATCGGCCGCACCTGAGCTGACTCAACTACCGGACGTAGCGCTTGATCAGGATGCAGGCCGACGACCAGATCGTAATAGTCGGCCATTTTGACCTGGTAGGGCTCAGTGCGGCTAGCAACACCTGGGAGTGTCCAGCCGCGCGGGTCAATCACCTCGGCTTCATAGCCAGCCTTGTTTAGAAATCGACCCAACATGCCCTGGCCGCCAGCAACGTCTGCGATGTAGCGGATGCGGCGGCCGAATCGGTCACCCACCAACGCCGTTACCGCCTCGAATCGTGCTGGATCGCCATGAAACCTGTGTCGTTTTATAACGCCATGTTTACCGCTCATGTACGCCGTCCCACCTATCTAGGCCTGGGCAAAAGTTATGGCGCTAACGCGCTTGGCACCAGCACGGCGAAGCGCGCGAGCGGCTGTTTCTAGAGTGGCACCAGTTGTGAGCACGTCATCTACCAGTACAATGTGGCGACCACGGATGGCATTCAAACTAACTGGGCGGAAGGCATGTTGGAGCTGACGCAGACGCTCAGCGCGGTTGGAACCTACCTGGTGGGCCTGGCCAGTACGACGCAGTAATGTCTGAAACGATAGGTTAGCTCGGCGAGCCAACGAACGGGTAAGCAGTCGAGCATGGTCATAGCCACGAGCCCGTACTCGGCTGGTGGCAGTCGGCACATGCACCAGTACGGCATCGGCTGGAAGGTATTGGAACAGGGGAGCCATGAGCTCAGCCGCTTCAACAATACCCGCTCGGGCGCGTTCATATTTCATGCGGTGGAGCAGCTCCTTGGCTAGGCCATGATGGTGGGTATATACCAAAACTTGGCGCAGCGCGGTTCGTTCAGTGCAGGTACGACATACTGCGTAGTCCTCGGTGACAGCCCTGCAATGGTAGCAGCGCGAAGGAACGGTCGGGAGCGTCTGACGACAGCCTTCACACAGCAATAAGTTGTTCTCAACACCACACCCTAAACAGGTGTGCGGCGCAAAAACAGCTACCAGGGCTTCCAAAATGCTCATGTTGTATTTATTCCGTTGTAAATATGTATAAGCCAGCTTGCACGCTGTTGGCCAACTCAGCTATACTGACTTTAACACAAAAAGGCAAGCACCAACTGATAAGCCCCGATACAAGAGCAGGGCGGAGGGTAACAACGACTATGGCGCGACGCAACCGCGACGATGATTTACTACTGGAAGAAGATGAGTTAACTGCGGCATTTTTAGGTGACGACGACACACCAGCCGCAACGGACGACCAAGCCACAGCAGCAGCGGCTCCTACAGATGAGTGGGACGAGGACGAAGCCGTATTGCCCGGGCAGCTTGCCGTCGACGTTTACGAGACCAAGGAGAAGCTGGTCGTAAAGGCCCGTACAGCCGGAGTTAATAAGGGCGACCTAGATGTTAGCATTGCCGACAACACGCTCAGCATTCATGGTACATTGTCGGCCGGCACCGACGACGACGTCGAGAACTACTTTGTACAGGAATGCTACTGGGGCGAATTTAGCCGCAGCATAGCACTTCCAGTACCAGTAAAAGAAGAGGACATTGAGGCCGTGCTGAAAGATGGCGTCCTGACCATTAGCTTTACCAAGGTTAAGCAAGACACTGTTAAGAAGATTCAGGTAGTCTAGGCCCAGAGAGTTCTTGTAAAAACCACCCAGGCCGGGTGGTTTTTATGTTGAGCGACAACTTCTACGCGCCAAGCCTTCTGAAAAACTAAACCCGCCTGTTTGCGGCGGGTTTAGTCGGCGATACTTAAAAGGGCCTAGGTAGTACTCGTAACCTTGTTTAGGACAAACTGAACAATAAACTGCGCCATGGCCACTACTACCAAGCCAATGATGGCGTAGATGATGGTATTTTTGGCACCGGTGATCTTGTTACTGTCGCCACCAGAGGCGATGTAGCGGAAGCCGCCGACGATAATCATGATGACTGCTACTACACCAACCACAACCGAAAAGACGTTAATAACCGTCTTGATGATACTGTTAACATTAGTCGTACCAGCGGTAGTGGTGGTATTGATACAGGTGCTGTCGGTGCTGGCTTCTAGGTTGCTGCCTTGGGCAAGACAACCCTGGATAGTTGCACCGCTGGCATTCGTGGGATCGGACGCCGAAGCAATAGCTGGCACCGCCAGAGGCACCGCCACCAGAGTGGCTGCGCTCAGGAGAGATACAATTGTTTTACGCAAGTTCCGAAACATGTTGTTTTTGGTTCCTTTCTTGTTGACTGTTATGTTTAGTTATAGCATTCTTTCGGGCTGATTTGCAACCGAGCCAAAACATAAACCAGCAGTCTAGCTTATTTTATTTAGCACAAATTGTACGATAATCTGCGCGAACCCGGCTATGACCAGCCCCACAATCGCGTAAATAAGCGTACTTTTGGCAGCTCCTAATTTGTTACTATCGCCGCCCGCAGTTACATAGCGAAAGCCCGAGGTCATTATCATAATGATGGCTATAATACCGATAACAAAGCTGAATATATTAATAACGACCTTAATGATGTGGTCGATGCTCGGACCGGTAGACGTACAGCCATTGTTGTTGCTAATGGCATCGCAGGCGGCAGTAGTTGATGCGTCAGCGTAAACTGGCAGGGCAGGTGCTAGACCCAGGCCTAAGCTAAACACAAGGAGAGCTGCCGCAAAAAGTCGCCTAATATGTCTCATGGTTTTACCTCGAATTTATCTGATTTAATACAAATATAACTATGGTTTCAGCTGCAGCTACAATGACTAGTCCTATGACAGCTCCCATAATGGTATTGCGGCCAGTTTCTACTTTCTTGGCATCACCTCCCGCCGTAACATACATGGCCCCGCCCACCAGTATAATAATAACCGCGGTTATGCCCGAAAAGACTGCCAGTAGTTTGGCGGCTTTGAGCATAACAGCTACCGGTCCCTTTTGGGCAGTGGCCGAGCTACCGCTCTCGCACACGGGCGAAGCGCTACTGGAACTAATGTTTGAGCATGCCTGATTCAGGGGGTTGTCGGCATATGCTACGCCCGGAAGGCCGGCGAAGCTAATTACTAACAGCAGTGTTAGGAGCGCCCGTTTCATGTGCTGACTCCTTTTAAGACAAGGGTCACTATGGAGAAGGCTGCCAGCGATATTACCAAACCAACCAGGGCATAGACGAGCGACCGGCGAGCGGTTGCTACGGCCGAAGGATCGCCGTGTGCCGTAATGTAACGAAAGCCCGATATGACTATAATGAGCACAGCCATAACACCTACAATACCGAATAAGATTTGGAGCCCCGTTCCAAGGGCCGCCTGAGCCGGGTCGGTACCGCCTTTGTTCGGTAGTGCGCACGAATTTACGACCGCTTGGGCACATGGATGCATATTTACGGGTTCCCCAACTTAGCTCCGGCAAACGCCACAATACCGGCCGCCGTTACAGCGATCACAACACCAATGAGCGCATTTATAATAGTCTGCTGCGCCTTCTTAGTAGCATCCGGCGAGCCCTGGCTGGTTATGTATTGAATACCGCCGTAGATCACGTAACCCACGGCTACCATGGCCGCAATACGCAGCAGATCATCTAGTATGGCCAGCCCGATCAACAAAAACGGGCTGTTGCCACCACTACCGAGCGGCGAGCTATCAAAGTTGGTCACCGTACAGGCGTGAGTCACGCTGTTCTGTGTGACCGTTAAGTATTGGTACCAGGGCTTCAGGCCAAGAAAGGTTGGCTTGGGGCAGACGGCCGCAAACAGACGCAAGGGGGGCAATGCAATAAATGCAAACATATTTTCTATAATACTCCCATCATCTAAATAACCCCGATGGCAGCAGGAAGTTCAACAAACCGTACAAGAAGAAGAAGGTGAGCAGGGCAATAATGGCGTTACGTATACGCGCCTTGGCGGCGCTAACTTTCTGCGGATCGCCAGCCGAACTACCGTACTGCACCCCGCCAATAATTATGGAAGCCACTACCGCTATACCTACCAGGGCGGCAAGCAGGTTAATAATGGGGTTTACGTAATGTATTATGAGGTCGCAGTGTGCCACACTAGCACAAGAACCACCCGTTAAGGCTGGATCCGTGGCAGGAGCCGTCGAGCAGGGAGTCGGCTGGCCATTGGAGTCAACACCACATGACGGAGTGGAACTGGTACCGCCAATAGTCGTGCCGTCACAGTTCACATGGATGATGCGTGACGAGGACGTGGTGGCATCTACTTCATAACAAGATTTGGCGATGTTTACCGTATTGCCGTCAGTATCCTTCTTGCCTGAGATGCCCAGAGTGCTGCATTTGACATGGGGCTTGGAACCGCCTGGTCCGTTATACCAACAAGTACCCGCAGGATACACTTTGGCAGCGGCCTGGGCCGCTACAGGGGCAAGCAAGGGAAGCGCCGTGCCCAGCGCAAAAAGCAGAATTATGCTGAAGCCTTTTAATTTTTGGAGCATTTGGTTCCAACTATAGCGCTCTTCCGACCGATGATCAAGGCTCGCAGCCACGGTTCAGATAGCTCTGCAAGATTGAAGCCAAAAAATGGACTTCAAAACGGGCCACAAACCTGAGACAATAAGCAGAGCTTTTTAGCAGCGAGCAATTTTTTAAAGGCCAAAAATTTGTGAAACCAAAAAATAGATTTAAGCGGTGGGGCTCCTTGGCTTTGGCCTTGATCTTCTTGGGCACCTCACTCTCTGGTCTTCTCAATGTAGCCGCTCCGCACCATTCCTCGGCCGATAGCGCCGCATCTATCGTAGCCAACCACACCAGTATCCAATGCGTCCCGACTATTTCCAACACACCGTCAGGCTCGGGCGGCAACAATTCTAAAGCCTTCAGCGACGCCTTAAGCGTGAGCGGCGCAGACAGTACATTCTTGTCGAGCTTAGGTACCGTCTATACCAGCTCCGATTCGCCCGATGAAGTACAGGCTTACAAAGATCTAAATGCCCAAACCGGCCTACTAGAGATAACCTTTTCGAGCTCTATTGGCGGAGCGAGCCCGAACAACCTCTGTGCTCACTCGATGGTGCTGTACCGAAGCTTAAATAACGTTACCGACCCAGACACCTTCTACGGCCTGTGGCACTGCGCAGACTTGGCAACCGGCCAGCCGCTCAACAGCAACTGCCAGGTTGGTAACCGGAACTCGTTTGTACTCGTCCGCGCTTCGGTAATCCCCGGCGGGGCGTCACCCACTCTAACCCTCCACTGGCCGGGCCCAAGCGACAGCAGCACCTGGATTGACACCACCATCCCCCTCTCTGACCCCAACCACGTACTAACCTCATCCGCCTTTGGCGGTGGTGGAACGGGAGGCGGCGGAACCGGTAGCACTTTACTATCTAACTGCTTAAGCGGGGCGAGCAGCGGCTCAGGCTACCAGGCTTGTTTAGATGCCCAGAAGCCAGCCTATTTCTTAGATGCCGCACATCTATATTTTGCAGGCGACACTTACGAAGCTACCAGTCAGTGGGGTGGCGACAACATCTACTACACCTTGGTGTCCAGCGGTAGTAACGGCGCGCTCCAAAACCTAGCGCCGCAGTTCCAGGTGGGCATATTACACAACAAGATCGACCTCAACATTGATGACTCAAGCAAATCTACCGACATTACCGACTTAAGTAACACCTTGCAGGGCAAGTTCGGCAGCGAAACCGTAACCTACTCCTTCCAAGGTGGTTCTGGCAACGTCAAGATCTTGCCCTCTGGAACATCGCCGTCTGGCACTATTCAGATCATAGCCGACTACTACCCGGATGGTACCGACGCCAGTAGTGACGTTATACAGATAGTCTTTGCCCACGGCGCCGGCACCAACGAAGACCACTTTTATGGCACCTACGCCTTCAGCAGCTCTACCACCTTTACCTTAAGCGGCTCAGGCAAGGGTTATAACTGCGGTAGCCGCGCCCCTCGTTTTGTGCTTAACGGCGCACCCATAGCATCAGACGAGGCCGCCAAACAGGTCGTACCCGCCACGTGGTATTTGCAAGTAAACGACGGCTTCTGTACCGAGATAGGCATCCCGGTCAAAATACAACTGCTACCCCCCGGCACCGCGCCACCTGGCGACACTGGAACCACCCAGCCAACCGGAACAGAGGTTGACTGTGGCGGCGGTGTGTTGAACTGGATTTTCTGTACGGTTATTGAGCTGGGCCTAAAGGCTGGCAACACCCTCGACAGCTGGATCACCAGCCTATTAAACATCGACGTCCAAGGCACCTTCGACACCAGTACCAAGAGCGGCAAAGGCTACTACACAGCCTGGAACTCTTTCCGCATCATTGCCACCGGCCTGCTTATTATAGTTGGGCTTGTCATGGTCATTACCCAGGCACTTGGCGTGGAAGTGTTCGACGCCTATACCACGCGTCGAGTACTGCCCAGACTGCTCATAGCGGCCGTCGCCATATCGTTGTCCTGGCCGCTCATGAAGTTCATCATAACGTTCTTCGATACGCTTGGCTTCGATGTCCGTGCCCTTATATATGCTCCCTTTAGCCATGCTGGCAGCGGCTTCAATTTTACCGACAGCCTCATAGCCGATGGTGCCGTGGGCATCGCCCTTTGGACCCTGGGGTTCGCCTCACTCCTGCTCATCTTAAGTGCTGTCGTGGCCCTGATGGTCGGCGTGGTTATATTGGTCTTTCGGCAAGTAGCCATCATTTTGTTGGTGGTACTCGCGCCTATTGGCATTGTATTCTCCATCTTGCCCGGCACCCAGCGCCTCTGGCAGATGTGGTGGGAGAACTTCATAGGGCTTATGCTGGTGTTCCCCATGATATCGGCCGTCATTGCCATCTGCCACGTTTTTTCAGCGGTAGCACGATCATGATATATAGGAGTAGAGTAGCCGTATGTCACTAGTCCCCGATGGCGTCAAAGACGTCTTGTCTCTAATAGCCTGGCCGTTTGGTGGCATCTTTCTTGCGTTAACGTTGCTGCGCAACACAAAGGGCGTTACAGGCGCCGTAGCCGGGGCGGCGCAAGGCGTTGGCAAAAAGGCAAATGGTTTTCTTTCTAAGGCCCGCGGCAATGTGGCCGCCCAGCGCCACCAGCAACGTATGGCCGGTGAGCGCGACAAAGGCAAGCTCGGCAACGCTTACCGTCGTACTGTTACAGGCTTCACCGTGCCAGATAGCGGCGCTTTTAAGCCCTGGAGGAGTGGTCGCTCCCAGTATAGGATGACTCAGGAGCGTATGACTGGCGCCGCCAGCGAAGCACTACTTAAGAGGCCGGGCGTTAACCAAGCGCTTATGGATGACGACGTTCGCGGTGTGCTAGCCGTTGGGGAAGACCGCGCCGAGGCCTTCCTGGCCGCAAAGGGTATCACGAAGGGAAGTGCGAAGTACGATTCTGTTATGGGATCGGCCAAGTCGATCGGCTTTAGCCACGCCTCCCGCCTGGCAGCGCTCCAGGGCGAGTCCACACATGGTAAGGGTCGCAACATGAAAGCCATTGCCACCACCTACGCACAAGCGGACGAGAGTGGTGCTTTGGCAGCGCTCACTGCCGACATAGGCCATTCTTCTGGCATGAACAACGAGGGTGTCGACCGCCTCAGGCAAAACACCATGTACAACTTTGGCGCCAACGGCCGCGCAGACCTACGCCAAGCTTCTGTGGGTGCTGTGCTGGACAACAAGTACGACACACAGCTCGCGGCTACCGCTAGCGACAGCGCTATGGAACGCATAGCAGGTGAGATGACTAGTAGGCTAACGACTGGCGCCACAACCGACGAGCGCGTAACGGCTGCGGCACAGCTGCTCGCCACTCAGGAAAGCATTAGTCGTATGTCCGAGCCGACCCGCAAGGTGTTTACCGACACCATGGCTGCCTCGGTTGGAGCGGGGGGGGCGGGCGTGGACTACGGCTCTCAAAGTCCTATTGAGATACAGTTAGCAACCCAAATTGCCTATGCAGATGACCCCACGACAGAGGCTTACGTTATAAATACATCTATGGATGTAAGTTCTGCCCAGACGAACCTTGAAACCCTGCGAGCCAGCGGAACTGCTACCCCAGCCCAATTAACCCAAGCCCAGCAACGCGTTGACACCGCCAGGGCAGCCTACGCTCAAGCACGTGAACCAATTGAAAGAATCGCAAGACAAATCCGTGGAACCTCCAGTACTTACAGCTCAGGCGTTCCATACGGTGCTCGTGAGCAACCATAGCGCAAGCTGACTCTACTCTCTGCGACCTTCCCTCAAACATTCATGACAACGGCCGGGGCGGTGGGCTATTACCCGTGGACCAAGTGTGGCTGGTACTATTACATAAGCGTATTGACTTATACGGTACTTTGTGCTAGTATGTAGCTAAATGAACACCGCCCAGCAAGCTCCCCAGCCCCCACAAGCCCCCCCAGATCCTGATGTAGTAGCTGCCGAGTTTGCAGCTCAGCAAACACACGAGCACGCCTTTAGGCTTCGTGATGTCGCAAGGGTAGCAGGCCATGCGGCCATGTTGTTCGTGCACAGCCGAAACATCCGCGGAGCGGAAACTTCTAGGCAAGAAGCCCAGCGAAACCATGCTCTTGGCCGCTACGCCCTGGGGCTCGCTCTAAACTCCGGCGAGAGCCTTGATGACCTTGGCGTTGATCACACCACCCTAACACACCGCGAACGTGGCCGCGTAGCCAAGGACACCAGAAGGGTGTCAATCCAGCAGGCCGATGCCAAATATGCAAGCGACAAGGCTGACATTGTGCGGCTCGCAAACAGCGGGCGTCAGCGCCTGTCAAAGGCCACGAGACAAGGTATTGCCAGACGCGTAGATGCCGGTCAAATACAGACCTCCGAAAAGATACCAGGCACACGCATACTGGGCGCCAAAACACTAGGCAGCCTACCAGCCGAGGTTCGGGCAGCAGTAGAGCCTCAAATACCCGTACGGCCGTCTGTTCGTCGGGCCGAGGAGCGCGCTACTCGCGCTGCCGACCGCGTAGGTTCTAAGCTCAACCTCGGTGCGCTTCAAGAGGAGATAGATAAGCAAAGAGCACGCGCCCAGAAACACCGCACCCGCGCCGCGGAAAGAAGTCACGCAGCTACAACTTTGGTGAATCGACGCGGCCCGCTGAAACAAACCAGGCCATAAGCCGCAGCCCAGGCGACAAATACCAGAGGCAAAGTGCCTCTGGTATTTGCTATACTAGAGTGGTAAATGGCGACGTATAAGGTACTGCAGGACATAGAGGCAGAAGATAAGCTGGTGGGGCCGCTCACCCTGCGGCAGTTTATATATGCCCTAATTGCGGCTGGATCGCTTTGGCTTAGTTTTGTGTCGGTTACTAAAAATGCGGCTTTTCTGTTGGCTATTTTTCTGCCCGTAGCCGGCATTACTGGCTTTTTCGCGTTTCCCTGGGGCCAGGACCAGCCGACTGAGCTATGGGCGCTGGCTAAAATCCGCTTTTTACTAAAGCCTAGACGCCGCATTTGGGACCAGAGCGGCGCTAAAGAGCTAGTAACGGTAACCGTCCCGAAGCACATTGAGCGCATTTTAACCAACGGCCTCGACCAAGAAGAGGTGCGGAGCCGCTTGAGCGCACTGGCTAGTACTATTGATAGTCGCGGCTGGGCTATTAAAAACATAAACGTAAACATGAGCACCACGGCCGCCGTACTACCGGACACATCTGACCGCCTGGTGGCAGCTAGCAGCTTGCCACAAGAAGTGTCTAATGTAGATATACGCGCCTCCGACGACATACTCGACGCTTCAGCCAACCCCATCGCCCAACACTTCGACAGCATGATTGCCGCTTCGGCCACAGCTCACCACCAGAAGCTGGTAAGCCAAATGCAGCAGCCCGCCGCTGCACCTACCCAATCAGCACCGGCACCTAGCACCACTCCGCCGCCCACTAATGCGCCCGCCGGCAAGCCAGCCGACTTTTGGTTTATGCAACCGCCGGCTAGTACGGCGCCCGGACAAGCAACATTTGTAGACACACCCGTTATTGTGCCCGGCACTCAGGCACTGCCCGTGGCTGTACCTCAGGCCGCCACTCCAACCGCCGAAGAACAAGCTCTAATAGAGAAGTTAAAGGCCGAGAATTCTAGCCAAACGGTGGCCTATGGACACCTAAAGACCTTAAAGACTCCTCAGCAACTGCTCGCCGAGGAGGCCGCCAATAGGGCAGCGGCAGCGACGAAACCTGTGGTGACACCGGATAAGCAGGCTGTTATAATGAATCTGTCAAATAACGACGACCTGAGCGTGGCAGCCATTGCCCGGCAAGCCCACCAAGAAGTGGAGCAAGGCAATGATGGCGAAGTAGTGATTTCACTACATTAGCTAACGTTACGTGCGCGCAGGCCGCCACAAAGTAGTGGGCACTAGCAAACGGGACCAATGGATCCAAACCAACAACCGCAAACACAAAATCCTGGGGTGGGGCAGCCATACCCTGTATCGCCAGCACCCATCGTCCAGCCAACTAGCGCGCCCAACGCTGGGCCAGTATATGCGGCCCCTGGCCAGCCCGGCATGCCACCCGCACCTGTCGCCGGCCAACCGGTAGTACCTGGCGCGCCGCCTGCGGCCGCAGCAGCCCCCGTTCGCACCTCCAACCCCAACAGCACCCAGAACACGCTCCAGATTGCCGAAATCCGCGATGGCATAGTCATTATGAACGACGGCTCTTTTAGAAGCGTGGTAATGGTAAAGAGTATTAACTTTGATCTGATGAGTCCACAGGAGCAAGAGGCTGTGGAATACGCTTACCAGGGCTTCTTAAACTCGCTCTATTTTCCCATGCAGATCTTTGTACGTTCACAGAAAGTAGACTTGCAGCCCTACATACAAAGGCTCGACAAGATCCGCACCGAACACGACAACATGCTGCTGGCGCTGCTGATGGATGACTACATTGGCTATATAGACCAGTTGGCCATGCAAACCAACATCATGGACAAAAAGTTCTACCTGGTTATTCCGTACTTCCCAGTACAGAACGTGCAGAAGGCCCTTACCCAGAGCAAGAACTTTTTTACTGGCCTGAGCCAACTATTTAGCAACAAGGACGACCATGTAGTTATAAATGAGGCCGACCTAGAGAAGGCCAAGGCCGAACTGCGCAACCGAGTACAAGCTGTTTTGGGCGGCTTGCTGCAGTGCAACATTCAAGGCTTGCCGCTCGATACCCAGGAGCTGATTGAACTCTATTATGACACCTATAACCCCGACACTGCCACTCGTCAACAGCTGAAGAATTTTAGCGATCTGACCGCCGACGTTGTTATTAAAGGTATGGGAAATGCGCAGCAGCCACATTTACAGAGGGAGCTCCAATGAACAGTAGTATGGGGCGTGTAGTATGGGGCGTGGGTATAAGTAACCCATACCCCATGCTACATACTACATACTGCCAAGCTTCCGGAGGGAGTGGCTGATGGCCAAGAAACAATTGGACCCAGTAGCGATCGCTCAGGCACAGCAAGCCCGGGAACAGGCTGAAGTGGCCGCCGCCTTCCAAAAAGGCATTACCGCTCTACGCGATTTCATAGCCCCCAGCAGTATTGAGTTCCAGGGTACGTATTTCCAAATTGGAACGCGCTATGCACGTACCTACTATGTATATGGCTACCCGCGGCAGATTTACACCGGTTGGCTCAGCGGACTGGTGAACCTGGACGAGATTATAGACATAGCTATTTATGTCTACCCGGTGGAGAGTCAGGTGGTGCTCGATAACTTGCGTAAAAAGGTCACCCAGCTTGAGGCGGGTATACAAATAGACAACGAGAAGGGCCGTGTGCGTGACCCGGCAAAACAGGCCGCCATTTTAGACGCCGAGGAAATGCGCGACAAGCTGCAGGTAGGCGAAGAGCGCTTCTTCCGGTTTGGGCTGTACTTTACCGTGTACGCCGGCAGTGTCGAGGAGCTTGAGTTTATTAGTCACAAGGTGGAGAGCATGTTGGGTCAACAGTTGGTGTTTAGTAAGCCCGCCACGAGCCAGCAAGAGCAGGGGCTAAACAGCGTCATACCCCAAATGAGCGACCAGTTGCAGATTCGACGCAACATGAGCACGGGCGCCATAAGTACTAGCTTTCCGTTTACTTCGGCGGACTTAAGCCAAGATAACGGCATACTCTACGGCATAAACATGCACAACTCTGGGCTCGTCATTTTTGACCGCTTCTCCCTAGAGAACGGCAACTCGGTGGTATTTGCCAAGTCTGGTGCCGGTAAGTCGTTTACCGTAAAGCTGGAGGCACTTCGTAGTATGATGTTCGGCACCGAAGTGTTCATCATTGACCCCGAAAACGAATACGAGCGCATGTGTGACGCCGTAGCCGGGGCTTATGTGCGCCTAAGCCTGAACAGTGCAACGCGTATAAACCCGTTTGATTTGCCACGCGTGGTCGACACCGAGGAAGCCGACAATGCCTTGCGTTCTAACCTCATAACCTTGCACGGCCTGCTGCGCCTAATGATGGGCGGCGCCCAGGCTCAAATGATGGGCGGCAACAGCGTGCTAACGCCTGCACTAAGCCCAAACGAAGAAGCCGATTTGGACGCAGCGCTTATAGAAACCTATGCCAAGGCCGGTATTACCAACGATCCACTGACTCACACCAGCCCGCCTCCAACTATCGCCGACCTGTATGACACCCTGCTCCACATGGGTGGCAGTGGTCCGCAACTTGCCCAACGCTTACGCAAATACACCACGGGTACGTTTGCGGGCATATTTAGCCAACCGAGCAATATTGATATTAATAATCCACTCGTTGTGTTCAATATCCGCGACCTAGAGGATGAGCTACGACCAGTCGCCATGTACATTGTGCTGAACTACATCTGGAACAAGACCAAAAGTGATCAGAAAAAGCGCATTTTGGTAGTGGACGAAGCGTGGCAGCTCATGAAATATGAGGACAGCGCCAATTTCCTGTTTAGCCTAGCGAAGCGAGCGCGTAAGTACAACTTGGGCATTACCACCATCACGCAGGACGTGGAAGATTTTATGGGCAGCCGTATGGGCCGAGCCATTGTGGCAAATGCTAGCATGCAGTTCTTGCTCAAACAATCGCCATCGGCAGTAGATATTTTGAGTGACGTATTTAAACTGACGAGTGAGGAAAAAAAGCGCCTCAGTCAGTTCCCGGTGGGGCAGGGACTGTTCTTTGCGGGACAAAATCATGTCCATATACAGGTGGTAGCTAGTCCCACCGAGACCGGTCTAATTACTACCAACCCTGGTCAGGTACAGGCTCTCCAACAAGGTGGCGAGCTCAACCAACCAGCTGGTACTATAGACTTACAAAATCAATTGCTGCCCGGCAGCACCAATAACTTATAGCTATGGCACAACTTGGCATTGGCCCCGAACCCAGACGCCGCAGGAAAAGCGACGATGACCCCTACGCCGACGACGGCAACTGGGCACCGGCACACGATTTTCGACGGCCATCGGTCGATTTGGGCAAAAGCACCGATGACACACTGAACAATATCGATCGAACTCTGGCCGACCAGGAAGCGCAAGCTCCCGATGGTCCGGATGGTGGTGGTGCGGGAAGTAGTGGAGATGAGGAAGAGCCTGGCAAGCCAGCAGGCGAAGGCGACAAGTCGAACCAGGCCGCCAAGGGCCTAAAAGACCAGGAAGAAAAGCCGGAGGAAAACCGTTACGGGCCCAGCGCCCGCGACGACATGCAAAAAACGCTCGGCAAGGGCTATACCGGCGAGGGCAAGAAAAAGGGCCGGAAAACAAACCTCAGCAGGCTTTACAACGGTAAATCAAAGACCGGCAAACGTATCGCGCTGCTCGGAGCGGCTGCAGGCGGCAGTCTGCTTACCGGCGCAATTCTGTTCCTTATTATGTTGCCGCTAAAAATTACCACCATGGTTGACAACCTGGAGTCGCACTTTTCGGCTGCCGCTGACCAAGCGGTTTCGACCCAAGTTGGAAATATGTTCAGCAATTGGGTCACCAAAGACATTTTGCCCAACATAGGTAAAGGCACTTGCCACACTACCGCCGACGCCACTTGCGTATCAGTAGCCTCTGGCACTTCGCCTATTGCCAAGATGTATAACGCCTGGAAACAGAGCAAACTGGAGCAGAAACTGGCCACCGACCACGGCTTCATTCTCGGCATGAGTGGCAAGCAGCGCTATATTGCCTTCCCAGATGATCATAAATTTACACTCAGCGATAAGGAGGTCGATGACCTAAAGACGGGCAGGAAGAGTATCTTTGACTTAGGACAGAACGATCTCCATCCGGTCAGCCGTAATCAATTACGCCAAGCTGTCATGAGCCCGCTCGACAACGAGACCTTCTTTAGGCGGATTATACTGCGCTTCAAGCTCGGCACTGTACTGAAGAAATATGGAGTAGACCGCTGTTTTGTAGCCTGCAAGATCCGTGACAACCTTGCCGACCGGCTGGATAAGGCCCTGTTGCCCTGGATTGGCCGCGCCGTACTATTCCAGCGGGCCGTACTGCCTGCCGCCAATACATACGGTCTCATAATGGAATGCATCATGTCGGATCCGGTGTTTTGCCAGAAGAGCCTTTCTGCGAGTGAACCCGGCGACGACCAAGCTCTGAACCCGCTGCAGCGACAGATTCGGCAAAACATAGCAGATTTTAAGGCCCTGCACGAAGGCGACGACATAGCAAAGCTAATCGACACTATTAAAACAGCTTCGCAGACGGGAGGTATAAAAAAGGCAGTTACCAAGGCAATTGTTTCCAAGATTGCCAGCAAGTTTGTAAGCCAGGAGCTGGCCGATAAGTTGGGCGAAAAAGCTATACCCGTACTCGGCTGGGTGCTGCTAATATCGGCTATAGTTGGCGGAGCGTCTAGCATTGGGTTCTATGTGCACACCGTTAGCTACGCCGCGGATGCGCAGGGAGCCGTAAACACTTTTGAAACCTATAAGTCGGCTGTGTCTGAGGCCCAGAGTGGTAACGGCAACCTGGCGGCACTGGGCTCACTTACCGATACCCTTAGTACAAACTTAAGTGGCAGCACGGACGATCAGGCTGACGCTACTTCCACACCACTCTACAACGCTCTGTTCAATAACTCGCAGACCGGAACGGGAGTGACCGCCCTTTTTGGAGGCAACGCCTATGCCGATACAGCCAGCAGGGGAACTTACAAATGCGATGACGGCAACCCGGTACCCACCGGCGACGTCGTGTGCCCTGAAGAGAAGTTTGACCGTGGAAATCAGGTAACTGACTCCATTTCATCTATTACCAACGATATCCCCGGTTTGGCAGGCTCAGCCAAGGTCGTTAACAGTCTTAGCAGTACCGTTCATGGAGCAATCGGCGATATAACTGGCCCCGTGTTTGATAGCGCTTGTAAGACCATCGGCTTGGCCCTAGGCTGCCCGTTTGTAATGGATGAGGTTGGCAAAGCCACCGCGGATGTCAGCAACTGGGCAGAAGACCAGTTTGTCGTTACGCCGTTTACTAAGAATATGAGTGGCGGCAGAAGCTTTGACATGGCAGCCGCCGGAGCCGATGTAGTAGCCCAGAATGAATGTAAAGAAGCGTTAGGGTGCAAGAAGGCAAGCAAAGCCTCCATGAATGCTATTTATAGCCAGCAGGCTGCGGAGGCCCAACAAGAATTTGAAAGCAAACCGATGTTTGCGCGCATGTTCGACACAACCACCCCATACTCACTCATCTCGCGGCTAGCCCTGGCCATGCCAACAAACCTCCTTGACGGCACAAATAATCTGGCGTCGTTCTTTATGGGAAATCCATTGGGAAGGTTAGCCGGCCTTTTCTCGAGTATCTTCTCTCGTAGTACCACCTTCGCCGCCGTTCCAGTGGCAGGAGACCCCTTTGGCATCACCCAGTACTACATGCCCGATATACCGAACGACGCCGATGCCTACTGGAACGCCAATTGCGCCGACCCGAGTAACCCTGATCAGATTCGGCAAAGCGTTATAGATGCCCGTATTGCCGATGAGGGCGCCAACGCCAACGATGAGACTGGAGAGTACGACGCCACAAACACCAGTCCATGCTTCCTCATACAAACCGCTACCGAAGGAGCTGGCGGTAAGTACGACAGCAGCCTCATACCAAAGGATGAACAAAATGAATAGTCAACGTCAACGAAGACGAAGTGTAGTACAGACAACCCTGTTAGTAGCTATAAGCCTTATTACATTTGTTTTTGGGACGGGCACTACCCGTGTGTTCGCAGCAATTACGGTTTGCCCAGATGGCATGTCGCAATTAGACTGTAACGCGCTGTACGGAGACTGGCCAGACTGGGTACCGAACGGCAACAGCTCTTGCGGCGACGCCACGCTGGCCCTTACGGGCAGCAGCAACGAACAGAAGGCCTTTAACTTCTTTATAGGAAAGGGGCTGAGCGCTATAGCCGCAGCCGGCATTGTGGGTAACCTAAAAGAAGAGTCGCATGTGGATCCAACTAATGTGCAGGGTGGCAAAGACTCTGACACTATTCCGCCAAGTATTTACGACAAAGCCGGTTTTGGAATTGCACAATGGACCAGCTATGGGCGGCAGAAAAATCTTATGACATACGCTCAGACATATGGCACTCAGTTTGGAGACCCGTCTGGAGTGCCAGGCAACCTTATGGTACAGCTGAACTTTTTGTGGCAAGAGGCAACCACAGGCTACAAGTCGGTGCTCGACCACGTCGAGGCAGCTGCTACTCCCGGCGACGCCGCCACCCAGTGGATGGGGCCCAACATTACCGGAGCTAACCGGTCAGGCGGTTTTGAGAACCCCAGGGCAGACGTAGCCGGTGAATCCATACGCCGAAAGTACGCCGAGGAAATATATGCTTTGTACAGTGGAGACACTCCAGCGGCCGCAGCTTCAGCCGTTAGTGCCGTTGACGGTACATGCACCGCAGTGTCTTCCGGCAACTTTATAGAGTACAAGCAGTGTGTCTATCGCAAGTTCTCGGCAGCGGTACAGGCCGAGGCCGCACAGTGGGCCAACAAGCCCTATGGACACGGTTATATTTGCCCGTCTGGTTGCGGACCATCTTCCATGGCGATGATTGTTACCAACCTTACCGGGCAACGCGTTACACCCGACATAACGGCCGCTTACGGCGCCGCGCACGGCACCCAGGAGGCATTGCCAGACAGCGGCAGCTTGTGGAATATCGCAGAGGTTATAGGCAGCAACTGGGGTCTTAAGAGCCAAGAGCTTGGCACGAGTGTGGATAAGATAAATCAGGTACTGAATTCGGGCGGACTGGTGCTTGCGACCGGTAGAGACGCTCCAGATCCATTTACTGTCGGCGGACACTTTATAGTCATTCGCGCCGTAACGGCAGACGGTGAATGGCTGACTGGAAATTCAGCCGGCTTCGACAGCAGCAAACCATACCCCACCAGTCGCATAATGGCATACCTGCGAGACTCTTGGGGTCTCACAAAACAATAGGAGGACATATGGTACCACCCGAACAAAAACGACGCCAAAGAATTATTATTGCTCTTGTAGTGTTGGTGGTTGCCGGCCTGGTGTTCTTGGCATTTAAGTTGGGTGGCTCCCCCAATAAACCATCAGTATCAACCGGCTCAACCAACATCTACCATGACCCGGTGTCGGGCGAGGACATCATTGACCAGCAGGGTAAGTCCAAGGAAGGTGAGGTAAGTACCTCTACCACGCCAACCTATGCCGGCTTCGACAAGCTACTCGACGTAGGTCTTACACTCCCACAACTACAATCGGTCTACACGGCTTTTGAGCAGTACAAACCGTTTGCCAGCGACAAGGTTGAAATTAGTCTAGCCGTAGACGACATACAGTCCGTACAGCCCAGCACCTCAGACCCCCTGTACCGTTGGGCCATACTGTCGCACGTGGTCGTTAATCGAACTACTTCATATGGCGTAAAGATCTATTTCTGGGATGAGGGAAGCGCCGAACTAGTGCTTACAAACGGCAACACCAGCCAACAAGTCTTTGATTCGGGAGCAATCACCAGCTCTACCGCACACAACTAAGCAGTACGTTCCAGCGGAATAATTGTGCTGCCTCCAGTAAAATGTTTTACCACTACATCGGCGTCAGTGGTAGTCAGAAACGTCTGGTAGCGCTGCAAGAAACCTGTGAGGGCGCGGCGGCGCGCGCCATCCAACTCGCTAAAGACATCATCGAGCAGGAGCAGGGGAGTCTGGTCGCGTACTCCTTCTAGAAGCTGTAGCTCAATTATCTTAAGCGCCAGTAGGGCGGTGCGGGTTTCGCCGCGCGAAGCGTATTCATCGGCTGGCCGATTATCGAAGCTCACCACAAAATCCTCGCGGTGCGGGCCGTAAGTGGTAAAGCCGCGAGTAATGTCTTCGGGCAAGTGAGCCTCAAGCTTGCCCAGCAGCAACGATTCGTAGTTCTCAAGCGAGAAAGTGGATCGATATTCAATTGTTACCGTAGTCTTTGCCTGTGAAATCTCGGCATAAGTAGTAGTCAGCTGCTCCGCTAAGTGGTAGCACAGCTGCGAACGCGCCCGAGCAATAACCGCACCAAGCTCGCTCAAGCGTAGATTCCACGGAAAAAGCTCCTGCGTAGTTGGGTGTTTGGGTCGTTTGAGCAGCGCATTGCGCTGCGCTACTATACGCCGGTAGTTACGCCGAAAGCTGACATAGCCAGGGTGCGTCTGCTCCAAAATATCATCTAAATAACTCCGGCGTAGGTCCGGGGCGCCGTGCAACAGTTGCAAGTGGTTGGGCTCAAACAGGACTACCGGTAGCTCGTGCTTCAGCGTTAGCCGTGTGTAGACCTTGCCGTCGAGTTCGTAGCTTTTGGCAGCCCGCGCTGGGGTGGCTACAAACTTCACAGTCCGCACTGTGTCTTCCGGCTCTAGATGGGCGTCCAAACGGAACCATTCAGTATTAAACTGCAGTAAATCTATATCATTCACACGGTAGGAACCGCCGCGCGCCAATACTAGAATAGCCTCCAGTAAGTTGGTTTTACCACTACCGTTTGGGCCCACTATGATATTCACGCCTGACCCAAACTCAAACGAAGCGTCCGCGTACGAGCGGAACTGCTGCAACCGCAAATCACTAATCATAGCGATATTATACGGGTAGAGGGAGAAGAGTAGCTTGGAGTCTGGCGGATTTATTCCGTTGACCTGGCGTGATGATAGATGAACCGAAGATAAATCTATATGCAGAGCCGGAGCATTTGCTCGCGCGAAGCTATATAAAAACCGTAGGTTTGTCTCATTATTCTAGCTCTTCAGCGGCATAATAATGTGTAGGTAGTCATCGGCCTCGGGTGCTGTCAACATAACCGCTTCAAGCTTGCCGTTGAAGCCCAGTCGAACCGCTTTGTCATCCATAGCCTGCAAAGCATCGAGCAAATACCGAGAATTAAGGGTAATCGACCCTGAACCCTGAGCATCAACCTTTAGCGTAGCGTTGTTCTCGCCCAGCTGCGATGCAACAGCATGAATCCAAATGCTTTCAGAGGGCTCGTCTACACTTACTACTATGCTTCCGGCACTCTCACGGGCAAATAAACTAGAGACTTTGGTTATACTAACAAGTTCTGCGCGAGGCATAGTGGCAGTGGTCGCAAAAGTTGCCGGTATAAGCTTACGGTAGTCCGGGTAATTGCCCTCGATGAGTCGTGCCACTAATTCTACCTCTCCGGCCAAGAATTGCACTTGCTGATCATCGTGCAACACAGTTATGTCGCCCTCGTAATCATTAATGATGCGCAGTACGTCGTGCAAAGCAGTAGCCGGAATGAGTAGCTTTACATTCTCCTTAACTTCCACTAGGCGTTTTTCGGCGAGACGATAGCTGTCAGTAGCGGCCGCATAGAGCACACCGTCTACTGTCTGAAAGAGCACGCCCGTAAGTACTGGGCGGCTCTCATCGTTACTGGCCGCCATGAGTACCTGCTGCAAAGCTTTCTTAAGTAGTGGACCAGCTATCTTCCAACTCACACCACCTTCTATGGCTGGCATTACTGGAAATTCATCGGCCGCTACGCCATTGATTACTGACTTGTAGCTATCGGTGGTGAGTTTAAGCCGCTGTTCGTCCTGTTCCAGCTCAATCACACCGGTCGGCAAACCGTTTACTAAGTCTTGGAGTAAGCGGGCGGGCACCGTAAGTGAGCCCTGGTCTTGAACTTGAGCGCCAAGCTGGCAGGAGATAGCAATATCGAGATTGGTGGCCGAGACACTTAGACGATTGTCGTCGATTTTTAATAAAACATTGCTCAGAATAGGAAGGGTGCCCCGACTATTGGCCACACGAGCTACCAGGCCGAGTGCTTTATTTAGGTTTTCCTGTGTAACTTTTAGCTTCATGGCCGCTTATCCTCCGTGTCTTATTAGTAAATTTTCTTTTCTTTCCAACATGGCCCTTATTATTAGGGCTGTGGATAGTGGGGAAAACACAGACTCAACTACTGTTAGTGGGGTATCGACGAGGGGGTATAACTGCACACTAAACTTGTGCAGACCAGGCTGGTAAACTGACTTGTTTTTCCACGAGGCTGCCTGGTACAAAAAACGGCCTGTTGAAGGCTGCGCGCTAGTACTGGCCATAGTCACCAGCCTACCCACAAGTTGTACACAGTTTTTGGCAGAGCATCGGAGCTATGCATATAGACGTTCCTTTATTTCAGCAATGGCACTCCGGACCTCGGCGTCTAATCGCTGTTCCTTTTCGATTTTTTCTACCGAGTGGATGGCTGTGGTGTGGTCCTTACGGCCGAGTTCGCGGGCAATCTTGGGAAAGCTTAGGTGTAGTTCACTGCGCAACATATACATGGCAACTTGGCGAGGGACTACTATGTCTTTATCGCGTTTTGGCCCCACTATGTCTTCGACACTTACCTGAAAGTGGCGAGCACAGCGTTCAATAATTTGTCGAGCGCTTAGGTGTTTTGGTCGAGTTTGGGAGGAGCCCAGCAAGCCGGTAGCAATGGCGAGGTTTGGTTCTAGGCCACGCATTTCACAAAAGGCTAACAATTGATTAAGAGCACCTTCGAGCTCGCGGATGTTAGTCTGCACGTTGGTTGCCAAATAATCGACCACGTCACTAGGTAGTTGTATGTGGTGGCTTTCGGACTTAATCTGCAAAATAGCACAGCGTGTCTCGAAATCGGGATTTTGCATGTCTATGCTCATGCCCCACACAAAACGGCTACGCAAGCGTTCTTCTAATGTCGGAATCTCGCGCGGAGGTTTGTCACTGCTAATGATGATTTGTTTGTTGGCCTGATGCAAAGCATTAAAGGTGTGAAAAAACTCTTCCTGGATCTTTTCCTTGCCGGCCAGGAATTGTACGTCATCCACAATGAGCACGTCAGCACCGCGGTAGAAATCGGCAAAATCGGTGTTCTTTTTGTAGCGCAGGGCATCTACAAACTCTTGAACGAACTGTTCAGTAGAGACATATACCACGCGAGCTTCCGGCTTGGTTGTCAGTACGGCATTGCCCACGGCCTGAATAAGGTGGGTCTTACCGATGCCCGAACCACCATATAAGAATAAGGGGTTGTATTTGGTACCGGGGTTCATAGCTATGGCTTGGCAAGCGGCATAGGCCAGCTCGTTGCCAGACCCTACTACAAAGTTCTCAAATGTGTAGCGTTCATTTAGTCCTTGGCGATAGGCGTGAGCGAGGCTGCTCGCGGGCTTAAGGGCAGGTTGGGACGAACGTTCGGCAGGCGAGGCGGTTGTAGCTGTGGCGGGTATGGCAGTTTCATCTATGGCCTCGGTCCGCCGCACGACACTCTGAATCTTGTACTCCACTACCGGCGAAGCCACTCCATTTTTACGAAGCGTCTCGCTGACGAGATCGTTATATTTTTTTTCGAGCTGCTGTTTTATAAAGACGTTTGGTACACCAATGGTGAATGTGCCGTTATCTTGTTTGAGTAGGTGGGTGTTCTTAAACCACGTCAGGTAATTACCCCTGGAAAGAGTTATCTCAATATCTCCGAGTACAGCCTGCCAAAGCTTATCTTGTTCCACTAATTTTCCCCTGTTACCCTTCGAAAGCTGTGTATAACTATAGCGCAGCGGGGACAGACTTTTCCACAATATTTTCTACAACTATTTCGGGAAGGCGGGGGAGAAAAGAAGGAGTTAAGTTATCCACAGGTTTGCATGCCATCTGTTAGCTTGTGGAAAAGGCCATAGAAACCGGGGAAAACTTGTTGGCTAAGCCGAAGGGCAGGGGAGCAGGGAAGGGGACTAGTCGCAACATCGGTGAGCATGCTATACTAACAGGGATAACGACTAAATAAGTAGGTGACAATCAATGCCAAAACGAACCTATCAACCCAAAAAGCGTCAGCGCTCCCAGGAGCACGGTTTTTTAAAACGCATGGCCACTAAGGCTGGTCGTGCAGTGCTACAACGGCGCCGCAACAAGGGTCGTGCACGGCTCACGCACTAAAATAACAAGACTGCAGACGTGTACGGCACTGGGCGGGTGTCGCTTTCAGGTTTGGGCCACCAGGAAAGTCATGATTTTATAGCAATGATTGGACGTAGCCATCGATTTCATAGCCGTGGTAGCGTACGGCGGCTGCACAGAACCGGCAAAACGCTTCGTTTGGGCCCGCTGCTGGTGCTACGCTATGCGCCGAACTTGCAAGGCGCTTCGTACCGGCTGGCTGTAGTGGTTAGTCGCAAAGTGAGTAAGTCGGCCGTGGTCCGTAACCGTATTCGCCGCCGACTATATGAGCGTGTTCGTATTTTGTCTAGCTCATTTGATAAGTCGTATGACCTTATTCTGATAGTCTACGATGAATCTATTGCCAAGCTAGAGGCAGCTAAGCTCGACCTACAGATTAAGGAACTATTTAGAAATGCCAAACTAACTTCGAACAGCTCTGGCCCCCGTGCTATAGTAAAAACCAAGGAATAATATGTTCACACATCTGATAGTCCAACCAATCTTTAACCTACTAGTGCTCATCTATGCAGTACTACCCGGTCATAACTTTGGCCTGAGTATTATTATCTTTACCATTGTTATACGGCTGCTCATGTGGCCGCTAGTAAAACGTCAGCTGCGGCAGACCAAGATGATGCGCCAACTTCAGCCGGAGCTGAAGCGCATTAAGCAGCAAGCTAAGGGCGACCGTCAGAAAGAGTCGCTCATGATGATGGAGCTGTACAAGGAGCGAGGCGTAAACCCGCTCGGAACCATCCCTATTCTGATTGTCCAGCTGGTTATACTCATAGGTTTGTATAGTGGGCTGCGTCGAGTGATTGACAATCCGGAAAATATTGTCAGTTTTGCCTACCCGGCACTCCAACACTTGCCGTGGGTGCAGCACCTAGCGCATCACGCAAGCGATTTCGACAACACGCTGTTTGGCTTTATAGACCTAACGCGCAGCGCGCTTGGCCCTAAGGGCCTGTACGTCCCTGCTCTAATCTTGGTAATTGGTAGTGCTGTAGTGCAATTCTTGACGAGCCGCCAGCTCATGCCGGTCGATAAAGATTCTCGTAAGCTGCGTGATATCTTGAAAGCGGCCGGTGAAGGCAGACAAGCCGATCAGTCAGAGGTAAATGCGGCCGTAGGACGTAGCACTCAATACATCATTCCTATTATGGTGTTCCTGTTCACAGTTAACTTGCCCGCTGCGCTGAGTCTCTACTGGCTAACCGGCGGCATCGTTGCGTACATACAGCAGTCCGTTGCTCTTAAGGAAGACGAGGCTACGATGGAACAGTTGGCCGCCGCCAAGTCTACCAAAGACGTTACCGCTATACCAGAGGCCGAAGTAGTTAGTCCGCAGACGAAAACGAAAAAGTCCGCCAAAAAGAAGCCAGCTAAGCGGAGGAGGCGGTAATGCAGGACGCGGAAAGCTCAATTCAATTTGCCAAGAAGTATTTAGAAGATCTGTTATCGTTCTTTGGACTGAATACTGATGTCTACGCCACGACCGAAGACGGCGAGGTTATTGAACTGAACATACCTAGCACACACTTAAATGGCTTTTTAATAGGGCAGCGAGGTGAGACGGTACGCGCTCTGCAATTTATGGTGAGTAACGCTCTCAAGAGCCGAAACTACCCTGTTACGCGTGTTAATGTGGATGTTGCGGAGTATAAGAAGCAGCGTTCCGATCGTCTCGCTAAAACGGCTGAAGAATGGATAAGGCAGGTCCAAGAGAGTGGCAAGCCGTATGAGGTTCGTCCTATGAATGCGGCCGATCGTCGGGTAGTACACAAGGTGGCGGCTGACGCGGGGCTCCTGAGTGAATCGGTTGGCGAGGGACGTGACCGGCATATTGTACTCAAACCGACCGCGTAGCTAGAGTGGAAAGCTGTTGTAATATTGGTTCATTGCCCACTACCAGCTACGGTAAAACCATAAGCTCGCATGTTATACTAGCCCTTGAATGAAGCAGGCACCTATTCTGGTGACGGGGGCACCACGAAGCGGTACAACGTTCCTGGGTAGAATGTTGGCCCTTCCCTATCACGTGTTATATGTAGACGAACCGTTCAATGTGCAGACTGGGCTCGAGGGCGTGCGTACCATGTTTCCGGACAAACTAACGTCGGGTGGCTTAGCTAATGGTGATGGCGATGCCGAATACGCCGACTTTGTCCGTAAACTCCTAAGGGGCGAGGCGCGTTTTCGCCCAAGTGAGCTACGGGTCTCTACTAAAAACCCTTTACGTCAGTTAGCGCGAGAGCTATGGGTCTCGCGCGAGAATCTGGGCTATAAACTACATGCCAAAAATCCACTAAAACAACGGTACTTGCTCAAAGATCCAATGGCCTGTTACCTGACCGAATACCTGCACCGCAATTTTGACATGAAGACGATAATAATCATGCGGCATCCGCTGTCTACAATCGCTAGCTACAAGCGTTTAGGCTGGCACTACAACGTCGCCGATCTGCTAAAACGCACCGAGCATATGGGTGTCGACCTAAAGCGTACGGTCCAAGAGTTGGAAGCTGGGACATTGAATGAAATGGAAGAGTGGTCATACATGTGGCTGTGTATATATGCTATGTTGCACAAGTTTCTAAAGGCTAATCCGGGCATGTTGCTCGTGACGCACGAGGAGCTTTCGGTGCGTCCTGTGGAAACCCTAGAGAGTCTGTACCGGTCCCTAGGCATGCCCTTTACCGAGCGGGTGCGGCAAAAGATTGTCGACCACACTAAGTCCGAGAACCCTACTGAACCAACTGGCAACAAAGCACACGTGCTCCGCCGCAATAGTGCCGAAAACATTAATCGCTGGCGGCACATACTCACATCAAAGGAAATCGACACCATCCATCGCATTACCGCTCCGTTTGTAGGGCAGTTCTACTCGGCGAGTAGCTGGGACTAGGCTCCAAGGGCTTTTTTGTAGACGGCCAGAGTCTGCTTGGCCATACGCTGCCAGGAGTATTTGGCGGCCTGGGCTCTACCCCTTTTAATAAGCTCGGCGCGGAGTTTGGGGTTGTCTATAACCTCACCAATCTTCGTTGCCATGTCCGTAACGTCTAGTGGGTCAAAATAGTGTGCGGCGTCTCCATGCACCTCAGGTAGACACGTGGCATTGCTACTAGCTACCGGAGCGCCATGCATCATAGCCTCCAAACCTGGCAGGCC